>NZ_KL362965.1:0-269304 GCF_000700805.1 Porphyromonas sp. KLE 1280
GTGTTACAATGGTAAGGACAAAGGGCAGCTACCTGGCGACAGGATGCGAATCTCTAAACCTTATCACAGTTCGGATCGGAGTCTGCAACTCGACTCCGTGAAGCTGGATTCGCTAGTAATCGCGCATCAGCCATGGCGCGGTGAATACGTTCCCGGGCCTTGTACACACCGCCCGTCAAGCCATGGGAGTCTGGAGTACCTAAAGTCCGTAACCGCAAGGGTCGGCCTAGGGTAATACAGGTGACTGGGGCTAAGTCGTAACAAGGTAGCCGTACCGGAAGGTGCGGCTGGAACACCTCCTTTCTGGAGTTCTGAAAATGGGCTTTAGTATAGTTAGTGTAGTATGTACGTAAGAGATGAGTTAGGTGATTTTTCTGAATGTGCGTACTCGCTTCTGCTGTCGATATCTTTTCTTCTCACCTTATTATAGTCCTAAAGACAGTCCTATAGCTCAGTTGGTTAGAGCGCTACACTGATAATGTAGAGGTCGGCAGTTCAAATCTGCCTGGGACTACTTTAAGTGACTTACCTGGGGGATTAGCTCAGCTGGCTAGAGCACCTGCCTTGCACGCAGGGGGTCAACGGTTCGAATCCGTTATTCTCCACTTTTTCAAGATGATCGGCTTGCCTCATACGAGGTGAGCCGATTTTTTTGTATCCAGCCCCCTCTTGTACTCTATGTCTGATCTTTAGAGTGCGCTGAGTATGCAGGGGTGGGGGCTTTTTGCTACCTTTGCACCGGGCGTGCCTGCCCGTAACCATTATAATAGAAGAGATAGGGTAATCCGTAGATGAATTTAGTTATAGTAGAGTCTCCGAAGAAGGCCGAGCTGATCTCTGGCTTTCTCAAAAAACATCAACTGAACGACTATAAGGTTATGGCCAGTGCGGGCCATGTGCGTGACCTCAAGCAGCATTCCTTCAGCGTGAATGTAGAGGATCACTTCCGCCCCGAGTACGTCATCACCGAGGACAAGAAGAGCCTGGTGCGCGAACTCAAAGCCGCAGCAAAGAAAGCCGACCTCGTCTACCTCGCTTCCGATGAAGACCGCGAAGGAGAAGCCATCGCTTGGCATCTGAGCGAAGCCCTCGAGCTCAAGCCAGAGAAGACCCGCCGTATCGTCTGCCACGAGATTACCGCCGAAGCCTTCCTCCATGCCCTGGAGCACCCACGTGAGGTGAACATGAATCTTGTCGATGCGCAGCAGGCACGCCGCGTCCTCGACCGTATCGTGGGCTTCGAGCTCTCTCCCGTACTGTGGAAGCGCATCCGCCCCTCGCTCTCGGCAGGGCGTGTGCAGAGCGTAGCCGTCCGACTCATCGTCGACCGTGAGCGTGAGATCACAGCCTTCGTACCCCAATCTTCTTACCGCCTACAGGCGACCTTTGTCCTCCCCTCGGGTGAGCGTCTCTTGACAGAGCTCAATCATCGCTTCGCTACCGAAGCCGAGGCTGAGGCCCTCATGACACGCTGTGCTACGGCAGACTTCTCTATCGGTGCGATCACGCGCCGTGCAGCTCGCCGCTCGCCAGCTGCACCCTTCACCACATCTACGCTGCAGCAGGAGGCCGCGCACAAGCTCGGCTACTCCGTCTCGCAGACGATGCGCCTCGCGCAGTCCCTCTACGAATCGGGGCATATCACCTATATGCGTACCGACTCGGTCAACCTCTCTTCGCAAGCCCTCGGCGCTATCGCTCGTCAGATCGAGAAGCACCCCGGGAAGGAATACCACCAGCCCCGCCGCTTCCAGACTAAGAGCAAGGGTGCGCAGGAGGCTCACGAAGCTATTCGTCCCACCTATATCGACCGCGAGCGTGTCGGTGGTACGCCTCAGGAGCAGCGTCTCTATGACTTGATCCGCAAGCGTACCCTTGCCTCGCAGATGGCTGACGCAGAGATCGAGCGCACGACCGTATCGATCCCCGTCTCTGGTACAGACTATGCCTTCACCGCACAGGGTGAAGTGATCACCTTCCGAGGCTTCCTCGATGTCTATATGGAGTCGACGGGAGAGGAAGGCAATGCGGAGGTGACGAAGCTCCTCCCCCCAGTCAAGGAGCGCGAAGCTCTTTCGCTCGAAGCCCTCACGGGGGAAGAGCGCTTCACACAGCGCCCTGCCCGCTATACGGAGGCTTCGATGGTAAGCAAGATGGAAGAGCTCGGCATCGGCCGTCCTTCGACCTATGCTCCCACGATCCAGACGATCCAGAATCGTGGCTACGTAGAGCGTGCTGACCGCGAGGGCCAGCGTCGCAACTATGCCGTACTGACCCTCAAGGATGGCGCTGTCAAGCGTGCTGTCAAGAGCGAAGTCTACGGCGCCGACAAGGGGAAGCTCCTGCCTACCGATGTGGGTATCGTCGTCAATGACTTCCTCGTCGACCAGTTCCCCAATATCGTAGACTACAACTTCACGGCACGTGTCGAGGAAGAGTTCGATACGATCGCCGAAGGGAAGACCTCTTGGTCAGGCGCTATAGGCGACTTCTACCAGCGCTTCCACCCCGAGGTAGAGCGTGCCACGCATGAGCGTCCTGCTCAGCGTGTCGGCCAGCGCATCCTCGGTGTACAGCCCTCGACAGGGCTGCAGGTATCGGTCAGCATCGGCCGCTACGGCCCCATGGCACAGCTGGGTACGGCAGAGGATGCCGAGAAGCCCCGCTTTGCTTCGCTGCAGAAGGGGCAGTCGCTTGAGACGATTACCCTCGAAGAAGCCCTTGCGCTCTTTGACCTACCGAAGAATATCGGTGAGTATGAGGGTGAGGTAATGACGGTCGCAGTGGGTCGCTTCGGCCCCTATGTTCGCCACGCAGGGAAGTTCTACAGTCTGCCTAAGGACACCGATCCCCTCTCCTGCACCGCAGAGCAAGCTATTGAGATCATCCGTGAGAAGCGTGAGAGCGAGGAGAAGAGTCTCCTGAAGTCCTTTGCTGAAGATGCTGACCTCTCGATCCGTACCGGTCGCTTCGGCCCGTACCTCAAGTACAAGACCGACAACTACAAGCTCCCCAAGGATGTCGACCCCACGTCGATGAGCTACGATGACTGCATGAAGCTCATCGCTGAGACGCCTGCGAAGACGGCTCGTAAGGGGGCAGCTCGCAAGTCCTCTCCCCGCGCAAAGAAGTCGAAGAGCTAAGCTGTAGATGCGCTACTTCATCTCTCTGAGCTACGACGGCACGAACTACAGCGGCTGGCAGACCCAGCCCGATGCTCCGACCGTCCAAGAGACTATCGAGAAGGCGCTGACTCTCGTCTCGCGCTCTCCCGAGCCTATCGCTATCGTCGGTGCTGGACGCACAGATGCTGGCGTCCATGCCCGTGGTATGGTCGCTCACGTCGATCTGCCGATGGACCTCGAGGCCGCACGTGAGCTGATCTTCCGCACCGACCGCTACCTCCCCCATGACATTGCTCTGCATAGCATCCGCCCCGTGACGGACGAGGCACATGCACGCTTCAGCGCTACCTCCCGTACGTATCGCTACTATGTGACGCTGCGCAAGGATCCCTTCCAGGAGTCACGCATGCTGCGCCTGCACTTCCCGCTGGACTTCGAGCGGATGAATGTAGCTGCCGAGCAGCTCCTGAGCTTCACGGACTTCACGAGCTTCAGCAAGCTCCATACCGACGTCAAGACGAATAACTGCCGTGTCACGGAGGCTTATTGGCGCGCAGGCGCGGAGCCTGGTCAGTGGATCTTCACGATCACGGCCGACCGCTTCCTGCGCAATATGGTGCGTGCCGTCGTCGGGACGCTCTTCCAAGTAGGCAAGGGGCGCCTGTCTGTCGAGGACTTCGCTGCCGTCGTCGAAGCCAAGGATCGCGGTCGTGCTGGCTCGTCAGCTCCAGGACACGCCCTCTATCTCGAGGCTGTCGGCTATCCCGAAGAGCTGTATCTGGACTAAGCTCCTCCCACATATCTCTAATAAATAGCGCAGGCTCCTTCGCCACTATGGGCGGAGGAGCCTGCGCTATTTATGTATAAGGGGAAGGGGTATTTACTGCCCGACGCCCCAAGCGATGAGGCTATCGCGAAGTGCGGGCGAATTGCGGCGCATGAGCCAAGCTGTGCGTACGGAGTAGCTCAGCGGGAGAGTGCAGTCCAGTGCAGGGAAGAGACGTGCAAAGCGCTCGGCTTCCTCAGAGGTGCAGACGGTATAGTTGATCTTCCCCGAGGCGACCTGCATGGCGAGCTGCTCGGCAGCGTAGAGCGTGTCGACCTGGATGCTTAGGCTGTCGCCGATCTCTTCGCCGAGGTGCTCGATGAAGAGCGAGAGGGGCGAGGCCTTCGGCAGGGTGATGGAGTGCCCTGCGAGCTCTACCTGACGGCTGATGTGGTGTGCGCTGTCTGCACGGCGCTGCACGAGGTAGATAGGTCCAGAGGTCTTCTCAGCGAAGAGCATATAGCGGGTGGTATCTACCGCCGAGGTATGCGTGATGGGGTGGGCAACGAGGTCTGCCGTGCCGGTGCTGAGGTGGCGAAGGGCTTCGTCCCAGCGGTTCTCCAGTACGACCTCGACACGTAGCCCGCTCTTCTTCTCCAGCTGCTTGGCGAGCTCGTAGATAGCGCCCGAGAGCTGTCCGCCCTGCACTTCTCCACCACTGCCGTAGCCTGCGAGGAGGCGAAGTGTGCCCTCCTTGCGTATCTCGGGGTAGTCGCGCTCGATGAATGGGAGCGAGGCCGCCTCTTTGCTTGTCTTGACCTGACGGCGCAGGTAGAGGAGCATAGCGATGGCTAGGAGGAGTAGGAAGGCATATACCCAGAGGCGGGTATTCGTGCGGAGCTTAGCCATAGGAGAGGGTTAGTTGTTGAGGTCGACGACGACACCTGCGGAGAGGTGCATCGGGTTGTAGGGGTATTTGTACATCGAGAGGCGCTCGTTGGTCATAAAGGCCTCACCCACATTGTACATCTGGAGGAAGAAGCGTGCACGCTTCAGTCGGAAGTTCGCATAGGCGATGAGTAGCGGAGCCTGTCCGCCGACATTGCCTTCCGTCTGGAGGGCGAACTGCTGGTCGGTCGGCATATAGTAGGGCGCGTGATAGGCAGAGTGCCAATAGCCCTTGATGCCGAGGTCGACACGCAGGACCTTCGCCAAGAGGAAGCGCAGATACACGTCAGCTGCTGCCGTGAGCGAAGGTAGAGGTAGCACGGAGGGCACAGAAGACTGCTGATAGGCAGCCTCAAGATCCCAGTTGATCGGGCCGAAGGATCCTGCCTGTCGAGCACGCAGCGCGAGGACCTGGATGAGGTCGGAGTGCTGCTGTGTCTCGCCCTTGCTATCGAAGTAGATATAGTTCTGCAGGCTTGCCGTACGTGCCTCGAAGCTCGTACCCCATGAGGAGAGGTGCACACGACCACCGAGCTCAGCACGGCGAGTGAAGCTCAGCGACTTGTCCCACCAGCCGTAGGTGCCGTGGTGATGTGCAGCGAAGTAAGAGGGGCGAGCATTGTCGACATAGGCGTCGGCCTCGAGGGCAAAGCGCTTCTGGAAGAGGCTGAAGGCGGTACGGATATCCCCCTCAAGCTTGAAGGCGCCAAGGTCCGAGCCGAGGACACCCAGCTCTCCACGGGCGGAGAAGTTTAGCCCTGTGCCTTCGCGACGCTCGATGAGCCCACCGATGAAGGTCGAGCTAAGTGCCGTGCGAGTGTAGCGCTCTGTGGCAAGGTCGGGGAGCGATGCCCAGCGGTTCTCCTGACGGAGGTAGGCTGAGAGGCCGAACTTTACCCAGGGGCGGAAGCCCTCCATCAGAGAGAGGGCGACGGTATTCTGCAGGGTGACGAGCTGTGCGGTGTCGTTCGGGAGGGTATAGGTCGTCGTGGTGCCGTCGGCATTGGTGCGGGTATGGGTCACGGCAGGCGTGCCGAAGACCGTGCCCCACTGGTCGCTCTCGGTGTGGGAGAAGAAGCGACGGCTCTGCTTGTTGTAGTAGGTCGTCAGCGAGATACCGCCCACGGGGACGAAGTACGTGGAGTCGAGGCTCTGGAGAGCCTCGGAGCCTTCTTGACCCTCTATGGGAAGGGGCTGCTTGCGCTTGACGGTGCGGTAGGAGCCGAGGCGATAGGACTGTGCGAGGTAGGCGTGACCAGAGCGGATGCGGTTCGTCAGCTCACCGGTACTGATGAGTACGGGTACGTCGCGCGAACTGATCTTGGTACGGCTATTCGTGTAGCGCTCGGGATTGTAGATGTAGTCAGCGTTGGTGATCCCACCATTCTCCTCCTGCTTGTAGTAGTCGTTGGCGATGTAGCCGAAGAGCTCGTAGCGGTCGCCACGATAGGAGGTGAAGACGCGGTAGCGAGCATCCTTGCTACGCCCCTGCGTGTAGAAGCCACTGGCATAAGTGTAGTCGAAGCTCGCTCCGACATTCAGCTCCTTGCCGAGGTTCGCTC
Organism: Porphyromonas sp. KLE 1280; assembly: GCF_000700805.1. NCBI lineage: Bacteria > Pseudomonadati > Bacteroidota > Bacteroidia > Bacteroidales > Porphyromonadaceae > Porphyromonas > Porphyromonas sp. KLE 1280. Next base: position 6,402 of record NZ_KL362965.1, read on the forward strand.
CGAAGTCCGCCGTGATGACGTCCTCACTCTCGTTGCTCTTGAAGTTCTTGTGATAGCGCACGTAGGTGAAGGGCGTCTTCGTGTCGTAGTAGCGCACCGCATCGGGCGTGTAGAGCATGCGGTAGTAGCCGTCGGTATAGAAGAAGTCGCCGACACGGCGGGGGCGATCGAAGAAGAGCTTCGCCTGCCACTGGCTATTTGTATTCCCCAGATAGGAGACCCCGAGGGAGCGGAACTCCGGTGAGATGTACTCGAAGGTGTAGTGCGTCAGCGTGTCGGGCATCTCGACGCGTACGGCACGCGCCACATCGGGTGTGATCTTATAGGCCTTGAGCTTGTCGCCACGGACCATCTTGATTTCATCTGGAACCTCGACGACCTCACGTACCTGATAGGGATCGTAGGGGCGCACGGGCTCTTGGGCAAATAGCGTGGCGGAGCTGAGGCCGAGGAGACCAAGGAGCAGGAGGCTTCTTATCTTCATTAAGTAGAATGAGGCTGGGGAAATATACGGACGATGAGGGGGGGGATTAGCACTGCTCCATACCGCAGCTGCATCCCCGAGGATCGAGCTCGATAGTCAGATGGTCGAGCTGGTAGCGGCGAGCGACCTGGCGCACTGACTCCTTGAGGGCAGCGAGAGCCTCTGGGCTTGTGGTGCCTACACCATCGTAGACGATGTGCAGGGAGGCGATATGCTGCTCGCCATTGAGCGTCCAGATATGTAGGTCGTGCAGGTCGAGCACCCCAGGCAGGGCACGGACTTCTTCAGCGAAGGCCTCTTGGTCCACGCCTTCGGGCACCCCCTGCAGGAGGATGCGGAAGTTGTCGCGCAGGGCAAAGTAGACATTGTAGAGGATCCAAGCGGTGATGCCGAGGGAGAGCAGGGGGTCGAGGATCTTGAAGGAGGGGAAGAAGTACATCACGATACTCACCACGAGTACCGCTACCCATCCGAGGACGTCCTCCATCAGGTGCAGGCGCATGGAGCGCTCGTTGAGCGATGTGCCGCCACTCATTCTCCAGGCAGCGAAGCCATTGATCAGGAGACCGAAGACCGCGAGGACGAGCATAGCACCCGCACGAGGTGGATCGGTCGGCATGATCAGGCGCTCGATGGACTCCTTGATGACGAAGACCGAGCCCACTAAGAGGATGGTGGAGATGAGAAGCGAGCCGAGGAGGGAGAAGCGCTTGTAGCCGTAGCTGAAGTGGCTATCGCGGCCCTTCTTCGAGAGGCGCTCGAGGTACCATGCCACACCGAGCGAGCAGGAGTCCCCGAGGTCGTGGAGCGAGTCGGAGAGGATCGCTACACTACCCGTGTAGAGCCCACCGAAGAGCTCGATGATGGAGAAAAAGAGGTTCAGCAGGAAGGCAATGAGGATATTCCCCTCCGCATGATGGTGGTGGTGGTGATGCCCATGGCCGTGACTGTGTCCGTGGCTATGGGAATGACCGTGGTCGTGATCATGACCGCAGTGGTCGTGGTCGTGATTATGTTCGTGAGCACACACGTCTCCGTGCTCATGCTCGTGCTCGTGGGGCTTCATAGGAGTTGTTTACGATACGTTAATTGAAGTGGCTTACTTCTTGACACAAAAGTACAACTATTCCCCCTCTTTCCCCTGTGTACACCCTACAAAGGACGCACTTCCACGCTGGTGTTATCCTCTTCCTCGTCCACATTCCTCGGGGATAAGCCTGGGGATAAGTCGGTAGATGGTGAGGATGCTGCACTGCTCTTGGTGCGAATGTGCCGATGCCAATGCGTCGGTGCTGTGGGTATTCTTCGGGGATAACGCTGGGGATAAGGCTGTGGGGAAGGTGCTGCGTGTGGTGGAGATCCTACACCTTTAGGGGAATTATTCACCTAAGATGTGCGGGGAGGAAGTGCGTCGGTGTAAGGGATGCTGAAGGATCTTGTAGAGGATGGAAAAGCAACCTATAGTGGTCGCTGGGGTGAGCTATATAGGTTTGCTCACGGACCAATATAGGTCCACGCGTCGACCAATATAGGTTCGCCCGCTGACCAATATAGGTTCATATTACCCTCTTGTAGGAGAGGATGTTTTGCCCTCGTCCTAAAGAGAATGTGATCCCTTGTATAAAGCATTAAGGTCAGGAGGCTGCAGTGTGCAGCCTCCTGATCTTAGCCAAGGGTAGAGTATGGGGTGGGTTACTTCGTGACGGTGCCTTCGAAGGCAATCGTCGACTTCGTCTCAGCCTTGTTGAGTGCGGTGAGGATCTTCGTGATCTCTTCGCTGGGGCTCTTGCCGTAGCGCGTCTTGTAGCTATTGAGGTACATGATGTACATGGAGAGATCCAGCTGACCAGAGAGCTTGCCATCCTTGACGGAGAAGCTACCTACCTTGGGGGCGAAGGGCATAGCACCGTGCTTAGGGGTGTGGATAGTAGCACCATTCTGTACTTCGTATTCGCGAGAGCCTTGCTTGCCGGTGAAGGTGATCTTGTTGCCCTTGAGCGTGACCTGAGTGAACTCGCCCGTGCCGAGGACTGCTTCGCCGAAGTTGAACTCGGTGAGGTTGATCTTACCGATGCCTTCGAGGGTGACTTCTGCGGGAGTGACCGTCACCTTGCTGATGGTGTAGGTGCCATCGGTGCCAGTGACGATGGGGTTTGGTGTTGGCTTGGGCTCGTTGTTTTCCTTGCCACCGCAGGAGGAGAGGCCGAGGGTGAGGCCAGCGAGGAGAAGGACCGAAGCCCACTTTTTGGTATTCATGTCTGTGAACGGACTAAGTGTGATACGATGACGGAGGGAAAAGTCCCTCCCTACGAGGAGCAAAGGTAGCTCAATATGTAGGCTTAATGGCTCACAGTCTGCAATATACCTATATATAGGTAAGCGCCCCAGATAGCACGTGCTATCTGGGGCGCTTTTATCTAACAAGTAGTGGGGAGTCGTAGGCTTAAGCCTTCTTACCCTGGTTGGCTACAGCCTCCATGAGCTTCTTGATCTCTTCGGGGTCACCGAGGAAGTAGTCCTTGACGAGACGGAGCTCATCGTCGAACTCGAAGACGTAAGGAACGGCCGTGGGGAGGTTCAGCTCGACGATGTCTTCGTCAGAGATGCCCTTGAGGACCTTGATGATACCGCGCAGGCTATTACCGTGAGCTGCTACGAGGACGTCATCGTGCTGCATGAGCGATGGGAAGATCTTGTCTTCCCAGTAGGGGAGCGTACGAGCGACCGTGTGGCAGAGCGCTTCGGTCAGGGGCAGGTAAGCAGGTACGACACCCGTGTAGCGGGGGTCAGCCTGAGGTGCGCGCTCGTCGGTAGCAGCCAGCGGCGTGGGAGGCACGTCGTAGCTACGGCGCCAGATCTTCACCTGTTCGTCACCGTACTTCTCAGCCGTCTCAGCCTTGTTGAGGCCCTGAAGCATACCGTAGTGCTTCTCGTTGAGGCGCCAGCTCTTCTCTACGGGGATCCAGTCGAGGTCCATGACGTCGAGGATCTGGTTGAGGGTCTTGATAGCGCGCTTGAGGTAGGAGGTATAAGCCTGCGTGAAGTGGAAGCCGTTTTCCTTGAGGATGGCCCCAGCCTTCTTAGCTTCTTCGACACCCTTCTCGGAGAGGTCTACGTTCGTCCAGCCAGTGAAGCGGTTCTCCTTGTTCCACACGCTTTCGCCGTGACGGATCAGTACAATTCTCTTCATGATTCGTTGATGGTCTATAAATGAATTAGTAATGTGCTCGTTTATCGACTGCAAAGATAGCCAAACTTATCCGTGCTGGTTGAGTCGGTGGAGGAGCTGGCGTACGGGCTCCCGCCAGTCCTCGCCATTGAGGGGCTGGTAGGTGTGTATGCCGAACTCACGCGCCATGGCTACGTTCGCTGGGCCGTCGTCGAGGAAGAGCGTCTCCTCGGGGCGCATATTCCCCTCGCGCAGCATCGTCTCGAAGATACGGCGGTCGGGCTTGACCATCCCCATCTCGCAGGAGGCGAACTTCTTCTCGCAGAAGGACGAGAGCGGACGGCCGCTGGGGAGGAAGCGATCCGACTCGCAGAAGTCCATGACGTAGGGATTGGTATTGGAGAGGATGAAGATGCGGTAGTCCCCGAGCTCCTCCTCGATGAAGTCGAACTTATAGGCGTCTACTTCGCGGAGGAAGCCGAAGTAAGCGTGAGCGATGTCGTCGTAGGTGAGTGTACGACCTGCCAGCGAGCTGAGCGCTGCACGGAACTCGGGCTCCGTCATACGCCCGTCCTCGACCTGGAGGAAGTAGCCACTCTGAAGGTAGGGATCCAGCATCTTCTCGACGTCAGGTACCCCAAGGGCAGAGAAGCGGCGTAGGGCCTCTTCACGATCCAGTCGGAAGAGGACGCCGCCGAGGTCCAATACGATGTTTCTTATCATTCAGTTTCTATGGTTTGGGTTGCATTGTGATCAGCGGGATGAGCATCTCTTCGAGCGAGATCCCTCCGTGCTGGAAGGTGTCCCGATAGTACTGCACGTAGTAGTTGTAGTTATTCGGATAAGCGAAGAAGTCATCGCTGTAGCTGAAGACATAGCGGTCGGAGAGATTGACCTGTGGCAGGCCGATCTTCGCCGGTACGATGGCTTCGTAGACCTCCTTGGGGTTGTAGGTAAGGGTCTTCCCGACCTTGTAGCGGAGGTTGGTATTGGTATTCTTGTCGCCGACGATCTTCACGGGGTTCTTCACGCGGATGGTACCGTGGTCGGTGGTGAGGATCACGCGGTAGCCCATCTCGGAGATGTGCTTGAAGAGGTTGTACGTCGTCGAGTGACGGAACCAGCTGCGCGTCAGCGAGCGATACGCAGCCTCGGTATTGGCCAGCTCGCGGATCATCTTGCTCTCGGTGCGGGCGTGGGAGAGCATGTCGACGAAGTTCAGCACGATGACGTTCAGCTGATACTGCTTGAGGCTATTGAGGTTGCCTAAGAGGCGCTCGCCGAAGCGGGCTTCGTAGACCTTATTATAGGAGAAGGAATAGTTCTTGCGGTAGCGCTGGATGAGCGTCTGGATCATCGGCTCTTCGTTGAGGTTCTTGCCCTCTTCGCTCTCTTCGTCGACCCACAGATCGGGGAACATCTTCGCGATGTCCAGCGGCATCAGCCCTGAGAAGATCGCATTGCGAGCGTACTGCGTAGCCGTGGGGAGGATCGAGAGATAGAGGTCTTCGTCGAAGGTGTAGAACTCGCTCAGCATCGCCTTCACCGACTCCCACTGGTCGTAGCGGAAGTTATCGATGAGGATGAAGAAGACCTTCTCGCCCGAGTCCAAGAGAGGGAAGACCTTCGTCTTGAAGAGGTCGGGGCTCATCAGCGGGCGCGTCTCGGGCTCGCGGATCCAGCCCTCATAGTTGCGGCTGATGAAGCGGCTGAAGAGGCGGCCAGCGTCGGTCTTCTGCATCTCCAGTAGCTCCTTCATCTGCGCGTCGCCCTGCTCCAGCTCGATCTCCCAGTGCACGAGGCGGCGGTAGAGGTCCTTCCATTCGTCGATGGAGAGGCGGTCGCTCATCTGCGCGCTGAGCTGAGCGAACTCCTGACGATAGTTCATCGTCGTGGCTTCGCTGATGATCGTGCTCTGGTGAAGGTTCTTCTTCAGGGACAGCAGGAGCTGATTGGGGTTGACGGGCTTGATGAGGTAGTCGGTGATCTTACCGCCGATGGCTTGGTTCATCAGCTCTTCCTCCTCGCTCTTGGTGATCATGATGACGGGGAGGAAGGGGCGTAGCTCCTTGATGCGCTGCAGGGCATCCAGGCCTGTAATCCCCGGCATGTTCTCGTCGAGGAAGATGAGGTCGAAGTTCTGGGTCTGTACGGCTTCGATAGCATCGGCGCCGCTGAGGACGGGCGTCACTTCGTAGCCCTTCTCCTTGAGGAAGAGGATATGTGGCTTGAGCAGATCGATTTCGTCGTCTGCCCAGAGGATCTGATATACTTTGTTGCTGCTCATACTTTGCGAAGATAATAAAAGTTATGGGGGCTCTCCCCCCAGCTATAACGGCAGACTTCGCCCCTGCCGTGCCCTCGGCAGACTTTCGGTGGTACTTGCTCTTGCTCTCTGTGGCTGGAGCGACCTTCGTCTCTGCCTGAGTGGGTTGGCTTCTCTGGGCAGGGCGCAAAATTTCCGTGCGCACAGAAATTTCCCCGCGTGCGCACGCCGATTTTTCGCTTCCCGTGCGGCGAATTTTTTGCGTGCGCACGGGCGGAGATTTTCGCATATACGGAAATCTTTTTTCGTATATGCAGAAATAAATTTCCGTATATACAGAAATTTCCCTCCGCATATAGGGCGCATTTTCAGCGTGCCCAAAAGCGTGCGCCCCGCCCTATCACGCTGGATAGGGCGGGGCGCACGGCTATGTGGGGATAGGCACGGGCCTATAGGTCAAGCGGCGTCTTGGGGTAGAGGTGATCCCACCACTGACTATTGCCCTGCAGGTGCTTGGCGAACCATGCCTGGATCGTCTGCATCCAGCGATCCTGTCGCTCGGGCTCGAGGATGTGGTGGTCTTCACCCGTCACTTCGATGAGCTCGACGGTGCGGCCGAGGATCTTCAGCGCGTTGTACATCGCGGTGCTTTCGCTGGGGGGTACGTTCACGTCGGACGTCCCGTGCAGCAGAAGCAGGGGCGTGTGGATCTTATCAGCGTTGAAGAGCGGGCTGTGCTTGGTGTAGAGTTCGGGGTTGTTCCAGGGGTAGCTACCTTCGGAGGCCACCGTGCTGTAGATCATACCCCAGTAGCCCCCTGCCCAGTAGCTGGAGATGGAGCTGATCCCTGCGTGGCTGGCGGCAGCGGCGAAGAGGTCCGTGCGCGTCTGCAGGTACTGCGTCATGAAGCCACCATAGCTGGCGCCAGCGCAACCGATCTTCTTCGCATCGACGAAGGGATGTGCAGCGACAAAGGCCTTCACCGCACCGATGATATCGTCGGAGGTCTTCGTGCCCCAAGCATTCAGGTGGTCAGCCGCGAAGCTCTGTCCGTAGCCCACGGTACCGCGTGGGTTCAGCGAATAGGCTACATAGCCCTGAGCGGCGAACATCGCCAGGTCGTACGTCGTCTCCAGCTCGCGGCTCAGAGGGATCGTCCCGCCGTAGTAGTAGACGATCATCGGGTACTTCTTCGAGGGGTCGAAGTTGGGGGGCAGGTAGTACCAGCCGTCGATATCGACACCGTCGGGCGTGCGGTAGACGAAGTCCTTCGCAGGAGTGAACTTCACGCCACGGAGCTTCTCTGCCGAGATGTCCCAGATGAGCTTGCTCTTGCCCGAAGCATCGAGGCTGTAGAGGCGGTCGGCATTGTTGAGGCTCTGCCCGAAGTAGTAGAAGGTATTGCCGTGCGAGGCGACACCGAAGCCACGGACGACGTCTTCCTTCGTGTCGATCTGCGTGATCTTATTCGTCTTGACGTCGAGGCGGTAGAGGCTCTGGCGGCTGCCGTTGTCAGCGAGGATGTAGAAGGCCTTGCCCTTGGCGTGGTACTGGACGTGGTCTACGCTGGGGTCGAAGTCGCGCGTTAGGGGTGTGACACGGCCCGTGGGGATATTGACGCGGAAGAGCTCGTGCTCATAGCCGTTGCCCGCGCGTCCGTTGGGGAGCGTATTGCCCACACCGCCGAAGCTATTGGGCGAGCCCATAGCCAGCACGTCCTCCGTACCGGGGATGAAGCTTACGCTGCCGATCTCAAACTGCTTTGTGAAGACCGTATCGATACGGCCCGTGGCAGGCGTGTAGCGCAGTACCGTCGTCTGGTCGAAGGGGCTGTGCTGCCAGTCCTTCGTGTAGAGACCTAAGAGGAGTTGACTGCCGTCAGCGGAGAAGTCGAGGAGGCTCACCGAGCGGTAGCCGTAGAGTACGGGTTCGTAGACTCCCGTGGCGATATCGTAGCGGTAGAGTGTCTGACGATCGCGCGCGCCTGGCTGGCGGTCATCGGGCGAGAGGCGGCGGATGAGGAGCTTATCCTTCTCGGGGCCCTTGACCTCTTCGTAGATATAGATAGAGCGCTTGTCGGGGCTGATCATAAAGCTCTCCCCAGGGATCTTGTCGATCCATACGGTGCTGCGACCCGAGACGGGATCGATCTTCACCAGCTGGTCGCCAGCGCGATTCGAGGTCTTCATCACGAGGACGTCCTCATCGGGCATCCATTCGGCGCCGTAGAGGGACTGCGTCGTGCGAAGGACCTTGCCCGTCGCACCCTCGCGGATCTCCTGATAGCTGACGCCCTTCTTCGGAGCGCGCTCGGTGTAGGTCACCAGCACGTACTTGCCCGAGGGGGAGACGTGGGTGTAATAGAGGCGCTTGCCGTGGGTGAGGTAGTTCCAGTTGATGTAGCGGATGCCATCACTTGCAGCCTTGAGGTCAAGCTGAGGCAGGCCTTCCTCGGGCTCAAAGACGAGCTTGAAGTCCCCACGTGCCTTGTCCTCTGCCGTAGAGAGCACCTTGACGACGAGGTTCTTATTTGTAGCGATGAGCGTCAGCGGCACGGATACAGCAGGCACCGTATCGCTCTCGGCGAGCTTATCCTCATTCGAGCCTAAGAGCGTCTCGCCATCATAGAGCGCATAGCGTGCACGGCCATAGAGCTTGAGTGTGCCCTTGGTGAAGCCTTGGCTGATGAGGGGGAAGGAGTAAGAGGAGAACGTGCTGGCACCGCTGGCAGGCTGGGCGACGGCGAAGAAGCCATTGGATGCCGCTGCGACGGATGTGCCCTTGAGCCCCTCGGTCTTGTAGGAGGTCTTCAGCAGGGAGCCGAAAGAGAACTTCTGGTTGTGGACGTCGACCGAATCGATCATCACGGGACGGCTCACTGCGTGGGTGCCGTAGCTCGTCGCCTTCGTGAGCGTCTGCGCCTGGGCAGTGCTCCCCGCCAGGCAGAGGGCGAGCAAGGCGAGGCTTGTAGTCGTTCGTTTCATAGCGTTTGATAGAATGTGTATGTATGTGTCGTGGGGGAGGCTCTGAGGTGTGCGGCTTTGCGAAGCCCTGCAAGTGTCTCCTTAGGGCAAAGATACGAACTACGGCGATAAAATTCCCTATCTCTTCCCCACATTTTCCACGTAGCGAAGACGGCCCTTCACAAGGGCTGTAGAATGCACCTCATAAGGGGAGGCAAGCGAACCTATATTGGTCGTATTACAGACCTATATAGAGACTGTTGCCGCGAGTCCTGTACTCTGTTTAGAGTGCTAAGGCATCGCACGCCCAGCTCCCCGATATATCTCTTCAAAGTGCTCAAGCAAGCCCTTTGCCTTATCACGAGTATTCCTCTTATCCAGCGGAGGAAAAAGTGCCATTCTCGTGAAGAAAAAAGCACCTTCCCGTAGTGGTTTTTCCGCATCTATGCACGTAGATTTAAAGACCAGGTACGTAAATCCAAATATCCACGTACGTAGATTTATCGTCCACGCACGTAGCCCAAACTTATCTGCCACTCGTCCACAACTTTTATCCCTATGCGGAGCAACAACCTAATATAGGTCACTTCACAAAGCTGTATAGCTTTCTTCGCCATCCTATATAGCTCTACCCACGCACCTATATAAGTCGCCATCGCAACCTATATAGCTTCGCCCGCTGACCAATATAGGTTCATACCACCCTCCAATATAGAGGTAGAGATCCCCTATGACGAGCGGGCGTTTTCTGCACCCTCAAAAGATGGTTCGTTGTACCAAAAGGCAAGGGAGATCTATCTCTTTGCTTGTATATCCTTTGCTTTTGTGAGGAAATGCTACCTTTGATAGTACTAAGATCCACAAACACAAGTCCAATACGCACACTATCATGGCACATTACCGCAGACTCCTCCTCGGGGCTCTCACCCTTGTCCTCGGGGCTCTCTTCATCATCTCGTGTCGTCGTACGGCACGTGTCGGCTTCACCGAAGTCGATCTCAAGAACCTCCCTACTTGCGATTACCTCGTCGTCGACTATCCCCTCAACGTGACGGTCCATGTTGGCGCTCAGACTGCCGTCGCCTTTGACGAGAAAATGCCGAAGCGTATCCGTGAGGATATCGAGGTGAAGGTCAAGGACAACATCCTCCTCATCAGTTCGCGCCACGAGCGCACGGGCGTCGATCCCTTTGATGATGTCCAGCGCGGGAAGAGCGCCCACATCGATGTGTATCTACCCAAGTTCCTCGGGGTAGAGGCTACCTATGCCGCTAATATCTCCGTACCAGACAGCCTCCGTCAGTCGTCCTTCTCCGTCGTCCTCTCGGGGGCGTCTGACCTCACAGACCTTCGCCTCACCGCCGACAGTCTCTCCGTCAGCACAGCGGGTGCCTCGGGTATCCGTGGCTGGGTGAACGTAGCTAAGAGCCTTGAGATCATCTCCTCGGGTGCCTCCTCGATCCGCCTCTCAGGGCAGGCTGACTACCTCTCGGTGAGCCTCTCGGGGGCATGTGACTTCCGTGCTGAGCAGCTCCATACGCGTGCTGTCGAGGCACTTCTCGCAGGAGCTTCGCGCCTCGACCTTGGGAACGTCGATACCATCAGCTATGGCGTGTCGGGAGCTTCGAACCTCAGATACCAAGGCCAGCCCATCGTGATCGGTCAGGTCGTCACGGGTGCCAGCACGGTGAACTCTTCGCTTGCTAAGTAGCACGCGCCTCCCTTTCCTCATCCCCACGCAAAGCGAGGGGGCTACGGACACTGCGTCCGTAGCCCCCTCGGCTTATATATCAGGTGATGCGCTTAGCTCCTTAGTAGCTGATGCGGATCGATGCGGGCTTGCTCTCCTGCCAGAAGCGGTTGATGGCCGTCACCATATAGCGGAAGGTCGTGCCACGCTCCATGCTGGGCAGGATGAAGTAGGGATTGGTAGAGATGCTCATCAGGTAGCGCACGTCAGAGATATCGGGGCGCGTACCTTCGGGGAAGGCATACACGGCATAGTAGAATGCCGTCTCGGGATCGCTGGGCTCGCGGTAGTCATCCCAGAGGATCATATGCCCGTCTTCGTTGGTGTCCTCGAGGATGAGGCTGATGGCGGCAGGGGCCTTCGTCTTACCGAGAGCACCGTGTACCTCGGGAAGGAGTGCACGGTAGGTCTGGTAGCTGGTGATGAGGCTATCGCCAAGACCCTTGTAGTTCCTCACGAGGTCTTCACCTGACCACCAGGAGTTCCCACTGCTATTCTGTCGGCTGAGGGCGAGCTTCTCCTCGAGCTGACCGCCGTCCATCGTGCGAGCAGCGTGCTGGCCGATGTAGAGCTGTGCCTTCTTCTGAGGGGTGTGCTTGCCCCACCAGTGCGTGAGCTCAGCGTAGTCGGCAGCCTGATGACCGATATTCCAGTAGACCTGGGGGACGATGTAGTCGATCCAGCCCTTACGCACCCAGTGCAGGACATCAGCGTGCAGGTCATCGTAGGTCTGCAGGCCCGAGGTCTTGCTGCCTTCGCGTGAAGAGGCTTGGTTGCGGTAGATGCCGAAGGGGCTGATGCCGAAGCGCACCCAAGGCTTAGTCTCGAGGATGGTCTGACGGATCGTGTAGATGAGGCGGTTGACGTTCTCACGGCGCCACTCGTTCTTCTGCTCGGGACGGTAACCTGCCGTGAGGCCGTAGCGGCTGAAGGACTCTTCGTCGTCGAACTCTAAGCCTGCCTGTGGGTAGGGGTAGAAGTAGTCGTCGAAGTGAATGGCATCGATATCGTAGCGCTGTACGATGTCGCGGACGATGGTGCTGATATAGCGGATGCTCTGAGGATTGCCTGGATCCATATAGAGCTGCTTGCCGTGGCGGATGAATAGCTCGGGCGACTGCTTGGCAGCGTGGTTAGGTGCCAGATAAGCCTCAGCGTTGCCTGCACCACGATAGGGATTGACCCAAGCGTGGAGCTCCATCCCGCGGGAGTGGCACTCGTCGATGACGAAGCCCAGAGGGTCCCAAGAGGGGTTAGGAGCTTCGCCCTGCTTACCGGTGAGGTACTTACTCCAGGGCTCGTGGGTGCTCTTGTAGAAAGCGTCACCCTCGGCACGTACCTGGAAGATAACCGCATTGCAACCGAGGTGCTGCAGGAGCGCGATGCGGTTGCTCAGGAGCTTACGGGCTTCTTCGCGAGAGAGCGAAGCGTAGTCGCTGCGGTAGATCGTCGGGAGCCAAGCGCCGCGGAACTCACGCTTCACAGGCTGCTTGGGATCGGAGGGGCGGCTCTGGCGGGAGCTCACACCGCACGAAGCGAGGAGCCACAGCGAGGCAAAGGCCGAGAGTAGAAGGGCGGTGCCACGTGCACCAAGGGGGAGTCTGACGTTCATCGGAGCTAAAGAATTAGGCGAGGTGGATCAGCTGATAGGTATAGAGTACCCAGAGGAAGAAGGCCACGAAGGGCAGCGTGAAGAGGAGGCTGTCGATGCGGTCGAGGATACCACCATGGCCGGGGATGATATTGCCCGAGTCCTTGACACCGACGCTACGCTTGACCATCGACTCGAAGAGGTCACCCCACGTAGCGGCGATAGAGATGATGACACCGATATAGCACTGCTCCCAGCCGAGGAGGAGACCCGTAGCGACGACGGCAGCGATGAGCCCGCCGACGAAGCCTTCCCAGCTCTTCTTCGGTGATACGGAGGGGAAGAGCTTATGACGTCCGAGGGTCGAGCCCGCCAGATAAGCACCCGTATCGTTGGCCCAGATCGAGACGAAGATCGTGAGGAGGATGATCGAGGTATCGGTATCGGTGTAGAAGATATTCGCGATGCTGAGGAAGCCCCCGACATAGATCTGTCCGAAGATCACCTTCGCCAAGTCGGTCGGCATAGCCTGACGCTCGCTGTAGATGCTGCGTACCAAGATGTAGAGCAGGTAGCCAGCGTAGGGAACGAGGAAGGCGGCGTACGCGATCCCCTTGTCTGCGATCTCGTGAGTCGCCCAGAAGAGATAGACTGCAGCCGTAGCGTCAAAGATGCGGCGCAGGGGGAAGAGGCGGTGAGTCGATACGAGGTTCGACCACTCCCAGGTACCGAGGAAGGCCAAGAGGCCGAAGACGATCATGTAGACGAGGTGCTCACGCAGCAGGAGTGCCGCGAGGATCAGGCCTACATAGAGGGAGCCGAAGATGGCTCGCTTGACGAGGTTACTCATTCGATGTTGCTTCTGTATCTGTTGTTGGGGTTGTGGATTCTTCTTCTTGTACCTGCTCCTTCTCCTGATTCTTTTCTTCGCGCTCCAGGATCATTTCGTCGGTGCGACTGACCCAAGGGCGCTTACCGAAGATGTGCTCTACGTCCTCGGTGTAGATGACCTCGCGGTCCAGGAGGAGCTGCGTCAGCGCCTTGAGGCCTTCGGCATGCTCACGGAGGAGCTCCTTAGCACGCTCGTATTCGACACGGACGATCTCGCGAGCCTCTTCGTCGATGAGCTCGGCGGTGCGATCGCTGTAGGGCTTCGTCAGGCCGTAGCCATCACCCTGCATATCGTAGTAGTTGACGTTGGGGAGCTTGTCGCTCATCCCGTAGTAGGCGACCATAGCATAGGCCGTCTTCGTGGTGTGCTCGAGGTCGTTGGCTGCACCCGTAGAGATGCGACCGAGGAAGACCTCTTCGGCGGCACGACCAGCGAGCGTGGCACACATCTGGTCACGCAGAGCCTGAGTCGTGGTGATCTGACGCTCCTCGGGGAGGTACCAAGCTGCACCGAGGGCCTTGCCTCGAGGTACGATGGTGACCTTGACCAGCGGATTGGCGTACTGGAGGAACCAGCTGACCGTGGCGTGTCCAGCTTCGTGGAGGGCGATGCTGTGACGCTCCTCTTCGGTGGTCATCTTGTTCTTCTTCTCCAGACCACCGACGACGCGGTCGACGGCGTTCATGAAGTCATCACGGGAGATGAACTCCTTGCCAGCACGGGCAGCGATGAGGGCAGCCTCATTACATATATTGGCGATGTCAGCACCCGAGAAGCCTGGGGTACGGCGTGCCAAGAGATCGACGTCGACAGATTCGTCGATCTTCAGCGGGCGAAGGTGCACGAGGAAGATCTCCTTACGGTCGTGGACGTCCGGAAGGTCTACATAGATCTGACGGTCAAAGCGGCCCGCACGCAGGAGGGCTGCGTCGAGGATGTCGGCACGGTTCGTAGCAGCCAGCACGATGATACCGCTATTGGTGCCAAAGCCATCCATCTCGGTGAGGAGCTGATTCAGCGTATTCTCACGCTCGTCGTTGCCCCCGAGATTGTTGTTGCGACCACGGGCACGACCCACCGCATCGATTTCGTCGATGAAGATGATACAGGGGGCCTTCTCCTTGGCCGTCTTGAAGAGGTCACGGACGCGTGATGCCCCGACACCGACGAACATCTCGACGAAGTCCGAGCCGGCAAGCGAGAAGAAGGGTACGTGTGCCTCACCTGCTACGGCCTTTGCCAGTAGGGTCTTACCCGTCCCTGGAGGTCCTACGAGCAGTGCGCCTTTGGGGATCTTACCCCCGAGCTGCGTGTACTTAGCGGGGTTCTTGAGGAAGTGGACGATCTCCTCGATCTCGACCTTCGCTTCGTGTAGCCCCGCTACATCATTGAAGGTCACCGAGGTGCTCTCCTTCTCATACAGCTGGGCCTTGCTCTTGCTGATATTGAAAATACCACCTCCTACACCGCCACCTGCGCCACCCGATGAGCGGCGGAAGATGTAGATCCAGAAGATGATGATGAGGGCGAAGGGGACGATATTGGCCGTGAGAGAGATCCAGCGGGAGCTCTCTTCCTTGTAGGCTACCTTGGCAGTTGTGCCGCTGGTGTCGTAGGCTTCGGCGAAGCGGTCGACGGTAGGGATCTGCGTCTTTACCGTGTACTCGATGCGCTTCTGCTCGCGGCCCAGCACGGGAGAGCGGTGGGTGAAGAGGCTATCGGCTGCACGCTTGTTCAGCTGTGCTGTGGCGGTCTTCTCCCCGCGGTCGACGGTGATCTGGGTGAAGGCACCCTGATTCATCATCTGGCGGAATTCGTTCCAACTCATATCCTTATTCTCGCCGAAGCCACCATCCCAGAGGAAGAGCCCCCCGAGGATAGCGAGGATGATCGCGTAGATCCAGAGTTCGTTGAAGCGGAAGGGACGCCCTGACCCGCCGGTTTTCTTTTGTTCTATCATTCGTAATCTATGTTGTCTTGTCGTTTGAGCGGGCAGGCGTATCCGGCCTTAGTCCCACTCTTATCCTAACAAAGACGATGCCATCTTAGTTGCCTGCGGGTGCGCGCAGGCAGAGAGCTGCAAAGCACCCTCCGTAGCCCACGGCTCTTCCCAGTTGTGGGGATAAAGAAAAAAGAGCGACGAAGGGAGTCTCGCTCACTTGATCGCTCATGCTATATACTGCGGAGAGGGCGGGATATGAACGCATCCCACCTATGTTGTTGTATGACAGGTTCTATCTAATCTAGTCAAGCGGGGAGTGTAGTAAAAGTCTAGCAGTTTTCTGACTGACTCTTGACTACTCTTCTGAATGGCTATTGAAAGTAAAACATCTCTCTTTTTCGGTTGACAAAGGTACAGAAAAACGAACGATAAGCAAAGCTTCTCTTTTATAGGAGGTTATGTGGCAGAGGAAGATTCACGTGCTCTTTTGATGAATAAACTAACCAAGTTCTATCTTTTATCAGTCCTATTGCAGCCCCAGTAGACATCTATGAGACTGTTGCCTAGAGTCCAGTCTACTATTTAGAGTGCTAAGGCATCGCACGCCCAGCTTCCCCATATGCCTCTCCGAAGAGATACACAAGTCCTTCGCCTTATCGCGAGTATTCCTCTTATCCAGCGAAGGGAAAAGCAGTGTTTTCGTGAAGAAAAAAGTGCCTTCACGTAGTGGTTTTCCTCTGTCTATGTACGTAGTCTTAAAGACCAGGTACGCAAATCCAAATATCCACGTGCGTAGATATTAGAGCCACGTACGTAGTCCAAACTTATCTGCCACTGGTCCACAGCTTTTATCCCTATGCGGAGCAACAACCTAATATAGGTTACTTCACAAAGCTATATAGAGGAATCAGTCCAAAGCTATATGGCTTTCTTCGCCATCCTATTATAGCTCTACCCACGTACTTATGTACCTATATGAGACTATTGCGCAAGCCCACCTCTTTATCACTCGTACCTCCATCCCTCGAAAATCGGAGTCTTTAGGCTGAGAAGTTCGAAGTAGAAAAGTGTAAGCAATGAAGAGATGGCCTTGCGCAATGGTCTCATCCAGGAGAGTATGGACATCTTTCACCATCAGCATGGAGGTATTCACCTCATGGTTATTGATGGTATTGCCGATCTCATTCGCTCAGCTAATGATGAGACGGAGAGCGTTGCTATAGTCGATGAGCTCTATCGCTTGGCCGGTATCTATAACACCTGCCTTATCTGCGTCCTTCACTTTGTACCTAGTGGGATAAAGCTCAGAGGGCATATCGAATCCGAGCTACAGCGTAAGGCAGCAGGTATCCTCTCTATTGAGAAAGATGATCACCCTGAATACTCGGTCGTCAAGGCCTTAATGAGAGCAGAGGTCGATGAGATGCTTAGGCGACCCGAGGAGTGGTAGCGATGAGGTGTTAGCCCCTAAGAGTTCTGCTGGTTGAAGTTTCGGTCTTTGTAATAAACTTATAGTGTATTATTTGGCAGAGTAATCAACTTTAGGACAGGCGGAAGTCATCTTCAATTGCCTATCTTTGTGGTTGATAAAAGCAAATAGTAATAAACTATGGGTGTATATAGAGAAGCAAAGATAAACCAGCTACTTCAGCTTGGCCAGAAGGGCGGGCTCTTCTTCTCGAGCTGGCTACATGACCAAGGCTATAGCCCTCAGCTCCTTATGCGCTATCGTAAGTCTGGGTGGTTATCAGCTCTATCAAAAGGAGTTTTTTATCGTAAAGGAGAGAGCTTGTCTGCTTTGGGAGCCCTAGCTTCTTATCAAAGTCAAGTATCTTCTGACTTGTATGTTGCGGCTCATTCCGCTTTGGAGTTATGGGGGTTCAATCACTATGTCCCTATGGGCAAGCCCGTCTTGATGGTTGGCATGCGACAGCGCTCCGTCCCTTTATGGTTGAAATCCTCTTTGTTTGATCGTGATTTCAGACCATTTCATTCGTCGATACTTCAATCAGTTCGCCTTGCTTCATTCCAATATCAAGATTGGCTACTCCAAGTATCGGTCCCAGAACAGGCTTTTATCGAGTGTCTGTATTTAGCTCCCAAGCTATATAACTATGTCGATCTTTTCTATATAATGGAACAACTCACGGTGCTTCGAGCAGATGTACTGCAGTTGCTATTAGAGGAAGTCGAGCATTATCGTGTGCGACGTCTTTTCCTTTATATGGCGGAAAAGGCTGGGCACGCTTGGTTCGACGATTTAGATGTATCCCGAATTGATATTGGTTCCCACAAGCATCAGCTGGTTAAGGATGGGGCCTATGTTGCTAAATACAAGATGACTATTCCTAAAGAATTATATAATTATGAATAGCCAGCAGTATCATCAGCAGGTAGCCTTGCTAATACGCATCATGCCTTCTGTCTATAGGATAAAAGAATTTGCTGTTCATGGAGGAACGGCGATCAATCTTTTCCATCAAGATATGCCTCGTTATTCTGTGGATATTGATCTTACTTATATCCCTATTGCTCCGAGGAGTGAGAGCTTGGCTGATATCAATCGCTTGTTGCAGGGCTTAAAAGAGCATATAGAGCGCACCATTCCTGGCATCAAAGTCATACACAGAGCCGATGTGTGGAAGCTACAGTGCGCTTATCAAGGTGCCCTAGTTAAGATTGAAGTCAATGGAATGAAAAGAGGCCTTCTTGGGGAAGCCGATATCCTGAGTTTGTGCCTTAAGGCTCAAGAAGTGTTCCAAGCAAGTTGTAAGGCTCGTATTGTTTCTTATGCTCAACTCTACGGAGGGAAGCTCGCTGCAGCTCTTAGTCGGCAACATCCTCGGGATCTCTTTGATTTTTGGTTGATGCGAAAAGAGAATTGGGAGCAGGTCAAACAAGGTTTGCTCCTGAGCTTGTGTGGAAGTGACAAACCCATTATTGAGTCCTTGTCACCTCATCGCATCAACCAAGAAGAAGCTCTTGAGAATCAGTTCAAGGGGATGACGAGTACGCCGTTTTCCTACCTTGATTATGAAGAGGCTCGCAAGAATCTTGTAGAGAGGGTTCGTGAGAACTGGACAGATAGGGATAAGAGGTTTCTCTTGTCATTTGAACAGGGCACTCCTGATTGGAGCCTTTGTGTCGCGGGTGATTTAGGACGGTTCCCGGCAGTTCAATGGAAGCTTCAAAACATTCAGAAGTTACGAGATAATAATCCAATAAAATTCCGAGAAGAGATAGAGCGCCTTAGCCACTTCTTGGAGCTTTCATCCTAATACAACTTATCTCCATCTGCACAAGTGGAGACCATTGCGCAAGGCCACCTCTTCATTGCACGTACCTTCTTGCCTCGAAAATCGGGATCTTTAGGCTGAGAAGTGGGATGGCTGTCTCTCCCCCTTGCCCCCTCTCGGAAGGATCATCCTCCCGAGAGGGGGCTTTTCTGGGCTATTTGGCGCTCTGGAGCACAAGAAGCCCAGGCATACGCTTCAGATTGTATGCCATAGCCTCCAAGATATTCTGTGTATGCGTTCGCTCAAGCCCTCGGTAGCGACATCGCCCTCCTGAAAACCACCTTCGTATACTTCCGAAAGTACGCTCTATCAAACAGCGCATTTTGCTGGTGGCGTTATTCAGTTCACGTTGGTGCTCTGTGAGCTTCATCCCCTTCTGCACCTTGAGCATAATCCCATCAATCAAGCCGTGCTCAAGGAGACAAGCCGAGTTCTTCTTGCTACAATAGCCTTTATCGGCAAGGACACTAACGCCCTGCGTAAGCTCAGCCTTCTCTATCAGCTGGGGCAATACCACCGTATCGGCACAATTGGCTGGCGTAGTAATTATGCTCTCCACCAACCCTTGTCCATCGGTCAGCACGTGCTTTTTGTACCCGTAGCGATAGTGCCTGCCTTTGCGCACCCAACGAGCTTCCGTATTGACCCCTGGCTTGCGACTTTTCAGCTCATACCGATAAGCCTGCTCTTGGGCTTGCTCTTCTTCGGTGCGCAAGTCTTCTCGGTCGTCCGCCACTTCAATGAGGATACTTCCATCGGGAGCATGCGGGCTATCCACAATGCTCGCATCTACGATAGCCCCTTGGTCAATACGGCTAATCCCGTGCTTCTTGAACATCTTATTCAGCTCGCGAAGGAGCTTGTCCATAATCCCCAAGCGGGTCAGTTCAGCGCGAAAGCGACAGATGGTGCTATGGTCTGGAGCTGGAAGGCCCATATCCAAGAGGAGGAATTCGCTGAAGAGGAGGGAGTCGTTGATCCGTTCTTCGACTTCGTAATCACTCAGGCCGTACCAGGTCTGAAGTAGTAGGATCTTGAACATCATCAAGGCATCATAGGCTAGATTGCCTGTGGCGTTCTGGGTCTTTGTATACTTCTTGTTGAGTAGTGTGCGAATACCTCGCCAGTCAACGCAAGCGCTGATCTGTTGAAGGAACGAGTGCTTCATGCGGTCGCGACGCACCTGTGTATAAACTTGCAGGAAGCTCGGGGCGGATTCTGTCTGCTTAGTAGGCATAGTTATACGACTATTTTATCTATGAAGATATTAATTATCAGAAATATACGCAAATGGAATAGACCTGGATCCCCTCCAGTGCCGTGCAATGGTCTCAAGTGGTTGGTAGCTCCTCTTACCTTATCTTCGGTTTAGCGAAGACGACTTTACTCACAGCTTCTTCCTTCTCGTTGGCTCGGGAAGCCGTGGATTGAGCTAAGGAGGATGATTCTTCTGGCGTAGCTGACTGCCCTACAGATATCGGGCGTGTGTTGCCTCCTCCATTGGGGTGTTGCTGTACGTTCTCTTTCTGCTGTATTACTTGGTCCTCTCCCTCCCCCTCGGCTCCGTCCGTAGGGATGAGGGAGAGGGCTATTTTTCTGTCAAGCTCTGCTGCTTGTGCTTTGAGGTCTCTAAGAGCCTCCTCCTTATTCCACTGTCCGCTAGCCATCGCCTTGTAGATCTCGATGTCTTGTGAGGCTCTGGTGAGTTCCTTCTCGTGGGTTGCCATCACCTTGGGAATGCGCTCGAGGGCGGAGAGAAAGTTTTGGCAGGCTAGCTTGGGGTCGCTGGCAAGTTTACCATTGTTGTAGGTGTAGTAGATGCTTCCCTCTCCCTTGACGAAGAATCGATTGACGGAGCCTTGGAAGAGGTCTTTTGCTGAACTCTCCGTCTTGACGAAGATGTTGAAGCCGTAGATTGATCCAATCTTGTGGTATTCTCCTTGGGTTCGAGCTTTCTTGGCTATTTCTTGCAGACGGGATGCTACAAGCTTCATGTCGCAATTCTCTGGAAGCCCCGTCAGTTCCAGCTTATTGATGGCATTACCGTCTGTGTCACGCTGCACGCGGGCTTCAAATAAGGCCTGATCTCCCTTAGCTTCGGCCACACGGCTTGTGTGGAACTCTACGGAGTGCTCCAGTTCTTGGAGCTTTCCTGAAGCAGCGTCTCGCTCCTTCATGAAGTTCTTACGTTCTGACTCCAGGGCTGTGATCTTCTTGTCAAGTTTTGCCTTCTCTAGGAGGTCGGTATTGCCTGAGAGTACAGCCACGTATTCGGAGAAGTTCATTCCACTTTCCTCGTCCATAGCGCCCTCATCGATGGTTCGTGCACCGAGGGTATTGCTCTTGAGCTGGTTGATGAAGAGCTGCTTGTTGTGTAGGAGGTTGAACTTATAGCTGTCGAGCGATCGTTCTACGGCATAGATGATGACATCGACCGTGTTATTCGCGCACTCCTTGGCTACTTGATTGCCCTTGCGTACGGCTCTTCCGTTGCGTTGCTCGAGGTCCGATGGTCTCCAGGGGGTATCCAGGTGATGAATGGCCACGGCTCGCTGCTGGGCGTTAACGCCTGTGCCGAGCATAGATGTTGAGCCGAAGATGATGCGGATCTCTCCTCGATTCATGGCCTCTACCATGGCTTTCTTCGCTCGCTCGTTCTTGCATTCCTGTATGAATCGTATCTCGGGAGCAGGGATCTTATAGTCTTCTATGAGCTTGCGCTTGATTTCCGAATACACGTTCCATTCTCCAGGCTTGTAGGTCCCGAGGTCAGAGAAGACAAACTGCGTACCTTTCTGTACGTCAAACTTCTGATAGTAGTCCGCCAGCATCTTAGCGCAGTGTGAAGCCTTGTTGTCGATGTGGTCGCTATACTGCTCCTCACTAATCATGCGCAAGTCCAAACTCATTTTGCGGGCATAGTCTGTTGCGATAAGCATCTTGGCCTTTTCCTCACGTTCGCTAAGCGGTTCACGCCCCAAAACAGTGGCATTGCCCGTCTTGGCAAACTCCATCAATCGTTTGATAAAATCCTCCTGCTCAGGCGTTGGTGGAATGTTGTGCAGGATCTCATTCTTCTCGGGACGGTCAATGCCAATATCCTTTGCTGTGCGGAAGTCGCAAATCTCGGCATAGAAGGCAGCAAGCTCAGGGACCTTGATGAAGGTGCGGAAGCGCTCTTTCTGGATGATCTCGTTAGTGATGGAGAACTCGTAGTCTGTGCTCTTTTGGGCAAAGACGGCAGCCCAGGCATCAAAGCTGTTGATGCCTTGTTTCTCGAGGGCTTGTGGGCGCAGATACTTGAAGAGAAGATAGAGCTCGGTCAAACTATTGGAGATTGTCGTGCCGCTGAGGAAGGTTGCTCCTAGGTCTTTCCCTGAGCGCTCTTGGATGGTGCGAATGGCAAAGAGCAAGTTGAGCGCTCGCTGTGAGCCATCAGGGTTCCCTAGACCCGATACGCGGTCGTGGCGGGTATTAAACATGAGGTTCTTGAATTGGTGTGACTCATCGACGAAGAGGTGATCTATGCCCATCATCTTGAAGTCCACGGCGTCATCCTTACGCTCGGAGATGCTGTCCTGGATGTCGTGGAGCTTGGCCTCAAGTGTTTGTTTCCGCTTCTCAAGTCCTTTGAGCATCCCGCGGGAGATGTCTTTGCCTTCTTTTCGGAGGACATTGAGGTTCTCTTCCACGGAGTCCATCTCCTTTTGTAGGATGGCTTGTTGTATCTCGAGGGCCTGAGGGATCATCCCGAACTGCTCGTGCGTCAGGATGATGCAATCCCAGTCGTTGTTCTTGATGTCGGCAAAGATGCGCTGGCGGTTCTGCTTGGTGAAATCATCCTTGCCGGGATAGAGTATCCGCGCATTAGGATAGGCCTTGCGGAAGGTGTCAGCGATATCAAAGACGTTGGCTTTGAGTCCTATGATCATGGGCTTGTTTGCCAGTCCGAGTCGCTTCATCTCATAGGCCGCGGTACACATGATAAGCGTCTTTCCTGCCCCTACTTCATGGTCACAGATCCCCCCACCATTGGTTTTCAGCATCCATACGGCATCTTTCTGACTTTTGTATAGGTCAGGGATGCCGAGACGCTTGAGGTCTAGGTCGGGGAAGCTCTGATGCGCTCCGTCGAAATTGGGGCGCACGAAGCAATTGAAGAGTTCGTTGTAGCGATCGGTGAGCTGCTCTTTGAAGGTCTCGGGACGTCTTGTGAGCCAATCGACAAAGGCTTGTCTAATCTCCTCGATCTTGTTGTTAGCTTGCTGGATTTTCTCGCCATCACGCACCTTGATGGACTTCGTTTCACCCGAGGAGGGGTCGATGATCTCCTTGCTCTTGTTAATGTCGGGAATGGTATTATGCAGAGCATGCTTCAGTAGGTGTAGCCCGTCGTATCGACGGAACTCACCTTGTACGGCGTATTTATGCCAGATGTTACCATTTTTTCGATCACAAGTGATGGTATACTCATCCATGTTGGCGTGATAGGCCACGCGGATATCTGTTCCGAAGAAGTCGGAGGCAAACTCGCCGTACACAGCTGCTGGGATCCAGCGTTCCCCGAGGTTGAAGTCCAGGTCTGCAAAGGGTATCGGCGTTGGGCGTGCTGCCATAAGAGCTGCCAAGCTCTGTTTCCCTTCCTCGTGGTCGGGGTGGTCAAGTAGCCAAGAGGCAAGCCTATCAGCTTTCTCGATCACGTTGCCTGAGATGAACTTATCGGCTACCTCATAGCCACCTGCCTCGGGATTAAAGTAGATACGTCCCTCGAGGGCAGAGATGATGTCGTTATCCTCCATCTCGGGAAGTAGCGAAGCCATGAAGGCGAGCTCCACACTTCCGTACTTGTTGAGCGAGGCTCCTAGAGCTTCGAGCGGGTCGGAAGCAATCGAGAGTTCGGCGGAGGAGAAAGCTGTGGGATGATCGAAGATATCCGCTTTGACGAAGTGTCCATCGATAGAGCGCTCAAGAAAGAGCATCTCCCTCCCCGTGGCATCCATCTTAATGACGTCCGTATTGGCTTTCTTGTTCAGCTCCCCCCAGCGAGCGACGTAGGCATCGTAGAGCCGGTTGAGCTTCTCCCGTTCCTCTTTATCCTCAGCATGGTTGGTGGCCTCATAGTCATAGAGCCGGTGGTAGCTCTCGCGGATCTCTATGTAGGCTCTTAGGCGAGTAAGCTGAGCGATGGGGAGATCTATGGGGTGAAAGGTTGGTCGCCTCTTGAGGTCAGAGAGGTAGCCTACCTGTCCTTTCTGTACGACGATCGAGCCATCACGAAGGTGGCTGTCGGGGGCGGAGAGGAAGGGGCGAGGAGATGTGTCAAAGACCTCCCGATACTCGGTTGTGGGGACCACTTGTCCTTGTCCAGGCTCATCCGTGAAGTCGAAGAGAGAAGCTCCTTGGAGCGTATCGCGAGCAGGCTGCTTGCGCCTGCGAGGTGCTTGGGCCTTAGTTTCCGTATGAGCCTTTAGTGATGAGCTTTCATACTTGGGGGTATTGGCCTTGAGTTCAGCACTCACCCGCCCTACTTCCAGAGTCCAGAGGGTGTATTCTTCTGGGGCAAAGAGTAGATCCTCCTGCTCGTGGCTTGCCTGCATGATGGGGTGATGATCGTCATCAAAGTACACGGTCTGCCCATTCATCTCTCGGGGAGCTTCCATGTCGGGTCGTCGCTCAGGCTCTTCATACTGACGAAATAGGGTGAGTGCCGGGACTCCCTCAGGTGCAACTTCTTCGTCAGGGAGCGCCCTTTGTCCCTTGTCTTGCTCCTCTGTCGGGCGCTCTTCCGCCTGTAGAGCTTCCTTAGTGAAGTGCCCTTGTACGAGCTCTTCCAGCTCTTCTATCTGGTGGAGCTTAGTGGGAGAGAAGTGGAGATCTCGCTCGATGCGTAGCCCTCTTACCCTGACCTCTTCCATCTCATCGAGTGAGATGTTCCCGAGTTCCCATCCATAGCCCATAGTAACTGCCCCAAAGCCGATCGCTCTTTCGGGTCGTACTCCAGGAGGTAGGCGGTGTAAGCTCCAGCGGGGAAGAAGTAGCGAGCATAGGCGGTACGATCACCAAGGAGCTCGTTTTCTGTACTGTAGAGCTGGGGGAGGCTCTTCTCGATGGCCTTAGGCATCAGGTTAAAGGCATCGTCTCTTTCTTTGTCTTTCTTTTGAGCCTCCTTCTGCGGAGATCCTACGGTCACTCCGAGAGCGAGGAGCTTCTTCTCGGCTTCTGCTTGGCGCTCTTCTTCAGTCGTTGCTACTCCTGTGTTGTAGAGCTTTCGATCGAAGTGCTGTGCTACATCCTGAGCAAGCTGTATCCGTAGACTATCAGCCATCTCGTCCATGTCGCCATCGAATTGGTATACCCAGGCAGCTTTCCCGTAGGGGTTGGTTCCCATGGTTCGCTCGGTCGCGATCGTATGCGAGCGGACCTCTTCCCATGAGCCCTCTAAGAGGGAGTTGTGGGAGAAGGCTATGGAGAAGCCATCGCCACTGGGCACGGCTGCGGTACGTACGAAGCGCTCTTCTTCGCCTGGCGTTATCCCCTTGCCCGTTTGCTTTTGCAGGACGATGAGGTCGCTGCCGACCTCGGTTCCGGCATGCTCTGAGAACATGCCTGAGGGTAGGCGAATGGCCGAGATGAGTCGGCTCTGCTCCATCAGATAGCGTCGGAAGATCTCGTTGTAGGGGGAGTCAAGCAATCCCTGCGACGTGATGAACGCCAGGACACCACCCTCTCGTAGGCTCTCCAGCCCCTTGATGAAGAAGTAATTGTGGATGGTGCGTGTTGCTTCCCGCTTGATGCTATCCTTCCCTTTGGAGTAGGCTCGATCATAGACCATGAAGTCACCGAAAGGGATGTTACTTGTGATGAGGTCATACCGGTCCGCTTCAGCGAGCTCACCGAGGGATTCGAAGGGTGCTTGGCGAACCGTGACTTTGCTCTCTCCAAGGGGATGGAGTGCTTGGGCTATCCGAGCCGTGAGTAAGTCCTTTTCGAGCGCATCAACACGGCGAACATAAGGAGCAAAGGTATCGGCAAAGGCTCCTATCCCGGATGATGGATCCAGGCAGGAGTGAAACTCCACTCCGGTCTCAGCTAAGGCTGTGGCGATGGCAGAGACTATGCGCGTGTCGGTATAGAAGGAGGTCAAGATACTAGCCTTGATACTCTCCCAGTAGCGCTTGGCGATCAGAGCATCGGGAGCTTCTCGGTAGATGAGCTGCTTCAAGGCGCAGGTGGGCTTGAAGAGCTCTTGCTCGGACTTTGCCCAGTAGCAAATATCTTCGGGCTGCTCGGTGCGATTCAGTACACATTTGAGCCCTCCGAAGCCTTGGTAGGCGCCTAGTATGATCCGCTCTTCTTCGGTGGCTAGCCTTTGCTCTTTCTCGAGGCGAAGGATGATACGGATCGCTTGGGTATTGGCCGCAAGTACGGCTTTCTTGTTGTAAGGCATAGCTGAGTTTGTGCTTCTGAGGGGGGGGGGATTCTAGAGGTCGTCCGAAAAGTCACTAATGTTCCGCCGAAAAGTGGCTAATCTTTTGCCCAAAAGATTAGCCACTTTTCGGCAGTCTATAAGGCGCTTTCCAGAGGATCGTTAGCGTCTTCTGTGGGGGTGGCTATTGGAGTCGAACTCAAACCCCGTTGAGCCGTCCCCTCGGAGGGTGATATGGGCATTGAACTTCTTGCCCGCTTTGTTCTGAAAGCCTTTGATGAGGCAGGTCCGTCTACTGGTAAGGAGCTCCTTGATGTGTGCTTCTGTGAGCTTTACCCCGCAGATCTCACGGAAGATGTGGAAGTCACACGTCTCGTTGCGGCACTTGATGATCTTGGCAAAGATGCCCACAGAGTCCTGGGCACAGAGCGGGCAGCGGTAGGAGGGATAGGCTGGGGCTTCAGCCTGCAGGGCGAGGAGCTTGTGACAGATGTCTGTGGTGTAGCTTCTGATTCGGAGAGCGAAGTCTTCGGCAGAAGCCTTCCCCGCTTCTATAGCTGAGAGGGTGAGCTCCCAGTTGGCCGTGAGTTCGGCATTGGCTAGTTCCTGGTCCTTGACGAGCTGATAGACGGACAGCCCTTTCTCTGTGGGGATGAGCGTCTTCTTTTCCCGACGGATGAGTTCGCGTAGGATGAGTGTCTCGATGATGCTTGCGCGGGTAGCAGGTGTCCCGAGTCCGCACTCGGCAATCGCCTTGCGACTCTCAGCATCGGTCAGCTCCCGCCCAGCATGCTCCATGGAGGAGAGCAGGGAGGCTTCGGTAAACAAAGGCTTGGGCTTGGTCTGATGCTCCGTGATCTCAGAGTGACGAAGGGGTAAGTGCTCCCCTTCGGTGAGCATGGGGAGTTGTTCGAGGAGCTCTTCCTCGTCGTCTGTCGCCTCTGCTTTGTCCTTTCCTCCGTCTTGCGAATAAGCTCTCCAGCCCAGCGACAGTCTATGTGTAGCCCGCCAACTGTAGCGGTAGGTCCCGTCGCTCAGCTCCGCCTGCATACGCTCTTCTTCGCTGTTGGGAGCAAAGGCTTCGATAAATCGGCTGAGGATCATCTGATAGAGCATCGTCTCTTCTGGAGATAGTCCCTCGGGGGACTCACCTGTTGGGAGGAGAGCATGATGGTCGGTCACCCGATGATCATCGACAGCATGCCGATTAAGCGGTTGGCTAAGAGTGATACCTAGCTGATGGAGTAGGGTGGGGATCGTCTCGAAGACATCTTCGCTGATGTAGCGACTCCCGGTGCGTGGGTAGCTTATGATCTTCTTTTCATAAAGAGCTTGGGCTAGCGAGAGGGTCTTGTCGGCCGAGAAGCCGTGCTTGCGGTTGGCGTCTTTCTGAAGTGTGGTGAGGTCAAAGAGGAGAGGAGGTCGGGTCTCGGTGCACTTTTTCTCGACCGATAGGATCTTCAGATGGGGCTGACCACTTAGTATTTTCAGGACGCTTTGGGCAAGGTCCTTGATCTCAAAGCGCTCTTGACAAAGCGCCTTGAGGAGGATGCCGTCTTGCTCAATTGTGGCATGGAGTCTCCAATAGGGGCGGGATGAAAAGCCTTGATGCTCTAAGAAGCGACGACATACTAGGGCGAGTGTCGGGGTCTGTACACGCCCCAGCGAATAGGCTCCACGGCGAGCTATCGAGAGCGCACGGCTGGCATTGATGCCGACGAGCCAGTCTGCCTCGCTACGAGCTTTGCCTGCCTGGTAGAGTGCATCATACTGCTCCCCAGGTTTGAGCTTGGCGAGTCCCTCCCGAATTGCCTTGTCGGTGAGGGAGGAGATCCATAGCCGTTGGAAGGGCTTTCGGCAGGCGAGGTAGGTGTAGATGTAGCGGAAGATGAGCTCTCCTTCTCTTCCTGCATCGGTGGCGACGATGATCTGCTCGGCACGCTCGAAGCAGGATCGGACCACCTTCAGCTGTTTGAGGGCTGTCGGGTCGTCTTCGAAGGATTTCTCTTTGCGGATTTGTCGAACGATGAGCTGAAAGGGCTGAGGGAGGATGGGGAGTTCGTCGGCCTTGTATGTCCCGAGTCCGTAGTGCTCGGGTAGGGCTAGGGTGATGAGGTGACCGAATGCCCATGTGACGAGGTAGCCCTTACCCTCAATGAAGCCGTCTTGCTGGTGTGTAGCCCCTACAATGCGCGCAATGTCACGTGCTACAGAGGGCTTTTCTGCGATGATACAGGTCGTCATGGTCTTGTGTCTTTGGCTTAAAGCTTATGTCCACGACGAGCCTTACGCTCTTGCTTCTGCTTCTGGTCGGCTGTGGGCTCTGTTTGCTCAGACTTGAGGGGCTCTTTGAGGTGCTTGGTCGATTCGTTGGTTTTGCCTTCGTTGTTCACTGCTACCTGGGTCTTGTGTCCTTCGGCCACGGCTTCGACTTCCTGCTTCCCTTGCTTCTTCTCGGGGTTGTACTTGAAGAAGCGGGGGCGGTTTTGTTCCTTATCCATACGGACGTAGGCGTTGAAGTGCTTGCCTTCCTTGTCGACCATGTTCTTGAGGTAGAGGGTGCGTCCCGAGTCAAGAGCCTCGCGCTGCTTTTCGGTCAGCTCAAGTCCACAGAGTTTACGGGGAGCGCCCTGGCTTTGCCCTGGGTAGAGAGACTGCTCCTGACGCTCACGAAGACTCTTGCTGTCGTCGAAGATGAACTCAATGCCCTTCTTATCGGCACTGACTTGAAGCGTAGCGTCGAAGGACTTGCCGTTCTTGGAGGTCATACCCTCTACTTTGACCGCCTTACCTTCGACGAGGTCCTTGTACTGCTGGTCAGAGAGCGTCACCCCTTTAATTTCCTTAGGGATGGATACACGGTCAGCACGTAGGGCAAGGAGCTCGTTGGTCTGTGGGTCAATGGATACGTAGGCGTCGAAGAGCTCTCCCTGCTTGGTGACGACTTCGATGGTCTTGCCTAGGTTGCCCGTCTTGAGGAGCTGTGCCTTGTCTTCGGGGCTGAACTTGTAGCCCATGTAGGGGAAGTCAAGCTGGGGTTCCTTGCGCATGGCATGAACAGCAAGTCCGATGTTACCATTGTCGTCGGTGCGGAACGCTAGGCGTGCCTCGGTGTAGATCGAGCTGTTGCTGTAGGGTACTGCGATGGGGAGGAGGTCACTCTTCTGCCAGGAGAGCATCTTCTCTAGCGCTCCACTGTCTTCGAGCTTCTCGCGACTGAGGCCGAGGTCTTCAAGCATACGCCAGTCGATCTGTTCGGGATTGATAGTTGTTGCTCCGCGTATGGATAAAAGTTGTGGACGAGTGGCAGATAAGTTTGGGCTACGTACGTGGCTCTAATATCTACGTATGTGGATATTTAGATTTACGTGCCTGGTCTTTAAGACTACGTACATAGATAGAGTAAAACCACTACGTGAAGGTGCTTTTCCCTTCACGAGAATGGCACTTTTTCCTCCACTGGATAAGAGGAATACTCGCGATAAGGCTTCGGAGAGGTATATCGGGGAGCTAGGCTCGCGATACCTTAGCGCAATAAATGGAGGGCAGGACTCTCGGCAATAGTCTCCAATTGGTAAATGATAAGTAAATTCGCATTGAGTAACGTAAGTAGCGAATCGTAATTGTTGTTTGTTTTAGGCTGTATTAATGAGTCTGCAGATTTGTTCAAAAAAGGAGAGGTCTAGAGGTGCTGAGGGCGTTAAGTTCTCTCTGGAGAGGTGTTTAATTCTACTAATTTTCTTCTGCCTACTCTATCTACCTAACGGGGGATATGCTCAAACTTCTCAGAATACTCAACGGCAACTTGAGGCTGTAGAACGAACTTTTGCCGATCTAGCTCAGCGCAATGCCTATGTTGAGAGCTTAGATTATAATGACTTGCCTATGGCACATTTGCCCATAGGAATGAAGCGAACGATTAGCGGTATGGAAGTTACCATTGCCGTTAATCGTTTTGCATTGGGGCCAGCCCATAGTGAACTTGCCGTTTATGCAAAAGCCATTATTCCACAGGGAAGTGATGGTCGTAGGTTAGTCCTCTTCTTTGGCGCAGAGGGTGTCAAGGGTACTCATTCAGGAGGCTTGGCTGATGAAGTCAAGTTATCACTTCTCCGAGATATAGAGATCCCGTTCAATGGAGGTAATACATCCCTTGTTCTTAAGGGCGGATTCAATCGTACTCGAGGTGTCTCTGAGAGCAATACTTACATGACCATCAATTGTGATGGCTTTAAAAACTTAGCTTTAGATGCAGAGGTACATTTTCCAACCTCTCTGATATCATCAGCGATAAATGGTGAACAAGTAGTTGGTCGTTTCAGCACAGTCATAGAAAGCTGGGACGACTTACTTGTATCGATGAGCCTACCTTCTTTTGAAATAAAGGGACTTAGGGGCTATGTTTTTGATGCTAACGATGTGGTCTTTGACTTCAGTAGCGTGCGCAACTCTAAAGATATAGACTTCCCCAGGGAATATGAACAAGGTTTTCTACCAGATGAGCGTACACTATGGCGGGGGGTATACGCTAAGAGTGTTTCCGTGACTCTACCTAAAGCTTTTTCTAATGCACGTTTCTCTGCCGAGAATCTATTAATTGATGATAATGGCATTACAGGGATATTTGCTGCGGATAATGTTCTGCAACTGGATAAAGGGAGTGCCAGCGGTTGGAAGTTCTCTGTGGATCACTTTGGGTTGCAACTTGTAGCCAGCGAGCTAGTGTCTTCGGAGCTTAAAGGCCGCCTAGGCTTGCCTTTCAAAGGGGAAACAACAACCTTAGCCTATGAGGGTTTTATGCAAATGAACGACCGTTATACATTGGTTGTTCGGCCAGACTCTAGTTTGAACTTCTCAATCTTTAATGCTGAGGCTCAGTTAGATCCCAGCTCTTATGTTAAGCTAGATTTAATAGACGACAAATTTGTCCCAGAGGCCGTTCTACATGGTCGGATGGCTCTTGGTAAGACCGAAGGACTTGATGGTCTAAACGGCTCTGAGTCCGTTAAGTTGGCGAGCTTAAAATTTCGCAACCTTCGTTTAACTACCAAAGCACCTTATATTAGCGTTGAGGCTTTGGGATACGAGGGTGAGGCTAAGCTGGGAGATTTTCCTCTCTCCATACACCAGTTAGAACTCGGAGCTAATGAACGAGGTGCTCATTTGACACTAGGGGCTGGGCTCAGCCTAGGGAAAAATCTCTTTTCAGGAAAGACAAACATTACGCTACGAGCGGCTTATCGCGATAATGTCTGGTATTATGAGGGTATGGACGTCAGTGAGATTGCCCTTGATGCTAAAATTGCGGGCAAGATTGGTCTGGTAGGCAAGCTTAATTGGCATCGCGACGATGCAATTTATGGGAATGGCTTTACTGGGGATCTTCTCTTATCGCTGGGTTTAGGCAAGACTAATCATGTTTCGTGGAAAGTCCGCGCAGGCTTTGGTCGTAAAGACAGCAATAGTTATTGGTATGCCGATGGCCTAGGGACTTTCCCTCAAGGTATACCGCTTGTTGCCCCTATGACCCTCAATGGTATTGGGGGAGCTCTTACTTATGGTGTGCGAGCTGAAGGGCAAAGTGCCGAGGGTGGCAAATTCCGAAGTGCTCAGTACGTGCCTGATGAGAGTAAGGGACTCGGATTCAAGGCATCTACATTATTTGAAATCAGCAAAACGGCACAAGGTGAGGCTGCCCTAGAGATAATTTTTTCTCGTTCTGGAGGCTTAAGTATGGTCGGTTTCTATGGCTATGCCCAATTCCCTAAAGATCTTAGGGGTGAAGTGTCCGCAGAAGAGAGGATAGAGCAACAACATCGTTTCATTCCGAGCAACTTAGGAGAACAGCTGAAGCAGGGTGGTGACTTTGAGAACATTCTAGGGGCTTTAAGTATAAAGAAACTACCAGAAGCACTTAAGGGGGCTAATATTTCAGGTTCTATTTTTATGCAGTTGGATCTGAACAATAGTAGCCTACACGCCGTGAGCCAAGTCTATGTGTCAAGTCCAGCTGGCGTAATCGCAGGCACTGGTCCTGATGGACTTGCCGGAAGGGGTGTACTGCATATTGATCCTAAGGAGTGGTACTTACATCTAGGGACTCCTGCGACTCCTATTGGCTTGAAGTTAAATGTTGGTAGCATTCTCGCTGTTAAGAGTGATGCTTACCTAATGGCAGGAAGCCGTATTCCGGGTATGCCTACTCCTCCGCAAGAAGTAGCTAATCTTATAGGGCAAGATATTAGCCGTCTGAGCCTAGGGCGTAATTTAGACGCTCTAAGTACAGGTAAAGGCTTCGCTTTTGGCTCTAAACTGGGAGTGCGTACTGGTGACCTTCAGTTTGCTATCATGTATGCCAACTTTAATGCAGGCTTAGGTTTTGATGTGATGCTCAAGGATTATGGTCAGGCACAATGTCGAGGCCGCTCTGGGACAATCGGTCTGAATGGCTGGTACGCTCAAGGGCAGGCTTATGCCTATCTGCAAGGCGAGTTAGGTGTGAAAATTAAGTTGTGGTTTGTGCGTGTGCGTGTCCCTGTCATTAGGGGAGGTGCGGCCGCCTTGCTACAAGCAGGCCTACCTGATCCAACCTTCTTCAAGGGATACCTTGGCGTAAATCTTAATGTGCTTGGGCTTGTGAAGGGACATGCTCGCTTTAAGCTAAGTATCGGCGAAGAGTGTGAAGTCGTCAATCCAGGCTCATCTCCCGTAGATGAACCAATGATCAACGATCTTTCGCCAGTTATCGGGGAGCGAGAAGTAAGCGTCTTTGCTGTACCTCAAGCAACCTTCAATGTTGCAATGGGTAAAACCTTTGAGGCCTCAGACGAGCGTGGTGTAAATAAGATCTATCGTATTAGTCTCAAAAGTTTTGACCTTAAGGACAAGGAAGGCAAGAGCATTGCAGCTCAACTTGTGTGGGGTGATGATAAGACTAAGCTCAGCTTGCAGGCTAAAGAAGTCCTTCCGCCAAATACAGAGCTTACGGCAAGTGTTCGTGTTGGCTTTGAAGAGTTTATAAATGGTTCTTGGCATCAAGTTGTGACTTCGGGTAAACCAGCAATAGAAGAGAAGACACATACTTTCACTACGGGTGGGGCTCCCAGTGAAATCCCTCTTGCCAATGTCGTTTATGCTTACCCAGTTGTAGGCCAGTCATACTTCCTCCCCAAGGAAAGTAACAAGGGCTATGTGCAGCTCAAGATGGGACAAAAGTACCTCTTTGAGAAGGGCTTTGACTACAAGATGAGCTTCCTTGACGAAGAGGGTGGACGAGTGTCCACGGACTTCAACTACAACGAGAGTGAGAATAGACTAGAGTTTATTATTCCCAGCCTGAGAAAGAAAACTCCCTACACGCTGAGCCTAGCCTACACTGCACGACTTCAAGAGGGGCAAGAAGGTACTAAGAGTAACTCTACTACTCATCTTGATAGCGAAGACTTAAGTGTGCGTATTGGAGGTGATAGGGCTGAGCGCCTTGTGGCTAGCAACCTAGAGAAAGCTATCCTCAGCTATGATTTCAGTACAAGTCAGCACAGTACCTTCAAGGAAAAGATGGACGCCCTCAAGATTAAAGATGGCTTTGCTGTTTATGATGAAGCCTCAGCTTATCCTCTTGAACTGGATGTCCGAGCTGATGAGGCTTTTGATGAGGCTGAAGTATTAGGGGTAGAGAAAACACAAGGGAGAGCCCTTGTTCAACTCAAAGCAACGCTAGAAGAGGATTATTTTGCGAAGACCGTCTACCCCTTAGTTTATGAGGGCTATCCCTTTGCTGGTCTTGAGTTAACTTATCGTAGTGAGCAACCCTATGGTGTACCACCCTATTATGCCTTTGCTCCAAGTCCATACTTCTTGTCTAAATTGAGTGACGGGACTCTCAATAAGCAAGCTTATCGATTCCCCTTCACTTTCTTAGCTTCGCATGTTGTCTTTGCTGACTTCAGCGACCTACAGGGGCTTGTGGTCAATAACCGAGAGCTAGTGGGGCGTAGTATTTATGAGCGCTTCGCCCTTGGAACTTTACCCGTACTCAGACATGGCAAGTATAAGGCTCTCGTGAGCTATGTCTTACCTGACGGTACCGTAAGCTCAACGATGCCTATCCTTTATAATAACAATCTCAAGTTTAACACAGAGCGATGAAACAAGCAAGATGGGGTATGAGGCTCCTTACCCTTGGGATATGTTTGTTCCTGTCGGCTATGCTCAAGGCACAAACGAAGTCACAGGGAAGCATTAAGGTAAGGACTGAAGTCCATAGTAATAAAGTGTTATTGCGATGGATTGCCAGTGATGCCAAAACTTGGGAAAGCTTGAACAAGCATGGGGTTCGCTTAGAGCGTCTGACTATCGCACGTAATGGACAAATACTACCAAGCCCCGAGGCTCATATCTTAGGTGCTGAGCTCAAGCCAAGAGAGAGCGATGAACTCAAGGCTATAGCCACACAATATCCTATGGGCTTAGTGATGGCACAAGCTGTCTTTGGGGAGGACTTTGAGGTCGGTCTCGGAGATAACCCCATGGCCAAGGCTATAGCTCTTGATGAGCAAAGAGAGCAGCGTTATCTCTTCTCGGCTTATGCGGCCGACCTATGCTTTCCTGTTGCCAAGGTTATGGGATGGGGGTGGGAGGATACAACGGTTAAGCCTGGAGAGCGATACCTGTATAGGGTCATCTCACTCAGTACAGACAAGAAGAATCCAATCAAGGCCGGGCTAAACTTCGTCATCATGGGGCAGAATACCCAGCTAGTCAAGCCTCAAGCCCTTTCTGTTCGCTTCGGGGATGCATCGGCTCAACTCTCTTGGGACTACAATGGATTAGTACACCTATATAATAGCTACATCGTCGAGAGGAGTGAGGATGGACATACCTTTACTCCTATTACCCCAGAGCCTATTACTCGTATGTCCAAAGGGGAAAAGAGTGCACATGCTCCGATTACCTATACGGATAGCATTGCTAACCTACAGACCTATTACTATCGTGTAGCTGGGATTACTCCTTTTGGTACTAAGAGCGCATATAGCATAGTTGTTTCAGGAGCTGGATATCCAAGTCTTAAGACGATACCTATGATTAGCTCTGCCTCTTTTAATGAGAAGGGTGGGGCGCAGATGAGTTGGACATTCTCCCCAGAGGAAGAAGACCTCTTGGAGAGCTTCAGTATCTTACACTCGACCAATGATAAGAAGTATGTTCCCTTGAAACAGGGACTAGCTCCTTCCGTAAGGAGCTATACGATAGATATTCCTAAAGCGAAATATGTCTACTATAAGATAGAAGCTAAGCCTAAGAGAGGGGTATCAAGAGAATCTTTACCCATCCTTCTGCAGCCGATTGATAGTATTCCCCCGAGCAAGCCAACTGGACTAAGAGCTCAAGTAGATAGTCTAGGTAAGGTCCGTCTACAATGGAGTGCTAATAAAGAGGCTGACATATTGGGGTATCGCCTATACCGAGGAGAGAATAAGGGAGAAGAGTTAATCCCTATTACAGATGTAGCCATACGAGATACTCTATATCAGGACAGCGTCAGTCTGCAATCTCTTAATAGTAAGGTGTACTATGCCCTGACAGCTCTTGATCATCGCTACAATCAATCAGAGCAATCAGAGCTTGTTGAGGCATTAAAACCTAATGTACTTGCACCCACGGCACCAAGTATTACTCGTATAGAGCATGATAAGGAGCATACTGTGCTTCACTGGGAAGCCGCAGATGACCCATACCTTACAGGTTTTATCATCTTTAGGAAGGAGCTAGGAAGTAATACCCTGCACCAAGTCGCGAAGATTGATGATAAGACCCAGAGAACTTATCGCATCAAAGACGAACCAGGGAAGAGCTACATCTATCAGATGCAAGCCTACTCTAGTAAGAGGCTTCTCTCTGTGCTGTCTCAAGAAGTCGCTATCGGAGCTCAGATAAGTGAAAAAGCCTTGGTAGATAGCCATCTTAGCCTCAGTACCCTGCCAGAAGGAGTAATAGCTATTAAGTGGAAGACACAAGCTCCAGCACTCATAAGTGTAGCTCTCTATAAGACAGATAAGCAAGGACGCTTATACCTCTATCGTGATAGCCTACCTGCCGAGGGAGAAGTCGTAGACAGTGAAACCCAACAGGGAAAGAGCAATACTTATACCCTTGTAGTCAAGCATAAGGGCAGCAAGCCGCAAACGATTAAGAGAAGCGTAAATTTATGATGCGAAAGAAAATCCTACAAATAGTCTTTATATGGCTTATTATCATACTCTCCAGCCAAGCTCAGAACAATGGGAGGTATAAATTAACTCTGTCTTTTGACAGGGTGCATAATACGGGGAGTAACCCTATGGGCTGGCTAGATTTTGAGTTTTTTGCATCGTCTAAAGGTAAAGAGGAGCTCTTAGGTAAATTTCAGCACGGCCCTGTAAAAGACTCTCCTTGGTGGGGCAGGCAACCTCCAACAATCGTCAAAGAATATAGGAATGAAGATGGAAATGCTCCTGATAGGATAAGAATCTGGAGTAAAAAAGAAACGAAGCCCTTGTTTGGAATTGGAGCGAAGAAGTATTATGCCCAAGATTACAAAATCTTAGACAGGACATTGCCTTATATTAATCTTAGTTTTGACCACGGAGACCAAGGGCATTCATTCATCGATAAGATGCTTTTAATGGTGCACCTTGAGCTCATCCCCGTCTCTATTAACCTCCATTACTTCCACAACCAGGGGAAGGGGTCGGAAGTAGGTGTTAATCGTATGTTGCCAGACAAAGATCCTATTACCCTCAAGGCAACAAAAGGTTTCGTTGAGGCAACCTATCAATGGGAGTACCGAATAGTAGGAGACCCAACCTGGGTCCCCCTACCAGCAGGCGTATCTTATAGTGAGGGTAAGTCTGTTGTTACGCTTAAGGGCGAAGACCTTATGAGCGAGGCCGACTATCGTGCTTTGATTGTGAGTGGCAAATCCATTGCCTTTCGCATTAACGCTATCACCGATGAGGCACGCACGGAGAGTCAATATAAGATCATCACGCTCAAGCCTACACTCACAGTCCCTCATATTATCTCGACAGAGATGCAACAAGAGCGTTGTCATAACTCTCAAGATGCCTCTATTTATGTGAGACTGGATAGAGCACTGAAGCCCAATGAAACTGTTGGAATTGCTCGATTGATTGGGAATATCAGGGAGAGGGTAGATAATATTGAGGCTCTTGATGCCAATAATGGCTTCTACATTCGGGGGCTCACAGCAGGGAGCTATACCTTCGCTCTCTTAGGGACACACTCTAATGGATTAGCTGCTTACGCCCAAGCACCTAGCCATGTCATCAATATGACCATCGCCGAGCGACCTGCCATCACACACTCGTTTACCAAGAAGGATGTGAGTTGCTTCGCTGGCACTGATGGTGCCATCACACTCACGGCCTCGGGCGGAACAGGGCGCTTCAAGGCACATCTGCTTGACGCCTCAGGGACGGAGATCCGTACCCAAGAGTTTAGCTCAACAACTACTTTCTCTCGCCTTCCAGCAGGGCAATATACCCTCAAGGTTTATGATAGCAATGATTGCTTCGCCAAAGACGGTGGAGGCAATGAGCTCATACACCGCGTCACTCTAGCGGAGCCCTCCGAAGCTGTATCTGTTTTGGCGGAAGCTGTTGTAAGTCCCTTAGCTTATAACTCTTCTGATGGCTCCATCAGTTTTAGAGCCTCAGGGGGAACTCCACTCCCTAACGGCTACCAGGTTCGTATCATACGTCTGTCGGATGGCCGCAGTTTTACCCCTACTTCTGTACGCCCCGATGGGGGAGCCTATATCTACACTCTATCTAATATATCTAGAGGAGAATATCAGGTCATTGTAGAGGATGCCCGCTTTGATGCTCTCGCCCCCGAGGATAAGAATGCCCCTTGTGGTTGTCGAGCAAAGCTTGATATAACGCTCAATGCTCCTCCTCCCCTAGGTGTTGAGGTTAAGGAAAGTCGCTTCGTTAGCTGTCACGGAGATAGTAACGGAGAGATAACAGCACATGCTAAGGGTGGCAAGCCCCATATAGCGAGCCGTCTGCCCTACACCTACACTTGGTATAAGCTAACCAATGGTTCTAACGAAGAGCTAAGTCAACAAACAGATAGTATCGCTCGTGGTCTTAGTGCAGGACAATATCAAGTGAAGATTACAGATGCTAATAACATTAGTGTATTATCTACCATATTTACATTAGTTCAGCCTGAGGCTCTAAGCCTCAAGTTTAAGGTCATCAGCCCTAATTGTAGTGGAGGAGAAGGCTCTATCGAAGCGCTTGTCACGGGAGGCACTGCTCCATATTCATATGAGTGGAACAAGGAGGGTGAAACCAACTCAAGTCTTCGAGTTAACGAAATAGGTACCTACTTCCTTCGTGTTACAGATAGTAGAGGCTGTACTATTGATGCTACAGCAGAGGTTTCTTCACCTGACGCCCTTGTTGTGCGACCAGAATTAGTGCACCCCAGTTGCTTTGGAGCTTCTAATGGTAGCATCAAACTCAATATCAGTGGAGGTACGAGTCCCTATACGATACGTTGGGAGGATAGTCCTAGTCTTACTACTCGTCAACGAGATAAACTCCAGGCTGGAGAATATGTAGCTCTGATATCTGATGCTGCTGGATGTACGCTACGCTATCGCTTGAGATTGACACAGCCAGATGAACTCAAGGTAAGCCTCTCCGAAGCCTTTACTCTCTGTAAAGATCAAAGTCGTAATCTCCGAGCTACATCCAATCAAGAGAATGTAAGCTACTCATGGTTGCGTAATGGTCAGCCTCTCAGCGAAACTGGTAAAGAGCTTAGCGTTAGCCGTGCCGGCACTTATCGTGTCATCGTGACCAATGAGGGCGGTTGCACAGCCTCCGCTGAGGTTATAATCCGTGAGAGTCAGACCGAACTACCCATTGATATTACAGCTCCAAGCTCTGTAGACCTAGGAGCAGAGATCCATGTAGTTAATATCAGTCAAATCAAGGCTGATCGACTAAAATGGCACCTCCCTGTCGGGGCAGTTGTCAAGAGCCAGAGTGACGAGAGGCTTATCTTCACAATGAACTCTGCTGGTATATACACAGTAGCACTTGAGGGCTATCTTGGAGACTGCTCAGCACTTGTTAGCCAGCGTATCGAGGTACTACCTGCTGGGAGTGTGACTCTTCCCGATGATAAGGTTGGAGCCATGATCAAACAGTTTCTTGTGACACCTAATCCAACGACAGGAGAATTTAAGGTCTTTATTGAGCTCCGAGAGCCTCAAGACTTTACACTACGCCTCCTATCTCCGACCATGGTAGAGATGGATAAGAAGGCTCTAAAGAAAGTGCAAGTGAAAACTTTTGAGTACGAGCTGCGAGGAAATACCTCTGGAGTCTATACCGTAGAGCTTCGTGTCGGGGAAGAGAGGTCTTTGCTCAAGGTGACAAAACAAGGCAACTAATTTATTTAGATTATAATCGTGATAGCGATGTGGAGATCTAAGCACACGGGCTTTGCTCGGACCATACTCTATAAAGTCTTACTCTTCTCTCTTCTCCTTAGTGGAGGAGGGAAGGAGTTGTGTGCTCAGTTCTACCCCATCCATGCTGTCGTTCAGTGGCCCTCCCCACAGAGTCCGCACTTAGTGGACTATTATTCGGGCAGTCGTGATCGTCTTATCATCACGCTGCATAACCGGGATCTTCAGCAGCCGTTACTTCTGGCTCGCTTGCGTTTGCAGATCAAGAGTAATGGCTTCCTTGCCCAGACCCGCGAGGAGCTGTCGTATCCTCAGCTGGAGCTTATGGCGGGTGTACCAACGCGTCTGACGGCAACAGACCTGATGCCTTACCTTCGTCCGGAGAGCCTGCTTATCAACGGACGTCTGCGTAATGGTCAGTTCCCGACAGGCTTTACAGAGATTTCTGTACAGGTGGTCGACTACTATAGCCAGCAAGTCCTCTCGTCTTGGCATACGGCGCGTGCTTATCTGGACAGTAAGCAGCCGCCAATGCTGAACCTCCCCCAGCGTGATGAGCAAGTGGCCTATCGTGACCCGCTCTTCATCCGCTTCCAGTGGTATCCTCGCCATCAAGGGTTGGCAGGGACGGAGTATGAGTTTGTCCTCAAGGAGCTCCCAGATAATGGCGCTGCTCCTCAGGCCGCCTTCGCCTATGGCAACGAGATCTACCGCACACGCACGCGTCATACGACGCTCAACTATACTCACCTAGAGCCGATTCTCTTGCCCAATCGACGCTACGCCTGGCAGGTGCAGGCTATCGCTCGTGATGGTGTAGATGAGCTAGGACTGTTTGAGCATGGGGGCTTCAGCGAAATATACTGGTTCACACTCAATGAGAACTGCCCCGTGCCCACGGGGCTGAAGGCAGATCCCCGCTATGCTAAGGTGGACTTCTCGTGGAATAGAGTCGTCGGAGCTACGGGCTATATGCTGGCCTGTCGCCCGAAGACGAGCAAGGATATCTACGAATGGAGTGAGGTGCAGTCCTACGGCGAGCGAATGACTCTTGCCCAGCTGAAGCCCGGCTGGACCTACGAATGGCGTGTGGGCACGCTCTGCACGGGCGATAAGCCTATCTACTCGGCTATTCAGGAGGTAACGCTGCCTAAGAGTAACGTAGACCTTCTGCGCGACTGTGGTAAGGAGCCACCGCGCCCCAACCTCAGTCCCGATCCCGCCTTAGATATTCAAGTGGGGGATACGGTGACCATTGGTGGTGACTATCCGATGGTGATTACCCAGCTCCAGGGGCTTGGTGATGGCTGGTACTCCGGTCGTGGCACGACACGACTCAGCTCTATCATCGAGCTTCCACGAGTGGCCCTTCGCTTTGATCGCCTTCGTATCAATATCGAGAAGTGTCAGATCGATGGGCTTGTCGAGGCTATCTACGCAGATCAGCCTGGTGGTATTGCCGATCTCGACAAGATCGATGATGGGGGTAAGAGAGTCCAGCCAAGTAAGCTACGCATCAGAGAGCGTAAGGTAGACTTCGCCCTCGGGGATATGCCCGAGATGAGCTTCGACCCCGAGACCGGAGAGCTGGAGGTGATCGATGCTGAGGGCAAGCCACAGCGTATTAAGCTCGACCTTCCCGAGGGAGGGGCGTCTGCTTCGGCCTTCCCAATGATCATCACCGACAGTAAGGGCGATAGCTATCAGCTTAGCCCAGATGAGTCGTCAGAGGTGAGTAGCAGTGGTGCATCATCAGGTACCTCATCAACGGAGGGACGCGTAGGCACGAAGCAAGGCATTAAGGTAGAGCGTGTAGAGCGGATCGGCTCTTTTGATGCGAGCCGCTTAGCTCATGGTATAGGCCCGGTTCGCTTTGAGCCATCAGCACAGGCACGCTATGCCTTTGACAGCGGCACTGAGTCCTGGTACCAGCGCTCCGTCAAGCTGGACGAATACTACAAGCCTTTTGCTAAGGACTATATCGCTCCCTGGAAGCTCATCCCTACGGGAGAGCAGGATGTCGTCGCGGCACGCTACGAAGGGGAGAAGGCAATTGACCTTAGCCGTGTTCGCTTTGCTACATCTCCTAATAGTCCCGCACTGCCAGCAGAGCTCCACGAAGAGAGCAAGACCTGGAGTCTCAAGCTCCCGGGAACGGATGCCCAGAGTAGCTATGATGTCTATGCGATCTATGAGGGGCAGGTCATCGGTAAGCTCC
This sequence comes from Porphyromonas sp. KLE 1280, assembly GCF_000700805.1. Taxonomy (NCBI): domain Bacteria; kingdom Pseudomonadati; phylum Bacteroidota; class Bacteroidia; order Bacteroidales; family Porphyromonadaceae; genus Porphyromonas; species Porphyromonas sp. KLE 1280. The sequence goes on from NZ_KL362965.1 coordinate 47,891, forward strand.
GTGTCGTAAGCTATCCGAAGCAGCGTCATAAGCTAACGCTGGTACCCGTCAATGAGGCCAAGCTTGACAAGGCGCAGATAGAGCGCGAGCTGAATAGTATCTACGACTCGGTGGGTATTCACTTCGATGTCGAAGTGGATGCTCGCATGCGTGGGGACTATAGCTGGGATCGTGACGGCGACGGTAAGCTCAGCATTGTCGGTAAGAGCTTCTTCGGTCGTGTGCGTGAGGTGAAGGAGAGTGCGGAGATGGATTACCTGAAGAAGACTTATACGCAGCTTGCAGGTACGCTTGATGGCGTCTACCTCTTCGTTGTGGACGCGGCAGGAGGCTTGGAGGCTCAGCCGAAGGACTTGCTGGGTGAGATGCCCCGTCGTAGCCGCTTCGGGTACATCTTCTCGGGGAATAGCCCGAATGGAGATGTGTCTGCCTTAAGCCATACCATTGCCCACGAGCTGGGGCACGGGCTCTTCACGCTACAGCATACCTTCGATGACGAGTACGGGGGGGCGAAGAGTCAGGATCAGACACGCAATCTGATGGACTACACCACGGGCAAGGAGCTTGCAGCCTTCCAGTGGAATGTCCTTGCGAATCCAGCCGTCTTCACTGTAGCAGATAACGCAGAGGAGGTTCGTTTCCTCTCCGGATTCGCGCTGAGTCCTAAGCTGGATCTGATTCGGGTCCGCGATAGCAGGAGCCTGTATGTGGCTAGTCTATACAATGACCAGCTTGTGCAAGGGACGCTACCTGGGTTTATAGTTGTTAAGCCTAGTGGTCAAACAGAGGCCTACGCTTGGAATCGAGCTACTTATAGCTCTGTTGAATCAGGAAAGCCCTATAACCCCACGACGGTGGAGACAGCGAAGGGCCCTATATACCTATTCTATAACCTTGATCAGGAGTGTGGGAAGAAGGCTTACATGGTCGTTCGCTATAGCGATCTGTCAGAAGTCTTCAAGTACAAGAGGCGGGGGCAGATAGAGCAAGCTAAACGAGCTCTGTTGCGTGTGATCGAGCGGAATCAGGCCTCTTCAAAGGTTCTTAAGTGTGAGGATTCTAGGAAATCAAGTAATGATGCTTGGGTAGAGCAACCGCTCCCTCTTAATTGTGACACTGGCGATATTGTAGCTCTACAACGCAGATACCAAGAGGCGCTAAAGAGCAAGCTTGATGGTAACCTTGATGAGCTTGTTGGGTTACTTAAGCAGTATCAAGATGAGCCCTGTTTCTTCGAGCATGTAGGTATTCATGAGCGAATAAAGATACTGAATCGCCTTATTCGTGATGATGTAGATGACAGCATCTGGGAATTCTCCTATGGTAAGCTGAGTGTAGGGGATACCTTCTTCCTTGATAAGCTTCTCTTGAGTACCCCAGAGTCAGATCGTCTAACACTCCTCCGAGATGGCTTTATGGCTAATGGAGGGAAGTGGCTACAGATCCTCTTTAGTAAGAGCAAAGGCTTTTGGAATAATGATGTGACCATTCCCGATCTCCTCCCCTTGATGAGTGAGTTGGGGCACTGGGTACAGCTATATTATAAGGATTTGTCCATCCCGATTACGACTGGGGTGGTGAATGGTATTGGCATTTCTGGGTTCGATGAGCTGAAGTATTCACTTGCATCTGTTACCCCTGTGTGCCTTGGGACTGGTCGAGATAGTGATAACTTCTTCTACACCAGACAGGCTGATAATGGTCTACTTTATGATCTGAGGCTGAACCCTAACTCTTGGGGACGTATTGTCTTCCAGGATGGACACATAACCTTTGTACAACACTTTGTTGGCCAGCTCCATGGCGAGTATCTGCACACTTCAGATAAGCGTCTCCCTAGAGCATATAATATCACGACCCAGCTACCTGTCTCTCCATTCGAGCCCGTTGTCATTATTGCTTCGCGCGACTACAAGGGGTTAGGTATTAAGGCTGGGGTAGAGTATACGATCCCTGCTTTCTTGGCGGCTGTCTATCAGCAGTATCTTGCTGATAACGCTTTGGAGCAAGATATAAGGACCTTGGGGAACTATGCTGCCATTACAGCTGCCGTCTTATCTGCTCCTTTGACAGATGGAGGATCGTTAGTTGCTTATAGCGCAATTGCTTCTGGTATAGTCGCAGCGGCTGATGAGGCTCTGAAATCAGGGCGATTGAAGCTCGGAAGCAGTGAAGCTTATGATGCCCAGTATGAAGACTTCTATCAGGCTTGGGAGCAACTTTATAATGTGGCAGCGTGGACAGAAGGTGGTGTAGGTGTAGCCCAGCTATATCGCTCCATCAGAGCGGTGAGTATCGCTAAGTCTATTAAGCGACTTGTGGCCGAAAGTAAGCTCTGTGGCAAGGAGGCTGCTGTGGCTAAGGCTTTGGGCGTGCCACCCGTAAAACTCGTTGGCCTACCTAGACTGCCTGAGCTTATTCGTAAGAATCGGCAGTTGGTAGAGCTCCTCGGGCAAATTAAGAGTGCGAGTGGTAAGACATTGGAGCAAGCCGTTGATGGCTTTGTCAAAAGGTTTAAGGATCTATATGAGTCGTGTCCCAAAGAATCCATCAAGTCGCTGGATGAGTTGCTCGATGACTTTGAGTACCTCGTCAATGAGCATCTTCCAGACCTAGCCCAGAGAGATAAGCAAGACCAGCTCGCTACATTTATCAATGAGATGATGCAGACAACGGATAAGTTCAAGGTTGGGGCAACTACCCTTGAAGTCATCCGTCATCCAGAGAAGTATGTTAGCCCCAATATCGTTAAGCTGTCAAATATAGAGCTGGAGGGGCGCATCCTCAGTACAGCGGCACATCGGTTTGATATTAAATGGATAGGCTATTCTAAATTCAGTAAGAGGTCCGTCAGTGTATATGTTGATACCAAGAACTATGCATCGGTGAGTGACATGTTCAGAGACTTGGGGCAGTTCAAGGCATACCTGAGGGAAATCTCAAGCTTTGAGCAACTACGTATAATTCAGCAAGCTCGTCCTGGCATGAATGAGGAGAAAATAATCAAGCAGCTGGAGCGTATGATAGCGAAAGATGCAAGGAGTGTCTTTGATGTGAATCGGGAACTCTGGCTTGATATAGGCTTAAACCGTTGGGAGGATTTGGCGGAATATTGCACTACAAAGCAACTGTCGCAACGTCCCATATTTAGACGTATAATTAAACTAACGAGGTAGTTCTAATGAAGTAGTTACTTACATAATATGCATAAATATATCCAGATCGATAAGATCAAAAATGTGAAGGGCATTAACCCCATCACGGGAGACTATTCCTATGAGGAAAATGGGCGGGGCTACCTCTGTATTGATGGTGTCTTGCTTGAAAAAGAGGAACCTCCTCTTGATATCGTTTCTGTAGGTGAATACGTCTATGCGTGGTACGGTCGCTATGGAACTATAGAGATCTATTCGGGACATACCTTGCTCAAGGTATTTGAGAGGGAGGTGCATTTCTTTGATAGAAATGTAGGCCCTTACATTAGGCATCAAGTCCGTGATCCCAAGACCTTTGAGGCGAGTGAGAATATCCTTTCGGTCTCAGACGGGCAACCTCTCTTAGCACAAAACGTCCCTTACCGCTTGTATAAAGTGGGTGAGGAGGTCATCGGTTATAAGATCTTCGAGTATAAGCTCAGTCGTTTAAACTACTCTGGCGAGGTGCTTTGGACCTTTGACTTACCCCTGTGCGAAAGTAGTCGCGATGAACCTGACGACTACGATAACCACGATAAACTGGATAAGGTGCTGGGGATAGCACAAGGCCTGCTCTGGATCTGCACCCGTTGGTTCCGACTTATAGCTCTGGATCTGGAGACGGGTAAGCCCGTGCATCTGTTCTCTGGAGGCTGGTTTGATGAAGATCATTCCAACTACACCGTTTTAGATGGCTTGGGGTGGTGCTTCTTCCGTGAAGCTGAAAAAACCATCGTATTAATCAGCAATTGGGGGGTGCAGATCCTTGATGCCGCTACAGCCAAGATCATCGAGGGCTATTCTTTTTCGGAGGTTGATCCGCAAGGGATCAGGGCTTTCGAGTATTTCGATGCCGCACGCCTATACGGAGATTGCCTTACGTTCATCGCACAGCGACACAGGGAGGCGCATGGCTACCGTTGTGCTGGGATCTTCGACTTGAAGGCTCGCCAGTTCAGCTGGATAGGAGATATCATTTCATTGGAAGAAAAGATGTCTACGGGTAATCACCTGCTTGCACAGTTCCCATTACAGATGGCAGGGAATAGGCTCTACATAAAGGATGCTGAGAACACCCTGCATATCTACCAAAAGGAATGGCGGCTAAAGGCACAGGCGCGCCCGCAGAGCGAAGCGACCGCCTCCGCTGCTTGCGCCCCCACTCCCATCGTGGGGAGGTAGTAGCAACCTATATAGGTTACTACCACCGACCAGTATTGGTTGACTCGTGAACCACTATAGGTTTGCCCCCCGTACCACTATTGGTTTGTACCACGAACGAGTAGTGGTAGGCATCCCCTCCTCCGCAAGCCCGCATGCTACCACGCTTCTGCGCCTCGCCGTACTCCCCGCTGAAAGGGCTAACTTTGACAGCAAAGATGCTCCGTTTAAGGCCCGCCTCACATAGTAATAAGCTCAGCAAGCTATAAAGCTCCATAATAATAGTCTCATGTATATCCTCAGGCATAGTCTTCGTCTACTCGTGCTGCTACTGACACTCAGTTTAGGTGTCGGTGGTCAGCTGTTTGGTCAGTACTATCCTGTTCATGCGACTGTTCAGTGGCCCTCTCCGCAGAGTCCGCACTTAGTGGACTATTATTCGGGCAGTCGTGATCGCCTTATCATCACGCTGCATAACCGAGATCTTCAGCAGCCGTTACTTCTGGCTCGCTTGCGTTTGCAGATCAAAAGTAATGGCTTCCTTGCCCAGACCCGCGAGGAGCTGTCGTATCCTCAGCTGGAGCTTATGGCGGGTGTACCAACGCGTCTGACGGCAACAGACTTGATGCCTTACCTTCGTCCTGAGAGCCTGCTTATCAATGGTCGTCTGCGTAATGGTCAGTTCCCGACAGGCTTTACAGAGATTTCTGTACAAGTGGTCGACTACTATAGCCAGCAAGTCCTCTCGTCTTGGCATACGGCTCGCGCTTATCTGGACAGTAAGCAGCCGCCAATGCTGAACCTCCCCCAGCGCGATGAGCAAGTGGCCTATCGTGACCCGCTCTTCATCCGCTTCCAGTGGTATCCTCGTCATCAAGGGTTGGCTGGTACGGAGTATGAGTTTGTCCTCAAGGAGCTCCCCGATAATGGCGCTGCTCCTCAGGCCGCCTTCGCCTATGGTAACGAGATCTACCGCACTCGTACGCGTCATACGACGCTCAACTATACTCACCTAGAGCCGATTCTCTTGCCCAATCGACGCTACGCCTGGCAGGTACAGGCTATCGCTCGTGATGGTGTAGATGAGCTAGGTCTGTTTGAGCATGGGGGCTTCAGCGAAATATACTGGTTCACACTCAATGAGAACTGCCCCGTGCCCACGGGGCTGAAGGCAGATCCCCGCTATGCTAAGGTAGACTTCTCGTGGAATAGGGTCGTCGGTGCTACGGGCTATATGCTTGCCTGTCGCCCGAAGACGAGCAAGGATATCTACGAATGGAGCGAGGTGCAGTCCTACGGCGAGCGAATGACTCTTGCCCAGCTGAAGCCCGGCTGGACCTACGAATGGCGTGTGGGCACGCTTTGCACGGGCGATAAGCCTATCTACTCGGCTATTCAAGAGGTAACGCTGCCTAAGAGTAACGTAGACCTTCTGCGCGACTGTGGTAAGGAGCCACCACGCCCCAACCTCAGTCCCGATCCCGCCTTAGATATTCAAGTGGGGGATACGGTTACCATTGGTGGTGACTATCCGATGGTGATTACCCAGCTCCAGAGCCTTGGTGATGGCTGGTACTCCGGTCGTGGCACGACACGACTCAGCTCTATCATCGAGCTTCCACGAGTGGCCCTTCGCTTTGATCGCCTTCGTATCAATATCGAGAAGTGTCAGATCGATGGGCTTGTCGAGGCTATCTACGCAGATCAGCCTGGCGGTATTGCTGATCTCGACAAGATCGATGATGGGGGTAAGAGAGTCCAGCCAAGTAAGCTACGCATCAGAGAGCGTAAGGTAGACTTCGCCCTCGGGGAGATGCCCGAGATGAGCTTCGACCCCGAGACCGGAGAGCTGGAGGTGACCGATGCTGAGGGCAAGCCACAGCGTATTAAGCTCGACCTTCCCGAGGGAGGGGCGTCTGCTTCGGCCTTCCCAATGATCATCACCGACAGTAAGGGCGATAGCTATCAGCTTAGCCCCGACGAGTCGTCTGAGGTGAGTAGCAGTGGTGCATCATCAGGTACCTCATCAACGGAGGGACGCGTAGGCACGAAGCAAGGCCTCAAGGTAGAGCGTGTAGAGCGGATCGGCTCTTTTGATGCGAGCCGCTTAGCTCAAGGTATAGGCCCGGTTCGCTTTGAGCCATCAGCACAGGCACGCTATGCCTTTGACAGCGGCACTGAGTCCTGGTACCAGGGCTCCGTCAAGCTGGACGAATACTACAAGCCTTTTGCTAAGGACTATATCGCCCCCTGGAAGCTCATCCCTACGGGAGAGCAGGATGTCGTCGCAGCACGATACGAAGGGAAGAAGACGATTGACCTTAGCCGTGTTCGCTTTGCTACGTCTCCTAATAGTCCTGCACTGCCAGCAGAGCTCCACGAAGAGAGCAAGACCTGGAGTCTCAAGCTACCGGCAGCGGATGCCCAGAGTAGCTATGATGTCTATGCGATCTATGAGGGTGAGGTCTTGGGTAAGCTCCGTGTCGTAAGCTATCCGAAGCAAAGCTATCGTGTGCGTCTCGTATCTGTGAATGGGCAGCGTGTGGGCGATGTCTCAGAGCTAAGTCAGCACCTCAATAAAATCTACCAGCAAGTAGGGGTAGAGTTTAGGCTCGCCGAGACGGATGCCTTCCAAGCAGAGCTATCGAACGGGCATATCAGGCAAGACCTTAAGAAGCTCCGTGACAGCTACGAAGAGCAACACCCACTCGGCAAGGATGAGGTCTGTGTCTTTGTGCTTAGCTCAGAGCTAAGCAAGTCATCGAAGCTCGAGGATGTAGAGGGCTTAATGCCTCGCAAGAGTCGTTTCGGCTACATCTTTACAGGCAATAGCCCCAATGGGAAAAGCCTTGCCCGTACCCTAGCCCACGAACTGGGTCATGGCCTCTTCACGCTCCAACATAGCTTCGACGATGAGTACGGAGGTAAGCAGTCACAGGATAAAACTGCGAACCTCATGGACTACACGGTGGGGGCGACCAAGCTCGTGGCATTCCAGTGGAATATCATCTCTAACCCAGCTCCATTCACAGCCTTAGACAGAGAGAAGGATGCACACATTAACCGGGAGACCAAGCGAGTCCATATAAGCAACAAAGCTTCTGAACGCTTGGCTAAGAAGCCCGTTTTTGCTCCTAATGGACGCTTATTCCTTCTTCCTAAGGATGCTACGATATTCTCTATCGCCTGTGGCGATGCCTCGCTAGAGCAAGTGCCTCTTGGAGCCGTTACTACCTTCACGTGGCAAGAGGAGGTTTATAGAAGTAACTACGACACTAATCATGAGAAGTTCTTACTATATAAGAATGATAGGGGAGAGCTATTTGCCCCTGAGTGGGTTGAGTCAGGTACTCCGTCTGAGCTACGTTTTGATTACGACAAATGCTTGCTGTTCATAGATGGTGAGAGCTTCCCGATTGATTGCTCTAGCTGTGCTCAGTCTCGCGTTCAGATTAACTCTTCTATAATTGAGATTAGCAAAGCTACTGAGGGTCTGCTTCGATATGCTATTGACCTGAGACATAAGGAAGGTAAGACCATTGAGGATAATCAGCTTTCTTCAAACAAGGAGGTCATCTCATTGCTTAAAGCGGAAGTTGTTAAGGCTCTAAGTAAGACTCCCAATCAAAAGCATCTCAATCCGAGTCTACAGGATAAGCTACAGGCCTATGAGCAGATTAATGGCAGACGCTTTGTCGTAGTTACCTGTTCCATCCCTTATGTAAGTAAATCTGTTGAGGAATGGAGTGCCTTAGCGTCAAGAGTCTTTAATGAATCAGGCTTAGGGGATAAGGATATCCTTATTACGATTCCTTATATGACACTTCCTGGTTTGGTGCGGGGATCTGGATCTACCTTCTATATGCCTGGTGTCGCACAGGGCACTCAAGCTGTGATAGCTCCACTCTCAGGACGCTTTGACAACTCCAAGTATCCGGCTGGCAGGAATCAGGCTGGGATGGAAGATTTTATCCTCGAGGTCTTCCGTCAGACTCGTAAAAAGGTTACCCTCTATAAGGGATATTTCTCAGCATCTCGTTCTATTACCGTGGTTGCGGACCACAAGGGCGGGAAGGAACTTAGTGGCTATCCTTATAATAGGGTTATCATCCCATATATCCAGAAGGGCAGCGACCAGTTGATTAATGTTGTCCAGACATACCAAACAAGAGAGCGTATTAGGTTAAAGACTCTTGGTGCCACCGATGGGAACATTACGCCACAGGGTTATGGGCATGATGACAATCAAAAATGGCTGGAGCAGAACTACTGGCCAGTATTCTTCAAACTAGCGGAATATGCTGATCAGTTTGATCAGTATGAGCCTCATACAGTATCCGACCCTATACACTATAGAGAGGGCTTTCTTGATGCTGATAATGGTAAGGGGCTGAAGAATTATGAAGCTTACCTCTTGCAGTATGCCTACGAGAATGTACTTAAGAAGCTTAATCTTAATCTTCGCTCAGGCTTTTACTTCAAGCAGGAGCATACTCTGACGGATAAGACCGATTGGGTCCTCACTCGTTATGTGGATGAGCCTGTGTATGCAGTACTTGATGGAGCATCCGTAGCGCTGGCTTTCGTAGGCCTTGATGCTGTTCCAGATGCTTTTAATGTCTTTTATAGTACGATCCGAGGAGATTATAGTAATGCCAGCTTTGCAAGTATATCACTTATACTTCCTGGATCGATCTCCTCTAAATCAATTAAGACGGCTGAGGAGTACATCAGCAAACCTCTGTTTGGGCTGATTAAAGATCAAGCTAAGGTAAGCATAGAGCCTATTAGTAGAGAAGCCATTGAAAGAGGTTCGAAACAGTTGGCTCGTGGGGCTACAAACGAGGCCTTAGAAAGACTACTAAAGTCTGATACTAGAGGCGCTTTACGTGTTGTTCCCCATCGTGATATCGTTGATGCCCAGGAGCTTTTGATAAGATCAGGGCATCCTAAATTAGCACAACAAGTTGATGCCTTAAGAGTAGTTGTTGACATAAGAAATCATCGAAACTTTAAGGCTTTTGGGCTGACTGATGAGCTATTAGGAAGAATAGCAAGTACAATCAATACTGATGGTTATGCTCAAATTGTTTCTAATCTCAGGGTACTCATTGATAAGTTTGACCCAAATAAAATCAAAGGCTTAGAGCTGCTGGTTAATAACTTGGGCCATACGGAATCATCATTTCGTGAAGGAGCGGAATGGACACTACGGTATTTGGCGAACAATGCTGATGAATTTACTGGTGCCTCAAAGGTTAGCTTTGAGGTCCAAGAAATACTACCTAATGGCAGAAAACGTATTGCAGATATGGTTGTAGAGTATCCTCAAGGAGGTAAGGTTTATTACGAGTTCAAGTCGGTGAAAAACTTACCACCAAAAGATTTCATCCAACAATTCTCTAATGATTTAACTAGGCCTAACTTTAATATGGGCATGGACAATCTTAGATGGGTCTTTGATGGCAGGAAGATACAAGCTAAAGATTTGCAAAAGCTTAGAAATAAGCTAGAGTCAATAATAACTTTTAAAATGGCTAAAAGCTATGGGTATGGTAGTGCGAATGCTATGATTAAAGATCTGCTTGAGAAGGTGTTTATAATAAACTAGATTATGAAGATAAAGGAAGTACGAGAGATTATAAGAGGAGCTGGATATATACGGAACAGTCCTCTAGGTATTATGTGGTTTCGCGGAGAAAGCACAGAACTGAATGGTGTTGAAGTTTCAAGTAGGGAGCTTTTCCTTGAGGCAGGCCTGCGAGGAGGGGTATTTGCGGCTATGAGTCCTAATGGGGACATCTACGAGATGACTCCCAATGGGATTAAGCTACAACTACAAGTAGATGAAGCTGTAGGATATCCGAAGATAGGTGAACTTCCCCATTTCTATATAATGAACAAATGGGATGAAGCAACAGGCGATCACGTCTATAGACACATTCAAAATGGTGAGGTGTTATGGACTAGATCATATCCCTATAGACTCATCGAGCAGTTTGGGGACTATGCTCTCCTATGGGGCACCATAGGAAGACATAAAGAAGGTGGTTGTCAGCTGATAGACCTCTCTACGGGAGCTGTGGTTTGGGAATTAGACCTCCCAGGTGCTCGTATCAGCGGAGTTTATCCTTACGAAGATAAGGTAGTTATCGTGTGGTTCCCTCCTATGGGAGAGGAAGATAAAAGTCGTGTGTTGTGTGTGGAGGTGCCATCCGGGAAGATTATCTGGGAAAATCGAAAGCCGAGATACTACCAAAAATATGGAAACGACAAACTAGTATTCTTCTACTCTTCACTTTGGGAGGATGGATATGAGAGTGGAGATAATCACCAGCTTGCAGAGCTAGACGTACGGACTGGAGCCTTTCAAATGTATAAGTTCCCAGGCTATAACACCAGTACATATGTAACGACGGTCTACAAGGACTATCTTTTCTATGGGACACTCAACTATTATTTCTTCGTTGGGGCTATCGACTTACGTACGCACGAGATGCTTCCAGAGGTTAAGATTGACTACACACCAGGAAATCTGAACCAAATATCGAGCATCGGCGTACACGAAGGGCAGCTCTACGTGGAGATTCAGACAGAGCTTGATCATAGCGATATACACGTTCTCGACCTAGACGAGGACGAGTAGCTCATAAGTTTAAGCAACTGAATGCAATATAATTAGCGGTGAACATCAATACTAAGCAACTACCGAGTCTTCTATTAGTAGTCGGGCTTCTTTTCCTCTCGTCCTGCCTCAAGGAGACTGCTGTGCCCATCGCCTCGTCCTTCGAGGTTACGATTGCAGATGATAAGACCTCTCCGGTGACGGTCAAGCTACAGAATAATAGCTATGGAGCCGACGAGTATGAGTGGACGTTCGAGGGCGGTGTACCAGCCAGCTCAAGGGATAGAGCTCCCGAGTCTGTAACCTTCACAGAAGCGGGTGAGCATAAGATTCGCTTACGCGTATGGAATGCTGTTGATGAGCGCATCAGCGAGCAAGTTATTCGTGTGGACTCTGCGATGAGTATTGACTTTGACTACGCTATTGCCATCAATGATATTGCTCCAGGGGTAGTATCTATCAGCAATAAGAGTCGAGGGGGTAGTCGCTATGAGTGGATTTTTGAGGGAGGCAACCCCAGCTCATCTACAGAGCAATATCCCTCCACTGTTACTTTTGCGGATGGAGGCATACATCGCATTCATCTCAAGGTCTTCAATGGTAGTCGTTATGAGGAGCAAAGTAAAAGCTTTACGCTACAGCCCGCTATGCAGGCAGACTTCGACTATGAGCCCATTGCCGTAGACCAAGACTGGGAGGCCCCTTTAACGCTACAGACTCGGAACCGAACCAGTGGAGGACTAAGCTATCGTTGGTCTTGCGAGGGAGCTACGATAGATAACGCTGCGGCTGAGCACCCTTCGGTGCGTTTTGAGCGGGCTGGTATTTATCGCCTTAGACTGATTGCTAGCAACGGTAAGGAGGACAAGGTTGTTGAGAAGACATTAACGATAAAGCCCAATAGTGGTCTGGTCTTCCAGCAAGACCTTAAGTTCGGCATTAACGAAGCTAAGAATAGTATCGGTTGCTTCTATTCCTCTCGCTTAGGAGGCGTGTTAACCTCTCAGCGTATCGCACAAGAGAATGTAGGGGCAAGTATTGACTTCGGGTTCTTTGCGTTGAACTCTTCATTCAATTATTGCTATTTCTTCTCTCCACTTGAGGCACGAGCTAACGCTTTCCCAGCGATCCCCAATGCTATAGCCTCTACCTTCATCAATAGCCCATCAGCTATGGGGATCCTGGTGAGTAATGATAGCTTTGATGCTCTTAATAATGCACAAGCTCTTTCTCGATTTACTCAGTGGGCGGAGCCTAGTAGAAGGCACTTCACCAAAGCGCAGACCCCGCACTTCGTCCTGTTTAGAACCTCTGATGGCCGTAGGGGGATTATTAGAGTCAAAGGCTTTGTGGAGGCTGGAGCTCAATCATACATTCTTGCAGATGTCAAGATAGAAAAACGACTAGGAGAATAAGATTATGTTTATGCTACGTACGTCAAGGGTATATTTCACCATAGCCTTTTCTTTACTCTTAGCCATAGCTATGCTGGCGATCTCGCCAAGCTTGAAGGCCCAGAATGTGGACATAGAGGAGGTCATGAGCTTCCGGAAGAAGAAGCCGATCAAGATTAGTGGTAGTATTTCGACCAGTGCCTCCTACTTTTCTGCTAAGCCACAGCAAGCACGGCAAAGCTTTACTTATCAAGTGACGGGGGCAGTTAATATCTCCGTTTATGAGCTCTTCAATATCCCCTTGTCTTTTAATCTCAACAACTACGGCTCTAACTTCAGCTATCCATCTCTTCCTAATCGTCTCAGCCTGCACCCATCATATAAGTGGATCAAGGCACATATTGGCGATGTGTCGATGACCTTTAGCCCTTATACGATGAGTGGGCATCAGTTTACGGGGTTGGGGCTAGAGCTCACACCTGGGAAGTGGCAAATCTCCGCGATGGGTGGTCGATTATTACGTCGGGTTGACTTCAATCCTGAGCTGCCGAGTATTAGACCAACCTACGAGCGCTGGGGCTACGGGCTCAAGAGTCGCTATGATGGAGATAAGTTCTTCATTGGAGGTACAGTGTTTACGGCTAAAGATAAAGCTGGTGTTATCTCTTTTGATGCCGATGCTCTTGGCCTTAGTCCCAAAGCCAACCTTGCATTGGGTATCGAGGGAGGACTTAGTCTCATCAAGGATCTGCAGTGGTCTTTTGAGTATGGTCTTAGTCTGATGCAGCAAGACCTCCGCACTAATGCTCGTCAAACTTATCATGCTTTTAAGACTGAGCTTAGTTATGAACTAGTGGGTAATCATATCGGTCTTGCTTATGAGCGTATTAGTCCAGACTACGAGACTCTAGGTGCTTACTACTTTAATAATGACTACGAGAATTTAACAGTCAATTATAGCCGAAACTTCTTCTCAGATAAACTAAGCCTAGCACTGAGTGGTGGGGTACAGCGAGATGACCTCTCCGGCGACAAGAAAGAAAAGAACAAGCGTTTTGTAGGCTCAGCCAATATCGGCTTTACGCCCAGTGAACGTTTCTCGCTATCGCTGTCGGCATCAAGCTTTCAGGGGCATCGTAATATCAAATCTAGTTTTGACTATATCAATCAGCAGATGCCTTATGAGAATCTTGATACGCTGAACTTTGTACAGCTCAACAACAGTCTTGACCTCAACATGAACTGGCAGGTCAAGCAGAGTGAAGCACAAAACCATAGCCTCTCGGCAAGCTTAGGCTATCAAGAAGGCGCAGATAAACAGGGGAGATATATTATGCCAGGTAAGCTCACTCGCTTTCTTAACCTATCCAGCAACTATAGCGTTGATTTTTCAGCACTCAAGCTTGCTATAAACTTTGGAGTTAATGGGAGTAACAACTATGCTCTTCGTAAGAATATGTTCACTTTTGGTCCCATGCTTAATCTTAACAAGCGTCTCTTGAAAGATGCGATGAGTATGGGGCTAACATTATCTTATAATCAAACGCGCGATGAAGGGGAACTACAGGCTAGCATATTCAACCTCCGCTATCAAGCGAGTTATCGGTTCCTCAAGCGACATAGCCTAAATGCTAGTTTGTCTTATCAGGGTCGTTCTTTCCATAACCTGCAGACACCCCCAAAATCCTCTATAACGAGTCAAATTGCCTATAGTTTCTCATTCTAGAATATCATTCACCTATGCACATAAGTACATTCTTTAAAAACTCTTGTCTAGTCATCTTTTGTAGCCTTTTGTGGGCTTGTGAGAAAGAACAACTCCCAGGAGAGATACATCCTCAGACACAAAATGCCTATCAGAATATAGAGGAGGCTCAGGCTGCTGTCGAAGCTTTGTATCATCTTGGCTATCCTTCTATAGCCCTAGAGGCGGATGCCAACAAAGGTCTCCCCTTAGCTTGGTCTGTTTATCTCTCAAGACTCATTGAGAGTGAAGCTAGCGAGGGCTATTATCCCGATCTACATCAAGGGAAGGTGAGTAGCCCTAAAGTCCAAGAGCTTAGCAAGAAGCTATACACGAGTTATTTCGATGCTATTGAGCAAGCCGATACCATTATAGCACGCATAAATGACAGTCCATCTGTGAATGTCCAAGAGCGGGAGAGACTACAAGGGGAGGCTAAGTTTTTCCGAGCCCTTAATCGCTTTTCTCTACTTAGAACTTTTGGAGCTCACCCCACAACTCGTACCAGCTCAACATCTGGGACAGAGGTAGCTCTTTATTCTTTAGTCATTAAAGATCTTCAAGATGCTATTGCTCGCTTACCCCATAAGACCTTTATAGAGAATAAATCTCGAGTTAGTGCTTTCATAGCTCGAGCTCTTTTGGCGGAAGTTTATATCCAGATGAGTGGGTTGCCACTGCGAGAAAACAAGTGGGCAGAAGCTACCGCTATCTTGAGGCCTATCTTAGCATCAGGAAAGTATCAACTTCTAGGACATGGTCCCAGTGAAGATTTATCTGCCTACAATAAGTTGCGTCAAAACCCTATGGCTCAAGAGTACCTGCATACTTGGCAGGCAAAAGATGGTAGTTCGAGGTCTATTTTCTCTTTTCCTAGCAAGGCGAAGGGCTGGAGTAATGTGAAGACTACTGTTGCCTTTAATGCTTACGAGCCAAGCAAGCTTCTACAATCATTGTATGCAGAGGAGGATATAAGAGCTAAAGATAGACAGTTTTTTCACTCCTTTTTTAAAGTGCAGGAAGGTAATAAGACCATCTTTGAAGTCTTTAATCCTGCTCCCTACTTTTGGCTCGCTGGAGAAGGAAATAGCCTTTCTGCTCCAAGGGTAAATCAGCTTGGAGTCTATCGCTATGCTGAGGTACTTCTTATGTTTGCCGAGGCTCTTTGCCAGTCTGAGGCTACTGTGCGGGAGGAGGCCGTTGATGCCCTCCTAGATGTAAAGTTGAGAGCTATGCCACATTTAAACAGAGAAGAGGAAAAGGCTGAGTTGATGGCTCTGGGCATAGATGCCTTCTTGCAAAAAGTCTGGCTTGAACGCTTCAGGGAGCTCGTCCTAGAGATGAAAATGGGATATGATATCGCTCGTACAGGCTTTTATCCAAGCAAAGTGCAAGGTAGCACTGAGATAATTTTTATTCCCCTCACTGAGGTACATAGTCCGAGTGGTGGAGCACTGCCTAGGAATCTGAGGCTTCCTCTTCCGTTAAGTCCTACTCCTTGATCAGATGTTTGAGCTTAGCATCATTCTTAATTCGCTCGATCTCGCTTTCGACAAGGCTTAGGATCTCTTGCTTCACGCGCTTATAGTTGGCTTCGATGGTCTCGCTGAGACTATCGGAGCCATCTTCGTTAAGGAACTCCGCAATGATGGGGATAGGTTGGTAAACCTTGGCTTCGGCTGATACCTTCGCGACATCGACGACAATCTCAGCGTAGAAGATCTTCTGCTCGATGCGCTCATCGAAGTTGTTGGATACGGCCCCGACGAAGATCCCTTTTCTCCTCTACAAGTCTTTATACTGCTGGTCAGAGAGCGTTACCTTTGATCTCCCTGGAGATGGATACTCGGTCTGCACGTAAGGCAAGGAGTTCGTTGGTCTGTGGGTCAATGGATACGTAGGCGTCGAAGAGCTCTCCCTGCTTGGTGACGACTTCGATGGTCTTGCCTAGGTTACCCGTCTTGAGGAGCTGTGCCTTATCCTCGGGGCTGAACTTGTAGCCCATGTAGGGGAAGTCAAGCTGAGGCTCCTTGCGCATGGCATGAACGGCTAGGCCGATGTTGCCATCATCGTCGGTGCGGAACGCTAGGCGTGCCTCGGTGTAGATCGAGCTGTTGCCGTAGGGTACTGCGATGGGGAGGAGGTCACTCTTCTGCCAGGAGAGCATCTTTTCGAGCGCTCCACTGGCTTCGAGCTTCTCGCGACTGAGGCCGAGGTCTTCAAGCATACGCCAGTCGATCTGTTCGGGATCAATGGCAGTGGTGCGCTTCTGCATGGAAAGGAAGTCCTCAAAGGACACTTGCTGTGATTTGATTAGCTCTTCGGAGGCAGGATGGTGCCGATTCTGCAAGGAGGAGCGAAGGCTCTCTACGCCTTGCTCGACATTGCTTGCAAGGACCTTGTACAGTCCGAAGCGAGTCGGGTCGTTGAACTGCTTGAGGAAGTTCTTCATGAAGTTCTTCAGCAGCCCGTCTTGGTTATTGAACTTGAGGAAGCTACTCTGATTGGTAGCTTCGGCGTCGTCTTGAGCTCTCCCTCGTCGTTGATATCCGAGATGATGGAGAGTTTGCCTACCTCGGATGCATTCTGGACCTCTGTGCGGTCCTCTAGGACCAGTACGTAGTCCTCGGTGTGATTGTTGTCCATAATGATGCCAAATATTCGATATAAAATGTTCTGTATGGCAAATATATGGGCTGGTTTGATATGTAGATTAAATGCCTTATAAAGCGGGGAACAGCTGGAAAAACTGGGAACTCAAGAGCTGTGTTTGGGAACTTGTACTCTTAGTTAAATATACCTTGAATGTAACGTTGTATATTTGTATCAAAAGGACTCGGTAACGTCTCCCTTGTTTTATTCATATTGCAAGGGAGGCATCGTTCCCTGGAGAGAAGAAGCTGACCTTTAGAATGGGTTGGATTACATGAGTCGAAACTATCCAGAAGAAGTTAAATGACCGTACAGAAAGTGGATTTATTGGAATGTTGCCTAAAATGAAGTCTTGAGGGTTCAATATGGCTCTCAAAATGTAGCAAAGGGGCTCCCTGGAGAGTTGTGTGACTATGCCTCTTTTGATGATGATACAGCTATAGCTAGTACGTAAATACGATAACAAAGCTACTTGCAGAGTTGGACTATTGAAGTCTTAGCCATCGGCAAACTATACTGGTAGATAAATGTCAATCCGAACTTAAATGATGAAGACTAAGTTTACCTTAATAATTGATGATATACTTAGAGATTTTCTCCCTGGAGATAAGTTTCTATTGAGCTATCTGAATGATTTCGAGGGTAATGAGTGGAGGTATGGGCATTTCGTGAGCTTCATTCTTGATAACCTTTGTGAGACTGCTCTCTCAAAGATGGAACGCGATAAGTTACCTACTTCGCCAATGTCGGCCATGAGTAAGGCTGCTAAGAATTTGCGCATTTCTGATGAACTAGAAAAAAGTACATCTGGATTAGGTAGTGAGTTGGCCGAAATCCTCTTGTATGGAGTAATGCGTAGTCACTATAAGGCCCTTCCGGTAGTCCCTAAAATTTATTACAAGCAGAATGTTCTTGATAATGCGAAGGGCGCAGATAGCGTCCATATAGTTATTGAAAATGATGGGCGTTTTTCTCTGTGGTATGGCGAGGCTAAATTCTATACAGACCTGGAAGAGGCTATGAGATCTGCTGTATCTTCGGTTAAGGATACGATTTCGGATGATAAGTTGCGTAAAGAGAATAGCCTTGTCACTTCAATGAGTGACATGGAGAAGTTAGTCCTAGACAAAGAGCTTTTTAATCGTATAAATACTATGCTAAGTTCGGATACCTCTCTTGATCGGATAAAGCCCATCTTGCATATCCCCATTTTGCTATTACATGAATGTCAAATCACAGCAGGATTCAGTCAGATGACTCCAGCATATTGCAGTCAAATGAAGTCGTTCTATCAAAGAAAAGCACATGCATTTTTTGAAAGGCTCCATCAGAAATGTGTTGATGTGAATGGATATGAGAAGATTACATTCCATCTGATTCCCTTCCCCGTTCCGAGTAAGCCTCGTGTAGTAGAGAAGTTTTATAAGAAGGCGAAGGCTTTAAGAGAAGATTAAGCTGTTGTATGATAGACGTTTTTGATAATTGCAAGCAGATTAATGACCTCCTATTTCAAGGTAAAGAGCAGGAGGCGCGAGATGCCTTGATTATTTTACTTCAAGAGCTGAAGGATAATCAGATTGAATATACCCCATTAGTCAATCATCTAATAAGAGAAGTCGGATTATATCTCTACATAGATACCACGACTTCAGATTGGCAAGAGCGGATTGTTTTTGAGGCATTTAAGGTTGATGCTGGATGTGGAGATGAAATAACTCTTCACCGAGAACAATCTGCGGTTCTATCTGCCCTCCTGAAAGGTGAAGATTTGGCTATAAGTGCTCCAACAAGCTTTGGAAAGAGCTTCATAATAGATGCATTTGTTGCTATGAAGCAGCCCAATAATGTTGTTATCATAGTTCCTACACTAGCACTGACAGATGAAACAAGAAGACGCCTATATCGTAAGTTTGGAAAAGATTATAAGGTGATCACAACTACAGGGGAGGAGCTGGGGGAGAAGAATTTGTTTGTGTTCCCTCAAGAACGAGCTCTTATGTATGTAGATGAGATTGCTCATATAGACCTCCTCATTGTAGATGAGTTTTATAAGGCGGGGACGATGCATGGGAACATTAATGCTTTGGATGGGCGTGCCACACAATTAATCGAAGCTATTTCGCTTCTAGGGAGAAAGGCTTCTCAGAAATACTTTCTTGCTCCTAATATCTCGGAACTAAAGGGTAGTTCACTTACATCAGGAATGCGTTTTATGAAGGTAGATTTCAATACAGTATATACGCACGTTGAAAAGACGTATGATAGTATATCTGGAGATAAAAAGGAAAAGGAAACTCAGAAGTTTGCACACTTAAAACGTATACTAGAGACTGTGGAAGGAAAGTCTCTCATATATGTGAACTCTCATTCAAGCCTTCAGAAGGTCACAGAGAAGATTCTTGAGTTTGATATCGATATGAAGACCTGCGGTTTTCTTGGCCTATTTTCTCTGTGGCTTAAGGAACATTACGAGAAGAGTTATGTGCTTGCTCATCTTGTGAGAAGAGGAGTTGGGATCCATAGTGGACGGTTACATAGGGCTTTAGCTCAAATACAAATTAAGTTATTTGAGCAAGAAGGAGGCCTGAAAAATCTTGTATCTACGTCTTCTTTAATTGAAGGTGTAAACACTTCTGCAAGGAATGTAATTGTATGGTCTAATAAGAATTCAAACACTAAGTACGACTACTTCACGTACAAGAATATAGTTGGAAGAAGTGGACGTATGTTCAAGCATTTTGTAGGAGAGGTGTATCTTTTGGAGGCGCCCCCTCAAGAAACGTTCCCTTGTTTAGAGCTTGATTATCCAGATGTCCTTTTAGAAAGAATCGATCCACAAGATTACTCGGGCCAACTTACATCTGAACAAATTGCAAGAATAAAGCAGAATGAGGAGGAGATGGATGCTATCCTAGGACAGGGTGAATATCGTAAAATTATGAAAGAGATAGCTTCCTATGGTGTCTCCAAGGCAGTATTGGAAGATATCATTGAAGAGATGAAGGGGCATACTGGTGAATGGAATAGTAAGCTTCGTGGATTGTTAGACTCTAATCCCAAGAGGTGGGGTAACCCATTGTATCTTATGATGCCTCTTTTAAGGAAGGTGAAGCATTTCAAAAGACGAGATAAAGCCATCGTACATTTTATTCAAGCTCTATCTAGAAGCTGGACTCAATCAATTCCTGAGATTTTGGGAAAAGTCGCTGTTGACGGTATTAAGATTGAGATTGAGGAGTATTTTGATTTGGAGAGAATGGTAAGTTTTGATTTTATTTCATTGCTGCATAGTATCAATGCTGTGGCAAAAAGAGTGTTACCTTCGAATGTAGATATATCTCCTTTCATAGCGAAGGCTTCTAATGCATTTCTTCCGCCTCTAGTGTTTGTCTTGGAGGAGTTTGGTCTACCCAGAATGCTAAGTCGTAAGATTCAAAATACGGGAATACTAGACTTGGAAAGAAATGATATTTCAATCGATGAGGTTTTGGATGAATTCAAATTGATCGGGGAGAAGAAAATTATTGAGATTGCCGATCTTTCCGAGGTAGATCAGTTCATTTTATCTAACTTCTTTGAGGGAATAACGTCTACTCCTTAATCAGATGTTTGAGGTTAGGATCGTTCTTGATTCGCTCGATCTCGCTTGCGACAAGGCTTAGGATCTCTTGTTTCACGCGCTTATAGTTGGCTTCGATGGTCTCGTTGAGATTGTCGGAGCCATCTTCGTTAAGGAACTCCGCGATGATGGGGATAGGTTGGTAAGCCTTGGCTTCGGCTGATACCTTCGCGACATCGACGACAATCTCAGCGTGGAAGATCTTCTGCTCGATGCGCTCATCGAAGTTGTCAGATACGGCCCCGACGAACATCCCCTGCGTAAGGTTACTAATCTTGCTGGCAGGTATCAGGCTATCGAGCTGTGTGGAGATCGAGGTTGACTTATCGTTTCTGTTGATAGTCATGGACTGCCGTTGCTGTAGGACCTTCCCGAAGCGTTCGGAGAGGGTCTTGGCGGTTTCGCCTACGACCTGGCCACTGAAAACATTCCCCACGGTGTTCTGAATCACTTTACTCTCCTTATCTCCGTAGTCACGTGTGAGCTGTGAGAAGTCCTGAAAACCTAAACATACAGCTACCTTGTTGGAGCGAGCTGTTGCGATGAGGTTGTCTAGGCCACGGAAGTAGATGGTTGGTAGCTCGTCGATGATGACGGAGGACTTGAGTTGCTTCTTCTTGTTGATGAGCTTCACGATGCGAGAATTATACAAGCCAAGGGCCGCAGAGTAGATGTTCTGTCGGTCGGGGTTGTTGCCCACGACGAGGACTTTTGGCTCACGCGGGTTATTGATGTCGAGGGAGAAGTCATCGCCAGTCATTACCCAGTAGAGTGCAGGGGAGATCATACGAGAGAGCGGGATCTTTGCCGAGGCGATCTGTCCTTGGAGCTGGTCTTGTGCTCCGCCTTCCCAGGCATCCATAAAGGGGGACAGGTAGTTAGCGAGCTCATCGTAGGCGGTGAGGATGGGGAAGATTTGGGCGTAGGGTCGGTTGAGGAACTCGATGGCATGGGGGAAGGTACAGTACCTGCCTCCCTGGTAGATCTTGAGGAACCAGATGATGGCCGCCAGCAAGATGATGGGCGACTCGACGAAGAAGTCTCCCTGCTTCTGTATCCATGTCCGGTTCAGGTTGAGCATGATGGTGTAGGCGGACTCGTAGGCATCGGAGATGTCCGTCATGAAGGCGGGATTGATAGGGTTACAGCGATGCGACTTGCGCGGGTCGTCGAAGTTGATGACGAAGAACTGAGGCTTCACCTCATAGGCATCGAGGTGTGTCAAGAGATGGTTGTAGGCGATCTCCGAGAGGTCTGGGAACTTGTAATCGTAGATGTACATGGCGAATCCCTTCTCGATCTGCTGTTTGATGTAGTTATTGACTATGGCGAAGGACTTCCCCGAGCCAGGGGTTCCAAGTACCATGGATGCACGGAAGGGATTGACAATGTTGATCCATCCCTTGTGCCATCGCTTTTTGTAGTAGAAGCGGGTAGGTAGGTTGACAGAGTATTCGTTCTCCATCAGGCGTGTCTCCTGCATGAAGCTCTCATTCTCGAGGTTGAAGACGTCGTCCATGAGGTTGTTCTTGAGTAGGCGACTCATCCACACACCAGCCATGAGTAGGCAGATATATCCGACCGAAAGCGTGAAGATGTAGAGTGAGGCACTACCTATCTTGCCGATAGGCAAAGCTAATAGCCACCAGTTCAGAAAGAAGAGAACAAAGCCCACGGTAAGCACTGCCCAAATCTTTGGCCAAGTAATGGTCTCCTCTTTGACACCCTTGGTTCCGAGACAGGATAGCGCGAGGAAGACGAGGCAGAAGAGCTTCGTCCAGAGAATGGATGAGAAGAGGTTGGTCGTTCGCTGGAAGTTCATGAGGATCTTGTCCACGATAGGAAGTGTGAAGCCCCAACCGAGAAAGGCTTCATAGCAGAACCAATACGCATTGATAAGGAGGAATATCACAGAGAGTGCTCTCATGAAGTCCATGATCTTCCCGAGGGCTCTGAGGTCGTCTTCTTGTGCCATAGCTATAATCTTGTTGAAGTTAGAGTGGTGGAGCGATTTATTCAGCCTTTTCTTCTCCTGAGCCTAAGCTGATGTTGCCTACGAAGCTTGCGCTGCCAGGTTGCTTCCTTCCAATCATCGTTACCAGTTGTTAGGGGAGTGTCTCCTATAAGTTCGTCTAATACCGTCTCCATGGGGTTGTCACCTTCTGCCACAAGGAGGGGAATGCTTTGGGCGAGGTCCTTTGGTGCCTCCCAGGGGGATGATAAGTGGCCATAGAGCTTTTCGTCTAAGAAGCGATTCGACTCAGGAGCTGAGAAGTAGGCTTCAAACTGGTTGGCTGCATATCCCTTTCCTAGGCGCGAGCCATTGAGTGCTATACCAAGGTTGTCATCGATGAAGGTGATGCCATAGATACGTCCGCCCTCACTTTTGCGAATGAGGCAGCGTAGCCCGCTCTTGTTTAAGCTAGCTAAGAGTTCTTCCTCCGTTCGGGGGGAGGAGCGCATGACGGCTAGTACACGCTGGCGTATCTCGGGGAGGAAGGGCTTAATCCTTTGCTTAGACTGTCTCATTTTGCTCTGGAGAGCAGTGTATCCTACGCCTCTCCCAACCTTAGAGGCGTGTAGGGGCGGGCAGAGCTTATTCCCCGCCTCGTCTGTCGGGGCGTAGACGAGACCATTGTATTCTCTGCCTCGGTAGGTGTTCTTGACCTCTTCGACAGTCAGCTGGTAGCCCCCTATAATGGCCTTGAATTCACCTAAGGAGCAGAAGTGGTAGTGCTCTAAGACCCCATGCAGCGTTTGCGCGATTTCACTTCGGATATTATACGAGGGTAAGTTCTCTTGGGAGATGGGGGCATTTGTCCTCTGCTCCTTGCTGGGTGTACTGGGAATGAGTCCATACTTACGCTCCAAGTGATCGGTGATTCGTTTGCTACGTCTGTTCTCAAACTTGTCGTTAATCTTCTCTCCAGCACTATTGACACGGAGTGATACGATGTGGATGTGCTCTCGCTCGATGTCGTTATGCTTAAAGACGATGTAGGGCTGCTCGCCATAGCCGAGTGCCTGCATATACTCCTGGGCAATTTGTGTAAGCTGTTCATCGGATAGCTTTTCGTCTGGGTGCGGATTAAGCGAGCAATGAAAGACCACATTCTTCGTGCGACACTTCTTAGGAATAGCTGCCTGCATATCGCTAAGCACTTCTTCCATGGTATAGCCACCTTCAGGATTGGCATACAAGCCCTCAGCCAGGAGAACACTCGCGTCCCCAGATACTACCTTTTTGAAGTTGTAGCCGAGGGCTCCAGCTAGATTTTCCGAGCTCGAGATCTTAGCAATCATCGCTTTCGGTAGTCTAAGGTTAGGCTGATAGCTTGCTGCTCTAGGGTGATTATTTGCTGGGAGTACTGCTCTAATCGTTGAAGCATTACCTGTGCTGCCTTGACCGAGTGGTAGCTGTTGATAGCCTTTACTGTTTGGTTGTAGAGGATACCGATCTTATGTATTTGGGCTGTCAGCTGGGAGAGTTTCCGGTAGTATTCGACGGCGGATTTATCTACGGTGATGACCTTAAAGCTCTCTTCTAGGAGACGAGCGCGCACGAAGTCTGATTTTGTTTTGGCTCCTGATTTATGGAAGAGGGCGATCACTTTCTCTTGGTCTTTGGCACTGGGCAGCCGGGTATCCCATCGGTCCCAGCGTTCTATCCTTTCAGACATAACTCTTGGTGTAGTAATTACGACTTCGGAGTGATTCTCTCCCCTCTTGGGGCAAGGGTTTTTGTCGGCAAAACGATAGTTTGTCGGACAAAGACACACCTTGCCAGTAGAAAGAGTTGATTGAGATGAAGTATCCAGCCCTTGGGGGGCTGTCTCCTTCGGTCGTGTTAGACGATATTTCTATTCTGCTGCAAAGTTACTTCCTCGTTGTAAGTGGCTTGCTATAAGCCTACTGCCCACTTTATCCTTGCCTTTCCCGCCTCTTCCTTGACTCCCAGAAGGGGGAAAATTAAGCTCTTACTTTGCAGTCAGAGCGAGCGATAGAGCGCTCGAGATGTCGATTAATTAATTTCTCGAGACCTCGAGATCTCGACATCTCGAGATATCGAGATGCAGTCCTTGCGATTGCTTAAGTGATATCCCGCTTATTGTCTCGCTCGTCATGGTAATTAATTCAGTCCTTAATCGCTTGATATGCAAAGCTCTCGACCTCGACCTTTATATCTCGGTTTCTCCTCACAGAAGGGTGGTGTGGGTAAGAGTACCCTAGCCGAGATCCTCAGCAGTATGCTCTACTATGAGGAGGGTATCTCGCTCTTTGTCGTGGACTGTGATCTGACCCAGGACTCCTTCTTCAAGCTCCGTGAGCGAGAGAAGGGTACGATAGGAGAGGATCCAGCTCTGACGACTTATATGCAGGCTTACTTTCATAAGCTCCAGCGTCGCTCCTACCGCATCATCAAAGCACGGCCTCAGGAGGCACTTGCTCAAGCGGAAGCTCTCGTTGCGAAGCACCCCGAGGAAGGCTACCAGTTGGTTGTCTTTGACTTCCCTGGTTATGCAGGGACGAGAGAGCTTCTTGAGCTCTCACTGGAGATGGATTATATCCTCTCGCCCTTGGAGCCTGATATCCAGTCGATGGTTGCCTGTCTGAGCTATGCCAAGAGCATCCAGGACTTGGGTGTCTCGATGCAGACGGCTCGGATTAAGGATATCTGGCTTCTGTGGAATAAGGTTGATCGTCGGGTGCGCAATACGCTGGTCACGCATTACACGCAGCATATCCAGGAGGAGGGGCTTACGCTCGTGCCCTTCCCGATTTATAGGACACATCGCTTCTCGCATGAGCTGTCGATGTACGGGGCGCGTGGGGTCTTCCGCTCGACTTACCTCCCGTCGAACAAAGCCCTCCGAGCAGGGACGAACATCGATGAACTAGCTGAATGGGTTCTCAGTGCCCTCCAGCTCCCCACACTGACGACTGATGGCCACGATTGAAGAGCAGCGCCGGCGCCTGGATGCTAAGCTCCAAGAGATGGCAGAGGATGGAGTGCTCCAAAGTCCGTCGTCCGCTACGGCGAACTTTGATCCCATAGATGAGGAGCGAAGTGTGCCGGAGAAGACAGTGCTATCACCATCCTCGGTGCAAGTAGCGGCATTAAGCCCCTCAGGGGAGGTCTTTACGATTGAGGAATACCGTGCGAGCTACTTTGTCCCCTTGCGTATCCGCGAGAAGACCTCCTTTACGATGAATGCCGAGACGCTGGAGATCCTCCGCAGTGTCTTGCAGGACCTCCATGAGCGTGTGTCTATGGTGAGCTATATCGACAACATCATCCGTGAGCATCTCAGAGCCCATCGCGAGCTCCTCAACCAAGCCAGTGCTAAGCAGCGGCGTAAAACGACGATCCCCTTATGATGACAACGATACTACTTTGCGTGCTCCTCTTGCTAGGTATCGTGTGGCTCATCCTTGGTATCGCCTACAGCTACGAGCGCTGGAGGGGCTTATCCCGCCCAAGGATAGGCCAGCGACAAGAGCCCCAGCAGCGTGAGGTCGGGGCTTTGAGGAGGGAAGAGGCACACGAGCTCGTCATCAGGAGTAAGGGCTTGACTGCCCATGTTATCCCTCCCTTTCCCGTGTCTTCTGTGGCTGAAGAATCGAATATGAATGCGCCTACTTTTGCGGAGCAAACCGCTGAGGAGGAAGGCGAAGAACCGGCCGCGATGTCGAACGTCGAAGCTGAGCTCCTCGAAGATGAAGAGCTGGATGTGAACTACACAATGGAGGCGATCGATGAGGAGGAAGTCCTTCGTGAGGAGCTGGAGTGGAAAGCTGATAGCAGCGCTGAGCTCACTTCTACGAGCGTTCTTTCCCGTGACCTCCTTCGCCTAAGTCAGTGGAGCCAGAAGGATGATCTTCTTGATGAAGAAGCACCCGATATGGTCTCCTCGTCGCTCCACAGTCTTCGGGGGACCGATCTCCTAGCGCAGTACCAAGCGGAGCTCCTGAGGCAGGAAGCTGTACACAAGAAGCTTCTTCTGGCTATCCGCGAGGCGGAGTCTGAGACGGAAGAGGTGGCGCCCCTTCCTCCAAGTCAAGAAACCAGAGCTGACATGCAAGGGCTCGACTATTACCTGTGATTCCCGTATAGCAATCATTCATGATCCTAGAATAGGAACACAAAGAAACTTGCTTTCCTGCTACTTGCCCTCTTCCTTACACCCGTCGTAGCGGATGCCCAAGGCAATGGTATGGCAGGTATCAACGAAGCCACCAAGATGGTGACGAGCTACTTTGATCCAGGCACGAAACTGATCTATGCCATCGGAGCTGTGGTAGGGCTCATCGGGGGCATCAAGGTCTACAACAAGTTCTCCTCGGGTGACCCAGATACGAGTAAGACAGCGGCCTCTTGGTTCGGCGCCTGTATCTTCCTCATCGTGGCGGCTACGATCCTGCGTTCCTTCTTCTTGTAAGCCATGGCCAGCTGGGAAATCAATAAAGGCGTAGGACGCACGGTGGAGTTTAAGGGGCTGAAAGCGCAGTATCTCTTCTTCTTTGCAGGAGGCTTGCTGGCGACCTTCATCGTGGTGGTCGTGCTCTACCTCCTTGGCGTCAGTCAGCTGCTCTGCCTCGGCATAGGCGTATTGGGTGCCTCACTCCTGGTGTGGCAAACCTTCGCTATGAACCGCAAGTATGGTGAGCATGGACTGATGAAGCGGGGGGCACTACGCTCTCATCCCCGTTACTTAGCTCATCGCCGTAGCGTCCTACACTTATTCCACCGGCTCAAATCATTCAGAAGATGAGACACAAGAGCAAGACCTGTAGCTTGGAGGCCAAGTTCCCTTATGGTGTACCCTGCCTGCTTTCTAGGGCGATCAGGGGGTGTTTCGGAGCGCCTCATCAATTCTCTTCGTTATGAAAGAGGTTTGCTTCCTATATGATAGGATGAATAGGATTACAATACCGAGGAGACCTGTCGTGAGGAGACAAGTGACAGATCCATTGCAAATAGAGATGGCTAACAGGACAACTAGCATTGCAATAATCGTTCTGTGCATATTGTTGACCTCTGAGAGTAGCTCGATCTTGTCGTCTAGTTTGGATGCTCGTACGAATCTCGCATAATCAGAGAACTCGACGATCTTTGTACACCTTAGAGCTGGCTCGATAAGAATCGAGCCAATTCTACTTAGGACTAACCCGAAGAAGTAGTATAGGAACATGCCTAGTATTACGTCATCTACAGCCAGGTTGATCCCCGTGTATCGATTCAACAGAATCACAAATACGACGCCGGGAAATAGGTAGTTGAAGATGTTGTACGTTGACAACTTTTGTAGGAGTTCACTCATAGCTTACTTCTCTACTTTACGTGATAGGCTTAGTGGTGACGCAGATCCCCAACCATTTCTTGGAGGATATCCTGACCAACTACAAATTTTCTTTCCCTTGGTTGCTATAACCTTTACCCCTCGTCGGATAAAGGCATTAACAACTGACTTTCTGGGATGATCAGGAGCTCCCTTCGATGTATTTACAAAGGATGTCTTTGTTGCTGTAGAGCCCACCGGAAGAATAGGCCCTAATAACATATCTAATACTTCGGGAGAAACATTCCTCCTACTGCCATGATGCGGCATTTGGACAAACCGGCATTGCTGGAGATCATAATCACAATCCCATGCATACTCGTATGCCTTGGTAAGCGCCTGCCTACCTGCATCCCCAGTAAGCAGAACTCCATGGTCATCAGGGAGAATGCCAAGTAGAACTACACTACTCTCATTTCGGACAGAGGTTTCTCCATCCTCCTTTAACGTCTCGTTATACCAGTCTTCATAAGCGGTATTATCTGCACTACTTGCAAACGCTTTACACCCTGGCATAGGAGTGCTCTTCGTAGGTGGCATTTTATCAAAGTTTTTGAGTAGCTCTATATACCACTCCTTACTTGGAGATAAAACATAGAAGTATGAACCTATCTTGGCGCCTTGAAATGGCTCGCAGACTTTAACTTTCTTCTCCTTAGCCATCTCTTCTACTTCTGTTGCAAGCCTAACGGATTCTTTTATCCTTTCGCTTAAACTATGCTGAGTTACTCGTCCATCTAAGATGTCATTGATAATTTTAGAGGCATGCTCCCAGGGCTTATGCATCCATAGCTCTCTGACCTTTAACTTTTCCAGCACAACCCTAAGACCTGAGATATGATCCATATCGGGATGTGTACTGATGAGGTAATCAACCCGATCAGTCCCATAATACTCCTTGACATGCTGAACCAGAGCCTCTCCGGAAGCTTTAGTTCCTCCATCGATCACATAGATCTCTGTTTTTCCGTTTTTCGTGATGCGCATAGCTATCGCATCTCCACTCCTCTCACCCTCTCCCACTGGGATGAAATCAATCTCGTAGCCAGAGAGTGGGAAGTAATCAGTTAATCTTCTCATATTTAAATAGAAATAATTATTAAACATGCTACCCTTGACGCAAAAGGCTTGCCATTCTCCAGGGGATATACTCGTGTGACATATTGTCTGGCGTTGGGCCGTGTCAGTTCAGGCTACGCCAAGGTTGCCGTATTATGCGAACTATATAAGTGGTCTAAGTAGGAGGGGGCGGATTTGTATGCAAAGGTATCCGTTGAGGGGGAGAGAACGACCTCCGAGGTTGCTGTCAGATGGATTCAGCATGCGCATGCGGAAAAACTTTCGTGCGCAGGGCAGAAAATTTCTGTGCGCACGAAAATAAATTTCCGTGCGGAAGAAAATATTTTTTCGTGCGCACAGAAATTTATTTGCTTCCGCAAGAAAATCTGCCTAACTTAGCAGAGCGTTATAACGCGTTGTTTAACAATAAATTAATCTATCATGATCAAGATCAAAGCTGTTGAGCGTAAAGTCGGCTTCAACAAGACCGGAAAAACCCTCTGGTACCCCGCTATTCACCTGCATTCTGATGTCAAGTTCGAGGAGTTCATCGAGCTCGTAGCGGACGAGACTACCGTGTCCTCGGCCGACGTTAAGGCCGTCTTCGACCGTGCTTCGAAGGTGCTCGTTCGCCTGCTCCAAGACGGTAAGAGCGTCGACTGCGGTGACATGGGTACCTTCCGCCCCAGCATCACTGCCAAGACGGGTACGGGCGTGGAGAGCGCTGAGAAGGTCGGTGTAGAACTCGTCGACAAGGCCAAGGTCATCTACACGCCTCGCGTCAAGGTGAAGACGGCGCTCAAGGGCGTCCGCCTGGAGCGTGCTGAGCGTGTCCTCGATGTCCCGTATAAGTCTTCGGAAAAGAAGAAAAAGGACAAGCCCGAAGGCGGCGGATCCACGCCTGCACCAGGCAACGGTGACGGCCACGTAGGTATCTAAGCCTTCGCCGAAGCACTAATAAACCGAGTCCCCCGACGGATGCAATCGCATCCGTCGGGGGCTCACTGTTTTTTACCCTATTACCTCTTCAGATAAGGATAAGGCTATAGAGTAACACGGGCTTAAGAAGAATGTCTCCGAGGCTACGGTGCGCCAGCTCACCGACAGCCAGCTCAAGGAAGAGGCCTATCTCCGTAATCCCGAGACTGCCTACCTGGTCTCCAATGAGAAGTTTGATCAGAAGATCGAGGAGATGGGAATTATTGGGCCCGAGGATGCCATCACTATCGCGGGGATGTATGCTGAGCGCGCAGCGTATCAGACGAAGCAGTGGTTTATGAACCTGATTCATGATCTGATGGAGCTACTCTTTCATGCTGCCGGCTTGATCATTGATACGCTACGCACCTTCATCTTGATCGTCCTCTCCATCCTGGGTCCTGTGGTCTTTGGTATTGCTGTGTGGGATGGCTTGTCGGGCTCTTTGACGGCGTGGTTCTCTCGCTACATCTCGGTTTATCTCTGGCTACCCGTCAGCTCTATCCTTACGGCTCTGCTTACGAAGATCCAGGTCTTGATGATCCAGAAGGACATCTCCGCCCTAAGCGATCCCAACTACCTGCCTGACTCAGGCTCGTGGTATTACATCGTGTTCTTCCTCATTGGCATTGTGGGCTACTTCTGTGTACCTACGGTTGCTGGGTGGATTATTGAAGCTGGAGGCGGTATCGGCTCCTATGGGCGCAATGTCAATCAGGTAGCTCAGCGCGGGATGCAGGGGGCTTATGCTGGAGGTAAGGCAGCGGCTGCAGGAGTAGGTGCCAGCATAGGCAACCTTGGTGGCCGCATCAAGGGGGCTTTAATCAAAGGCTAGTAACACCAGAGAGAAGTATACACTATGGAATTCCAATCATTAAAGAATATCGAGACGGCATTCCGTCAGATCCGTCTCTACATCCTCCTCTTTGCCTTGCTCTGTGCAGGAGTCTGTGGCTATGCCCTCTATAGTTCCTACCGCTTTGCCGAAAGGCAGCGTGAAAAGATCTATGTCTTAGATCAAGGTAAGTCGCTGATGCTGGCGCTTAGCCAAGATGCCTCGCGTAATCGCCCTGTGGAGGCCAGAGAGCATGTCCGTCGTTTTCATGAGCTCTTCTTCAGTATCGCTCCCGACAAGGATGCTATCGAGGAGAATATGTCCCGTGCCTTTGCCCTCTGTGATAAATCAGCCTTTGATTATTACAAGGATTTGGCGGAGCAGGGCTACTACAACAGGGCGATCTCGGGCAATGTCAATCAGCGTATTGTGATCGACTCGATCCACTGCAACTTTGAGAGCTATCCTTATGAGGTGACGACCTACGCCAGGCAGGTCATCTTAAGGCAGAGTAATGTCACCGAGCGAAGCCTGGTGACGAGCTGTACACTTCAGAACTCTGTCCGCTCGGATGACAACCCACAGGGCTTTCTGATGGAGCACTTCCTTGTACGCGAGAACCAAGATCTACGGAGCTATAAACGCTAAAGCCATGTCTACTCGCTTTTCCCTCTATCGCTACTATCTCGGGCTGCACTACTGGCTTCGGGCTTACTGTGATCGGCTTAGTCCTATGACTCGTCGACGCTTGGTCTATGGTATCAGTCTGCTCTACCTATCCTGCTCCCTTATGATGCTGGTCCAGGTCTTCTTCCCCAGGCAGGAAGCACGCCAGCTACCTATTCCCAGGCGCCAGCCTCTGGATGCACCTCTCCGCCCGTCTCAGCTGGATAGCCTCGGGCGTGAACTCTCGAGAATCACTCATCAAAAGATAGCACACTATGGATAAGAAACAGCAGGAACAGCTCCGTAAGGGGCTCGTCTTCGGAGGGCTGGGGCTGCTCTGCGCCCTCTCCCTGTGGTTCATCTTTGCCCCCTCAGACAAGGATAAGGGCGCAGAGCAAGAGGGCCTCAATAAGGATATCCCCGAGGCTACGGTGCGCCAGCTCACCGATAACAAGCTCAAGAGCTATGAGCTCAGCGACAAGTCGGCTTTAGAGAACGAGACGCAAGCTGAGATTGGGCGCCTCTCGGATTACTTTGCCGAAGAGCCCGCCTCCCTCGAGGCCCAAGGTCAGGAGCGGAGTTCCTCAACGAAGATTGAGGGCTCGCTCCAGCGCTATGAGGAGAATAAGCGTCTCTTGAGCTCCTTCTATGCCACGGATCCTAATGCAGAAGAGCGTGATGCTTTGCGAGCTGAGAACGAAGATCTCCGTGAAGCTCTGCGTAAGAAAGAGAGTGAAGAGGATGACGAGGAGGAAAAGCAACTTCGCCTGATGGAGCGAAGCTATCAGATGGCCTCCAAGTACCTCCCCAAGGGTGGGGAGCTTCCAGCTAAGGCCTTTCTTCGAGCAGAAGAGCGTACTATCGTAGAGCCAGAAGCAGAGAGCGCTCTTCAAGAGCCCAGGATGGAGGTCCTTGCAGAGCCCAAGCACATGGTCTCTAGCCTAGCTCAGCCCATGGACGATTCAACCTTCATGCAAGAGTACGGGAGCAAGGAGCGCCATATAGGCTTTCACTCGGCTCTCGCTCAGCCCTCTTCCATTCAGCGTAACACCCTGCCCGCGGTGGTCGATCATACGACGATACTACGAGAGGGAGACTATGTGGCCTTACGTCTCTTAGAGTCCGTCCATATCGGCGAACTACGTATCCCACGACAGAGCTTGCTGATAGCTCAAGCTAAGCTCGGGGGGAATCGCTTGCATCTCCTCGTCAAGAGTCTTGAGATCGGTGGGCGGATTATCCCCGTCAAGCTCTCGGCCTATGATCTTGATGGGCAGGAGGGGATCTATATCCCGGGGGCAGAGCAGGTCTCTGCCCTGAAGGAGGTGGGGGCGAACATAGGAGGCTCGGTAGGCACTTCCTTCACCTTTGCTAGCTCGGCAAAAGATCAGATCATCTCCGAGGCAGCTCGTGGCGTGATGCAGGGTGCAAGCCAGCTCCTTCAGAAGAAGCTCCGTACCCTTCAAGTTACCCTCAAAGGTGGCTATCGTCTCTTTTTAGTTTCCAGTAAGTAAACAGCAAAAGCACTATAACAATGAAGCAATGG
The DNA here is from genome assembly GCF_000700805.1 of Porphyromonas sp. KLE 1280. Lineage (NCBI taxonomy): Bacteria > Pseudomonadati > Bacteroidota > Bacteroidia > Bacteroidales > Porphyromonadaceae > Porphyromonas > Porphyromonas sp. KLE 1280. The sequence continues at coordinate 80,704 of NZ_KL362965.1, forward strand.
ATTCTTTCCGCCCTGCTCTTCGGGGCGAGTATGACTACCGCCCTTGCTCAGACTACGACCGATAGTCTGAGAGCTCAGACGGGCTATCGTCCCCTTTCCACGGGCGATCTCTATCAAGGGATGAGTAAGACCATCCCCTCGGGACGTGTGGTCTTACCCTATGGCCTTGAGGTCACCTTTGACAAGACCTCGCACCTGATCTTCCCCTCCGCTATCCGCTACGTAGACCTCGGGAGCAACAAGCTCATCGCAGGGAAAGCGGAGGATGCGGAGAACGTCCTGCGTGTCAAGGCCGCCGTGCGTGACTTTGAGACGGAGACGAATATGAGTGTCATCTGTGAGGATGGCTCCTTCTATGCCTTCAATGTGAAGTATGCCGAAGAGCCCGAGAAGCTCAGCGTAGAGATGGCCGACTTCTTGTCAAGCACGGAGGGTAGGCTACCGAGCAATCGTGCCGATATCTACTTTAAGGAGCTGGGGAGTGAGTCGCCTATCCTCGTGAAACTGATGATGAAGACCATCCATCAGAATGATGAGCGGACGGTCAAACACATCGGGGTACGCCAGTTTGGAATACGCTTCCTCCTTCGTGGCCTCTATGCACACAACGGCTTACTCTACCTACATACCCGCATCGACAATGAGACGAATCTTCCTTACTCGGTAGACTTCATCAGCTTCAAGGTCGTCGATAAGAAGGTGGCTCGACGTACGGCCGTCCAGGAGCAGGTCCTGCAACCGCTACGAGCCTACCACGAGGTGACTCGGGTGCGAGCAGAAGGGTGCGAGCGCACAGTCTTCGTGCTCGAGCAGTTTACCCTCTCGGAGGACAAACAGCTTGAGGTAAGGCTTTACGAACGAGGTGGTGGACGCACGCTTGCCTTCTACCTCGATGAGGAAGACCTTCTACTTACTAGGAAGATTGACAACCTTAAACTCAAGTGGTAGCCCTATGAAGAAGTTTTGTTTACTCCTCGCTTGTGCTCTCTGTGGGTTCTTCTCTGTAGAGGCGCAGCGTCTCATCCCCAGACAACAAGGGATTGAGATCATCGCGTCCGTGCCACTTATCAAGGGAGAGAAGGTCTTTAGCAAAGAGCACTGGGGGGCTGGTGTGTCGCTTACGAAGTACCTCAAGCGAGCTAGCTATGCCTTCCTCTTGGCTGAATACGAAGAGCAGCGACTCTCGTATCGTGACTATGAAGTTCCGATGCGTGATGTGCTCCTACAAGTGGGCTATATGCAGCCTCTTCTCTCAGATAGAGGCAAGAATATCTTTACCTACCTAGGTATCTCCGCCCTTGGGGGCTATGAGGAACTCAATGAGGGGCAGAGGCTCCTTCCTGATGGGGCGACGCTTCTAGACCGCTCACGCCTCGTCTATGGCGGAGCTCTGCATAGCACCGTTGAGTGCTTCCTCTCGGATAGGCTACTCCTTGTCCTCAAAGCTCAGGGGCGGGTGCTCCTGGGCTCTGATCTATATCGCTTTCGTCCCGCTCTTGCCTTGGGACTGCGCTTTAACCTATAGAACGAAGAAGAATAATGAAAAGGAAACTTGTGAATACGCTGTGGGCTGTGGGGCTACTTGCCCTAGTGAGCCTTTGTCTCTCTGCTTGTGACCGCGAGCTGGAGGTACAGCAGGCTTATGACTTCATGCTAGAGACGATGCCCGTCCAGAAGGATATCCGTAGGGGCGAAACGGCTGAGATACGATGTTCCCTCAAACGAGCTGGTCGCTTTGCTGGGGCCCGCTATACCCTCCGCTACTTCCAAAGCGAGGGTAAGGGGATGCTGAGGCTAGATAAAGGCGCAGCACTCAAGCCTAATGACCGCTATCCACTAGTGAGTGAGGAGTTTCGCCTGTACTATACCTCGCAGTCAGCAGATCGGCAGACGATTGACGTGTACATAGAGGACAACTTCGGCAAGGTGCAACAGCTGACTTTCTCTTTCAATCATAAGAAGGCAGAGGATAAAAAGAAAGATGGCTAAATGGATATTTGTTCTCTGTCTTCTGTTACAGGAGGCTTTGTCCTCTATGGCACAGATCGCTCAAAGGATATCAAATCTATCCTTTGAGCGATCTATGTTTTGTGTTAAATACTTTGGTGGCTGGCACGGCAAGGAACATTGTCCCTATATCGGCTATGGATAGCAGCTCCCCAAAAGGAGAGAAATTTACGGCAGAGATGACGGAGCGACAAGCTGACTTACTTTTGTGTGTCGACCTATGGAACGCTTTAAGGTGTTTAGGGGCTATCGCAAAGATGTCTTGCTCTTAACTCGGCTTTCCTATAACGTCGGTGTGGGGCGCCTGCTTGGCTATGGCAAACAAGGTAAAAACAAGCTGCTTTGCAAGATTGAGCAAGGGGATAGGGATTTCCACAAGGACTACCTGTCCTTTTGCCACTACAAAGGCAAGGTCTTGCGTGAGTTTGTTTATTCGTTATTTAGATTATGAATGAGTAACTTTGCTGAAAATGGATACAGCAGTATATGCCTGGTTGTGAATAAAGTATTTAATTAGGATATAATCAATTCATATTGCGATGATACCAATAGATATAATAGGTAAAGGAGCCCATTGGAGTGTAGAGCGGATTTCAATAAGTGATAATGGGCAAGAAAAATCCGTGGTCAGGAAGCATGGCAGAAATGTAGATGACAATATCACAACTTATAACCTTGTGCTCAAAGCTGGTTTACCAACTCTGAAGAGGTATGTAAAAGTGAATGATAATGAAATTGAGGCAGAGGATTTAAATGCTGATACCTCAAAAGGGTATTTTGTTAGTCCTAATACTATTAAAAATTACCCAAACTGCGTAGATATATTTATAAAGTGCATTAACTCCGGAAGTCTTACTCCCTTGGAAAGTGAACAATGCAAAGAGTTTGACTTTATGCATATTCTCAAAACAAATGGATTTGCTGAGGAGGTTGTTGATCAAATGAGGAAGAAAAAGATTGCTATTGGTGCTGAAGGTGAAGTCTATAATAATAAGATAAAGTTTATAAGTAATTTAGAGCTCTTTTGTTGTAGTGTCCGAGAAGATTTGAAAAAGGCAACTTCCAATAAGATTGCATTATACTCAGACGCCTTCTTCTTTCGGGTAAATCCATTAAGTGGTTATATTGAATATGTTATAGCGGATTTTGATTGCATAACTTCAACGGACTATCTCGCTGATGATGTATCTAAGGAAAATCAGGAACAGTTTAAGACTGCATTATTGGAATTTATACGTTTTTTTGTTGTTAAAGAAAAACAGGAGGAATACATAGCACTCTTAGATGATTTTATGTCGCTTGCCAGCCAATAATTTTTTCAGGAAAAAGCTCAGGTATAACGAAAAAATATATGCGACTTTCTTTTGCTCCTTTTCTTTATGTCACCTGCTTGGTTCAAAGATAAAGAAAAGAGGCCCTGAAGCGATTAAGTAAATTGCTTCGGGGCTTTTGTTTTTAGGACTATGGCTTAGGCTAAACGACTTTGTATCTCTTTGATATTGCGATGTACGAGCTCGATGATGCGCTCGTGGTACTCGGTGTTTTGATTCATTAAGCCACGGCACTGGATGACCTGCATCGTTTCAAGCGATACCTCGATGGTCTCTATCCGTTTGCCCTCAATGCGAGCCGATAGAATAAGGCTCTTCTCCTTGAGGTGATACTCATTAGTGAATATGCAATGGTGTAGAGCTTGTCCTTCCTCGATATACTCCTGCACGCTCTCCAGCACTCGGATTTGGATGCTACCATCAGTGAAGGCAACGCCAAAGAATGGGGCTTTGAGTTTTTGGAATCGTGCTTCATCCTCCTGCGCCTTCTGTCGTTTGTGCTCTTCTTGTTCTCGCTCTTGCCGGGCCCGCAACTTTCGGTGTACCTCGTCGTGGGCTTGCTGTAAGTCCTCGGGGCAAACGTAGTGGGCGTTGTGCGTGTCCTTACATAATCTACGGAGCATATCCACATAATCGCACCAAAGGGCGATGTCCGTGATGTCGTAGCCCCAGCGAAGTGTGATTTTGTAGGCTGGCCAATAGGCATCCCAACTCCTTGGGCAGCTGAGGAAGTAAGCAAGATGCTCGGTGCGTCCAGCTTTCAGTAGGGTCTCGGCTCGGCTGTCCGTGAGGAGCGCTGGGATAAGGCTTGTGGGAGCGATGCCATAGCACTTGCCTTCAAAGCCATTCCTCTTTAGGGTATCGCTTAGCTTAACCTTGGGGCATAGAGGGCAATGAGCGACGAAGCGGTAGGCTTCGTTGTCCCGACGAATAGCCATAGGCGAATAGTAGGCAAAGCTATCTATATAATGTCCCATCGTTCGCTCTACGGCGACAATAGACTGCCTGCCACGCTCATCCCACCAATACTGGCCAATCTCCATGACGGAGGAGCTGGCTTGGTAGCCTTTCTCCATACCCGCAATAAGCAAGTACATACGCAAGACTTGATACCCTCCCGAAGTAGTCAGTACTGTGAAATACTGGCGTTGCTTTAACTTCCTCGCCCTTGTCGTTATGACCTCTAAGTCTGCCCCACACTGGGGGCAGGTGCAACGCTCGGTAGGCTCAATCATTTGCCACGAATGCCCACAATCCATACAAGTGGTTTTGCCCTTGGGTAGGCGGTAGGCATAGTGGTCAATGCACTCACGGAATGCCCACTGCCTCTGTGCCTTCGTTATGGGGCGGAGGTGCTTGCTTTGAGCGAGGACGGCTTGCTCAAACTTGTTTCTCGGTTTCATAGCTACATATCAAATAGGGAGGGTTGGGGTACTTGCTCGCTGTCGGTGCTTGCCTTGGATTTTACTCGCTTCGGCTCTTGCAACCTGCGTAGCTCCTGGGCTTGATACTGCTGTATCGCCTGCTTGCGTGCTTCGGCTTTCTCTTCCTCGGTGAGGACTATGGTGTGATTGACCACCACATGGCAGGCGACAGGGCTACCCACTTCTAGATCGTCCTCATCATAGTAGTGTATCGCCATAGAGTAGATCTCATCGTCCTCAAAGCCGTTGCAACCACTCTGTTGTACCTGCTTTAAGATGTAGGTGATGCAGTCCTCGATGTTCTTGTGGGGCTTTGCCAAGTTAGGAGCAAACAGAGGGTCTGTAGCTGCTCGTAGGTTGAGGTACTCGGCTATGGTGCGAGTGAATTGTTCTGTTCCGCTCATTGTCCTTAGTATTTAGGGATTTCTACAATCTGGTTGATACGTCCGTAGAGGAGCTTACGTAGGCTCGTTCGGTCAGGGGCGTAGTATTCAGCCCATTGTCCGTATTGCTTGACCAAGTACTTTTTCAGCACATCGAAGAAGTCAAAGCGGTAGCCCATCACGGGGACGGCGGTGCAGAAGTAGGTGTTGCTGTTCACGGCTTCGCATAGCCAATCCTTTTCCTCACGGTTCATTGTCCCGCCACGATTGAGCTTCACACGCAGGAGGTAGGCTTCACAGGCACAGAGGGTTTCCAAGGGTTGCACCTCCCACTGCACGAACTTAGTCGCAACGACACACGCACACTTCTCAAGCCCCGAACTTATGCGGTAATGGGAGGAGGAGCTATCTCCTTTTCCTTTCATCGAAGATCTGGTATTTACATTCTGCTTATCCATAGTGACATTTTTTTTATGCGTCCAACGATCGGAGTATGCTGATTCCTTTTTCGAGCAAGACAGAGGTAGCGGGGCGATGGCGGACACAAGGTTTGGGAGGAAAATACAACCTGGAGCCCCTGGGGCGGAAGTGTGGAGATTTTCCTGCCAACCGCAGGCACCGACCTTGGGGTAGCCCAAGCCCCGTCCTACCTTTGCGAGGGAAAAGAAACAGCATCCGTCGCTTACGCATCAAGTGGAGCGGCTGGATGAGAAGTAGAAGTGCAAAGCCTATAAGTCGAAAGTAAAAGGTGGCTAGCTCCTAAGAGCCAGCCACCCGTCAAGAGTATGAGGAAGTATCCTTGCTAAAGGAAGCAGATTAGGATCGCCACGAAGATGGCTAGCCAGAAGAGGAAGCCGAGGATGGTGAAGGTGACCTGTAGGACTGTTCGTACGACGAAGCGTAGCAGGAGGAAGCCCACGATGACGCTCATGATCTGTACGACTTGTGGTGTAACGACTCTAGAGACGAGGTAGAGGGCAGCTACCACTAGTGCCAGGAGAAGTGCCAGCTCGATGATACGTCGCCAGTCGATGGAGCGAGTGGGAGTAGCTGGCGCCTTCGTCTGCTTGTCGGGAGAAGCCTTACCCCTGATGAAGATGGGGCTGTGCGGATCGTGATTCATTGCTTGAGTATTCATATCTGGGGACATGCTAGAGATTCAAGAGCAGGGGCAAGATGCTCCGAGACACAAAGGGCAAGGGTACTTACCCCTTGACGTGTGGAGCGGAGCGTATATCTTGGCTCTTGATACTCGCGTGCCCCCAGTGGAATCTTACTCTTGAACGTAGATCTCAGCCTTGTCTACGATGGGCAAGTGATTCTCCTCGATGAGTAGGACGATGGTACCCGTCAGCTCGGTGTAGAGTAGCTCGTACTCAGGACTGCCGTCGAAGTCATCGTGGAGCTCGTACCCTGAGAAGACCGCTTGGATGGACTTGTTGCCCAGAAGGATGGGGGCGAGCCTAGGGGGAAGGGGCTCGGGAAGTTCTTCGGAGAACTCCTCCATTAGGATGGAGACAAGGGTGTCATACTTGGAGAAGTGGAGTCCCTGGTAGAGGACCTCGCTAGCCATTGCCTCCGCTTCGAGGTGCGAGAAGCCCTGGGCTACGCTATCGCAGTAGGAGGAAAGGGCTAGGTCTGTACGAGCTCCGATGAAGGCGCTGTTGGCCACTAGCTCGGGATGATGGTCTCTGAGGTAGCCTTCCAGCTTGAGTCGGAAGTAGGAAAGCTCTTTCTTGGTCTGATTCATAATAGGGCTTGTATTAAGGGGAGAGCATAGGCTTAGAGACCCATGGCTTGGTTGAACTTATCGAGCTTACCGGCTAGCTGCTCCATATCGTGCTCGATCTTCTTGCTGGTGATGCGGGCGTAGATCTGCGTGGTCTTGATGTTGGTATGCCCCAGCATCTTGGAGACGCTCTCCATCGGTACGCCTTTACTGAGCGACATGGTCGCAAAGGTATGACGAGCTAGATGGAAGGTGAGTCGCTTTTGTACTCCACACACGTCGGCTATCTCCTTGAGGTAGGCATTCATCTTCTGGTTGGAGAGGATGGGAAAGAGCTTCCCGTCCTGGGAAGTAGTACTCGAGCTATACTTCTCGATGATGGCCTTGGGGATGTCTAGAAGGAGGATGTTACTCTCGACGCTTGTCTTCTTCCTTCGTGTCATGATCCATGCCTTCCCATCTAGGGTGACCAGGTGCTCTCGCCGGAGATTGGCCACATCGATGTAGGCAAGTCCAGTGAAGCAGGAGAAGAGGAAGAGGTCACGGACGAGCTCAAGGCGAGGGATCGTCAGCTCCTTGTTGGCTATCCTCAGGATCTCCTCGTCGGTGAGGAAGCCTCTATCCACAGGTGCGAGGTGGAAGTGGTGATCACGAAAGGGATCTTGGAGGAGATAGCCCCGCTTGAGGGCATAGATGGTGACGGTCTTCAAGGTCTTCATCTTCTTGACTGCGGTGTTGTAGGCACATAGAGCCACTGTCGTGAGGTATAGCTCGAAGTCTTGGATGATGGCAGGCGTGAACTCCATCAGCCCGATATCCTTGCGCTTATACCTGTATACTAGGAACTCGAAGAAGTGTCTACGCAAGACGCAGTACTTCTGTAAGCTCTCCTTGCTGATGGTGTGCCCCACGCGCTGACGGATGTCATCGATGAACTTGTCAAAGACAGGGAGAAAGGTGCTGAACTCCTGGATTTGCCCGAGGTAGGCGGAGCGGAGCTTGTCCAGCGAGATCGTTTGGTCGTCTTGGTACTTGTGGTAGAGGGAGTGGAGGCTGGTGGAGATGGCATCTAGGCTAGCATTGACAGCGAGGGCTTCGGAGGAGCGTCCCTTCTGTCGGCTGGTTCTGCTATTCCACTGTGCCTTGTCTACGAAGATCTTCGTGGAGCCAAGATTGCTCATTGCTCCTCCGAGGAAGATGCGTAGCATGACGGGCGACTTGCCTTCTTTATTCTCGTAGTTTGAGCGTAGGTAGAAGGACACCTTGAACGATTGTCTCATAATGCATCATTCGTTAGTGTAGCACGTGCTACAAAGTTACTTACTTACACATTGAATGAGAGTATGTTGCTACCTTCAATTAGCCCTTCATTTAGCCGTCACTGCTACACTAATTGCTACGTCTAATTTTGTGTAGCAGTTTCTGTAGCAGAATTTGACCGATTGATGACTATTAGACCCTAGGGGTAAGCCGTCAGGTCTATGGACTGCATACAAAGAAAAATCGTTGTAAGACCATGTCCTACAACGATTTCCTCTTGTTTTTAGGGCTTTTTTGACGACCATTTTGCAGTCACTTTGAAGCCTTTTAGCGGAGAGGGCGGGATTCGAACCCGCGAAACGCTTTTGGCGTTTACACACTTTCCAGGCGTGCCTCTTCAACCACTCGAGCACCTCTCCTTATCAGCCTGCTTAAGGCTTCTACTTATTGGAAAGCTCCGCAAAGGTATAATAATATCTGTATACTGCCAAACTGCCACGCTTTCAGCTCCCGTCTCGGATACCTATGGCAGACTTTGCCGAAGGGAGCCCTTATGGGTGTGGTGGTAGACTCTACGGAGCGGGGCAGTGTGAACCAATATAGGTCAGCGGGCTGACCTATATTGGTCCGACGACGATATAGGTCGCGATGACGACCTATATAGGTCAGCCCGCCAACCAATATAGGTTCGTACCACCCGCTTATATGACTCGGTGCGGGTAGCTGCGTTAGGGCTACCAGCCGAGGAGGTTACGTGCGATCCACCAGCCGATGACAGCGATGACGAGGAGGCCGAGGGTCAGCGGATGCTGGAGCGTGCGTCTAAGGCGGGGCGCTCGCTGGGGGAAGAGCTCCGCGTAGCCGTAGAGAAGGAGGAGAGGGATGGTGAAGAGGAGCGCGCGGTTGTAGCTAAAGGCTTCGGTGAGGTGCCCATGGAGGAGGGCGTGAGCGGCGCGCTGGAGTCCACACCCTGGGCAGCGATAGCCCGTGGCGGCGAGGATGATGCAGCGAGGGAAGGGGTAGGTCGCTGGATCAAGGAAAGCATACAGCCCCACGGCTACCCCGAGGAGCAGAAGCCCGATGAGTAGATATCGGCGCTGCTTGAGGGGGGAGCGATGGGGCTGTGTAGGGGGGAGGGGAGTGTGATTCATCCCCGAGAGAAGGGGGCTACCCGAGTGGGGGCTTAGCTGATGATCTGCAGGAGCTTGGTGTAGTTCTGATTGCGAGTCAGATCCTGAATGTTGAACCAGTCGATGATCGTCAGGATGCCGCAGCCACCACACGTGAGGAGCTTGAGCACGCCGTAGCCTGTGTCGCCGAGCATGAAGCGGTCGATGCCGAGTGAGCCTGCGAAGACCGATACGATGATCATCATCGTGGGGTCCTTGTAGTCCAAGGCATTGATCAGGGTAAACTTGTCATCATCGAGGGCGAGCAGGCGGTCTTTGATGGTGAGGATCTGCGTGGGGCTAAAGAACTTCTGGTTAGCGGCAAGGAAGAGGTCTACTTTCTGACTGTCCATAGCGTTGATGTACTATATGTGTGACTTGAGATGGATATTACTTAGAGCTATTGTGCTTCGAGGCGTGAGCGGCCTTGCGGTCACGCACCTCCTTGGCATATTGAGCAGCTTTCTTACGACCCTTACTGTCGGTGCCGAAGGAGTCGAACTCGAAGCGCTCGGGCAGCGTGCGAGCGAAGTCCCTCACGCGGGGCTGTCCGGCCGTACCCTTGTCGATGATGATGGAGTCATATAGGCGCTTCGTCTCAGGGATGATGCTGTCGGGATGTCCCTTGACGGGCTCGGGGAAGCGGTAGGAGGCGTAGCTGATAGTGGCGGAGTCGACGCTGATGCGCTGGTAGAGCTTGAGACCTGAACCTAAGCGGTCGTGCACGGCGTCGAAACCATTGCGGTAGACCTTAGGCGAGGCGGAGCTGATGACGAAGGCTGGGGCGATGGTGTCGCCCTTTTCGCCACGCGTCGTACTACGGGCATAGCCATGGTCATGGCCCTGCAGGACGAGGTCGGCACCTCCCTCGATGAGCTCGTCCTTGAAGACGTAGTGCATCACCAGATTCTTTCGCCCGTCACGCACGCAGTCTACGGCGTGGTGGAAGAGGACGATCTGCCAAGGCTGGTGCGAGCCCTTGAGGGCAGAGCGTAGCCATTCCTTATGCTGATTGATAGCACCCAGACCCATAATGTCTGTGGTGTCCATGACGATGAAGCGCAGGAGCGGCATGTCGATGAAGTAGCTTCGCCCGAGGAAGTCCTTCGGCCCATTGGTAGGGTAGCCGAACTGACGTACCCAGCGGGGGTCGAGTTCGCGCCCGAAGCCCTTCTTTAGGTACTCGTGGTTGCCTGGTGCTGCGATGATAGGGATGCTGCGCGTGAGGCTGCCGATGCTGGTGTACCACGCTCTCCAGTAGGTGTCCGTAGGCCCCTCGATCTGGTCACCTGCGAAGGCGAAGAAGTCGATAGAGTCAGCTGCGTGGCGGAGGTAGTCGAAGTAGCGCTTGCTCTCTGCGATACCAGGGTCCTGCACATCACCCATATAGACGAAGTGCGTCGCACGGTCTTCACTGGGCATAGCGAAGCGTCCCGAGACGGGGTCAGCACCCTGCACGCGGATCGTATAGAGGTAGCTGCGCCCTGAGATGAGGCTGTCGAGATGAACTTGGTAATAGCAACCACGGCCCGAGCGGGAGGCGATGACCTCGCTCGTGGGGGCGAAGGAGACGGGGCGGAGGGTATCGCCCTTCTCATTGATGGCGCGTAGGAGAAGCTCAGCGGGCTGGGCGGTCTCTCCCGAGAGCCAAGTGATCGTGCGCTGTGAAGCGAAGTCTTCGCCAGGCGTCAGCGTGACGCGGCTCACAGCCTGCTCGGTCGTGTAGGCTTCTTCGGGCACATTGCCGAACCAAGCACGCCAGCGGAGCTTAAAGAGAATACCTGTCCCGACGAGCAGTACGGCGAGGACGATGAGGGCGATACGCCAGCGGTGCTTCCTCTTGGGGGGCTGATGCCCGCGGAGTGTGGAGCGTCTGCGTCTCATTATGCTTTAGAGGGTATCGGTGGTCTCCTCGCCAGAGGGGAGTGCCTCTCTGGACTCAGCGGTAGGGACGCTGGCCTTGAGGATCGTGAGCTCACGCTGCAGTTCGTCGCGCTCGGCATCCCACTTGGTCTTCTCTTCCTTGAGGGTGCGGACTTCCTGTCCGAGGCTGTCCCATTCGTAGAGCCCTCGGACGGAGAGGCCGATAGCCATCGCTGCTACGACGCCGATGACGCCGAGGGAGGAGACGGGTACCGTGCCTTCGGCTACGCCAGGCATCGTGAGATCCCAGAGGCTATAGCTGAGGATGGGGATGATGAAGCCGATGAGTGTAGCCGCCAGCGTCATCCACAGATAGGGCTGGAAGAGGCGGCGACGCATGAGGCGTGGTGCGAGGAGGAAGTAGTTGAGGTAGAAGATCACGACCAGATAGAGGTCCGTGAGCCACGTTGAGTAGTAGAGTCGGGGATTGGTGAAGACCGACATCTCGGGCGTCCCCTGCACGGTCGTCACGAGGGTCTGCAGGATGATCAGTACGATCCAGACGAGGGCGTAGATCGAGACGGATATGGTGCGGTTGGCGGACTTAGTACTCATTGTCTAATAGGATATTTCGTGAAGAAGGGGGTTAGATGGTGCGCTCGGCGATGTAGTCGGCGAGGTCGATGAGGGAGGAGCGGTACACGCTTTCGGGGAAGGATAGGAGGAGCGTCTTCGCCTCGTCTATGTAATGATAGAGGCGCTGCCAAGCATAGTCCATACCACCACCTTCGTGGGCGAGGGTGGTGAGGCGCTCGATGCTCCCCTCAGCGATGGGCTTCTCAGCGAGGAGCTGGAGGTAGGGCGTTGCCTTACCCTCCTTCTGAAGCTCGGTGAGGACGTGGAGTAGGGGGAGGGTGATCTTACCCTCACGGATATCGTTGCCCGTGGGCTTGCCTACGTCAGAGCGGTGGTAGTCGAAGATATCATCACGGATCTGGAAGGCCATACCCAGTGCTGCACCGATGCGGGCGGCACGGTCATAGTCTGCGGCGCTGGCCTCGACGGTGATCGCCGCGACCTCGGCGCAGGAGCGGAAGAGTACGGCGGTCTTCTGGAAGATGATATCGTAGTAGGTGGCTTCGTCGAGGATGACGCCCTCGGCGGTCTCAAACTGGCGGATCTCCCCTTCGGTGAGCTCGCGCCCGATGGCTGAGACGATACCCATGATACGCAGGTCCGCCAGAGCGATAGCTCCCACGAGGGCGGAGGAGAGGATGAAGTCTCCCATCAGCACCGCCACGCGGTTGTCGAAGAGTACCCCGAGGGTGGGGCGGCCACGACGGGTCTTCGCCTCGTCGATGACGTCGTCATGGATGAGCGTCGCCGTGTGGATTAGCTCCAGCAGCACGGCCGCATCGATGCTCCGCTGTGGGGGCACGTCACCACGCAGCAGCCCAGCGATGAGGGCTGTGAGGATGGGGCGTACCTGCTTCCCTGTGGAGGCACTGAGGTGCTCGATGGCTTCTTTCAGCCATTCGGACTTGGTCGCGAGGATCGAAGTGAACTGGCTGTGGAAGTCATCCACGAGGGCTGCCACGGGGGCTTTGATCTGATTGAGGTCGTGCATGGGCTGTCGGCGCATCGTTAATTCCTTGCAAAAGTAGCTAATTCTCCTCGGCTAACGCTCATGAAGCAGCCACCCCGCAGTCTCCACGCCCCTGATATATGGGGATGAGAGACTGCGGGGTGGCTGGTCGTATATAAGGTACGCGCGTGGAGCGAGGTGCTTAGCCGAGGTAGGCAGCTACCATCCAAGCGGTCTTTTCCTGACCGTCGAGGAGGTCAGAGAGGAGGTCGCTCGTGGCCGTGTCGCCAGCTTCGTCAGCCAGGGCGAGGACGGTACGCTCCTGGGCGATGAGTACGCGGAGCGATTCGAGGATAGCGGAGATGATGTCGCTGGCGGCGCTGACGTTGGTCTGCTCCTTGAGCTGGCTGACCTTGAGGTATTCGCTGAAGCGGTTCTCAGGCGTAGCGCCGAGCTGGAGGATGCGCTCTGCGATCTCGTCTACTGACTCAGCAGCTTCGTCATACATCTTCTCGAACTGGCTGTGCAGCGTGAAGAACTGAGGGCCACGGACGTGCCAGTGGTAGCCGCGGAGGTTAGCATAGTATACCTGGAAGTCAGCGAGGAGCTGCTGAAGACCCTTGACGATAGGTGCGACCTGGTTAGCGTCGAGGCCAGTGATTGAGAGTACGTTCATTGTCTTGTCGTATTAAAGTGTTAATGATTACACTGCAAAGGTAGGGGAGTTAATGAATCTATACAAATGAATTTCTCTATATCGATATAAGCACCATTTATACTTTGCCTCTACCTGCTTCATGTGGTGCACAAACGAATCCGCCCCTACGACTGTCCAAGTGAGGACGTGCCGTAGGGGCGGGATTATAGTCTATGGGGAGTAGTCCCTTAGGCTTCAGCAGGTGCTTCTTCTTCAGCGGGAGCTTCAGCAGGAGCAGGAGCTTCTTCCTTCTTTTCTTCAGCCTTAGGAGCGTCAGAGAGGACTTCGACGGGGATTTCTACAGCCACTTCCTTGTGCAGGCGCACGATAGCGGTGTAGTTACCGATTTCCTTGATAGCCTTGATGTAGACAAGCTTGCGGTCGGTTTCGAGACCGAGCTTCGTGAGCTCTTCAGCGATCTCAGCACCCGTGACGGAGCCGTAGAGGCTACCCGTAGCGACGTTGGTGTGAGCCGTGATAGAGAGGCGTACGCCCTGGTACTTCTGGGCACGCTCTTCGGCTTCCTTCTTGATAGCGGCGATCTTGTGAGCACGCTGACGGAGGTTCTCTGCGAGGATCTTCTTCGCAGCTTCCGTGGCGATGATAGCCTTACCGGTGGGGATTAGAAAGTTGCGACCGTAGCCGTTCTTTACTGTGACGACATCGTCCTTGTAGCCGAGACCGACTACGTCTTCTTTCAAAATAACTTCCATTGTATTCTGTCTCCTCTATGTTTATTCGTTACTAAGTGGATGAGTAAGGGGGGATAGACCTTACTTAGCCATGTTGTCCGTGACGTAGGGCAGCAGGGCAAGGTGACGAGCACGCTTGACAGCCTGTGCGACGCGACGCTGGAACTTGAGGCTCGTGCCGGTGATACGGCGGGGGAGGATCTTACCCTGTTCGTTGAGGAAACGCTTGAGGAAGTCGGGATCCTTGTAGTCGATATACTTGATACCGCTCTTCTTGAAGCGGCAGTACTTCTTCTTCTTGCTATCTACGGTCAGGGGAGTGAGGTAGCGTACTTCTGATGCAGCCATTTTAATTTTCTCCTTTCGTTAATGGGTTATGCCTTACGGCTTCTTCTCTTTGCTGCGTATTCAGCTGCGAACTTATCCTGGCGGAAGGTCAGGAAGCGGAGGACATTCTCATCGCGACGGAACTGCGTCTCGAGTACGGCGATGGTCTCTGGCTGGGCCTGGAATTCAACGAGCTGGTAGTAACCAGTCGTCTTCTTCTGGATCTGATAGGCGAGCTTCTTCAGCCCCCAGTTTTCTTCGTTGACGATCTCAGCGCCTTCGCCCTTGAGGATGCCAACGAACTTTGCGACCGCTTCCTTTACCTGAGCTTCAGATAAATCGGGAGTAAGAATGAAAACGGTTTCGTAGTTATTCATTTCTCTTTCTGTTTAGTGAGAGTTAAAAATATCGGGCACAAAGGTACATAAATATATCGTTTTGACCAAGCTATGCACCTGCGAGGTGGTGCAAAGTGCCACACGCGCGTACCATTATTATATAGCTATGTGTGGGGCGAAGCTCTGCCTCGGGAGGGCATGAGCTACTCGCCGCGGAAGAGCTTGCGGAAGGCCTCTTCGACGGTCTTCACCCCGACGAGGCGGATGTTGTAGCCCTCGGTGCTGAGCCCGTGGAGGTTCGCTTCGGGGAGGATCATCGCACGGAAGCCGATGCGCTCGGCCTCCATGATGCGCTGCTCGATACGGGCCACGGGGCGTACCTCACCTGATAGACCCACCTCGCCTGTGAGGCAGACGCCTTCGGGGAGGGCGATGTCGAGGCTCGAGGAGAGGACAGCGGTGATGACCGCGAGGTCTGAGGCGGGGTCAGCCAGACGGATACCCCCAGCGATGTTGAGGAAGACGTCCTTCTGCACGAGCTTGAAGCCCGCACGCTTCTCAAGGACGGCCAGCAGCATATTCATACGTCGCGTGTCGAAGCCCGTGCTGGAGCGCTGGGGCGTAGCGTAGACGGCAGAGCTGACGAGCGCCTGCGTCTCGATGAGGAAGGGGCGCACGCCCTCCATGGCTACGGCGATGGCGGTGCCGCTGAGCTTGAGGTCGCTCTGCGTCATCAGGTGCTCCGAAGGATTCTCCACGGGACGCAGGCCCGACTGGCGCATCTCGTAGATACCCAGCTCGGCAGTGCTCCCGAAGCGGTTCTTCTGCCCGCGCAGGATGCGGTACATATAGTGCTTGTCGCCGTCGAACTGCAGGACGACGTCCACCGTATGCTCGAGGATCTTCGGCCCTGCGATGCTCCCCTCCTTATTGATATGACCGATGAGGATGACCGCCACGCCCTCGGTCTTGCAGTACTTCAGTAGGGCGGTGGCGCACTCGCGTATCTGCGAGACGCTCCCAGGGGAGGAGTCGGAGAGCTCGGTCTGTATGGTCTGTATGGAGTCGATGACGAGGATCTGCGGCTGGGTGTCGATGGCGGTGGCGAGGATCTTCTCGAGGTTCGTCTCAGCATAGATCAGGCAGTCATCGTTCGTCCCACCGATGCGGTCTGCACGCATCTTGAGCTGGGAGAGGCTCTCTTCGCCCGAGACGTAGAGCGTCTTGTACGGCAGACGGAGGATCGTCTGCAGGACAAGGGTGGACTTCCCGATACCTGGCTCTCCGCCGAGGAGGATGAAGGAGCCTTCGACGAGCCCCCCACCGAGCACGCGGTCCAGCTCGGGATCGCCGAGGCTGAGGCGGCTCTCGCTGCGCTGCTCGATGTCGCCGAGGCGTACGGGTTTGCTGGCGGTGATGCTCTGTGCCGTGAAGGTGCGGCTCGCCTTATCCTGCTTGCCGATGATGATCTCCTCCTCTTCGATGGAGTTCCATACGCCGCACTGCGAGCAGAAGCCCTGCCACTTGGGGTACTCAGCACCGCACTCGGTGCAGTGGTAGACTGTTTTCTTCTTTGCCATCGTGTATCGTGATGCTGCTGTGATTGTGTCCACAAAAGTAGGGAGAATGCGCCTATTATAAGGTATATACACTGGGGAGTCTACACCGCGCTGCGGAGGGAGCAAAGTCAACTACTACTGATTCGTGAGTGAACCTATATTGGTCGGCGGGTGAACCTATATTGGTTCGGCTGCGGACCACTACTGGTTCACTCACGGACCAATATAGGTTCACCCGCCGACTAATATAGGTTCGATTTGCCTCCTCCACGAGGTCGCTCTTTCTCCCTCGCAGAGGTCGGTGGATCGGTGTGTGCTTTTGGGATGCATATCGAGCAGATTGTTAGTTCTTTATGGGTGGGTTAATCCCCATGTCAAGCGGGCTCTTCGGCGAGCTATCGCGAGAAAATAGTTACCTTTGGTAGATAGTATGCCGTGCTCTATTCATACGGCAGAAGCAGCAAGATTCGATGAGATTGACGAAGCGAAAAGATTATATAAGACGAAGCTATATAGGCCTCTTGATAGGCCTGCTGACCCTCCCGCTTGCTGGGCAGACCCGCCCCAAGCAACCCGCCCCTGACTCTGCAGCCCAGACGAAGGCCCGCGAATACTTCTACCAAGGGGTGCTGGCACAGTCCTCTGGCCGTACGATGGAGGCCTTTGACCTCCTGCGTCACGCGCGCGCCCTCGACCCCACTGATCCCGCTATTGCCTTCATGCTCGGGGGTAACTATGCCCAGCAGGGTGTGAGTGATCGTGCGCTCTCCCTCCTCGAGGAGGCTTACGGGGCAGACTCCACGAACCTCACTTACGCGCGTGCCCTCTCGGCTGGCTATATTGAAGCCGGGCGCATGCAGGATGCCCTCCACATCAATGAGCGCCTCTCCGAGGCCGATCCCGAAGATGACGATGTGCGCTATCGTCTCATCCAGCTCTATGCCCGTACGGGAGAGCTGAAGAAGGGGATCCAGCTCGCCACGGAGCTACAGAAGCGCTTCCAGCCTATGCCCGAGGCCTATGGGCAGCTGACGAAGATGAAGATCCAGCTCCTTGCCCTCTCCAAGGACTCGGTAGCGGTGGGTCGTGAATACCGTGCTTGGGCAGCTCTCTATCCGGAAGACCGCCGTCCGTACTACGACTGGATCCTCCATCTCTTCCAGACGGGAGGGGCGAAGGAGGCGGAGAAGCAACTCGCCTCTGACGTGCGTGCTGGCCGTATCTCCTCGGGGGATGCCACCGCCCTGCGTGTCCATAAGTACATCCTGCAGAAGGACTATCCCGCCGCAGAGGCCGAGCTGGTCCGTCTCACCCCGGATAAGAAGATCGGTGCCGACGAGAAGCTCACGCTCTGGCTCCTGCTGACCAAGGAGTCGCAGGGCAGTGAGGGCTACACCGCAGGCAAGTACACGCCCCATATCGCAGAGCTCGTCGCCGAGTACCCCGATGACCTGCAGGTGCTGAGGACCTATGCCCAGCTCCTTCGCTACGAAGAGCGCTATCAGGAGGCTTATGACCTCCTCGCTCCCAAGAGCAAGATCCACCCCAGCGAGGAGTGGATATGGAGCGAACTCCTCGACGCGGCTATCGGCCTCCAGTCCGACAGCCTCACCGTCGTCGTCGCCCGTGATGCCAAGCGCTACGTCCCCACCGACTGGCGCAACTATATCGTGCTCTCGGGGGAGCGCTTCCAGCACGATGATGCTGACGGCGCGATGAAGATCCTCGAAGAGGGTGCTACCGCCATCGACCCCAAGACGGGCGAAGGTGCTGCCCGCCTCTTCGGTTTCCTCGCCGACGTCTATGCTGAGCGTGGTGGCCCCGAGAAGGCCCCGCTGGCTGACAGCCTTTACCTCCGCGCTATCGAGGCCAACCCCAAGGAGCCCGATGTGCTGAACAACTACGCCTACCGTCTGGCGAAGGCGGGGCGCAACCTCGATGAGGCGGAGCGCTACGCCTTGCAGGCCGTGCGCCTCTCGCCCGATGCCGCCCACATCCTCGACACCTACGCCTATATCCTCCTCCTGCGTAAGAACTATACGCTGGCCAAGCTCTACCAACGTAAAGCCCTCTCGCAGGCTGGCCCTGAGAAGACTTCGCCCGATATGTACGACCACATGGGCGATATCTACCGCGGGCTGGGCGAGTACACCGAGGCTATCGAAGCCTGGCAGCAGGCCCTCAAGAGTCTCGCTGAGCGTGAGAATAAGGATGAGAAAGCCGATAAGGCTGAGCGCATCCGCATAGAGAAGAAGATCAACGAAGCTAAGCAAGCACAGAAGAAGTAACGAACGATGAATAGCACCGCATATCCCCGCCACCAGCGCCTCCGTGGCCTCCTCGTGGCAGCCCTATGTACAGGCCTGCTCTCCAGCTGTGGCCTCCTGCGTGATGTCAGCCATCCCGATGATGAGACGACGCGTACCGAGACCCGCCAAGAGTCGGGCGTGAATCCCCGCCTCGCAGCCTTCCAGTCAGACCCCGCCTATGGCCCGATGCTCAAGGGTAACCTGCAGGCAGAGATCCTCATCGGTAAGGAGACCTATTCATCAAAGGTCAATGCCACCATCGTGCGTGGCCAAGGTATCTACTGGTCCGTCGTGCCCTTCCCTCTCATCGAGGCAGCGCGCGTATGGTTCACCCCTCAGGGCGTGACCGCCATCGACAAGATCCACGGTCGCTATGCCGAGGTGAGCTATGCCGAGCTCTCTTCGCTGGTGGGCTTCCCCATCAGTTATAATGATGTGGAGCGCCTCCTCTTAGGTAAGCCCTTCTTCCCCGCCGAAGCCCGTGGGGCCAAGGGCGGAGCCTTCAGCTACGGCGTCACCGAAGATGGGGGGACCGATGCCGAAGCCAGCCTCAGCATCGCCCGTGGCGAGGCCGCTGGCGCCTATCATCTGCGTTGGCTCCTCAACGCCCAGCACCAGCCTACGAGCTTCGTCGTCAGCCAGTCCTCCCGTCAGGGTGCTCCTGTCTTCTCGCTGAACTATGATCAGACGGAGGCCTCTGTTGCCCGCCACTTCGCTGAGCGCACCTTCCTCTTCCTCGGTCGCACTACGCGCCCTGCACTCACCATCGACTGGAGTAAGCTCCGTCCCTACACTGGCGAAGCGCCTGACCTGACGCCCCGCATCAAGGAGGGCTACAAGCGTATCAGTCTCACTGAGCTCATCAAGCTCCTGCCCTCACTATGATCGCCTACGCCCGCCATCAGCTGAGGCACTGCCTCACCCTCGCCCTGCTCCTCGCGAGCAGTCTCCTTGCCCTCACCCCTGAGGCTGCGGCACAGGGGCGTAAGTCCAAGACCCTCCAGCGCCTCGAGCAGGAGCGTAAGCAGCTCCTTCGCTCCATCGAAGCCTCGGACAAGAAGCTCCAGCAGCTGCGCCGTGATACGCGCAACGAGGAGCAGACCCTGCGCACCGTCAAGGAGCAGGTAGAGCAGCGCCGTCAGGTCGTCGCTGTCCTTGGCAATGAGGTTAGCGGTCTGCAGGCCCGTATCGATACCCTCTCAGGGCACATCGGCCGTCTGCACCGCCGTGAGGGTGCCCTCCTCCTGCGCTATCGTGCAGCCCTCGTGCAGCTCCAGCGCATCGACACGCATATCGACCCTGTGCTCTTCGTCCTCTCGTCGCAGAACCCTGCCGAGGCTCGTGAGCGTCAGCGCTTCCTCTCCCGCTACTCCAAGGCCGTACGTGAGGCCTCCGTCGCTCTGCGCACTACACGTGCCGAGATTGAGGCCACCAAGGCCGAGGTCGGGCGTACCCATTCGGAGAAGGAACAGCTCCTTTCTCTCCGTGAGGCCGAGAAGAAGAAGCTCGAAGCCGAGGAGCAGCAGCGTGCCGCTCAGGTCAAGGACCTGCAGGGCAAGCAGCAGGTCTTAGCGCAAGACCTCTCGAAGCAGAAGCAGAAAGCTGAGGATCTTGACCGCAAGATCCAGGCACAGGTAGAGGCCGAGATCCTCGCTGCCCAGCGTCGTGCCGCCGAGCTCCAGCGTCGTCGTGAAGAGGCTCGCCGTCGTCGTCAAGCCCAGCGCACCCAGCCTACACCACCACCCTCTACGGGACGCAGTGGCCGTGGTAAGGGGACGACACCCCCGCCTCCCCCGCCACCTCCTGCTGATGATGAGCCCGAAGAGCGTCGTGCAGCGACCCCAGGGGGCTACGCGATGGATGCCAATGAGCGTGCGCTCGCCTCGTCCTTCGCGCAGAACAAGGGCCGTCTCCCTGCCCCTATCCGTGGCTCGTACTCGATCCTCCGTACCTTCGGCGTGCATCAGCATAGCGAGCACAACCGCGTGCAGGTCAATAGCAGTGGGGTAGACTTCGGGGTCAATGGAGATAGCCGTGCCTACGCTGTCTTCTCGGGCGTCGTCAGCCGTGTCTTCGTCATCCCAGGCTACGGCACTGCCGTCATCCTCCGCCACGGGAACTACCTCACCGTCTACGCCAATCTCAGTAGCGTCGCCGTCTCTACGGGCTCTCGCGTCTCCACAGGCCAGGGTATCGGCTCTGTCGGTGCTTCGCCTGATGGCTCCTCGGGTCGCCTCCTGCACTTCCAGCTTTGGCACGAGCGTACCAAGCTCAATCCCCTCGCATGGATCAAAAGGTAATCGCTACTATCGGGGCTTTTGACGGCGTGCACCTCGGGCATCAGGCGCTCTTCTCGCAGATGCGCGACTATGCTGCCCGCTACGAAAGGACGCGTCTCGTCATCTTGACCTTCGTCCCTTACCCTGCCGATGTCCTGCGCCCACACGGGAGTCAGCACATCGATCCGCCCCACCGCCACCTCGAGCGACTGGGGGAGCTTGAGGGCTTCGAGGTCGTGCCGATGGTCTTCTCCGCCGAGCTGGCAACCCACTCCGCTGAGACCTTCATCCGCGAAGTTCTGCATGAGCAGCTGCATGTGACGGATCTCTTCCTCGGCTATGACAACCGCTTCGGTGCGGGGGCTAAGCTTGCCTATGAGGATTACAAGGCGCTCGGCGCCCTGTATGGTATGGAGGTCATCCAAGCCGATAGCCTCTCCCTCAGCGGGGAGATCGTCAGCTCCACCGCCATCAAGTCGCTGATACGTAGTGGCGAGATGCGTGAGGCATACCGTGCTCTCGGCCGTCCGCATGCCATCTATGGCACGGTCGTTGCGGGGCAGAAGCTTGGCCGTCGCCTCGGCTATCCCACGGCGAACGTCCAGCGTGAGGATGCAGACCAGCTCCTCCCTCCCGATGGTGTCTATGCTTGTGACCTGGAGCTCCTTCGCCCCACGGGCTGCTCGGAGCAGCACCATGCGATGCTCTATATCGGCAAGCGCCCGACCCTCGGCGGTGAGCTGGAGCGCACTATCGAGGTACATATCCTTGACTTCGATGAGATGATCTATGGTATGGAGGTCATCGTGCATATCTTCGAGCAGCTCCATCCCGAGCACCGCTTTGCTTCGACCGAAGAGCTTCGCTCCGCCCTTGAGACCTACGAGCAAGATACCCGCCACTACTTCGCTGAGAATACCCGCTACTAATGGAGATAAAAGGACTACACGTCGCGATCGTACATCGCCGCTTTGCCCTTGGTGGAGCGGAGGAGGTGTCGCGTCAGACCGCCTGCCTTTTCTCCGACCTGGGTATTCACACGCACTTCTTTGCGGAGACCCATATCGCTACAGAATGGGCTCTGCCCGATGATCCGCTGATTGATCTCTCCCTTCTTCCTCAAGGGATGCGCCTCTGGACAAAGGAAAGTGCCCTCTACCTGGTGCGTGCCTTCAAGGAGAGAGGGGTGAAGGTGCTGATCATCCCTATCGCTCTGCGCAATGATTACTTGCCCCTAATTCGGGCTGCAGGGATCAAGATTATTTATTGGTGCCATAGCTCTCCGCTGTGGGAACTCGTAGACAGACGTGAGCGCGCCAGCTACAAGGCGCACCATCCGTGGTACAAGAATCTCTATAGCCTAACGCTGCGTCGTCTGCGTCTGGCACTAACATCTGAGGAGAAGCTCCGTACTCGCTACCGAGATTTGGTACGGCAGGTAGACTGCTTTATTACGCTCACCCCTGAGTATGTGCAGGAGTTTGTATCGGCTTTGGGGCTTAACGACGATGAAGCTTCGTGCTTTGCCGTTATGCCGAATATGGCCTTCCTACCCAAGCATCAGCCCATACCAGCTAAGGACCGACCGAAGAAAATCCTCTTCGTCGGACGTCTGAGCTATGCAGATAAGCGCCCAGATCGAGTCCTCCAGATTTGGGAGAAGGTCTGTCAGGATCTGCCTGACTGGGAGGTAGAGATCTACGGGAAAGGCTCTGAAGAGAAGTTCTTGCGCCGCATGATTCAGCAGAAGCAGCTCCCTCGCATCACGCTCAAGGGCTATATCGCTGATGCGACAGCCGTATATGCGTCGGGTGCTATTCTGATGATGACCTCGACCTATGAAGGGTGGGGACTTGTCCTGAGCGAAGCACAAGCGTCGGGAGTTGTACCCATAGCTTTCGATAGCTCGGCAGGTATCCGTGAGCTTATAGGGGAGGATAGTACCTATGGATGCCTTGTTGCTCCCTTTGATTTGGACGCCTATGCAGCTCAGCTTCGACGGCTCTGTCAGGATGTGGAGTTGAGAAGTCGCCTCTCCCAAGCAGCTCAGACACATTGCCTCGACTATAGCCCAGAGCGGATTCGTTCGCGATGGGAAGAGATATTTAGCCAACTCTAATACCGCTCGTTGATGAAGCCTCGTATCCTCATAGATTTGGAGCGTACCCGCTATCCCTACTCGGGATTAGGGTACTATGGGCATGCCCTTGCTCGGGGACTACAGGAGGCTCGGGATCCATCACTGGACCTTCACTACTATGCTCCGACCTCTTATCCTATAGATAATAGGAAGCCTTTCTCGCCCCTGCACTCCCTGCTCAGTGTGCAGGCAAAGGGCTATGACTTAGTCCATATCACGCACCAGCGTCAGCACTACTTCCCGCAGCTATGGGGAGCAAAGTGCATCGTCACCCTTCATGACTTGAATTTCCTCACCGAGCCTCTCCCCGAGTCGAAGCGAAAGAAGCTCTTGAAGCTGGTGGCAAGTAATCTGAATCGTGCCCATGGGATCGTCTGTATCTCCGAATTTGTGCGGCATGATTTGGAGCAGCATCGCGAGCTCTTCCAGATATCGGAGGAGACCCCCATTGCAGTAGTGCATAATGGGATCTTCCTTCCTGAAGAAGGGCAGATATCAGGCATCGCTCGAGATCCTATAGTCCCCAATGCTCCCTATCTCTTGGCGTTGGGGGTCTTGCATGAGAAGAAGCAGCAGCATCTGCTCGTCCCTGCGCTTTGCCATCTTCCCGAAGAGTTACATCTGGTCTTAATTTATTCGGAGGCTAAGTCTGAATATCTCTCTAAGATCCAGCGTATGATCCAGCAATATCGATTGGAGGATCGTGTGCATCTCCTTTGTGCTGTGAGTGATGTAGAGAAGGCATCCTTGCTACAGCACTGCCGTGCATTGCTACAGCCCTCCATTGCCGAGGGGTTTGGATTGCCAGTGGTGGAGGCTATGGCTTTAGGGAAGCCTATCTTCCTGCGTCCTGCTACGAGTCTCCCAGAGGTCGGCGGAGAGGTGGCTTATTACTTCGATGAGGTAGGCCCCGAAGCAATAGCAAAGACCATTATAGATGGCTTGAGCGCTTATGATATGTCACCTTCTCAGGCTGAAGCTCTCCGTGCTCGTGCTCGTCTGTTTGACTATCGACGAATGGCGCAGGGCTACCTACAGTTCTACCACGAAATACTCTCCAGATAAATGAAACTTGCCGTCATCGTCCCCGTCTACAAGGTAGAGCCCTACCTGCGTCAGTGTATCGAGTCGATCCTGTCGCAGGGCTACGAGGATCTGAAAGTGATTCTTGTTGATGATGGCTCGCCCGATAGCTGCGGAGCGATTTGTGATGAGTATGCAGCGCGTGACCCTCGTGTCCTCGCTCTACATAAGCCGAATGGCGGGCAGAGTTCGGCACGTAACCTGGCTCTACAGCACATTGACGACTGCCCTCTGGTCACCTTCTTAGATAGCGATGACTGGTTGGAGCCTGACATCTATCAGAAGGGGGTAAGCTACCTAACCGCACACCCTGAGGTCAGCATCATCAACTATGGCTATAACCTTGTCACAGAGGAGAAGACCATCCCTTTAATCCCTGCAGAGGAGCATTTGACACGTGACGAAGCTCTGCTTCGCTATGTAGCTACGACTTCCAATATCATCAATACGATGGTTTGGAGTCGTATCTATCGGCGTGAGGTGATTGATGGGCTGACCTTTACCGAGGGGTGTAAGTGGGAGGATGTTGTATATGCGCTTGAGGCACTCTATCGGTGTACGGGTGGATATCATATCTTGCCCCTTGTCGGGGTCAATTATCGGAGTAAGCGCCCTGGGGCTATGACCTCCGAGCTACTGCCTGATAAGCGATCCCTTCTTTGGGATATCGAATCGGCAATACAGCGCTATCCAGATGATGCTCATTTCTTAGCTTTAGCGAGTACCCTTGCGACTAACTGTCTGTGGTATCACATTAAATATCTATCGTCTTTTACCTACTCTGTCGCTGTAAGGGAGCTGGAGCGCTATCTGCCGATCATAGAAGAGCTGAAAGCTCGTCCTTATCTTAATGCCTTCCATTCAGCATCGAAGGTGAGGAAGGTGAAGCTTTTCTTAGCCTATCCCCGTACATCCTTTGCTATTCGTACTCTCGTTCGCACCCTGCTTAGCAGTAAATAACTCCATATGAAGCTTGCGGTCATCGTCCCTGTTTACAAGGTCGAAGCTTACCTCCACCAATGCATCGACTCAATCCTCTCTCAGAGCTATCGGGAGCTAAAGGTCATCCTCATCGATGATGGCTCGCCCGATGGTTGCGGAGCTATTTGTGATGAGTATGCTGCACATGACTCTCGTGTGCTTGTTCTCCATAAGGCGAATGGGGGGCTAAGCTCTGCACGCAACTTCGCTCTTCCCTATACGGATGATTGCCCATTGGTGACCTTCGTTGATAGCGATGATTGGCTGGAGCCTGGGATCTATCAGTCGGCTGTGAGTTATCTGCAGCAGCATCCAGAAGTCTCTATTCTTGGCTATGGGCACAACAAAGTGCAGGATACTTGCTCCTCGCCTTGCCTTATGCCCGAGATGACTTTGTCACGAGAAGAGGCTTTAGATAGCTACCTTACTGCGAATAAACTTGCTATCGAAGCGACTGTGTGGAGTCGTATCTACCGCCGCCAAGCTATAGAGGGGCTTACCTTCCGTGAGGGGTCGAAGTGGGAAGATAACGTCTACTCTCTTGAGGCATTCTATCAGAGTACAGGCGATTTCCATGCGTTACCTATCGCAGGCTACAACTATCGCATCCAGCGTCCTGGGGCGATTACTGCGACTGAGATCCCAGATCTACGAGATCTCTTTGCGGATATAGAAGAATCCATTGATAGGCATGTGGGGGATACTACTTATATGGAGTATGCTAATACCTTGGCCGTGCGTAGCCTCTGGTATCACTTCCGTCTGCTATGTCGTGCCTCCGATCGATATAAGGAAGAGGTGACTGATTATCTGCAGATTGCCAACAAGCTCCGATGTCGCCCCTTCCGTAATCTCTTCCGCTCGCGGTCGAAACGGATAAAGTTTCGCCTATTCCTCATCGCTCCCAGGGCATTTGTTATGGGGCGACGAGCCTTTAATAAGCTGAAAAATAAGTCTTAGTATATAGTCTTCTTATGCTACTCAAGAATATCACCATATCCGGGCTCGGCGGTGTCGGGGGCTACTACGGAGCGATGCTCGTAGAGGCTGCCCGACGTGAGGGCCTCGGCCGTAAGATCAGCTTCGTCGCCCGTGGCGCACACCGCGCTGCTATCGAGGAGCGCGGACTGCATGTCCACACTCCCGAGCGGGACTTCACCGTGCGCCCCGATTACTTAGCCGAAGATCCCCACGATCTGCCACTGACCGACCTCCTCATCCTCGCGACGAAGAGCTACGACCTCGAGGCGAATATCCAGCAGCTCCGCCCGATCATCACGCCTCGGACCATCATCTTACCCCTCCTCAATGGTGCGGATATCACTGATCAGATCCAGGCGCTTCTCCCCGAAGCCCGTGTCTGGGACGGCTGCGTCTATATCTCGGGGCGCAAGCCTACGGCGGGGGAGATCCTCTTGGAGGCTGATCGAGAGATCTTCCTCTTCGGGTCACGTGGTGCTGAGCGTAGCGCCGAGGAGCGTGAGCTCTTCACCCTCCTGGAGTCCGTCGGCGTGCACGTGGTCAATCCCGACGATATCGAGGAGAGCATCCGTAAGAAGTTCCTCATGATCTCGGCTACCGCGACGGGTACCTCCTACTACAATATGACGGTGGGCGAAGCCCTCGCGTCGCACCCCGTGGAGATGCGTGGGCTCATCGAGGAGCTCTGCACGCTCTTCTCCGCCCTCGGCCACGACTTAGGCGAGGGAGCTGTGGAGCGCACCGTCGAGCGTCAGACCTTCATGATCCCCTCCAGCACAAGCTCGATGCACGTGGACTTCATAGCGGGGAGCTCCACTGAGCTGGAGAATCTCACGGGCTACGTCGTCCGTGAGGCACGCCGCATCGGGCTGGAGCTACCACTCTATGAGCGTATGTACAAGGCACTCGCCACGGAGCCCTATCCCCCGCAGCACGATTAAACCCTTACATCCACTATAACTATGCGAACCTACCTATCCCTTCTCCTTCTGCTCCTCTTCGTGGGGAGTGGCCGCGCCTCGGCGCAGCAGCCGTTTGAGACCTTCTTCCGAGACAGCACGCTCCGTCTGGACTACATCCTCACCGGGGGCGAGTCGACGACTGAGATCACGCCCGATGAAGCCCATCTACTCAAGGGCTGGGCTGGCCGTCGTCACTACCTCGATAGCCTCGTCCTCAGAGGGAATGCCCAGCTCTACGTGCATGACGAAGCGACGGGCAAGCTGATCTATGCCTTCTCCTTCAACCCGCTCTACCTCGAGTGGCGTCAGACACCGCTGGCCAAGACCGAGCGCCGCTCCTATGAGGAAGTGCTGCGCATCCCCTTCCCCAAGGCTCCTGTGAAGGTGACGCTCCGCCTGTGCAATGCCGAGCAGCGCACCATCGTCGATCAGACGCAGCGTGTCGATCCTAAGGATATCCTCATCCGTGACCAGACGACGAAGCAGCCTCAGAAGCACAAGTACCTCATTCACTCGGGGGACAGCCGTGACTGCATCGACCTGGCGTTCCTTGCTGAGGGCTATACCGAGGCTGAGATGCCTATCTTCCTCCGTGATGCCGAGGCCGCTACCGAAGCGCTCTTCAACTACGAGCCCTTCAAGAGTAACCGCCAGCACTTCAATGTCGTGGTGGTCTTCTCTCCCTCCGAAGAGTCGGGCGTCGCCGTGCCTCGTGAGAAGCGCTGGCCCCGTACGGCGTTCTCCTCGCACTTCGATACCTTCTACTCCGATCGCTATCTGACGACGCGCAGTGTGAAGGCGATCAACGATGCCCTCATCGGCATCCCCTACGAGCACCTCATCATCCTCGCCAATAGCGACGTCTACGGCGGTGGCGGTATGTACAACTCATACCTCATCTCCTCGACGCATCACAAGTGGTACCTGCCCGTGGTGGTGCATGAGTTTGGCCATAGCTTCGGCGGTCTTACGGACGAGTACTTCCACGAAGGCGACGCTGCGGCAGCGAGCGAACACGCTACCGAGGTCGAGCCTTGGGAGCAGAACGTCACGAACCTCAAGGACTTCTCCGGTAAGTGGTCGCACCTGATCAAGAAGGGTACACCCATGCCTACGCCCACGAAGCTCCAGAAGAAGTACCCCGTCGGGCTCTACGAAGGGGGCGCTTATCTGGCGAAGGGTATGTACCGCGCGAGCTACAACTGCCGTATGCGTACCAATGATACCCCCGACTTCTGCCCTGCTTGCCGTCTTGGGCTGGATAAGATCCTCGACTACAACCTCCCTCCTCGCCGTAAGTAATAGCGAAGGGCGCATGCCCTACCTGATAGAAGCGGTTAGCCCCCACCACAAGAGCGATCAGCTCGATGTGGTGGGGGCTAAGTGTATCGTGTCGTAGGGGCTTAAGCGGATAAGCCCGTGCGTCGTGCTCTCGTGGAGCGGTGTGCTTAGTCTTCGGAGGAGAGGAGGGCGCGGAGCTCGTCGGGCGTGATGTCGACGATGATCTCACTGCGGTAGGCGAGCGAGATCGTCCCACGCTCTTCGCTGATGATGATGATCTTCGCGTCGGTCTTCTGCGAGAGGCCGAGGGCAGAGCGGTGGCGCAGGCCGAGGTCCTTATTGAGGTCGGTGTCGCTGGCTACGGGGAGGATACAGCCTGCAGCGCAGATCTTCCCGCCAGCGATGATCATAGCGCCGTCGTGCAGGGGGCTATTCTTGAAGAAGATCGTCTCGATGAGGCGGGCATTGACGGCGGCGAGGAAGCGCTCCCCAGCGTGCTGGTAGGGCGTGAGGTCTGAGGTGCCTTGGATGGCGATCAGGGCGCCCGTCTTCTTACGAGCCATGTTCATACACGCCAGCACGACGGGTGCGATATAGTCCTCTTCCTCCTGCTCCTTCGCCGAGCCTTCGCGGAAGAAGCGGCGGATCTTACGCCAGCGCTGGGCGGAGCCGATGGTGACCAGGATCTTCTTGATCTCGTCCTGGAAGATAATGACCAGGATGATGAAGCCGATATTGATGAACTTGTCCAGCAGCGCACCCATCAGTCGCATCTGCAGAACCTGCGAGATCAAGAGCCAGATCCCGAGGAAGGCGATGATCCCCATGAAGAGTGAGCGGCTCCCCGAGTAGCGCATCGTGGTGAACGCGTAGTAAAGGAAGACCGCGAGGAGCAGTATGTCGATAATGTCCTTGATGGAGATGTCGAGCCAAGCGAGCATAAGGGCAGGGTAAGTCGTGGGTTAGTGTGAGCGGGTGAAGCTATAGTGCAGGTGCTCCTCTTTGTGGAGGTAGGGGCGGGCTTGCTCGTAGAGCGTGATGGCCTCAGCGGCAGCGCGTACATCGTGCACACGGAGGATCTGTGCGCCACGCTCGAGGGCGAGGGCATGGAGGAAGGTCGTACCACCGAGGGCTTCGGCAGGCGTGCAGCCGAGGGGGCGGTAGATCATGCTCTTGCGTGAGACACCGACGAGGACGGGCTGTGTGAAGGTGTGGGTGAGGTCGTCGAGGTGCATGAGGAGCTCATAGTTCTGCTCCGTGGTCTTGCTGAAGCCGAAGCCAGGGTCAAGGATGATGTCATGCAGGCCCAGCTCGAGGAGCTTGCCGATGCGCTCGGCGAAGTAGTCGATGACCTCGAGCGTCACGTCACTATAGTCGGTGAGCGACTGCATGGTCTGCGGGTCGCCCTTCATATGCATGAGGATATAGGGTACCTGCAGGGCGGCTACCGTGCGGTACATCTCGGGGTCAAGTGCTCCGCCAGAGATATCGTTGATGATAGCGGCTCCATACTCCTCGACGGCCATGCGGGCGACCTCCGAGCGGAAGGTATCTACCGAGACGGGTAGGTCGGGGTATTCGTCCCGCAGGATGCGCAGGGCGGGGCGTAGGCGCTCCATCTCCTTCGTGACGCTCACCTCATCAGCCCCTGGGCGGGAGCTGTAGGCGCCGAGGTCAGCGATGGCAGCTCCTTCGCTCACCAGCTCGTCGAAGCGGGTGCGCAGTGCCGTCTCGCCTGCTATCCTACTACCAGCGAAGAAGGAGTCGGGGGTGACATTGACGATACCCATGACGACGGGGCTCTCGAGGGTAAGGAGCTTCCCCGAGAGGGTGAGGGTCGTCTGTGCTGGAGTGAAGGACATGGCGGGGAGGGAATTAGATGAGGGCAGGCTGCGGGGTGAGTACGACTTCCACGGGGAGGTCCCATGGGTCATGGGGGAGGCACGCGATGGGGCGGAGGGCGAAGGTCACGCCGATACGGTTGGCATGTGGGGTGCGGCTGAGGTAGCGGTCGTAGTACCCCTTGCCACGGCCGAGGCGGTAGCCCGCCTGGTCATACGCCAGAGCGGGGATGACGAGGAGGTCCAGCGTCGCTGGGTCTACGGCTCCATCAGCCTCAAGGCGGGGCTCGTAGATGCCGAAGCTCCCCGACTGCTCGAGCTCCTGCCAGCCAGTGAAGGCGAAGAAATCCATTGTCTCACCGTCAAGGACGCGGGGGAGGTAGACCTGCTTCGTCATGGCGACCTCGTCGATGAGGGTGCGGAGGTTCGGCTCGTCGGGTAGGGCAGCGTAGAGGGCCACATGCTGGGCCTGCTGCCAGAGGGGATGCTGACGGAGCTGGGAGATGATGGACGCACTCCCCGTGAGACGGAGCTCATCGGTGAGACGCTCACGGCTCAGGGCACGGAGCTCACGGCGGAGGGTGGGCTTGTCCATGGGCTACTTCGTCGGACGCCAGTCATCGGAGGTGAGGCGGTCGAGAGCGGCCTTGACCTCGGGGTCCTCCTCGTTACGTGCGCGGTAGAAGGCATTCTTGTCCCCACCCAAGAGGTCAGAGATCAAGGCGATGAGGTCACGGCGTAGGATGGGCATCGACTCCTGCAGGTAGCCAGGGCGCTGGGGTACGCCCTGCTGCTGGGCATAGCGTGCATAGGCATAGACGATCTCCTCGCCCTGCGAATGTAGGTAGTCCTGGATAGCCTTCTCCGAGCGGAAGGACTGGAACTGCGCACGATGCTGGTCCGCGTAGTTGAAGGCGAAGCGCTGGAAGGTCCCTGAGCGCAGGAGACGGATGTAGTAGGGGTTGATCCCTGCGCTGTCGCGCGGGGTGAAGATGTCGGGGGTGATACCGCCACCGCCGTAGACGACACGGCCCAGACGCGTGTAGTAGCGTGTGGTGTCGGGGCGGCTGATGCTATCGGCTGAGTAGAACTCGCCATGGAGGTAGCGCTCCTCGATGTCCTCAGCGTAGGCTTCGTAGCCCTTGGCATAGCTCTTCTGGATGCTACGGCCCGAGGGGGTGTAGTAGCGAGCTACGGTGAGGCGGACGACGGAGTGGTCCTTCAGCTCGAAGGGGAGCTGCACGAGACCCTTACCGAAGGTGCGACGGCCGACGATGAGCGCGCGGTCGAGGTCCTGCATAGCACCGGCGAAGATCTCGCTGGCGCTGGCACTGCTCTCGTTCACCAGCACGATGAGGGGGAGCTGGCGCAGACGGCCGTCACGAGGGCTCTTGAAGTCCTCACGGGGATAGTGTGCGCCCTTGTTGTAGACGAGGAGGTCGCCCTTGGAGAGGAACTCCGTAGCGAGTGCCGTAGCGGCCTGCAGATAGCCCCCGCCATTGTCGCGGAGGTCGATGAGGATGCGCTCGACGCCTTCGGAGGCATGCTCGGCATAGGCCTGCTGGAACTCTAAGGGGGTCTGTGTGCCCCACTTATTGAGGCGTACATACAGCACGTGGGGGCGGATCATATAGCTCGCGTCGATGGTAGGAACGGGGACGGCGCCACGGACGACCGAGGTGGTGAAGGTCTTCCCACCACGGCGGACGGTGAGCTTGACGACGGTGTCCTCAGGACCCTTCAGCGCCTTCATGATCTGCTCAGAGGTGATGGAGTCACGGACGAGGTTCGTCGTGTCAGCACGTAGGATGCGGTCGCCGGGCTGCAGGCCTGCGCGCTCGCTGGGGCCACCCTCGATGACACGCACGACGACGACGGTGTCGAGGAGGGTATTGAACTGCACGCCGATACCCGCGAACGAGCCCTCGAGGCTCTCGGTCGACTCCTGATTCTCCTCAGCACTGAGGTAGACGGAGTGGGGGTCGAGCTGTGAGAGGATCAGCGGGAGGGACTGCTCGGTGAGGCTGTCCATATCCGTCGAGTCGACGTAGTACTGCTGGATGAGCGAATAGATCTCGCCAAGCTTGCCAGCCGCTCCGCGTCGGCCTCCGATGCCGAAGTAGCTGGAGGTGAATATGCCCAAGAGGAAGACCAAGACGGTGACAAGCCCGTAGGTGATTCCACTCAGGAGGTGGGCCTTACGCTCGGGGCGAGGTGAGCCGGGCTGCTCGTTGGGTGCTGATTGCATGCTGTCTGCTATAGAGGATGATGAAGGGGCGGGAGAAAGAGTCGGTTAGTCCTCGAGGGGAAGGTAATCTACCTGGATGCCAGCGCGCTGAAGGAGCTCGATGCCGTCACGTAGACGGTACTCGGTGCTGTAGACGACGCGGCGCATGTGGCTCTGGATGATGAGCTTGGCGCACTCGATGCAGGGGGCATCAGTGACGTAGACCGTCGCACCAGAGCTGTCATTGGTGCTGCTGGCGAGCTTCGTGATCGCATTGGCCTCAGCATGGAGCACATACTGCTTCGTCTGACCGCTCTCGTCTTCGCAGATGTTCTCAAAGCCCACGGGGGTGCCGTTGTAGCCATCGGCGATGATACGCTTGTCCTTGACGATGAGGGCGCCTACCTTACGGCGCTCGCAGTAGGAGTTCTCAGCCCAGATGCGCGCCATACGGAGGTAGCGCATGTCGAGGGCGAGTTGCTTGTCATCCATCATAACTCTTTGGATTGTCTTGACACGAGGATATAGATATACAAAGATAAGGCTTTGCGCCCGAATGTGTATGCTTTTCGGGGGGGCTATCTGCCGAGGATAAAGGGAGATCCTGTGGGAAGGGGCGATTAGGATCGCTATGAGAGAGGAAAAGTAACCACTACTGGTCGATGAGTTGACCAGTAGTGGTTCGCACTCCGACCAGTAGTGGTAACTATAGCTGACCAGTACTGCTTCGCTTCGTGACCAGTACTGGTTCGTTTTACGTGCGACGCTGCTACTTGCCTCCTATGACTTCGGGATGCTCCATTAACACCTGTAATTCAGCTCTCTATGTGTTGCTTGCTTCTCCCTACTATGCCTGCTTCGAGCCCATCGAAAAGCAGTCCGCCCAGCCTCATCACTGGGGGTGGGGCTGGGCGGACTGTATGGAGTGTCAGGTAGGCGAGTGCCTTACTTCTTCGGGGTGAAGATGGTGATTTCTCCGGTTGAGTGCTTTTTGCAGGTGAGTCTCTGCTTGGATGCATCCAGGGTATAGGTGAATGTGTCAGGCTTAAATGGCTCGCGCTCGGGCCCTATTCCTCCCGGGGCTATCTCACGTGCCACGCGAACTGTCGCCACCATCCCCTTACGGGTGTAGGGAAGAGAAAGGACCTTAGTCGTGTGTCTTTTACCCTCACCCTCTTCCCGTATTAATTCCTCCTCTATCCTGAATGCGATATGCTTATCCTCTTCGAAGTATATCCAGGTCTGGAAGTGGTATTGTTCGCCATTTGGATATTTCCCAATATAGCTGGAGGACTCCCACATGGTTTTAACGAATGGATCCTCCTTAGGGTCATCTTCCTTGGACGAAGAGCAGGCGGTGAGGGTAAAGAGAACAGCTCCGAGGAGTATCAGGGTGTATTTGAACTTCATATCTATAATGGTATTGATAATT
This sequence comes from Porphyromonas sp. KLE 1280, assembly GCF_000700805.1. Classification (NCBI taxonomy): domain Bacteria; kingdom Pseudomonadati; phylum Bacteroidota; class Bacteroidia; order Bacteroidales; family Porphyromonadaceae; genus Porphyromonas; species Porphyromonas sp. KLE 1280. The sequence goes on from NZ_KL362965.1 coordinate 114,584, forward strand.
GAATTGTCGCAAAGGTAGGGGAAATAGTGCATAGTCGGAAAGGGCTGCCACGCTACCTCTCACGCTCTCAAAAAGCAGTCCGCCCAGCCTCATCACTCGGGATGGGGCTGGGCGGACTGTATGGAGTGTCAGGTAGGCGAGTGCCTTACTTCTTGCGGACGAAGGTCAATGTATGGGATTCATCCTCATCAGTCACTGTTCCAGTGAATTTCATGTTGGATGCATCCATTGTTAGGGTAAGTACCTCAGTTTCGGTCTTGCCATTACGTATGGTTTGGGTAGTAAGTGTAGCCACCTTATTGATATAGGTGTAGGTGCCCTCGGATGCACTTGGTTCTTCTGTATTGACTACAATACCATTCTTGAGGGTCTTGTGAGTTCCCAGGACAGTAAACTTGGTGTTATCAATAAAGTGGAGGAGTAGCGTTTCAACTTCCTTTTCACCATCCTCCTGCTCGGTCCCTTGGATAACGCACTCCCACTCAGTGCCAGCGAGGGTTTTACTTAGGTCGGGGGTGTTAGGCGTGTCCTTGGAGCAGGCGGTGAGCCCAAGGAGGACTGCTCCGAGGAGCATAAAGATGTGCTTTAGCTTCATACGATCTTTTGTTATGGGGTTAGTGATTTATTGAATCTTTGCAAAGGTAGGAGATTTATACAGAGTTGCAAGCCCCCCTTCTCCTCTTCGCGTGGAGGGCTGTAAATAGACTCGCCCCGCTCTTCTCTCCATAGAAGAGCGGGGCGAGTCTTATGAGGTATGTGCAGGTGCGACCTTACTTCTTGCGGACGAAGGTCAATATCGTACCTGACTCTGGGGCTTTACCTGTGAGCTGCTGCTTGGAGGAGTCCATTGTCAGAGGGAGTGCCAGCTTGATAGCATTATCTTCATCATCTCGAGTATTGAAGAGGAGTGTAGCGACGCCACCTTGATAGGTGTAAGTGCCCTGCTCAGGATCGTCTACCTCAGTTTCGACTACCGCACCATTCTTTATCGTCTGTTGGGTGGATTGGGACGTGAACTTGGTGTCGTCGACGAACTTGAGGACTATCGTAGTGACTACCGATTTGTTACCTGCGTCGGACTCCCGAACGGTGGCCTCCCACTCAGTGCCAGCGAGGGTCTTACTTAGGTCGGGGGTGTTAGGCGTGTCCTTGGAGCAGGCGGTGAGCCCAAGGAGGACTGCTCCGAGGAGCATGAAGATTTGCTTTAGCTTCATAATTTCTATGGGGTTATAAAGAGGGAATGAATACTACTCGCAAAGGTAGGTAAATACTGCATGCTAAGCCTATAGTCTCGGAAGAAAGCCGTTCTCTCAGCCTCATCTCTCAGCATCCAAGTCCGAGGCGTGCATAGAGGTCGTATCTCCTCCCTTGTCGCTACACTTATTTATAGTGCTCCGTAGAAGTCGATTTGCAAACAACTATTGGTCTCGGTACGGATCACTATTGGCTTGGGGGTCAAACCACTATAAGTTCGCACACGAAACCACTATTGGTTTGCCCATGGATGACTATTGGTTTGGGTGCAAACGACTATTGGCTTATCGGTCAAAGGACTATAGTGTCTCCTTGCCTTCCGTAGCTTCCTCCATTTCCACGGGCGGAATGTTTCTCTGTGCTGTATCTCATCGCGCGAGTCATAGGCTTGAGGGATAGGCCTCTACCTGCAGCTGGTGAAGGTGCTCCCCATAGGAGGAGGGTATGAAGCTTTAGTGCTCGCTACTTCGACCTATATTGGTCGCTGGGTGAACCTATATAGCTCGCGTCACGGACCAATATAGGTCGACATCGCGACCAATATAGGTCAGCCCACTGACCTATATAGGTTCGCATCACTCCCCTGCGGGAGGTGTCCCCACACTCTCGCACTATAAGTGTGTCGTGTCGCGAGTAAGTCGCTTGGCTATAATGCCTAAGCTTAGTCTTGTGTGCCTACTCCTGCTCCTCTCCTAAAAGCAGTCCGCCCAGCCTCATCTCTCGGGATGGGCTGGGCGGACTGTATGGAGTGTCAGGTAGGTGAGTGCCTTACTTCTTGCGGGTGTAGATTTCAGGCTCGTCGCCCTCTTCCATCTTTGTTGACGTCGCTGTGATCTTTTGCTTCGCAGCATCCATTGTGAGGGTGCCCTTGTGTGTTACCTGCTTATCATTTTCTATTTCATGGGTAATCACTGTAGCTACAAGACCTTCGTACGTGTAAGTCATTTCTTCCTTAACCGTAGGATTTTGCTTTATGATACTACCATCTTTCGCTGTGTCCTTGTAGTCTGAAAGAACTACGAGGTGGCTGTCGTCTATGAACTGGAGTTCGATCGAGATGATTTCACTCCCGCCTTCCTCAGTCGTAGCCTTGAGGACGCGTTCCCACTTCGTGCCTGCGAATGGGTTCTTGTTGCTGGGCTCAGGAGTATCCTTCTTGTCACAAGCGGAGAGTCCAAGGAGCATGACTCCGAGGAACATGAAGATGTACTTTAGCTTCATACGTTCTTTTGTTATGGGGTTAGTGATTTATTGAATCTTTGCAAAGATAGGAGATTTATACAGAGTTGCCAACCTCCCTTCTCCTCTTCGCGTGGAGGGCTATAAATAGACTCGCCCCGCTCTTCTATGGAGAGAAGAGCGGGGCGAGTCTTATGGGGTATGTGCAGGCGAGTGCCTTACTTCTTGCGGGTGTAGATGATACCCTTGCGTACGCCGTCATCCGTCACCGTGCCCGCGAGTGTCTGATTGGTTTCGTCCATGACGAGGCGGACGATGCTCGTGCGGATCTTGCCATCGTCCTGGCGGGTTGTGGTGAGCGTGACCTCCTTGCCTTGGTAGGTGTAGGTACCCTGCTTAGGGGTGTCTGTCTCGCTCTTGAGGATGGTACCTCCCTGTGTGGTTACTGAGGTGGACTCCGTGACGAACTTCGTGCCGTCAATGAAGCGAAGGACTGTCGTGGTGGTCTCTGTCTTGCCATCATCCTCCAGCTCCTGCTCGATGTACTCCCACTGAGAGCCGGCTAAGGAACCGCTTGAAGCAGGGTTGGTCTTGGGGGTGTCCTTGGAGCAAGCACTGAGCCCAAGAAGTGCGACTCCGAGGAGCGCGAAGATTTGCTTTAGCTTCATATCTACTGTAGTATTAAAGTGTGATTTAGAGCGCGCCTGGGTAAACAAAAGCGACCCTTCTGTACTTATAACGTCGTAGTACTCTGCGAGGTATCTTCGCTCCTTGGTAGGAGGCGGAGAGCTTAGGGAGTACAGCATCATCCTTTATATATAGGTAGACTGATGAAGAGAGCATGGGTATTAGGCGCTACAGGCGCTACGGGGGCGGCTCTGGTGGAGCAGCTCCTTGGGAGTGACGAATACAGCGAGGTGCATGTCTTTGTGCGTCGGCCTCTCCAGCTGCAGCACGCGAAGCTCCGCGTCCACGTGGTAGATATGGAGCGAGCTGAGGACTGGCAGATGGGCCCCGCAGCAGATGTCGCCTTCTCCTGTCTGGGTACGACGCTGCGGGCAGCAGGGAGCAAAGCGGCTCAGCATCGTGTGGACGTGGACTACCAACTGCAGTTCGCCGAGATGGCTCGCCGTAGTGGGGTGGGGACCTTCGTCCTGCTTTCGGCAGCTGGGGCAAATGCTAAGTCAAGCCTCTTCTACATGCGCCTCAAGGGCGAAGCTGAGGAGGGCGTGCGTGCTCTCAGCTTTGAGCGGACGCTCTTCTTCCGCCCTGGGATGATCGATCGCGGGGTGAAGGCACGAGGCAATGAGCGCATCAGCATGGCCATCCTTCGTGCGCTGAATCGCATCGGCCTCCTGAAGCGTCAAGCGCCGATAGCCGTCGAGACACTCGCTCGTCAGATGATCCGCGGTGAGGCGCGGCTGCGTGATGCGGGCGAATATGTACTTGCTGAAAGGGCGATCTTAGACCTCTAAGAGCGGGGTGTCGGGCGGCTCGGTGAGCGCTGTCTGCCGAGTATCGTGACCGCACTTAGGAGAGCGAGCAGGGCGAGGGACTACTCCCTCGCCCTGCTCGCTTTTGGTGTTTATTCTTAGGAAGGCGCTGGGTAATGGCATTTCTTTAATAAAATTATTAAATCACCCTGCTTGTGTTTTAAGGAAGTCTGACTATTTTTGTCACAGAGACAGCAAGACATGCTCTCCGTAAGTAGCCCTCTTGAGGGGGCTCTTAGCGAGGAGCACCACACACCCACTCAGACGCATAGGATGGACAAGCTCCTCTTCTCCGCCCACCCTTCCCCTCACGCTCTACAGGACACGCCCAGCGGGTCCCCACCTCTACCTATGCGTCTGAAAGGCCCGTCCGCTACTTGATGAGCGGTGTCCCCTACTACTACACTCACACTAAACGAACTATTACGATGGACCTACTTCAGATCGTAAAGGGATTCAATGAAATCCTATGGAACAACTTCCTCATGTACGTCCTCCTCGGCGTCGGCATCTTCTACACCATCTACCTCGGCTTCCCTCAGCTACGTCACTTCGGCCTGGCAATGAAGTACAGCTTCGGCTCGATCTTCAAGAAGAAAGAGAAGACGGAAGATGCCTGTGACCAGACGAACTCCTTCCAAGCGCTCGCCACCGCCGTCGCCGCCCAGGTCGGTACGGGTAATATCGCAGGCGTAGCTACCGCCATCGCTATGGGAGGTACGGGTGCCGTCTTCTGGATGTGGATCTCCGCAGTACTTGGGATGAGCACGATCTTCTCCGAAGCCGTCCTCTCCCAGAAGTATCGCGAGATACGCGACGGCCAAGTCGTCGGGGGACCTGCCTACTACATCAGTCGCGGTCTGAAGAGCCCAGTGCTCGCCATCATCTTCTCCGTCATGGTCATCGTCGCCCTCGGCTTCATCGGCTGTATGGTGCAGGCGAACTCCATCTCCATCGGTCTGGCCAACGCCTTCGGTATGAAGGGTTGGGTCAGCGGTATCCTCATCGCAGTGCTTGTCGCTGTCGTCATCGTCGGCGGGCAGAAGCGCGTCACGACCATCGCCGAGCTGGTGGTGCCCTTCATGGCACTGGCCTATATCGTCGGGGCGATCATCATCCTCTTCATGTACTCCGAGCAGATCCTCCCCGTCTTCGAGTCCATCTTTGGTGATGCCTTCTCCACGAAGGCGGCCGCTGGTGGTGCTGCGGGTAGCGTGATGAAGTACGCCATCCGCTATGGGGTCTCCCGCGGGCTCTTCTCCAACGAAGCAGGTATGGGCTCGACCCCACACGCCCATGCACTGGCTCATGTCAAGGATCCATCCATCCAGGGCTTCGTAGCGATGTCGGGGGTCTTTGTTGACCTCCTCATCTGCACCGCTACGGCACTCATCATCCTCTTGACGGGGGCTTATGCTGAGCCTGGGCTGATCTCGGTACAGATCACACAGCGTGCCTTCGAGGAGACCTTCGGGCAGGCCGGTGTCATCTTCCTTGCGATCAGCCTCCTCGTCTTTGCCTTCACTACCATCATCGGCTGGTATGTCTTCGGGGAGATGAATATACGCTACCTCTTCAAGTCCAAGGCGGTCTACGGCTTCCGCGTCATCGTCATCGCCTGCGTCTTCTCGGCGACGATCTTCCATGCGAACCTCATCTGGGAGCTGGCTGATACCTTCAATGGGCTGATGGTCATCCCGAACGTCATCGCCATCGTCATCCTCGCGCCACAGGTCAAGAAGCTCTACAAGCGCTTCCTCGCTCGTCGTAAGACGGAGAATATCTAAGCAGCCTCCTCCCTCCTTCCCCGTGGGCTTAAATCACTTCGCCCCCACAGCTCCATCGAGCTGTGGGGGCGAACTGATTTGTATAAGTAGGGAGTCTTAGTCGAGGACGTGGCGCTCGGCGTGGTAGGAGGAGCGCACGAGGGGGCCGCTCTCGATGTGGCGCAGGCCCTTCTCCAGCCCGAGGGTACGCAGACGAGCGAACTGCTTCGGGTGGATGTACTCCACGACGGGCAGGTGGCGGCGCGTAGGCTGTAGGTACTGCCCGATGGTCATGATGGACACGCCGACAGCGTGGGCATCGTCGATGAGCTCGAGGACTTCCTCCTCCGTCTCGCCGAGGCCGAGCATGATACCCGTCTTAGCAGGGATGCCGCTCTGGGCGATACGCTCCAGCACCGAGAGGCTCTGGTCGTAGGTCGCTATGTGGCGCACCGTGGGGGTGAGACGGCGGACGGTCTCGAGGTTGTGCGAGATGATCTTGGGCTGACAAGCGATGATCTGGTCGACGTAGTCCAGACGGCCGTTGAAGTCGGGGATGAGGACCTCGATAGTGACCTCAGGTGTCGTGCGGCGGATGGCTTCGATGGTACGTACCCAGTGCCCTGCGCCGTAGTCCTCGAGGTCGTCGCGGTCGACGCTGGTGATGACGGCGTGCTTCAGGCCCATCTTCTTGATGCTCTGTGCCACCTTCATCGGCTCGAGGGGGTCGAGTGGTGCGGGGGCTTTCCCCGAGAGGGTGTTACAGAAGCGGCAGGCGCGCGTACAGACAGCGCCTCCGATCATGAAGGTCGCCGTGCCTGCACTCCAGCACTCCCCTTGGTTGGGGCATCGGCCGCTATGGCAGATGGTATTGAGCCCGTGGTGCTCGATCGTATGCTTTGTATCGGTGAAGGTCGAGTTATCGCCGAGGCGGATCTTCAGCCACTCGGGCTTGCGGACGCGCACGACGTTGCCGCTCTTCTTCTGGGTGATAGGTTCTTCTTGCATCATATAAGTGATAGCCCTTAGGCTGAGGGGCGGTGCCTTCAGCCTAAGGGTAGTGGGGTGTAAAATAGCCGAGGCTAAAGGTTCTGCTCGAGGAAGGCAATGATACGCTTGTAGAGGTGGTTGCGGGCATTACCTCCGTAGATGCCGTGGTTGCGGTCCTTGTAGATCGCCATGTCGAAGGGGATACCTTCGGCGACCAGGAGGTCGGTGAAGTTCATGGCGTTCTGCACATGCACGTTGTCATCGGCGCTACCATGGATGAGGAGGAGCTTACCCTTGAGCTTCTTCGCTACCTCGAGGGCGGAGGAAGACTTGTAGCCCGTGGGGTTCTCTTGTGGGGTACGCATGAAGCGCTCCGTGTAGATCGTGTCGTAGTAGCTCCAGTCAGCGACGGGGGCGACGGCGACACCGGTCTTGAAGACGCTCTCGCCGTGGCACAGACCCATCAGCGTCATGTAGCCACCGAAGCTCCAGCCGTAGAGGCCGATGCGGTCGGCGTCGACGTAGGACTGCTTGCCGAGCCACTTCGCTGCAGCGATCTGGTCTTCGATCTCCTTCACGCCGAGGTTGAGGTAGGTGCACTTACGCCACTCCTCACCGCGAGCGCCCGTACCACGTGGGTCGACGCAGACGACGATGTAGCCCTTGCTGGGGAGTACCTGCTCCCAGCCGAGGCCGAAGGCATCGAGTACCTGCTGTGAGTCGGGACCGCTGTACTGAGTCATCAGCACGGGGTACTTCTTGTTGGGGTCGAAGTCGTAGGGCTTGAGGATCCAAGCATTCAGCTCTTGGCCACGGCCGTTGGGGATCTTGATGAATTCCTCACGGCGCAGGCGGTAGTCCTTGAGGCGCTCAGCGATCTCCTTGTTGTCCTTCAGTACACGCAGGGGGCGCAGGCTCCCCGTGGCGTAGACGGCTGTAGTCGTCGGCGTGGTAGAGTTGCTGAAGATGCTGATGTAGTGGGAGAAGTCATCGCTGAAGATAGCACTATTGGCACCTGCTCCAGGGTGAAGAGCGGTCTTGCGGCCCTTGGGATCTACCTTGTAGATCGAGCGGCGCAGGGGCGACTCATCGGCAGCCTGATAGTAGGCATTGCCCTGAGCGTCCATGCCGTAGAAGTCGGTGTCGTCATAGCTGCCCGTGGTGATCTTGCGGATCAAAGCCCCCTTGTCGGAGTAGAGGTAGATATGGCGGTAGCCGTCCTGCTCGCCGAGGTAGGCGAAGCCTGAGGGGACGAACTTACACTTCGGGAGGTTGCGACTATCTACGTAGGCCTTGTTGCGCTCCTCGAAGATGACCTTCGGCAGGAGCGTCTTGTCGTTTACGTAGTAGAGCGTGAGGTGGTTCTGCTGGCGGTTCAGCGAGAAGACGGCGAGGTTGCCATCACGGCCGATGAACTCGATGCGGGGGATGTAGTAGGGTGCGCTCTTGAAGTCAATGGGCTTCTTCGCGCGGTCTGTGACATTGTAGATGTGTACGGAGACCTTTGAGTTAGGCGTACCGGCCTTAGGGTACTTATAGGTATAGGCGCCAGGGTACTGCTCCGTGCCGTAGATAGGCATGCTGTACTCGTCGACTTCACTCTCATCGGTGCGGACGAAGGCCAGGTAGTTATTGTCTTCGCTCCAGGTCATCAGCTGCGTGGTCTCCAGCTCTTCTTCGTAGACCCAGTCGGTGATACCGTTCATGACCTTGTTGTGCACGGCATCGCTCGTCACCTGGACCTCGGTGTCGAACTCAAACTTCTTGATGAAGATATTCCCCTCACGCACGAAGGCTGCCATACGGCCGTCAGGGCTGAAGGTGGGGATCATGACCTTGCCGGTGGTCGTGCTCAGTGGCTCGACGCGGTTGCGACGGACGTCGTAGTGGAAGACATTACCCTTGCTGGAGCGGCGGTAGATGGCTTCTTGGTCGGTGATGAGGAGGATGTGATGCCCCTTGGGCTCAAGGATGTAGTCGTCGAATTTCTTGAATTCGCATTCGCGTGCCTTGTTGACGCTGAAGAGTGTGTCGACGAGTTCGCCCGTCTGGAAGCTATAGCGCAGGATGGCGGTATGTCCGTCATCCATCATCGTGTAGTACTTCCCGTCGCTGGTGGAGCGCATACCGCGCCCTGCGGTGTAGGCGTAGAACTTACCCGAGGTGACGTCCTCAACTTGGAGGTCCTTGGTGGGGTGCTGGGCCAGAGCCTCGGTGCTTGCACCTAAGCCAAGGAGCAGCAGTGTGAGTGATAGTAGTGTCCGCATAACTCGTATGTATTAGTTTGCTTTTCGACAAAGATACAAAAAGCAAGGGTGGCAAGCGAGGGACTATTGTATCCGCTTCGAAGGGGAGTGGAAGGCATAGCTATACCGATATACGTATGCGGCTGCACCGAGTGCTCGGTGCAGCCGCATGTGTATGTAGAGGGCATCTTATAGAGATTTCGCGACTGAGGGAAGGCTGGTCGCTATCTCAGCTTATGCCCCTTAAAGGCGTAGAAGAGAATATAGATGAAGCTGATGAAGCAGATGCTATACGCATATCGGATATCTGAGATATCCTTGATAAGGCCAAATAGGACGGTGATGACAGCCCCACCGATAAGACCCATCGTCAATAGGGATGAACCCTGCTTGGTGTACTTGCCTAGATCCATAAGCGCCAAAGGCCAAAACGCAGGCCACATCAGCGAGCAGCCTAATGCCATAATACCCACAGAGTAGATGCTATAAACTCCAGGAAGCACTACTACGAGAGCAGTCCCTACGAGTGCCACGAAAGAGCATATCTGTAGGGCTTTGGTTTGCGAGAGGTACTTCGGGATCAGGATAATACCCAGTATATACCCAATGCTGATACTAATAGGAGTGATCCATGAATAGGTCTCTGGATGGGGGAGACTTAATTCCTGTGCATAGTCTATAAGTGTCCCTAAGACGATGGTCTCCGAACCCACATAGAAGAATATGGCGATCGCTCCGAGTACAAGATGGGGAAACTGGAAGACCGAGCTCTTACTATTAGCATAGCTCGATACTTCCGTGTCGGCCGTGTCATTGTCTTCTCCTGCAGCCTTCACTTCGGGCAGTGGTGATACGAGTGCGACGATCCCTAAGATTATGAAGAGGCCGATGATCACAAGGAAGGGCTTGTTGAGGTCTTCCAGACCAACACTACCACCACTACTGGCAAAGAGAGCGATAAATAATGGAGATACAGGCCAAGCTAGCTTGTTGATCATCCCCATGATTGAGATTCGCTTTGCCGCACTCTCTGTAGGCCCCAGAATGGTGACATACGGATTTATCGCAGCCTGCAAGAACGTGTTAGCCATCCCGCAAATAAAGGAGGCTAAGAGGAATATTACGAAGCTCTTGGCTTCTGCGGACAAGATGAACACGCCAAATGCTATCGCGAACATAGCGAAAGCTGATGCCATCGTGCGCTTATAGCCGATCTTACTGATCAGCAGTCCTGCTGGATAACCAAAGATCAGGAAGGGTAAGAATGTCGCCCCGATGAGCATATAGGCTTCCATTGACGAGACGCTTAGCGATACCTTCAATACAGGTACGAGTAGGGAGTTGATCCCTAAGGCAAACCCACATGTAAAGAACATGAAGGCAAGAAATACCATCGGTACGATGAACTTATTTTCTTTCATATGAGGGGGATATTTTGGCTTTCGTGTTGTCAAGTCACGCAAATAAAAAGCAGTAGTTTGACTTGTAGCTACTGCAAATGTAACTAAAAATATTTTAAAATTTTATCTGTGCTCCTGAGATTTGTAGTGTTTTCAGGGTGCTTTATTAAAATAAACTTACGGGCTAACGGCTATATATTCGTATGTCTTGAGGCTGCTTGCGGTGGCATTTCCCCTTGGTCGGATCACTGGGAGGGAAGTGATCCCAAAGCATAAGTGCAAGCACTTGAGGTACTCGTGCGTGCTGCACTTCGATAGAGCAGGAGCTGTGAAGGAGCGCGGGAAAAGGTGTGAGGCTGTACAGGGAAAGGCGCGGAGGAGTATGGGGAAACCTTCGGCCAGGTGCGTGGTCGTAAAATCTACGTGCATAGATATTAGGAGTGACGTGCATAGATGATAAATCTACGTACGTGGACGGAGGAAAAGCACTACGAGGCGCGAACTATTTCTCGTGAAGGGGAGCGCTTGTCTTCGTATTGGATGGGAGGCAAAGTAGTATAGATACAAAGAATGCGGCTGCACCGAGCGCTCGGTGCAGCCGCATACGTGTATGGGGAGTGTGCGGGACGACTTAGACGTCACGGCCAGGGCGCAGGGCCTCGGCGTCGTCCAGCGTGAGGATGGAGTTGACCAGCGTGGCAGCGAGGTTGCTACCGCCCTTACGGCCTTCGACGATGATCTTGGGGATGTCCTTGAAGACCTTCGCCATATACTTCGACTCACGTACCTGCACGAAGCCGACGGGCGCAACGACCATACCCGTAGGCTGGGCCTTACCACGACGGATGAGGTCGCAGAGCTCGATGATGGCGGTGGGGGCATTACCCACGGCAAAGAGTGCATTGGGATGCTCCTCGACGGCGAGACGGATACCTGCCTGCGAGCGCGTGATACCCTTCAGGTCGGCGAGCTCCTTCGTGCGAGGATCATTGAGGTAGCACTTGACCTGCAGGCCAAGACGCTCCAGCATGCCCTTGCGGATGCCCGAAGCCACCATGGTGACGTCGGTGATGATGGTGTCGAACTTCCCATCGAGCATCGCCTGATAGATGCTGGATACCGCACCGGGATCGGAGTAGAGGATCTTCTCCATCTCGAAGTCCGCCGTGGTGTGGATCGAGTGGATGAGTGCCCACTTGTGGTCGAGAGGGATGTTGGGGTTCGCCAGCTCGCTATTGATCGTGCGGAAGCTCTCGATCATAATCGCCTGACCGATCTTCGCATCCTTGTCGAGCGTGCCTTCGTCATAGTAGCCACGAGGGGTGATGAAGTGCCCGTCGAAGCTGTAGCTCTGCGTATTGCCGATGATCACGACGGTGAACATATCAAGCTCCTCGGGATCAAACTCTGCGAGTGTGGTGAGCTTGACGACCTGCTCCTCACGGCCCGCCTGACGGACGTAGCCGATGGGCGTGTCGGGGCTGCGGTGCTGAGCGAAGATCTCCAGCAGGCGGTAGATCTGCCAGTAGCGCCCCTGGCTCTTGGGGTTGTAGATGGCAGTGATGAAGTCGCCCGCTGCGGCAGCCTCGATGCGCTTCTCGATACGAAGCCAAGGCGTCATCAGGTCGGAGAGCGAGATGATACACAGGTCATGGCCGATGGGGCAGCCGAGCAGAGCGGCGGCCTTCTGGAAGGCGCTGATGCCAGGGAGTACCTCTACCTCGACTTGATCCGTGATACCCTTCTCGCGCATCATCTCATAGATCAGGGGCGACATACCGTAGATGCCAGCATCGCCCGAGGAGATGACGCAGACGGTCTTGCCCTCGAGGGCGTAGCGGAAGGCCTCTTCGGCGCGCTGACGCTCAGCCTTCATCCCGCTGTCGATACACAGGGCATCGGGGCGGACATAGTCCTTGATAAAGCGGAAGTAATACTTGTATCCGACGATCACATCAGAGGCCTGCACGGCTTGGAGTACGGCGGGGGTGATATCCTCGGGGCTACCAGGGCCGATGCCAGCGACGATGATCTTATTCTTTTTCATCTAAAATAGGGGTACTTGAATAGTGGAGAGGTAAGATACCTGTAGTTGAATAGTTTTGGATTTCTATCACAAAGATAGTCTATTTCAGCCTATAAGTATAGGATGAATGGCGAGTATCATGCACTTCTTGGCTGAGCGCTCGGATGCGACGCATGCCGAGGTAGTACTCGATGAAGCTGCGGACGAGGAGGTAGTTGAGGAAGGCGAACCAGAGCATGGTGCCACTACCTATAGTGGCGATGCTCTCCGCAACGATGAAGTACGACATCGCGCCACCAGCTACCCCGATGCTCATGCTCTTGCTGTCCGTCGCACCAACTAAGATCCCGTCCCAGAGGAAGGCCAGGTAGGAGAATATCGGTACGGCTGCCATCAGGAAACTATCGCTGAGAGCGAGCTTAAGCACCTCTTGCTTGTCGGTGAGGAGCTCGAGGAGGGGGCGGGGGAAGAGGGCGTAGAGGATACTCGTGATGAGGGCGACGACGAAGCCTACCTGCAGTGTGATGCGGATGATCAGTCGTAGGAGTCCGAACTTACGCCCGCCAATAGCTTCGCCTACGAGGGCTTCGGCAGCATAGGCCAGCCCGTCCATGAAGTAGGAGAAGAGCGTGAAGAGCTGCATCAGCAGGCTGTTGGCAGCCAGCCTCGTCACGCCGATAGCGCCCCCATAGCGGATGAAGGAGAGCATCACCGCCTGCAAGAGGAGTGTGCGGATGAGTAGGTACTTCCCGACATGGAAGTAGCGAACGAGCGTCTCGGGGTGCCAGAGGTGCTCTCTGGAGAGGTGGCGGAGGATGCGCCCTTCGTAGCGCAGGCCGCCGAGCGCGAGGAGTAGGACAGCCGTGTACTGCGCGAGCACCGTGCCCAGTGCCAAGCCCCCGACGCCCATCCCTGCGGGGAAGGCGAGGAGGTAGCTGAAGAGGATGTTCAGCAGGTTGCAGGCGATGCTCACGCTCATGACGAGCTTCATCCGCTGTACGCCGATGAGCCAGCCATTATACACGTAGAGCAGGAGGGCGGCAGGTGCGCCGAGGAAGGAGTAATGGAGGTAGGTCTGCGCCTCGGGGAGGTGCATGTCGGCACCTGCCTGCAGGAGTGCGGCAGCGGGAGCGACATAGAGCGGGCGCAGGAGGATGAGGAGCAGGCCGACCGCAAGTGCGATGATCGAGCCTGAGGTGAGCTGTCGCAGTAGGGCGCGCACGTCACATGCGCCCCACGCCTGAGCGGTAAAGCCCGTCGTACCCATACGCAGCAGGCTCCAGATACCGATGACGAACTGGGTGATAGCAGCGCCGATGGCTACCGCTGCGATGCTGTCGGCTGTGGCCATACGTCCCGCCATCGCCGTATCGGCGAGCATGAGGAGCGGGACGGTGACGTTGGAGAGGATGTTGGGCAACGCGAGGCCCCAGATACGGCGCAGGATGTCGGAGGGCTTCACGTTAGGCGCTTTGCTGAGAGTTCTGCTCGTAGACGATGAGCAGGATATCGCCGACCTCGAGCTCGAGCTTACCCTTCGGGACCATGTAGTTCTCACCACGGCGCACGAGGATCACGAGCTCTTCTTCCTTGAGGTCTAGCTCCATGAGCTTATTGCCCTCACGGAGCATCTTGCTCGTGACGGTGCGCTCGACCATCTTCGCCCCCGTGTATTGGGGGATCTCGACGCCGAAGTGGCTGACCTTGACCTTGACCTCTTCGTCGAGACCAAGGAAGCGAGCTACGGCAGGCAGGGTGCTTCCCTGGATGAGCAGCGAGAGGAGGGTGATGACGTAGACGATGTTGAAGAGCGTCTCAGCGCCCTCGACCTGACTCATCATCGGGTAGGTGGCGAAGATGATCGGCACGGCGCCACGCAGGCCCACCCACGAGAGGAAGGAGCGCCCGCGCATACTGATGCTGGGGAAGAAGATGAGGCTGAGCTGTAACGCCAGGGGTCGTGCTACGAAGATCATGAAGAGACCCGCCAGCACCGCAAAGCCCGTGATGGGCAGCAGGCTATGCGCATCGACGAAGAGCCCGAGGATGATGAAGAGCGAGATCTGTAGGAGCCACGTCAGCCCGTCGAAGAAGGTCTCGATACTCTTCTTGTGGACGAGCTTCTTGTTCCCCACGAGTACGCCCATGATATAGACGGCGAGGTAGCCATTGCCATGCAGGAGCGAGGTAGCGGAGAAGGTGAGGAAGACGAAGCACAGGAGGAGGATGGGGTAGAGCGCCCCGTTGCCGATGTCTGCCTTGTTAAGGATAGTGGGAGTGATACGCCCGAAGATATAGCCCATGAGTCCACCGACGGAGAACTGTAGGAGGAAGGTCACGAGGATGCTCCCCCACGAGCCGTCCGTTCCTCCCGTGATGTACTGGATGAGGGCGATGGTGAGCATGTAGGCCATCGGGTCATTACTACCACTCTCGAGCTCAAGGATGGGGCGCAGGCCTTCCTTGAGGTGCATATTCTTCGAGCGCAGGAGGGCGAAGACCGAGGCGGAGTCGGTACTCGACATCGTCGCTGCCAGCAGAAGGGCGATGGGGAAGGTGAAGTGTACGGGCGCCCAGCCCATGAGGTCCATACCGTAGAAGAAGCCCCCGAGACAGAGCGTCGTCAAGATGACGCCTACCGTAGAGAGCATGATCCCCGGGCCGAGGACGGTGCGCATCTCCTTGAGCTTCGTCTCGAAGCCCCCGAAGAAGAGGATGACCGTCAGGGCGATCATCCCGACGAACTGCGTCTTGTTCGTGTCGTTGTATTGGATCCCGAGGCCCGCACTGCCGAAGAGCATCCCTGTGATGAGGAAGAGGAGCAGGGCAGGCACCCCAAAGCGCGTGCCCACCTTACCGGCGATGATACCGGTGAGCATCAGGAAGGATCCTACGAGGATATATGGTTCGAAGGCTACGGGAGCATGATCCATAGGCATATATATGTGAGAGGACGGGAGTGAGTAGAGTTGTGGGCCATCGGCCTAAACAAAGATACAGAAATCTCGGCAGTCTTCGATCGCTCGACCCGCATAGGAGTCGCTGTACATCAGCCCTCGCCCGAGCCTTCTTAGCAGAGAAAAGCCCCGATCTTCGCTCCTCTACTGCCGTCCTCATCGCGCATGAAGCAAGGAGAGCCCCCCGACGGCATCCGTAGGACGCTGTCGGGGGGCTCTCTTGTCGGTAGCTTGCTCCGTGGGCTGCTTGGTTGAGCGACCTTAGAGCGGTATCATGACCTTGGCGGGGAAGATGCGCTTGGGGTCACCGAAGCGTGCGATAGCCTCGGCCATCACCCCCTTGTTGGGGTGTAGCACCTCCGAGAAGATGACCCGCCCATTGTGCTTGACGACGACGGGCTTAGTGAAGTCCACGCTGTCGACATAGAGGGTCAGCGTGCCTTGGGCCGTACCACGCAGGAGCTTGGTCTCCACGTCGAAGCTATTGCCCTCATGCCGTACGTCAAGGTGCAGACGGGCATCGCTGCTGTGCTTGATCCCGCTGAAGCCGAGGTAATAGACCCCGTCGGAGAATCCGTCGTCGATATTGTAGTAGGTGTAGCTTAGATGCTTGGGGTATACGCGTCGCTTGTGCTCCGAGAGCCATGGAGGCATCGTCAGATAGGGGATGGTGTGCCCGTGACCAGCGATGATATTCGCCTCGTGGACGAAGTCTTCTGTATTGGCCTTGGCGAGCTCACTGAGCTTATCGCGCCAGTCCATCGCGTTGAGGGTGCGGTCGTACTCATAGTCGCGCTCCCCGACATCGAAGCGGAAGGCTACGTTGCGCAGGTTCTCTGCGAGCTCGAGGCTCTCAATAGCGGCAGCCAGAGGACCGACCGCTGCGAAGTAGTCGGGCATGAAGAGTCCGAGGCGGAAGGGCGAACCTATATTGCTTCACTGCGCGACCTATAGGAGGCTGTTGCCCCGAGTCCTGTTTTCTATTTAATGTGCTAAGGCATCGCGCACCCAGCTTCCCGATGTGCCTCTTCGAAGTGATACACAAGCCCTTCGCCTTATCGCGCGTATTCCCCTTATCCAGCGGAGGGAAAAGCATCGTTCTCGTGAAGAAAAAAGCGCCTTCCCGTAGTGGTATTCTTCTATCTATGCACGTAGTCTTAAAGACCAGATACGTAAATCCAAAGATCCACGTACGTAGATATTTGATCCACGTACGTAGTCCAAGCTTATCTACCACTCGTTCAAAACTTTATATCCTTACGCGGAGCAACAATCTAATAGAGGTCACTTCACAAAGCTATATAGGAATCAGTCCAAAGCTATATAGCTTTCTTCGTCATCCTATATAGCTCGACCCACGTACCCATATAGGTTAGCCCGCCGACCAATATAGGTCCTTTTACCTCCCCTATTGGTGGGGGCGTGTGTCTGCTGTGCTTGCCCTTCCCCCCCTTCGGTGGAGTGGGAGCGTGTAGCGTGGTTGGGATAGGTGCACCGTCGCTCGGAGTGTACCCCTTAGCGGGAGGGGGACGGGCACGATCCTATATAGTATATGTACGCGCGCGAGGCTGGGAGGAACGGCGAAGATGAGGAGTTATGCATACCCTCTTCGCTTGTTGTGGGGATGTGGTGGGGCGCTGCCTCCCTTATTATAGGTAGAGTATGGCAAAGAATGTGTACTTTTGTACCCAAATAATTTAACTAAACAAATCATCAAATCACGTGTTATGCCGAACATTATCACGATAAAGAAGGGCCTCACGCTGAATCTGAAGGGAAAGGCCGCTGAGACGCAACTCGCAGCAGCCCAGCGCACGGAGAGCTATGCCGTCGTCCCCGATGATTACATCGGCTTCGTCCCTAAAGTGATCGTTCACCCAGGCGACAAGGTGCTGGCAGGCGATGCTCTGCTGTGCCACAAGGGTGCGCCTGAGCTGTGCTTGACCTCGCCTGTCAGTGGCGAAGTCATCGCTGTCAATCGCGGTGCCAAGCGCAAGGTCCTGAGTGTCGAAGTACGCCCCGATGCGACGACGGAGTACAAGTCCTTCGCCACGGCTGGGGTCGAAAAGATGCAGCGCTCTGAGGTACTTGCTCTCCTCCTGGAGAGTGGTATGTTCAGCTTCTTCAAGCAGCGTCCCTACGACCGCCTGGCTAATCCTCTGACTGAGCCCCGTGACATCTTCGTCACGGCGAACTTCACCGCTCCCCTTGCTCCCCGCTTCAGCTATCTGGATCAGGGTCGCGAGGACGAGCTGCAGCTGGCTCTCACCGCTCTCACCAAGCTTACCACGGGTAAGGTCTACCTCGGTGTCGCTCCTGGCGAACTGACGGGTGTGACGGGTGTCGAGCGCGTCGAAGTCCGCGGGCCACACCCCGCAGGTCTGGTCGGTACGCTGATCAACCACACGGCGCCTATCAACAAGGAAGAGACCGTCTGGACGCTCAAGGCCAGCGATCTTCTTGTGATCGGCCGCTTCCTCAAGACCGGTAAGGTCGACTTCTCCCGCACCATCGCTCTCACGGGTTCCGAAGCCAAGGAGACGGGCTATCTGACCGTCCTGCCTGGTGCCCGCTTCACCGAAGCCCTCGCAGGCCGTCTCGGTAAGAAGGGTGAGCATGAGCGCATCATCGAGGGGGATGTCTTCTCCGGTGTCAAGGTCGATGAAGAGCACGACCGCATGAGCTACTCTATTGACCAGATCACGATCATCCCCGAGGGGGACGACGTGCACGAGGTCTTTGGCTGGGCTATGCCTCGTCTCAACCAGTACAGCCACAGCCGCTCTTACTTCTCTTGGCTCATGCCTAAGAAGGAGTATGTGCTCGATGCCCGTGTCAAGGGTGGTCGCCGCGCTATGATCATGAGCGGCGAGTACGACCGTGTCTTCCCTATGGATATCTATCCTGAGTTCCTCCTGAAGAGCATCATTGCCTTCAACATCAACGATATGGAGGCTCGTGGTATCTATGAGGTAGCTCCCGAAGACTTCTCTGTCTGCGAATTCGTCGACACGTCCAAGATACCTCTCCAGCAGATCGTACGTCAGGGTCTGGATGAGCTGTACAAGGAAATGAACTAATAGAAGGTTTCACTCATTAAAAGGACAACGACCTTGAACGCATTAAGAAAACAAATCGATAAGATTAAGCCCGCCTTCACGAAGGGGGGGCGCTTCTCGGCCCTGGAGTCAGTCTTCGACGGCTTTGAGACGTTCCTCTTCGTCCCCAATACGACCTCGAAGCGTCGTGGCGCTCACGTCCACGATGCCATCGATAGCAAGCGCACGATGAGCGTAGTCATCTTCGCTCTCCTGCCAGCGCTGCTCTTCGGGATGTACAACGTCGGGCTGCAGCACAATATCGCCGTTGAGAATATGGGAGCTTCCTTCTGGAGCACCTTCTTCTATGGCTTCCTCTCCGTGCTGCCTCAGATCATCGTCTCCTACGCTGTAGGTCTGGGTATTGAATTCATCATCGCCCAGATGAAGCATGAGGAGATCCAGGAAGGGTTCCTCGTCACGGGGATTCTCATCCCGATGATTATCCCTGTGGAGACCCCACTGTGGATGATCGCTGTAGCTACTGCCTTCGCTGTAGTCTTCGCTAAGGAAGTCTTCGGTGGTACGGGCTACAACGTCTTCAACGTAGCGCTGATCACGCGTGCCTTCCTCTTCTTCTCTTACCCCGCCGCTATGTCTGGTGACAGCGTATGGGTACGCCTCGGATCGACCTTCGGGCTCGGTGGTGCTGAGAAGGCTGTCGACGGCTTCTCTGGTGCTACGCCCCTCGGGCAGATCGCTGCTGCTAAGGGTATGCTCCCCGATATCCACAATACGCTCGGTGGTCCACTGACTGACTGGAATGCCTTCCTCGGCTTCCTCCCAGGCTCGGTAGGTGAAGTCTCCACGCTCGCTATCCTCATCGGGGCTTGCATCCTCATCTATACGGGTATCGCTAGCTACAAGATCATGGTATCTGGTGTCGTCGGTGTCGTCGTCATGGCTGCTGTCTTCAACGCCATCGGTACTACGCCCGCTATGCAGGTATCTGCACTTCACCACCTCATCTATGGTGGCTTCGCCTTCGGTATCGTCTTCATGGCTACGGACCCCGTGACCGCTGCACGCACCGAAGCTGGGAAGTGGGTCTATGGTTTCCTCATCGGGGTAATGGTCGTCTTCATCCGTGTGCTCAATGCTGGGTACGCTGAAGGTATGATGCTCGCTATCCTCCTGATGAACACCTTCGCACCTCTCATCGACTACATCGTGGTAGAGCGCAATACGCAGAAGCGTCTCAAGCGTCTCTCCGCTAAGGCTCAGAACTAATCCAACACCGCTACAACGATGAATAGAGATAAGAATTCTTATGTACTGATCTATGCTGCGGTGATGGTCATCCTCGCTGCAGTCCTCCTGGCAGGTGCAGCGATCGTCCTGCGTCCCGCACAGCAGGAGAATGCGAACATCGACAAGATGCAGCAGATCCTCCGCGCACTCGGTCAGAGCCCCGATAAGTCCGCCGTCATCTCCACCTACAAGGACCTCATCAAGAAGGAACTCCTCGTGAATGCCGAAGGGAAGATCGTCAAGACCTTCGAAGGGGAAGAGATTGGTAATAGCGAAGCTTTCAATGCAAACACCGAGCTGGCGTACAAGCTGATCGCCAAGAAACAACCACAAGACCTCCCCGTCTACGTCGCTGAGGTCAATGGGAAGACCCTCTACGTCCTCCCCCTCAATGGTGCAGGTCTGTGGAACAAGATCTGGGGCTACATCGCTATCGATGCTGCTGACCACTCTACGGTCGATGGGGCTGACTTCGGCAACGCTGGGGAAACCCCAGGTCTCGGTGCTGAAATCTCCACGCCACACTTCTCTGCCCAGTTCAAGGGTAAGCACATCTTCCGTGAAGGCGCCTTCACCGGTATCGCTGTCGTCAAGAATGGCCAGAAGGTCGAGGATAAGGACTACGTCGATGGTATCTCGGGCGGTACGCTCACCAGCAATGGTGTGAACGATATGCTCGCTGCCTCGCTCAAGCCCTTCCAAAAATTTCTTGAAACCTATAACGCTCAGTAGCCATGTCTCTCTGGAATAAAAAGAATAAAGAAACGCTCCTCGGGCCACTCAGCAAGAATAACCCCATCATGGTGCAGATGCTCGGTATCTGCTCCGCGCTGGCTGTAACCTCTAAGCTCGAGCCCGCTATCGTCATGGCACTCTCTGTGACGGTCGTCGTCGCCTTCTCCAACGTCGTCATCTCGCTCCTGCGTAAGACGATCCCTAACCGTATCCGCATCATCGTGCAGCTCGTCGTGGCAGCTACCCTGGTGACCATCGTCAGCGAAGTCCTCAAGGCTTATGCTTACGACGTCAGTAAGCAGCTCTCCGTCTTCGTCGGGCTGATCATCACGAACTGTATCCTCATGGGGCGCCTCGAAGCCTTCGCTCTGGGTAACGGCCCTTGGGAATCCTTCCTCGATGGTATCGGGAACGGTCTTGGCTATGGTGCTGTCCTCGTCGCTGTAGGCTTCTTCCGTGAGCTCCTCGGCTCTGGTACGCTCCTCGGCTTCCAGATCATCCCTCAGAGCTTCTACGCTACCGATGGTATCCACGGCTATGTCAACAACGGTCTGATGATCCTGCCTCCTATGGCACTTATCTCCGTGGCTGTGCTCATCTGGATCCACCGCTCGTACAACAAGGAGCTTCAGGAAAACTAACCTTTACCCACGCAAATAAGAACTAACAAAGAATGGATTCATTAGCCTTATTCTTTAGGTCGATCTTCATCGATAACATGATCTTCGCCTACTACCTGGGGATGTGCTCCTTCCTGGCAGTATCGAAGAACGTAAAGACCTCCTTTGGCCTGGGTATCGCTGTCACGTTTATCCTGACCTGCACGCTGCCTATCAACTACCTCCTCGAGACCAAGGTCTTCAAGCAGGGGGCGCTTGACTGGCTCATCGGTGCTGATGCCGCAGGTGTAGATCTCTCCTTCCTCTCCTTCATCATCTTCATCGCCGTCATCGCCGCTTTCACGCAGCTTGTGGAGATGCTCGTCGAGCGCTTCAGCCCCTCGCTCTACGCCTCACTCGGGATCTTCCTCCCGCTGATCGCTGTGAACTGTGCTATCCTCGGTGGATCACTCTTCATGCAGCAGCGTGAATTCCCCACCATCGGTGAAGCTACCATCTATGGCTTCGGCTCCGGTATCGGCTGGATGCTCGCTATCGTCGGGATGGCTGCTATCCGTGAGAAGCTCCAGTACTCTGATGTGCCCAAGCCCCTGCGTGGCCTCGGGATCACCTTCATCGTCACGGCGCTCATGGGGATTGCCTTCCTCAGCTTCTCTGGTGTCAAGATGTAACGAAAGCGAAGACTCAACGAAATGAATACAACCATTATACTCGTCAGTGTGGGCATCTTCCTCGTGGTCACACTGCTCCTGGTGATCGTCCTGCTTGTCGCTAAGAGCAAGCTCGTCCCATCAGGCAACGTCAAGCTCACCATCAATGGGGAGAAGGAAGCTGAAGTACCCATCGGCGGTACGCTGCTGAGCACTCTGCAGGGTGAGAATATCTACCTCTCCTCCGCTTGCGGTGGTAGCGGTTCGTGCGGTCAGTGCCGCTGCCGTGTCGTCGAAGGTGGTGGGGAAATCCTGCCTACTGAGACGGGCTTCTTCTCTCGCAAGGAGCAGAAGGAACACTGGCGTCTGGCTTGCCAGACCAAGGTCAAGGAAGACATGCAGGTCATCGTACCTGAGTCGGTCTTCGGCGTCAAGGAATGGGAGTGCGAAGTCGTCTCGAACCGCAACGTCTCGACCTTTATCAAGGAATTCGTCGTGAAGCTCCCCGAGGGTGAAGTGATGAACTTCCAGAGCGGTAGCTACGCACAGATCACCATCCCTCCCTATGATATCAAGTATGCCGACTACGACATCGATGAGAAGTTCCGTGGCGACTGGGATCACTTCGATATGTGGAGCCTGACCTGTAAGAATGATACGGAGACCATCCGTGCTTACTCGATGGCTAACTACCCTGCCGAAGGGAACATCATCACGCTCAACGTCCGTATCGCTACGCCTCCTATGGACCGCGCTACGCACAAGTGGCTCCCCGTCTCTCCTGGTATCTCCTCGTCCTACATCTTCTCGCTGAAGCCTGGTGACAAGGTCCGCATGAGCGGTCCTTATGGGGACTTCCACATCCAGGACACGGATGCTGAGATGCTCTATATCGGTGGTGGTGCTGGTATGGCTCCTCTGCGTGCTCAGATCCTCCACCTCTTCCGCACGCTCCACACGGGTCGTAAGGTCTCTTACTGGTACGGTGCACGAAGCAAGAAGGAGATCTTCTACGAAGAGGACTTCCGCGAGATCGAGAAGCAGTTCCCCAACTTCAGCTTCCACATCGCGCTCTCTGACCCCCAGCCCGAAGACAACTGGACCGGCTACGTCGGCTTCATCCATCAGGTCATCTATGACAACTATCTGAAGGATCACGATGCGCCCGAAGATATCGAGTACTACATGTGCGGCCCTGGTCCTATGGCCAACGCCGTGAAGGTGATGCTCGAAGACCTCGGCGTACCGCGCAGCCAGCTCTTCTTCGACGACTTCGGCGGATAACACCGCTCGCCTTGCCTCCTTCGGGTGGCTGGCGAAGTCCAATACAAAGCCTCCCCACCGTTAGCTCCGTGCTGACGGTGGGGAGGCTCTTTCTGTGGGCAGCCCGAGGAGGCCTGAGCGTAAGGGCGAAGGCGCTGAGCTTTGATGTCTTGCCATCCAACCAATAAACCTTACCTTCGTAGCTGAATTTAATAGTAAAGCTTATAATTATGATCGCAACACTGATTACAGGAGCCCTGGCCGGATGGCTGGGCGGGATTATCTATAGAGGTAGTGGCCTTGGCCTTCTCGGGAATATCGTCGTCGGTATTCTGGGGAGTGGCGTGGGCTCTTGGCTTTTGGAGAAGGTCTTCAATATCTCCTTGGGCGAAGGCTGGATCGGCTCTATCCTGACGGGAGCCATCGGCGCTATCGTCATCCTATTCGTAATGAATCTGATATTCAAGCGGAAGAAATAGGGAAGCCGTAGCTTCAAGAATCTAGCTGACAGTAGGGCGGAGAGCATGCTTCCACCCTGCTGTCAGCTTTTTTAGGCACCACACCACGGCTTTGCAAATGAAGCAGCCCCCGAGTAAGCATATCGCTTACTCGGGGGCTGCTTACGTATCTCTACGCCTCACAGGGAGGCGGGGGAGTCGTTACTTGATCTCGCAGGCACCACCAGCGCAGGAGGCTGCACCAAGCTCATCGGCATTGGTGAACTGCTTGCCAGAGAAGTCGACGCTCTTCCAGTCAACGGGCTTGTACGTCTTCTTCAGGACCTCGAAGAGGTGGAGGTTATTGACGCTCTTCAGCACGTTCACCGCCTTGTAGATGTCGCCACGGTAGTAGTTGTGGGCGAACTTCTCGATACGGCGGACGATATCGCGCTTAGCAGCGAGGTTCTCGACCTTGTCCTGCAGGCGTGCTGCGAGGATGCCACGCACGTGCTCGCGGTCCAGGCAGGGGGCTTCGCCCTCGACGCTGTGACGCTGGATGTAGTCGTCGATAGCGTAGTCCGAGACGAAGAGCTGCTCGCCACGGCCCTGAGCCGATTCGCAAGCCTTCCACAGGTCGCCGAATACCTCGATCGTGTCCACGACGAGCCCCGAAGCGAACATACTACCGACGCCGTATTCGCGGAGGATCTCCTCAGCCGTCGAGACCTTGCACATAGGAGCCTGAGGCAGGTCCATATCGCCGTAGGTCGAGAGGAAGGTCACGCCAGCGATGTGGTCTTGGTTCTCCCAGACCCAGTCGCAGACGGCATCCCACTGGTCGTTGGGCACGTCGACGGTGTTCGATACATTATTCTTGATGGGAGACTCCATGTCGCTCATGCCAGGGATGACCCAGCTCTGCTGGACGAGCTTGACGTACTCGAGGAGCTTGACGCCACTGAGTTCGCTGCGCAGAAGAGTGTCTTCGCTTTCTTCGATGGGGAAGAAGATCTTCTTGTCCGTAGCGGGCTTGAAGATATTGGGCTGTACAGCCTTGGGGTTAGCCTCTTCGTAAGCCTTGAGGTTGGGCTCTTCGATGTTGGCCTCGACGCTGCGCAGGTAGCGCTTAGCGTAAGCACCGTGGATACCCGAGGTCATACCGAGCAGGAGGCTCACCGTACCATCAGGCTTGACGCAGGTAGTGCGGCTAGCGGGGTTGATGCCGAGGATGCGAGCACACTGAGAGTTCTGCTGGCGCACCTGCATAGCCCCGACGGCGAGGATATCCTTGTTCGTGAGGATCTGAGGGTTGTTCATGATCCCGCCGATAGATACACCGATGAGGGGGTCTGACTGGATGATATTCGTCGTAGCCTGTCCGAGGTAGGGGAAGTCCATGTAGGTAGCCTGCACGGTAGCGAGCGTAGACGCGCAGCGGCAGATCTTGTAGAACTCCTCTTCGCTCGTACATTCCATCCCATTGATGGAGGCAAGGTTACATACCTGCCAGCCCGTATCGCCATTCTTGTCCGTGGGGAAGAAGCCGATTTCGCAGCAGGGGTTACAGCCGACGCCGAACTTATCTCTCCAGTAGAGACCGGGGTCACCGCTCGTGCGCATCGCCTGGAAGAGCGACTCATAGAGCGAGCGATCGACTTCGCCGCGGTTGAGAGCGGCAGACATGTTGAAGCGAGCACGCTGAGGATTGGTAGTGAACCAGTCGCCGTGCTTACAGTTCACCATCTCCGTGTCTTCGGGAGAGAAGAGGATCATCAGCGCCGAGCGACGGACACCACCCGAGAGGACAGAGTCCGCCAGATGAGCGATGATGTCGGTGCACTGCAGAGCAGAGAGACGCTTCTGACCAGCTGCGACGGCAGCATTCATCAGGGCACGGATCTTATCGAGTGCCATACGCAGACCGTCAGGTCCAGGAGCGATGAAGCGCTTAGCGATCTTAGCACCCTTGGGGCGGATCTCAGAGTAGTCGAAGACGGGCTTCTTTACCCCGGGAATGAAGTAGTATTCGAGAAGGCGGTGGATGGAGTCAGCCCAGCCCTCGATGCTGTCACCGATGACATAGGCTTCGCTTTCCTGAGACAGCTCACTGGCAGGGAGGAGTGGGGGGAGCTTGTCTACGTGAGCCTGCTCTACGGAGAGGCCGCAGCCGCAGCCACTGAGCAGGAGCCACTCGATCTCGCGGAAGACCTCAAGGCGGTCACAGTGCGAGTAGCTACAGTTATAAGATTTCGCTGAGGACTTCAGGACGGGCTCACCGCCGAACTGGAGGTTGCGCTGGGACCCAACGAACTTCTTCAGCTTGTAGTAGTCGATGGCCTCATTGAACTGAGTCATGAACCACTCGTCTTGCAGCGCCTGGGGGGCGATGCGCTCCAGGTGTGTCAGGTGCATCTGGCGGATACGTTCGACGCTCTCGTCCCAGGTCTCTTTACGACCCAAGTCTTCGCGGAACAAGGAATACTTACTTTGGTAAACGTATTCAGATAAAGCGCGTTTGCTCTCTGTCATGATGGTTATTGAAAATGTAATATTTACGAGTGGACTCCCGAAGCAATCCAATCAAAGTTTGTGCAAAGCTACAAAAACAAAACCGCACTTTCCCTCCAAAGTTCACCCCCAAATCGCACTGCTTTATCCCTCAGCGAGATACATTTTTTTTGCCCCTTTGACCCCTCTTTTTTCCCTCTTGACTACCCCCGAGAAGGGACGAAATTGCCCCTTTCTCTACCCCCGAAATCTCACCCTCACCTGCTACAATGCACCCCTTTCCCGCCTCCTTCGCCTATACATTATATATATATAGAGGTTGTTGCTCCGCATAGGGATACAGTTGCGGACGAGTGGCAGATAAGTTTGGACTACGTACGTGGATCTAACATCTACGTACGTGGATATTTGGGTTTACGTGCCTGGCCTTTAAGACTACGTACATAGACAGAGGAAAACTACTACGTGATGGCGCTTTTTTCTTCACGAGAACGATGCTTTTCCCTCCGCTAGATAAGAGGAATACGCGCGATGAGGCGAAGGGAAAAGCGTATCACTTCGGAGAGGTATATCGGGGAGTGGGGTGTGCGAACCTATATAGGTCGCTACTCCGACCAATATAGGTCGACGCGACGACCAGTATAGCTCCGCGTCGTGACCTATATAGGTTCACCCGCTGACCAATATAGGTCGGTAGCAGCCCCTCTCGAGAAGGGGGTGTTAGGAGGCTATGGTCATGCTGCCGATTATTCTCATCTTTACGCTACCAAATCACGCCGAGGACATCCGTCCCTGCTGGCTAAATAGTGAATAGACAATGATGAATAGCATACTATATAGAGTGCGACTGATGGCTCTCTTCCTGCTTGCGGTGGGTGGAAGCTACGGCACGTCGCAGGCACAAGAGGATTATCGCATGTTCGAGGCTAAGACGCCTCAGTTAGACCCCGCCTATGCCAAGGGCGTGTCGGGGCATATAGCGGGAGAACTACGTCCGGGACTACTTGTGATGGCTGGTGGGTGTAACTTCCCCGACCGCCCAGCACGAAAGGGTGGAGCAAAGCGCTACTATTCAGAGATCTATATCGGCGAGTATCTTGGCGCAGTGCATCATGCTTGTGAGGCAAAGGCTTCGGAGCTGGATATGGGGTGGAAGCTCGTAGGGCATTTGCCCCACCCAACGGCCTATGCGGCCTTTCAGCTGTATGATGATCAGCTCATCGTCGCAGGTGGGCAGTCTGCTGCGGGAGACCTAAGTGACGCCTATATCATTCAGCTGAGCGATAGCCTTGACGTGGAGATCACTCCGCTACCCAGCTTGCCAGAGCCTCGTAGTGGGATGGCTTCAGCTCTCATAAAGAATGTGCTCTACCTCATCGGGGGCCATGTGAATGGTAAGCTCTCCAATACCGTCCTGTCTCTTGACCTCAGCAGTCCGCAAAAGGAGTGGCGTGAGGAGACGCCTTATCCGCATAGCCCTTTCCTCAAGCTCGTAGCTACAACGAATCTGGGTGAATACAGCACTCCTTCCTACGTCCCGTGCTTAGTTGTTATGGGGTCGTTCACGGGTGTAGATGAGCCTGATCAGCGAGTCCAGGCCGATGTCACCTATATGACTTATACACCTCAGACGAAGCAGTGGCAGACTTATAAGATCGCACCCGATGACCCCATCGCTGCCCATGGCTTTGGGGGCGGTTATGCTTGGCGGTACGAGGCCATCTTCTCTGGTGGGGTGCGGGCTGACCTCTTTGTGACGGCACTCCAGCGAGAGAAGGATCTGAAGGATGCGAAAGCTAAGGACAATCGTCGACTGGTGAAGAAGCTACAGGCAGAGCAGCGTGCTTATCTCAGCCATGACCCTGCATGGTATGGCTTCTGTAGCGAGTGGTACTCCTTCGATAGGTCGAGAGGGAGGGGGGAAGCGAAAAGCGGATTTCACTTCGATGGCCGAGCAGATGCCGTCTATCTGGATAGGTTTTCTTCTATGATGGATGGTATGCTCATTGGAGGGGAGACGATGCCAGGTGTGCGTACTCCCAGCATCGTCATCTTTACGACAGCCTGCGATCCACCGAAATTTCATGTGATGATCGACCCGAATTACCAGCAGGGTAACTCGGGCTCTCCCAAATAATTACCGATAGCCTGTAAGAGAAAGTCGCGAGACGATAAATACACGTCCCCACCCGTAGCTGAGGCTGCGGGTGGGGACGTGTATTTATCGGTGAGGCCTATTCTTCGTATCTTTGCACGCCCTGAAAGGGCATGAGAATGACGTGCTCACAGGGACTTCCATAGAGTTTATTTCGCTGATGGTTCGTGGTATATGCACGCGACTGGATTAACCCTCATAAAAATTCGAACAGATGATATTTGAAACGCTATTTTTCATCACGCTGGTGGTCATCATCTGCCTGCTGACCATGCTGGCGAATAAGATCAAGATCGCTTACCCTATCTTGCTCGTTTTGGCCGGCTTGGCGTTGAGCTTGGTGCCTGGAATGCCACAAATAAAGGTGGAGCCCGAATGGATCTTTATTATCTTCCTTCCACCCTTACTCTTCGAAGCGGCCTATAGCGCTTCGTGGAAGGAGCTATGGAAGTGGCGACGCATTATCTTGAGCTTTGCATTCCTTGTCGTCTTCATCACGGCTTGTGTGGTGGCCCTTGTGGCGAACGCTATCTTGCCCGGCTTTTCTATTGCTTTAGGCTTCTTGCTCGGGGGGATCGTCTCGCCTCCTGATGCTGTAAGCGCTCAGGCGATCATGCGCTTTGTGAAGGTGCCGAAGCGTTTTTCCTCCATATTGGAGGGGGAGAGCCTCTTCAATGATGCCAGCTCCTTGATCATCATGCGCGTGGCCCTCGTTGCCGTTGGTACGGGGCAGTTTGTCTGGTATCAAGCAGCTGGTAGCTTTGTGTGGATGATCGTGGGCGGATTATTGGTTGGACTGGCGGTGGCTTGGGTGATGATCAAGCTACATCACTACCTGCCTACCGATGAGAAGATCGATGTGGTCTTCACTCTGATATCTCCCTATATCATGTATCTCGCTGCCGAAGAGGTCGGGGCATCAGGAGTAATAGCCGTTGTATCTGGAGGCTTGTACTTGAGCAGCCGGATATCCTCTTCATGGATAGTAGTTCTCGCTTGAGTGGATGGAACTTCTGGCATAACTTTGTCTTCCTGCTGAATGGTCTTGTCTTCCTACTTATCGGCCTGGACCTACCCGAGGTGGTCGCTGGTATGCGTGAAGGGGGGATGAGCTTGTCCACGGCGACGTGGTATGGTCTCTTGATCTCGGCGGTGCTCATCTTAGTTCGTCTGGCGTGCAGCTATGGGGCAGTCATGACCACGCTCTTTATGCGGAGATTCATCAAGGTGGCTGACCCGAACTACTATGGCCTGCACGTTCCCTTCGTCTTGGGCTGGTCGGGCATGCGCGGTGTCGTGTCCTTGGCCGCCGCTCTCTCCATCCCGATGATGACTGAGGCGGGGGTGCCTTTCCCAGAGCGCTCGATGATCATCTATATCACCTTCGTAGTGATCCTGGTGACCCTGCTTCTACAAGGGCTCACCCTGCCTATCTTGATCGAGCGGATGAAGCTCCCTGCCTTCAATGATTACCTCCCCGAGCAAGAGACCGAGTCAATCATACGCAAAGGCCTTGCCGATGTCAGCTTACGCTACCTCAGGGAGAATGAGGTGTGTGAGCTCATCAGCGATAGCCAGCACTTGCAGTCGATGGTCTCCCACTGGATGACGCAGCTGGAGGAGGAGGGGCAGACCCCGCTCTATGACGCGTCGAATGAGCTTTATTCGAATATCTTGGATCAGCAGCGCCTGTACCTCTATCACTTGAATAAGGAGCATGCTAATATCAATGAGGATATCGTGAATCGCTTTATTCAAAGGATCGACCTGGAGCAGGAGCGCCTGAAGTACGAATAAGCTCTGAAAGCAATCGTCCCCACCCGCAGCCGAGGCTGCGGGTGGGGACGTATCGTTTCTTAGGGCTGACGCATCCATGTACAAGCCGTTTTTCTCCGAGGAGGTGGCGTGACGCAATTGGAGGCGAGAGTGAAAGTAATAGTCGTTCGCACTCAAACCAGTAGTTGTTCCGAGTGCGGACGAGTAGTGGTTTGCATACGGACGAGTAGTGGTTTGCCCCGAAACCAATAGTCGTCCGTATGCAGAGCAGTAGTCGTTTGCGAATCGACCTGTCAATCATCACTCACTGGGCGCTATAGCTATGGAGCTACGTCTCGCAAGGGGGGATTATTCTTCGTAGCTTTGCATATCATCAAACCCTATAAACAACAAGTCGCATGAAAATCGAAATCGGAGAGTCCCTAGCCGTGAGCTACCTCAAGCACGTGAAGAGATGCGTGATTTATCAGACGAACTGGAAAAGCTCGAGTCAGTGGGCTTTTCTTGGTGAAGGAAAAGACGCAAGTGAAGCTTTTGAGAGGCTTGTAAAGGATGGTCTATTATCATTTCAAGGAAAGACTAAGCCCAGCTTCTCACAGTTTTTAAAACAGGCTGAAATAGATATTCTTGGAATTAACCTCTTCGAAAAGAAGATGTATGTGATGGACATCGCCTATCATGAGGACGGGCTGAATTACAAGAACGAGGATAGGACAATAAAGAGCTTTAAGAAGAAGCTTCTGCGTTCCTATCTGCTTCTACGCAGTTACTTCCCCGAAGACTATAAGTATGAAATTATTTTTGCCTCCCCTAAAGTTAGACCCAAGCTAAATAAAGAGCTTGAGGATGCAACTGAAGCGCTTAATGATCTCAGAGATGATGTGCTATCAAAGGGGGCTGTGGTGTTTAAGTATATTGCCAATGATAAGTTTAAGGATAAGATCTTGGACCCGACTCTTGAGGCAAGTAAAGATGATGCAGATACAAATGAATTGTTCTTGAGGTCATACAAGCTACTCAGTATGCCTTATACCAAACCTCAGCCTGGAAAAAAGGAAGGCTGATGCCACTGACTTTGTTCCTGTAGAGTAAGAGTTCTAGGATTAGGTAGAGCAATAGTAATCGTCCCCACCTGTAGAGGCTGCGGGTGGGGACGATTGCTTTTAGAGAGGCTTATGGGCGGAGCGCCTTAGCCCAAGCTGTAGGTGTGGACGCTGACGCCTTGGGCAGAGGGTAGGTAGTTGATGCCCCACCAGCACATCTGCAGGAGAATGAAGGAGATGAAGAGCCCCCAGAGTGCTGCACGGCGGTAGCGGTCCGAACGGATGCGCACGTGGATATAAGCCAGATAGGCGAACCATGTCGCAGCAGCCCAAGTCTCCTTGGGGTCCCACGCCCAGTAGTGCCCCCAGGCTTCCTTCGCCCAGAGTGCACCGAAGAGAATACCGACAGTCATGAACGCCCAGCCGACTTGCACGAGGTTGTCACAGATATCCATCTCATGCTCATTGATGGGCGACTTCTTGAACCACAGTAGGTATGCCGACATAAGTGCAGCGGCACCCAGCACGGCATAGGCGAACATATAGACGATGACGTGCGGAGCGAACCATGGGCTCTGCAGCGCTGGCATGAGCGTCTTGTTGTGGATGTCGGGGTTGACGATATTGATCGTGGTGAAGACGCCTGCCAGGATGGTGCTGAAGGCGAGGATCCAAGGGTAGCGCCAGCGCGAATAGACGATCAGCCCCGCCGTGGGGAGGAAGAAGGCGTACCACAGGCGGGTCTCACCCATCGTGCGAAGGGGTGGACGCTCCAGCGACATCCACAGTCCGAGGATGAAGGCGAAGTAAACGAGCAGTCCCGCAGCGGTGAGGAGATAGGTCGGGAGTGGACGCTTTTTCCAAGCCGTCCAAGCACCACCCGCCCACAGAAGGAGGGCAGGGATAGCGAAGAATATGAAGGAATCCCAAGTCATGAGGATAGAGTTGATAGGGTTGGGGTGAAGAAGCAGAAGGAGTAGGGTAGCTTGTCCGTGAGCCATTGGAGCGGTGCACGCTCGGGGTAGGGACTTCCCCTACACTCAGGTCGCCTTGCTTAGCGGCGGCGCTTCTGTGCTGTGATGAAGGTGAGGATAGCGCCAGCCAAGAGTAGGTAGATACCCACATAGACGGCGGGGAGCCAAGGGTCCTTGACGAGCTCAAAGGTGCTGGTCTCGCTCCAGCGACCCATCGCTTCATCATAGCTGAGCTGGTAGATCTTCCATCCGTCGACCGTCACGGGCTTGTTGACCTCGACGGTGGCGACGATGTTCTTCTGCGTCTGCGTATAGATATGGACACGTGAGGCGTAGCGCTCGGGTTCGCGGCGTGCCATCACGAGGCTCAGGTCCTTCGTGAGCTTCAGCTCTTGGAAGGGGAAGAGGTAGCTACCGCAGGTGACCCATCCGATGATGGGCTTGCCCACTTCCTTGCCGTTCTTCATCGGTTGGGCTTCGACGAGGAGTGCCGTCACAGCGCCCGATGAGCCCCACTCCACGTACTTCGTCGTGTCGTCCGCCATGACGGGAGCTGCGAGGGGATAGTTCTTGTGTACACGGATGCGCCACTGCGACAGCATGCCTTCCTGGAAGTGCTTATCGATAAGGACGATCTGTGGGTTCTTCTCTGGTATGGACTTCCCTGTCTTACTATTGATGAGGAGGAGCTTGGGGGGATATTCGTCGATGGTGAACTTCTCCAGCTGGATGGCCAGCGGTAGCTCCATGAAGCCCTGATCGTGGGTGGCGCGCCACTCAGGCATGTCGGTGGTGGCCTTGAGCTTCACACGCTCCATATCGGCACTGCCGAGCGTCGCAGCGACGATGGCGATGAAGAGCCCGATGTGGGAGAGCAGCGAAGGTAGCTCTCTCAGGTGGAAGTGTAAGATCTGTCGTATTGCGATGAGCCCCACGATGCCAGCGAGGCGGGCGTAGATAAGCACGAAGGGCCAGAAGGACAGCATTCGAGTGAGACCAATGGGGTCAATGGCTCGCTCGTGGGGGGCTACCTGACGGGTGAGCCCCATGGCTACGGTGAGTATAGCTGCGTAGATGAGTGTGGGGACAGCCGCCTCGACAGTGAAGAGGAAGGAGAAGAGGCGGATCCGATGACGTAGCGCGTAGATGATGATGAGCAAGAGGAGGTAGAGAGCAAGGACGATGGCATTCACCGGGAAGGCGAAGGCTGACCAGTCAATCGGGCCTGCCGTGTACTGCAGCAGTAGCCCAACGAGGATCAAGCCTGCACCAGTGACGAAGCCTTCTCTCATTTTCCAGAGTGCGTTGAACATAGACGGAGAAGCGGTTGGGGTTGTATCGAAAGCGCGGCGGCAGACGATGAGGTCTGTCGCCGCGCTGAAGTCAAGAGGATATTCAGATGATGTGTGTCAGGGCAACAGGCTCGGCTTAGAGCTCGATGAGCTTGCCTTGCGCCTTAGCCGACTGCACCCACTTAGGTACGACGGTCTTCATGAACTCTGCCTTATCAGCCTGGAGCTTCTTGCCGTCGACGCCGATATAAGCCCAAGCCTTTTCCTTCGTGGAGATGTCAGGCATGGGGACGTCACCAGAGAAGCCGTGGCGTGCCAGTACCTTGGCGATGGCAAGGCGAGCTTCCTGAGCATAGCCGAGGCTCTGACCGAGGATACGTGTCACTTCCTGTGGCGCGTGGAAGGAAGCACCGTGGCTGGCGACAGCGAAGTCCCAGCGCCACTGGCTCTTGCGGATGGACTGCAGGGCAGACTTCATCTCGGCTTCGGTAGCGCCGCTATCCCAAGCGTACTTAGCTTCGATGTGGGCCTTAGCGAGCTCCTTCTCTACGCGGTTGCGCACGTCATTGGCCATGCGCTGACGTTCGTAGACGTTCTGACGGAGTGTCTCTGCATCCTCACGGTGGCAGGTCTGGCAGGTCTTATCGATCTTCGCCAGAGGGCTGACGATTTGGTGGTCGGAGTACTTCACGCCACCTTCGCTCACGTAGGGCATATGGCAGTCGGCGCACGATACGCCGCGCTGTCCGTGGATACCCATGCGCCAGAGCTCATAGTCGGGGTGCTGTGCCTTGAGAATCGGAGCACGCGAGAGCTTGTGCGTGTAGTCGGAATAATCCATCTCATCGTAGTAGGCTTCGATATCCTCGACCGTGAAGCCCTTGTCGTGGGGGAAGGTGAGGTACTTGCCGTCGCCCTTGAAGTAGTACTCAGTGTGGCACTGAGCACAGACGAGCGAGCGCATATCTTGGTGCGACTGCTGAGAGACATCCTGTCCACGGCGTGACCACGCTTCGTAGAGCGCAGGGCGCGCAGGCTTGAGCTTCATGGTACGGGCATCGTGACAGTCGGAGCAGCCGATGGTGTTCACGATCTCGGGTCCCCACTGGCTCCAGGGTGCCTTGTAGAACTCGGCGATACCCTTCTCCTTCATGATGCGGGGTACGTCGGGGCTCTTACACGTCTAGCAGGTACCAGGCTGGATATCCTTGTTGCCGTTCACGCCAGGGGAGCCGGTACGAAGGATCTCGTCCATGTCTTCGATAGCGTGCTTGTGTCCACGAGGCGTGTTGTACTCCATAGAGAAGGAGTAGCCAGCCCATAGCACGACCATCTCGGGGCGGGCAGCGAGCACGTCGACACGCTGCGAGCTATTGAATTCACCTTGGTAGGTGGTGTCGGCGGTCTTGAGCCACGTCTGATATTCACGGGGGAAGTCTTCGGCGAACAGCTCGTTCTGTGCCACGATAGCGTCCTTGAAGATGTGCTTGCGGTTGTTGTAGATGCTCACCACCTCGGCGCGGCGCTCCAGGAGGGAGGAGACGATGAGTCCGAGGACGAAGACTACGACCATAGAGCCTCCGAATAGGAGCCATCCCTGCCAACGTTTTAATTGTTGTGCCATGATTTTGAGTCTCTTTTATTTGTTATTCTGATATTATGCTTGCGTGGTGAGGATGCTTAGTTCAGCATCTTCTGCAGCCAGTCGGGCACTGGCGAGTCGGGTAGGGGTACTTCGGCCCCTGGGGTCGAGGAGAGGGAGTTCATTCTGCCGTGGGCCACATCGCGGTGGCAGTCCCAGCAGGCTTTCCCTTCGTCGCACTTGGCGTCCATGTAGGTGATGCGCCCCGTGTTGACAAGCTCGGTATTGAGGGTGGCGTGGCAGCGCACGCAGTTTTCCATGATTACCTCAGCGCTCTCGTCGATGGCTTGGATGGCCTGACGCTCTTGGCGCGTGACGAACTTGTAGACGTGGTTCATACCGTCCTTCCCCTTGAAGAAGTATTTGCGGAAGACGTTGTCGTGCGGTACGTGGCAGTCGTTGCACGTGGTGTTGCGGGCGTGGGCACCGTGCATCCACGTGGCGTAGTAAGGAGTCATGATGTGGCAGTTGACACAGGCCGAGGGGTCATCTCCTAAGTAGGTGTGGAACCTAAGCAGATAGAGGAAGAGCCCACCTAAACCCACCACAACGCCACACACGAGCAGCATGGCCACCTTGGCACGGTAGCTCAAGCGCGGTAGTCGTTGGAGGAATCGGTTCATTATCATGAGGTCTAAGTGATGAATACGTCACAAGTATAATCAACTTTTCTTTGCTCCTACAGCCAATTTCTTTAGCTTTTTAAGGAAGCTACTGCGTTGGTATTCTGCGCCGTTAAGGTGTTTGAAGGACGTGCTCTTTTATTGGTGATAAATGGGCGGGGAAGTGTAAAGGGAAAAGGTGTTGTAGTTCAGAAAGGGTGGCCTAAAATAACCGAGAGGGACCAGATGATTTAGTATATTTGTGGGAGTAATATCTCTTAGCCTAACTGCTGGAGATTCTAAGTCAATCATAATATTAATTCGGATGAAATCATTAATTGATCAGTTAACTGACGAAGAGAAAGATCTATGTCGAGCTATACGAAAGCTGGATGAAAAGAGCGATACAGAGGTTTGCTATAGGCTTCTTGGAAATATACTTGAGGATAAGTTGAGAAACGCCAAAATCTACTATCGAAATGCAAACGATAAAGTTGCGGTATCGGTATCTTTGAGTAAAGATGTGTCTGGTAAAGAAGAGATAGAAAAGGAGTATAATGAGATTATCCGGTTACTTCATACGACTCTCAATTTACTCCAACAATTGGAGAAAGGTGATTACATTAGTTTTAAAGCTTCGGAATTTCAGAAGTTTAGAGAGCTAGACTTTGGGGGAGAATACGAAATGTTGTGCCCCAAAGAAAGAGGGAAAGAGATAACAGATCCCACTATAATAGATCTGATGAAGAAGTATCTTCCCAAGTGTATCTCTGTTAATCCGGGGTTTAGGGATGAGAGAGGCTTTTAGAATAAGCTCAAGCTGACTAACACCATAGCCGAAGCGACGTCGTCGCTTCGGCTATGGTGCTTTTGGGGGGGGTGGAGGAAGTGGCGCCTGTCCACAAGAAAAGCTATCTCGGTGTACAGTCAAGTAAAAGCACCTATAAGCCAAACTTCTTGGGGCTTTCTTTATGGTCAACTTCCCTTGGATCGAAATCCATCTCTATGGGAGGGCAGTGTGAACCTATATAGGTCGCTGAGTCAACCTATATGAGTGCGTGGGTAGAGCTATATAGGATGGCGAAGAATGCTATATGGCTTTGGACTGATTCCTGTATAGCTTTGTGAAGTGACCTATATTAGTTTGTTGCTCCGCGTAGGGATAAAAGTTGTGGACGAGTGGCAGAAAAGTTTGGACTACATACGTGGCTCTAATATCTACGTGCGTTGATATTTGGATTTACGTGCCTGGTCTTTAAGACTACGTGCGTAGATAGAAGAATTCCACTACGTGAAGGTGCTTTTTTTTCACGAGAACGATGCTTTTCCCTCCGCTGGATAAGAGGAATACGCGCGATAAAGCGAAGGGCTTATGTATCACTTCGGAGAGGCATATCGGGGCGCTGGGCGTGCGATGCCTTAGCACTCGAAATAGAGGACAGGACTCTCGGTAACAGTCTCAATATAGGTTCATACCTCTCCCCTCCAGCGGAAGGACTGTACCTCTCGGTATACCATATATTATCGTACTTTTACGGGGAACAAAACTTATCGTTTATGAAGAACAGATACACTACTTTCCTCTTTGGTATAATGGCCCTTGTTGTCATGTGCCTCCTCACTGGATGTGCGACGCTACGTCCTCCTACCATGCGTGTCAATAAGGACCTTCGGGCATATAGTCATGTCTATGTCCCTGCAACTCAGAGTATGGATAGTCACTCGGGAATACCCGTAGCAGGAGTTGTCATCCCCTATTCTCAGTCAGTCAATCCCCGCGATGTGATAGCTGGTGCTTTTGCTAAGAGAGGCTTCGTTGTCCTACCCAGCTTAGATGAGCGCTTTAGAACCAAGACCCTCATGGTGAGCTATGGTGAGAGCGGACGACGCAATGTCGTGTTGGGCTTAGGTTATGCGATAGAAATAACTATCCAGTTGGTCTCGGCAGAGACGGGAGAGTTGGTGGCTACTACGACCGCAGAGGGATGTGGTAGTACAGAGGCTGATGATATTAAGCAGGCTATCACGAGGGCTTTGGACGCACTATTCAAATAGCCCACTCATAATAGGTAACCTAATAAAAAGCGAATCGCTGTAGGAGCATCTCCTGCAGCGATCCGCTTTTTTTGTGTAGGGGGCGTCGTGGCTACTTGAGGCGGGCGGCGATCTTGTCGCCGAGGACGCGTATGGCTAAGCGTGCAAAGAGATAGTACTTGGCGCACTTGGCGTAGAGTGGGCGGTCGGGCGTCACGATGATCGGGGTGTAGGCCTTGTTGTAGTTGGCCTTGAGCGCCTTCTTATGGCCGTAGACCCCTGCCGTATCAAAGATGGAGTAGCGCAGGCCAATCTCTTGGGGCTTGTCGAGCATGCGGTAGTCTTTCCCCTCGACGAGCGTGGGGCGCATGGCTTCGATGACCTTGGTGTACATGACGGGGCCGGTCGTGCGCAGGACACCCCACAGACCCGCTCCGTGGCGGAAGGGCGTGTATTCGTCGATGTTGCGAAGCATCTGCAGGATGACGGCACGCAGGATGGGGTGACCCGCTACGGAGGCAATGCACCACTGAATGTATTCGCCACGAGGAAGGGTGCCCAGCTCGGGGTAGATGCCGATGCCTTCATACTGCTCGCCAGGGCGGTTGTCCCAATGCGTCAGGATGAATTGGTCTTCAGGGTGCAGGACGTCCTTGAGGGGCTTGTCCAAGGAGGACTTGATGTCAAGGTACACGCCCCCCAGCTGGTAGACGAGGAGGTAGCGGAAGAAGTCGGCACGGGCGGCGCCATAGATGGGTGCGATGCGCTGGTAATAGCCCCAAATGACTTCGCCGTAATGCTCGAGGATGAAGGCCTTGATGTCTTCGTCGTCGAAGAGGTGATATTCGTATTCGGGGTTCAAGCGCTTGATGTGCTCGATGTTCTGTTCGATCTCGTGAGGCAGCCCGATCTTCGCTCGATAGGTCTGGAAGATGTGTCGGCTGATCTCCTTGCCCAATGCCTTCTCCGGCACTAATTCCTGATAATTGATGCTCATCGCTCCTGTTTAACTTTATCGCCGCCAGCCAAATCGCAGCTCATCGGCGCCTCTGCAAAGGTAGTGAAAAGGGGAGGGAGTGCGGGGAAAGGGCTTTCCGGCTCTCGAGATACTCTCTTATGAAGGCATGCCGATCCAGCGGTGATACAGAGACCTTGGTTTTATCGTTGGTGAAAGGCTCTTTGGGCAATGTAGTATAGCTCCTTGAAGAGGCTAGGGACCTCCTGAGTCCAAATGGCTTCATCATACACCCACGCGAAGGGTGCGCTGTAGCTCTCCCATATGAGTCTTGCTTGCTGATCCACGGCTTTAATGAGGGGACGAATACCGAGTACTTCGCCAGCACGATCCATCATGAGGTGCCAGTTCTCCCCAATGGATCCGTCGGTCTCGGGAGATCCCTCGCCGGAGAGGAAGCATACGAAGTCACTGGTGTCAAAGGGGAAGAGCGTGTGGCAGGTGGCTATTTTATAAATGTCGTGAGCTAATACGTCTGGCAGCTGTTTGTCGCTGTAGCCGAAGGTGGATATATATAGTGCTACACGTAAGATGCCGGTTAGGTTTCTGCAGACTGGTGCAAAGGCATACTTTGAGACTTTATTCGTTAAGGCTGCATTAAAGATGAAACTGATGGCGCTGTCGATCTCTCTGCGTCTAGCCTTGATATAGGTGATCTGCTTCGATCGCCAGCCGGGTAGTAGGGTCATGGATTGCTCTATAGCTCTCAAGTGTTTGTCCCTGCGGTCTGTCGGTGTGCCGGTCAGCTCTGCGATTCGTATGACCGCCTGCCTCCAAAACGGGATTAGGGTGCTTACCCAAGCATGATGTAGCTTAACTAGCTCCTGGGGATCTTCTTTCTGGAGAGCATCTCTTACTTCTGTAATCGTCATTGTATTTGCCTTGGAATCTTGATCTTGCGGTACAAAGATAGGGTAGGGAGATCAAGGTGTATGCTAATCCAGAGCCCAGGCATGGCAGGCTCGGTGTGCGCCTTGGATCTGATCGAGGGGTGTCGGAGTATGGGATCAGCGAGCTCGTATCTCAAGGCTGATGGTCGGTTGTTGCTCCAGAGAGCTGAGGTCGATGAGGAGCTGCAGTATGGATGCTGTTAGGGGGGCATGTGCATGGATAAGAGGTTTGTGTCGCGGTTTGGGTTGTTTATTTTTTTTAACTTTGCATCCGAAAAGAAGCAAATTCGACACCTCTGGTCTCATGTCGATAGATCGGGGGGGGCTTTGCGTCTACTTCAATGGAGGATAGGGCTTGTCTTGTGATGGGTCTGTCTACTCGCTAGTTTGTTCCTTCTGTCTAGCTAATATATATAGACTTGGGAGTCCTGGGAGGTTTGGGGAGGATGCTGGGTTTGCAAAGTGTTTATCAGTAACAATTAATTAGAGAATGAAAAAACTGTTTATGCTGTTGGCTGTTGTGGGGATCTTCGCCTCCTGCTCGAAGGAGACGCCCGTTGTGTCAACTGAACCCAAGGCGCAGGATCAAGAAGCGCCTATCACCCTGTCTGACGGAGGTGCCGACGGAGAGGAAGGTATTCGTCTAAGCCTCCGCTTGGATGTTGAGAATTTTGAAGAAGTGGCTGGTGGCTTTGATGCTGCTCAGCAGGCGAGAGCCGTTATCCCTCACATCAATACTGGTGCTGCGAATAAGAAGCTGATCGACCTTCGTGCTTATGTCGATGGAGTGGGCCCGGCCAAGGATCGCCTTATGGGTATGATTTATCTCTATAATAAAGGCGGGGAGGTTGTCCCCTTCAATGCCCCCTTCCGTGTCTATAACGATGGTAAAAGCATCGGTTACGATGGTCTAGTGTCTGGTTTCCCTGAGGGCTCTGGCTACAGAAAGATCTTTGATCGGATGGTGGCTGTTCATATGCGAGACTGCTATGTCTCGGTTATTATCGGCAATAATCCCTGGGGCCTAAACTTCACCAACAAGGGTCCTCACGTCATTACGAGTTGGGACGATAACGTGGAGCTCCCTAAGAACTTCGTGATGCTTAAAAGTGAGCATAACGCAGTTGGGTGGCGTTACACCAAGGGTGGAAAGGTTCATGAGATCAGCACTGCGGGCAATGTTCGCATGAAGCTTAAGATGATGGGTTATCTCATGATGGCTCGTATCCACAATACCTTCCCTCAGTATGTCATGAGGATTAATCCAACGTCACAAACTCCGTATACTGATGCTAGCGGGAGCAAGGGCTATCGTGCTCTTCGTCCAGATCTGCGTACCTATCTGGATGTGTCGTCTACGCTCTCTGTGGCTCTGGATCAGCAACTCGACTTCAGGATCGATAATCAGAGTAAGAAGGGTCACTTCTATATGCAGTCTGGGGGGGCGCGCAATGCGAACTTCATTCCTGGGGGTGGCTACCTGACGTATAATAAGGTGCTTCAGGTCCCTGTTTCGACTACTCCTGCAGGTGAACTGCCTGCTAAGGGTGATATGGTGGTAGCTATGTACTTCCCTCAGGTTGATGACTATGGTTCGGTTGGCATCAGACTTGCTGACAACTACTTCTATGATGGATCTGCATTCTCGCTGGCTCCTGGCATTGGCTATCAGACGCTCGGAACTCTTGTTGATAAGTTTCAGAAGTTTAAGCCTACGGTTGGAACTTCAGCTCCGTATCGTAGGGGCGTCGATAACAAGGTCTACTATCCAGTCTTTGAAGTAGGACCTAAGACTATGAGTAGTACAAGACCAGTGAAAAATCCTATCTTGTCCACCTACATAAACAAGACTAAAGGTATTCAGTGGGAGGCTATTCCTTAATAATCATAACGAAGACTAGAAACTAAGATGAATAAGATATATAAGGAATCCTATCAGGCACCTGAAGCTAAGACCTTCGTGCTTCCGCAGTCTCTCCACCTGCTCGTAGGGTTCTCTTTCGACGGAGATCTCGAGGATCCAAGCTTCGATGATAACTGGGGTCTGCCTGGTACTCGTTCTGGTAGTAACCTCTAGTAGCTTCCACGCGAAGTCACTATGCCCCTAGTTCTAGGGGATACAACAGGCGCCTCACGCTCCATACAAGTCTTTGACTTGGCAGAGCGTGAGGTGCTCTCCTTTTATCTCTATAGTATTAGAAGCCGAGATCCTCACACTACGGAGGGTCTCGGCTCTGCTCTTTCTTGAGGGGAGGAAGCAGCGTTTCCCTTCCCTTGCCTTGGTGGGTGGAAAAAGAACCCTACGGTGGGTCTTTTTGGCGATCCACTGTCAGTCCCAAAATGGGGCTTCTGAGATGCCCTCTACAAGTAGGCTGGATAGGGGTGAGAAAATGCTCAGGGAGGTGTGTCGGGAATTGGCGTGGAGGACAGAGGATTTCCTTGGCGAATGGGGTGGGGAGGTGTTTAGGCGGCTGCGTCGGAAATTAGTGTGGAGGACGATGGTACCTGTCAGCTCGGTGTAGAGTAGCTCGTACTCAGGACTGCCGTCGAAGTCATCGTGGAGCTTGTACCCTGAGAAGACCGCTTGGATGGACTTGTTGCCCAGGAGGATGGGGGCGAGCCTATGGGGAAGGGGCTCGGGAAGCTCTTCGGAGAACTCCTCCATTAGGATGGAGACGAGGGTGTCATACTTGGAGCAGTGGAGTCCCTGATAGAGGACTTCACTGGCCATTGCCTCCGCTTCGAGGTGCGAGAAGCCCTGGGCTACGCTATCGCAGTAGGAGGAGAGGGCTAGGTCTACACGAGCTCCGATGAAGGCGCTGTCGGTCCTTAGCTCGGGATGATGGTCTCTGAGGTAGCCTTCCAGCTTGAGTCGGAAGTAGGAAAGCTCTTTCTTGGTCTGATTCATACACACAGAGCCACTGTCGTGAGGTATAACTCGAAGTCTTGGATGATGGCAGGCGTGAATTCCATCAGTCCAATGTCCTTACGCTTATACCGGTGCACTAGGAACTCGAAGAAGTGCCTACGCAGGACGCTGTACTTCTGCAAGCTCTCCTTGCTGATGGTGTGCCCCACGCGCTGACGGATGTCATCGATGAACTTGTCAAAGACAGAGAGAAAGGTGCTGAACTCCTGGACCTGCCCGAGGTAGGCGGAGCGGAGCTTGTCGAGCGAGATCGTTTGGTCGTCTTGGTACTTGTGGTAGAGGGAGTGGAGGCTAGCAGAGATGGCATCTAGGTTAGCATTGACAGCGAGGGCTTCGGAGGAGCGTCCCTTCTGCCGGCTGGTTCTGCTATTCCACTGTGCCTTGTCTACGAAGATCTTCGTGGAGCCAAGATTGCTCATTGCTCCTCCGAGGAAGATGCGTAGCATGACGGGCGACTTGCCTTCTTTGTTCTCGTAGTTGGAGCGTAGGTAGAAGGACACCTTGAACGATTGTCTCATAATGCATCATTCTTTAGTGTAGCACGTGCTACAAAGTTACTTGCTTACGCATTGAATGAGAGCACGTTGCTGCCTTCAAATAGCCCTTCATTTAGCCGTCACTGCTACACTAATTGCTACGCTTCGATTTGTGTAGCAGTTTCTGTAGCAGAATTTGACCGATTGATGACGATTAGACCCTAGGGGTAAGCCGTCAGGTCTATGGACTGCGTACAAAGAAAAATCGTTGTAAGACCATGTCCTACAACGATTTACTCTTGTTTTGAAGGCTTCTGTGACGACCATTTTGCAGTCACTTTGAAGCCTCTTTGCGGAGAGAGAGGGATTCGAACCCCCGGAACCTCTCAGTTCAACGGTTTTCAAGACCGCCGCAATCGACCACTCTGCCATCTCTCCATGGTCAATTTTACCCCGTCTAAAGCCCATCCGCAAGGGAGGGTAGGGGGCTTAACCGATGCAAAGATAGTCTATTTCGGTGAATTTGCAAGAGCAGACCTGTCGGAGAGGGCAATGTCTCCCTCGTGAGGCGGGGAGAGAAGGGCGAGTCGTGGGACCTGCCGCCACGCCTGCTCGCTGGGGAAGTTGTACCTTTGTAAGAAGGCCGCGGTACTGCGGTCACGCACATCGCCTAATACATTATATATATGAATAAGTTCAAGGGCTTCCTCTTC
Source organism: Porphyromonas sp. KLE 1280 (assembly GCF_000700805.1). Lineage (NCBI taxonomy): Bacteria > Pseudomonadati > Bacteroidota > Bacteroidia > Bacteroidales > Porphyromonadaceae > Porphyromonas > Porphyromonas sp. KLE 1280. Next base: position 158,001 of record NZ_KL362965.1, read on the forward strand.
GGGATGACTGCATCTGCGACCTTCGGGCTGCTGCCCCTCTTCACGCTGCCGACGATGGCCGAGGGCATGACGACGGATAGCATCCTCTGCTATCGTATGCTCTTCGCTTCGCTGCTGGTGGCCGTGCTGATGATGGTGCGTCGGGTGAACTTCTCCCTAGGCGTGCGCGAGCTGAGTTGGCTCGTCCTCTTGGGCTTCTTCTACTATGGGTCGGCTACTCTGCTCTTCCAGGCCTATGGGAGTATGTCGAGTGGGATGGCCACGACGTTGCACTTCCTCTATCCAGTGGGCGTGACGCTCATTATGGCGGTGCTCTTCAAGCAGCGTCCTTCGCCCTTCACGATCATTGCTATTGTCCTGGCGCTCTCGGGCGTGGCACTGCTCTCGCTGCGAGGGAGCGAGGGAGTGGAAGGAAGCGCTTCGCTGGTGGGCATCCTGTTGGTCCTGCTCTCGGGGCTCAGCTATGCGATCTATCTTGTGACGGTGAATAATGTCCGCCGCATCCGCGAGATGGACAATCTGAAGCTGACGCTCTACGTCCTCCTATCCAGTGCGGGCTTCTTCCTCATCAATGCGTCCTTCAATGGCGGGGTACAAGCGATCCCCAGCGGGGCGGCTCTGGTCAACCTCCTACTGCTGGCCTTCCTCCCTACACTGGTGTCGAATCTCTCGCTCGTGCGGGCGATCAAGAGTATTGGCTCGACGCTGACCTCGGTCCTCGGGGCGATGGAGCCGCTGACGGCTATTGTCATCGGGGTGGTGGTCTTCGGCGAAACGATTTCGGGGACGATGGCTCTGGGGATTCTCCTCATCATCGTAGCGGTGACGATCATCGTGCTTTCGCCCCTCCTTGATAAGAATATCGCCGAGCGCCTGCGCCGTTTTGCTCAGCGACCCATTGGGCGGAGGTAAGCCGTCTTCAGGGGATTTGTTCCCGCTATATCTCTCCTATTACCAAGGTGTTCCTTGTGATGAAGGGCTCTCCTACGGGAGGGCCCTTTGTCGTTTGCGTGGGAGCTGAAAAATCAACCAGTACTGGTCGCTGAGTGGACCAGTACTGGTTGCCAATAGTGACCAGTACTCCTTCGCATCGTGACCAGTACTCCTCCGATCGATGACCAGTACTGGTTGATTTTTCCTCTTCTGAGGAGGGGGATTTGCCTCTGTAGGAGAGGGGCGTGGGAGGCGCGAAATAGGGGGCTTCGATGTAACCTACTTTATGGTCTATTCGTATTGTCTAAGGCGGGAGATTTGGTGAATTCAAAACATATCTCTTAATTTGTAGTCGAGAGATGTGGCAAAAAACGCTCATCTCCACGCACAAATTTCATTCATTACGTAGCAATAAATAGTCGCCTATCGAGCAAGCTTTACATATCTGAAAGTAATTAAGTCTATCGCTGGTCCGTAGCCAGAGTCTGCCCCGACGTCTTGTGGGTGCGCCCTGTGGATCCAGCCCTAAACTGAGACGACAATGAGACGATATGAAAGCATGAGCGATGATCAGCTGGTGCACCTTTATTCCGCTGGGACTAACGAAGCCTTTGATACGCTTCTCCTTCGCTACGATGCCTATGTCCATACGACGATCCGCTACTGGGTCACTGACGAAGATCTCGTGGAAGATATCTTCCAGGATACCTTCATCAAGGTCATGATGACCATTCGCCAAGGCCGCTACACGGCTGAGGGGAAGTTCCGCAGCTGGATCGGGCGCATCGCGCACAACCTGATCATGGACCACTTCCGCCGTCAGCGTACGCGTGGTCAAGAGCAGACGATCGAGGGGACTTCGACCGAAGATCTCCTGCAGACGATCCAGATCCCCTCTCCCGAAGCTATCGCTGAGGAGCGCCTGATCCACGGCGAATATGTCGATGAGCTGGGCTACGGCCTGAGCCAGCTCTCTGCCGAGCAGCAGGAGGTAGTGCGCCTTCGCTACTGGGAAGAGAAGAGCTTCAAGGAGATCGCCGAAGAGACAGGCGTCAGCATCAATACGGCCCTCGGGCGTATGCGCTACGCTCTGCAGCATCTGCGCCGCTACGTGCGTCAGTAAGCCTCCCGCCCCTTGTGCGGTGGGACGATACCATATAATATATATGTCCCTTCGCAGCCTTACACTTGCCTTCGCGCTCGTGCTCTCCGTCCTTTTCCCCGCTGCTCTGTGGGCGCAAGAGGGAGCCGTCGAGCGTCAGCCCTATCTCGACTTACGCCGCTACTATATTGGCTTCCGCCTCGGGCTTCACTTGCCCGATGTGCGGATCACCAATAGCGGGGCGGTCAATAGTCTGGGAGGACAACTCTGGGCCGATAGCCCTGTGTGGCATCCTGGCTTCAGTATCGGCATCATCGGGGGTATGACCCTCGTGCCTCAGCTGGAGCTACGCCTGCTCCCGACGCTTCATCTCGGGGATGTGCCCGTGGCCTACACCGATGGGAGCCAAGAGGTAGAGCACCTCTCTCTGCGCACGAGTAGCCTGCAGCTACCACTGGAGCTGAAGTGGGCAGCCGTGCGCTGGGGCAATTACCGCCCCTTCGTCGCTGCTGGTGGCTATGCAGCCCTGCAGCTCGGGACGCGCTCAAGCGAACTCCTGCACCTCCGCCCTATAGACTACGGGCTGAGTATCGGCGCTGGGTGCGACCTCTACTTCTCCTTCTTCAAGCTCTCGCCTCAGCTGACCTTCCACTATGGCTTGGCGAACCTTCTCCAAACGCACCGCCCCGATCTGCAGGGCGACCCCCGGATACGCTTCACTGAGGCCGTTCGTGGGGTGGCGACACGTGCGCTTCTCTTCACGCTGTCCTTCGAGTAAAATGGTCTTTTAAATAGTTTTAACTATCTTTGCGACAAATAGCCTCTTCTCAGAGGGATCATATTAAACGATTCAAGACATTATGAAAAGATTTGCTCTTATATTCTCAGCACTCCTTCTCTGCGTGGGCTTCGTCGTCGCACAGAGTGGTAAGGGTGCCGTCATCTCTTCCGCTGCGCCAGAGTTTGACTTCGGCATCATCAAGGAAGCTAATGGTAAGGTCTCACATACCTTCGTCATCAAGAATATCGGAGACGCTCCCCTGGTGATCATGCGCGTCGCTACGCCTTGCGCTTGCACGACGCCTGAGTACAGCCAGGAGCCTATCGCTCCAGGGCGTGAAGGGAAGATCACTGTCTCCTTCAACCCCGTAGGCCGTCCCGGTCCCTTCTTCAAGAATGTCGCTGTCTATAGCAACGGCCGCGATGGGGCTTTCACCCTGCGTATCAAGGGTAAGGTCGAGTAATCTCACCAGACTCTATCACGACTAAGGCGAAGCCGCTACAGCATCTCAGCTGTGGCGGCTTCGCTCTTTTATAGACCTGCTCTATGGGTAGATGTGCCGAATTTTATGGAGGAAATAGGCACAGATATGGGTAAATGGTTGTACCTTTGTATCATAAATTCTTTTAGGAAATGAGTAGTATCCCCTTTGATCTGTCGAAGATCCGCGCCTTCGTCCTGGATATGGACGGGGTAGTGAGTGCTACGGTGAGCCCCATTAGCCCCGATGGTATGCCCATGCGTACGGTCAATGTCAAGGACGGCTATGCGATGCAGTACGCTGTCAAGCAGGGCTATACGCTGGCAGTCATCTCCGGTGGTGCGAGCGAAGCGATGACGCAGCGCTTCCACCAGCTCGGTGCTAAGCACGTCTATATGCGGGTCTCAGACAAGGCTGCTCAGCTTGATATCCTCTGCCAAGAAGCGGGTATTACACCCGACCAGATCGCCTATATCGGCGATGATATCCCCGACATCCCCATCATGAAGCTCGTGGCTCTGCCTTGTGCTCCTGCGGATGCCGCTCCCGAAGTCAAGTCCATCGCTACCTACATCTCCCTCTGTGATGGGGGCTATGGTGTGGTGCGTGACGTCATCGAGCAGACCCTGCGCGCCAATGGCCAGTGGTCGCTCTCAGCAGGCTTTGGCTGGTAAGGAGACCTATAAACTATGTGGAAGCACCTCGACGACTACCAGATCATCTTAGGCTCACAGTCTCCGCGCCGTGTGGAGCTCCTGCGTGGGCTGGATCTTCCCTTTGAGCAGATCCGTCTGGAGGGTGTCGATGAGTCTTACCCTACTGACCTGCCTCTCGAGGAGATCCCCCTCTATATCGCCCGCGTGAAGGCGGAGGCTTATCGTCCACTTCTCGGTGAGCGCACGCTCCTCATCACGGCTGATACGCTGGTCTTCATCGGGGATAAAGTCCTCGGTAAGCCCCGTGATGCTGCGGAGGCGAAGGCGATGCTTCGCGAGCTAAGTGGGCAGAAGCATACTGTCACCACGGGTGTCGTACTGATGACGCCCGATCGCTCGGTGGCATTCTCCGACACGGCGACGGTGGAGTTCCTCCCCCTGACGGATGAGGAGATTGACTACTACGTCACTCGCTACCAGCCACTGGACAAGGCTGGCGCCTACGGTATACAGGAGTGGATCGGCTACCGTGCCATCCGCCGTATCGAAGGCTCTTTCTACACGGTAATGGGCTTGCCAGTGCATCTGGTGGGCGAACAATTGATGAGCATATTTCAAACAAATACATCCAATAGATAATGTATATACAGATCGTAGGCGGGCGCATTTACACGCCCACAGGCTGGATCGATGGTGGCAGTGTCCTCGTCGAAGGCAAGAAGATCAAAGCGATTCTTAATACCGACCTCCCTATCGAGGGCGCACGTCAGCTGGATGCTCGAGGCTCGTACATCATCCCTGGTGGGATCGAGATGCACGTGCACGGCGCTGCCGGAGCAGACTACATGGATGGGACGGTAGAGGCCTTCCGCACGGCATCAGACTACCACCTCCAGCAGGGTACGACGACGATCTTCCCCACACTCTCTACCTCGAGCTATGAGACGATCATGAAGGGTATTGAGTGCACGGAGGTCCTGATGAAGGACGATGAGTCCACCGTCGAAGGTCTACACCTCGAAGGTCCTTACTTCTCTGTGAAGATGGCTGGTGCTCAGCTCCCCGAGCTGATCCGCCCCGCTCGTCCCGAGGAATACACGAAGATCATGGAGCGCGGTGACGGTGTCATCAAGCGCTGGGACGCTGCTCCCGAGATCGAGGGTGCACTGGACTTCGGTAGCTACATCCGTGAGCGCGGTGTTGTCGTCGCACTGGCACATACTGAGGCCAACGACAAGCACGTCCGTGCAGCTTGGGAGCATGGCTACACGCTCGGTACGCACTTCTACAATGCGATGAAGGTCGCACACAAGGTCGGTGTCTACAAGGAGCCCGGTGCCGTAGAGACCATCCTCGATATGCCCGACTTCGATATCGAGGTGATCTGCGATGGTATCCACGTGCCTCCCGTGATGGTCCACCTGGCTTATGCTGTGAAGGGCCGCGAACGTATGGCTCTCACTACCGATGCCCTCCTCTATACGGGTACGGTGAACTTCAAGGACCCCACGGGTCATGCTATCGTCGAGGACGGCGTCTGCAAGCTCAGCGACCGCTCGGCTCTCGCTGGTAGTATCGCTACGATGGACCTCCTCATCCGCACCGCTGTGCAGAAGGCTAATATCCCCCTCATCGATGCTATCTACATGTGCTCCTACACGCCTGCCCGCATCATGGGTATTCAGGATACGAAGGGCGCTCTCGAGGCAGGCCACGATGCGGATATCCTCTTCCTCGACGAAGACCTCCAGCTGCGCTTCGTCATGCACCGTGGTCGTACGGTCCGTGGCGAAGAATACTGGGCTTAGTCTAAGCTTACCCCTAAGATAAGGATGCCTCATGCTCTAGGAGCATGGGGCATCTTCGTTTACCCCCACGAGGGGTGGGTTTGAGGGGTGAAAATCAGCATTTCTAGGTATTGAGTGGGCTGGGGATAAGTGCTAGTTTTGTTCCGAATATATGTAAGGCTTCGGCCAAGAAACTGAATAAACCATGGGACAAATCAATTTAGAGGGGCTTGGAGCAGTCCAAGAGACCCTGATCATTCCGCTAGCGATGCGTGCGCTGGACCTCAAGAGCAAGCGTCCGATCCTCGACGATGAGCGTGCAGCGAGACTCTACGAAGAGATTACTTATAGCGATAAGAAGTTCTCCCCCAAGAAGAGCCCTAGTTACTACGGCTGTCTCAAGCGGGCAGGCTATATGGACGGTGAGCTCATCCGCTACGCTCGGGAGCTGCATGCCCAAGGCAAGCCCTTCGTCACCGTCAATGCGGGCTGCGGGCTAGACACCCGAGGAGAGCGCATAGCTGGAGCAACCTACGGCGCTGCCCACTACGATGTGGACTTCCCTAATGTCATCGAGCTACGTCAGAGGCTCCTCGGGGAGAGCGCTACGGCTCTTGGCTCGGACTTGCTGGAGGAGGATTGGCTCAGTCGGATCGCAAGTGAGATCACGCCCGAGACTCAGGTCCTCATCTCGATCGAAGGGGTCTTCGCCTACTTCACCCTAGATCAGATCCAGCTCTTGCTTGAGCATCTGCACCACTACTTCGCAGGGCGCTGTGTGCTGGTCTTCGATGCGCTCAGTAGCTTCTGGGCAGGGCGATCCAAGATGCACGACACGCTCAAGCACATGGAGGCGACCTTCGTCGGGGGCATTGACTCGGAAGTGGATATTCTGCGTCTCTTGCCTCAGGCGCAGTTTGAGCGGAAAAAGGCGGTCGTCGATCTGATGGCAGAGGTCTGGTGGGTCGCTCACCTGATGCAACTGACTAAGAAGATGCGGGAGAGTACGCAGATCTTCACCTTCCGTCTTTGATGTAGCGGGTACTTATTCCGCCTTTTAGCTAATCGCCCCGCTTGTATCCTCTGGGTACAAGCGGGGCGATTTGATTTGTAGGGAGCGTTGCGCGCTCTTCTACGAGACTCTCCCTTCGACCGAAGAGAGGCATTGGCTTGACGACACGGAGACCTTAGCCCAAGAGGCGGGCGGGAAGGAAGGCTTGTCTTCTGCTTTTTGGTGAAACCCCTTTGCCTCGGATAGCTTCAAGGGATAACTTCTATGCAGATGTTGCCTTTAGACGAGAAGCAGGGTCAGCAGATAGCCTCCGAAGACGAGCCAGATATAGAGCCCCGAGGCGAGGAGGAAGGCCTTAGCGCCCGACTGGCGGAACTTGGCAAAGGTCGCATCCAAGCCAATCGCCGTCATCGCCATCGCCAGCATGAAGCCGTCAATGACCTCGATGATATGCGTCAGCTGGTGATATGCTGGGACTTGGCCGATGTGCTCAGCACCCATGCCCAGCAGCGTATTGATCCCGATGGCGATGAGGAAGTAGAAGGCAAACCAAGGTACTTGTATCTTCCCCGAGGTAGCGCTGTCTGCACTCCCTCGGCGCATGATGTAGCCGAGGATCATCAGGACGGGTGCGAGCATGAGGACACGGAGCATCTTCGTCATCGTCGCGATGCCCGCGATGTCTACGCTGGAGCTGTGGGTGTCGGGTGTCATCGCAGCTCCTGCGCCGACGACGTGTGCGACCTCGTGTATGGTAGATCCCGTGTAGACCCCGACAGCTTGTGGGGAAAGGGCATCTAAGAACCCTGCACGGTAAAGGAGCGGGTAGCCAAACATCGATAGCGTACCGAAGAGGACTACCGTCGCTACGGCGACGACCGTCTTGTGTGGCTTCGCTCCTACGACGGGCTCAGTGGCGAGTACAGCCGCTGCTCCACAGATAGCCGAGCCCGAGGAGATGAGTAAGCGTTCGTCTTTGTCCAAGCCCAGCGCTCGCCCGAGGTAGTTCCCAAGGATGAGTGTCCCAGCGACGATGATCACGTCGATGAGGATGGCGCCACCACCTACGGCGAGGAGCGTATCGAAGCTCAAGCGAAAGCCATAGAGTACGATCCCCGTACGAAGGATTTGCTTGCTGGCGATCTTCAGCCCGCCATCCCAGCTCTCGGGGAACCGGGAGCGAACAGTGTTGGCCAAGATCATCCCCACGATGACGCCGAGCACCATCGGGCTGAGGCGCAGGTCGTGGAGGAAGGGCACGAGCGAAAGGGCATGGACAAGGAGTGTCAAGACGACGAGGAAGAGGAGACCGTGGATGGTACCTCGAGGGAGGGCTTTCATTGAATTGCTGTCGTGAGTAATAGATCTTTTGTCCTGCAAAGATACGGTACTCCTCGCTACCTTATACCGAAAGGTCGTATGAACCTATATTGGTCGCTGGGCGAACCTATATAGCTTCACCCGCTGAGCAATATGAGACTGTTGCTCATCGTAGGGATAAAAGTTGTGGACGAGTGGCAGATAAGTTTGGACTACGCACGTGGCTCTAATATCTACGTACGTGGATATTTGGATTTACGTGTCTGGTCTTTAAGACTACGTGCGTAGATAGAAGAATACCACTAAGGGAAAGCGCCCTTTTCTTCACGAGAGGGACCCTTTTCCCTCCGCTGGATAAGAGGAATACGCGCGATAAGGCGAAGGGCTTGCGTATCACTTCGGAGAGGTATATCGGGGAGCTGGGTGCGCGATGCCTTAGCACAATAAGTAGGGGACAGGACTCTCGGCAACAGTCTCCACATAGGTTCGCTCCCCCCTCTCTAATCTAATGCTTTGGGTGGATATGAATATAGGCAGGGGGACGAACCAATATAAGTTCGTCCCCCTGCCTATATGATTTCTCGCCTTATATGGCTGGCGGTACTGATGTGCTTACCTACGTCTGCCCTTCGCTGGAGCATCATCCCACTCCCTCAGGTAGAGGCGTGCGCACATCTCGGCGTCATCGCCAGCGCGGTGGTGTGTGCCGCGAGTGATCTGGAGCTGGTCGCAGAGGGATGCGAGCGAATTGCTCTCGAAGTCATAGATCTGCCGTGCACGCTTCAGCGAGCAGTCCCATTTCAGCTCACCAAGCTCGATCTCATAGAGCTCGGCCGTGCGCTCCAGACAGCTGCGGTCGAAGGGAGCGTTGTGGGCGACGAATGTGTCGAACTCCTCTAAGTACTCACGGGCAATCTCTTCCCACACGTCGGGGAAGGCGGGTGCCGTGGCGGTATCCTCGGGGCGGATGCCGTGCACTTGGATGTTCCAATAGGCATAGGCATTGTCCTCGGGCTGTACGAGCCACGAGCGCGTCTCGACGATCTTGCTATCACGGACGACGCAGATACCCACCTCGCAGATGGAGCTGCGCTTCTGCGTAGCCGTCTCGAAGTCAATGGCGATGAAGTTGAGCTTGCTCATTCCGTAGGGTGATGGGGGAGCTTAGTGCGTGCGGGTCATGTCCTCGGGGACGATGAGGATAAAGTCTGCCATACCGCCGTAGGCTTCTTCGAGGGCCTCGACATCCTCCTGCAGGACGGTCGTGATCGTCACGATGCGCGTCTTGGGAGCGTAGCGACGTAGGTAGGGGATGATGCCTCCATTCTGCAGGGAGTGGTAGGAGCCGTTGAGGTGGAGGAAGGTGTGCTGAGGGCAGAGGTGCTGGCTGATGCGGTAGCCCATGGTGGCATCCTTGATGGCTTGAGCCTCTTCGAGGTGGCGCTTCTCCTGCTTCTTATCCCCGTGGACGAGAGCGCCCATAGCGGCGAACATCCCTGCACTCTGCTCTGTGGACTGGAAGGCGATGGGTAGAGGGGGTAGATAGCGCTTGGCTTCGGCGCTGAGCGAGTCAAGGGCGGGAAGGCCCTTGCGATTCACCAGGTCGGCATAGCGACGGGGTACGTTCGTCGCAATGACTCTGAGACCATGGTCCTTGGCGAAGTAGACGACGGGGTCGTAGTCCGTCTCATAGTTCGGCCACAGGCGTGCCTCGTCGCCGTAGCTCTTGGGGCTGATGGTCTTGGCGAGGTACTCGTCGAGGATCAGCTGGATATCCGCCTCGAGCATCTCAAGCCCGAGGGTGAGGTTCTTCCCCTTACGCTGCTGCAGGGCCTCGAGGACACGGAGCTGCATCCAGTGGCTGATGGGGTTGTTGTGTAGCTCCCCGAAGAAGACGACATCGGCACCAGCGGCGCGTGTGATGAGCTTATCGAAGGTGACGGGACGCCCGACGGAGTCTACGAGGCGGTAGGCGACGGGCTCGGTGGTCTTCTGCGCTGAGGCGGAGAGGGAGAAGAGAAGCCCCGTGAGGAGCAGGGTGAGGGTACGGAGGAGTTTCATTGCTTGGGTACAATCGAATAGATGAGGTGGCGCTGGGGACTGAGGATCGTGCGGAAGGCGGTGCGGAGCTCCTCGGGTGTGATGGAGCGAAGGATCTGCTCGTACTGAGCGAAGTCCTCAAGGCGCTCACCGCTACGCACGAGGCCCAGGAGCGTGTCTTGCCAAGGAGCCAGATCGCTCTCGGTGAGGGCCTCGCGCTTATTGATGAGGAAGGTGCGGGCGATATCGGCTATTTCGCTGGGGCTGGCGAGCTTCGTCTGGAGGTCTTCGACCAGCTCCTCGATGAGCTTGCAGGCAAGGGGAGCATTGCTACTCTTCACAAGCGTCTCGAGGCGGAACCATACGAAGGGCTCGGGCTTCGGGCGGTACTCCATATAGAGATAGGGCGAATAGATGATGCCTGCCTCCGAGCGCAGGCGATCGATGAGACGACTGCGCAGGAGCTCACGCATGAGCTTGAGGCGCAGGCTACCGCGTAGGGTAGGCTCGTAGGTGCCGTAGTAGACGTTGTGCAGTGCCGTCTCGTCGCCAGCATCAATATCCTCGAGGGTATAGTTCTCTGCCGTGAGCTGGCCCTGAGATGGGAGAGTGGGCTTAGCGGGGCGCTGGGGAAGGTCAGCGAAGACGCCCGAGATTTCCTTGAGGAGAGCTTCGCTGTCGAAGCGCCCGACGACTACGATCGTCATCCCCTCGGTGCGCGTCCACAGGTCGGTGTGGAAGTCAATCATGTAGGGAAGGCTGAGGGCACGTGCTTCGGCTTCGGTCTCAGGTTCGCGCTGGGGGATGTAGGTGCCGAGGATGCTATCCAGACGGCGCTGTAGCTTGCGCTCAGGGTCACGGGCAAGCATTTGCTCCAGGCGGCTGGGGCGCCTGAGGGCGGAGATAAGTGATTCGCGTGACTCCTCGAAGTCCGCTGTCGCAGCCTCGGGGTGCAGCATCTTCTCCTTCATCAGGCGTAGGAGGCTGTAGGTCTTGCCCGTGGGAGCTGTACCGAGGAGTGCACCCCAGTCCATGGCTTCGGTGAGGGTGAGTGCTACGCCGTGGTCGAAGAGGAAGCTATCGAGCTGCTCACGGGGTAGGGTAGAGATACCACCCAGCTCCATGTAGGCAGCGAGCGAAGCCACACGGGGCTGCTCGTCAAGCGGGATGTCACGCAGGCCCGAGGGGTGGTTGATGGCGATCTTCACGACGGAGTCTGCCTCCGAGAGTGGGCGCAGGATGATGCGGATGCCATTGGGGAGATAGGCTTCCTGCACGCCGAGGTCGGGGTGTAGCTTCGACGACCGGAGCTGTGCCGTGGGGAGCGTCTGAGGGGGAGTGAGGAGCTGTGGGATGGCGCTCTTCTTCTCTTCGGTAGCCTCATCCGAAGGTGGAGTGAAGCTGAGACGGGTGCGCTGGGCGGAGAGTCCGCGCTGGATAGCTCGCTCGATGGCGCCACGCTGTGGGCGCGCTGTCTCGGGAAGCTGCGCATTGTGTGTGAAGCTCGCCAGCTTGCTTGGCCCCATGAGGTAGCGGTAGAGGCGGTCAAAAGCGGGGCGGAGATCGCTGGCACGTAGGCCGTCGATACGGCGCTCGAGCTCCTCCTTCTCCGCTTCGTCGGTGAGGAAGTGGTCGCCGTGGAGGATCTCATCGGTGTAGTAGTCGCACCAGCCGGCCGAGGGCGTGTCGCCTGTGACGAGGTATAGGGCGGACTTTGCACGCTCCTTGAGGAGTGTGAGTTCGCGCTCTGATATCGTGCCTCGTCGCAGTACGCTCAGTGCCGAGATAGCCTCGCGGAGATCACGGAGGATCTCGGTCGTGCGACTGCCTTCGAGGGTGAGGGAGAGGTGGCTTGTACGGCCCAGATACCAGCTGTCAGCGAGCTTAGCGCCACGGAGCTTATCCAGGCGGTGGCTCCATGCAGCGAGCGCCATGCGGTGGATCTTCTCCGTGAAGAGCTCCGAGAGTGTACGCGTGGGGAGGGTCTTGTGGGGGAAGATGAGATCGAGGGTCGCTGTGCGAATTAGGGTGTCGCTATGGCTCTCGAGATGTAGGCCACGCGGGTAGTGCAGCTCTGGCTCGATATAGGTACGGGCTGGGGTAGTGGGTGCGGTGGTGAAGGTCGCGCGTAGGCTCTTCTCCGCTGCATCGAGGTCGAAGTCCCCGACGAGGACGATGGTAGCAAGGGATGGATGATACCAGCGATGGTAGAAGGCACGTAGGCCGCTCGCCGTCGCACGGTCGATGTCTTGTGCCGTGCCTACGGGGAGGCTACGGCTGTGGATGCCTGTGCCGACCTTCAGCGCGTAGAAGGGATCGGTCTGTACGTAGGCGCGTATCTCCTCCTTGATGATGCTGCGCTCCTGCTCCACCTCGAGGCTGTCGAGCTGTAGCCCCGTGAGCCAATCGCTGAGGATGAGTGCCGTGCTATCGAGGACGTGCGGCTCATCGGTGGGGAGGGAGATCATATAGACGGTGCGGTCGTGACCAGTCATAGCATTCAGCCCGACGCCGTAGCGTGTACCGAGACGCTCTGCATAGCGCTTGATACCGCCCGAGGCAAAGTGCTTCGTTCGGCCGAACGCCAGATGCTCAATGAAGTGTGCGTAGCCTGCTTCGTCGGGACGCTGAGCGCAGGAGCCCACACGCATGACGAGGCGTGCCTCCATCTTCTTGCGTGGCTGAGTATTGTGTCTGAGGATGTAGCTCATCCCATTGGAAAGCGTCCCTCGTCGCTCTTGGGCGAGAGCGGTGCAGGCGAAGGAGAGGAAGAAAAGGGTAAAGAGGAGGGGGAGCCCTATGGAGCGGAATCCCTTCCTCTCCACACGGCTGGTCGGTGTGTACACGTATCTGTCTATTGCCATCAGATGCTACTTTTCGCTAATAGATAGAACGCCGTAGGTATGCCCTCCGGTTGTCAATCCGCCAAATATCCCTATTTCTTGGTAACTCTACGCCCTGCCGTGGTACGAGAATGGAGCCGCAGACCTGGGTCTACGGCTCCATATTTATATCGTGCGTCTGCAGAGGAGAGCATCGGGATCAGAAGAGGAGAGGCGCATCGCCCAGCCGGGCGCTCAGTTCTTCGGGCGAAGCTGTGCTGGGGCACTCCTCATAGGAGAGGCGGAAGGTGCAGCCCTCACGGAAGGCGGAGCAGCCGAAGGCCGCACGACCTCTCAGAAGGGTACCCTGCTGACACTGGGGGCAGGGCACGCCCGTGTCGACGGGAAGGGGGGGGGCTGTCTGGGCTGGGGCGGGTGCAGGTGCTGGCTGTGGAGCGAGGACGGACTGCACGAGCTGGTAGAGCATCGCCTTGAGATCGTCGATGAAGACCTGCGTCTCCAGCTCACGGCGCTCGATCTGGCGGAGCTTGTACTCCCATTCGCCCGTGAGTGCAGCGCTCTTCAAGAGGTCGTAGTTGATGAGCTTGATGAGCTGTCGACCCGTCTCGGTGGCGTGGATCTGGCTGCGCTTCTCCTTGACGATGTAGCCGCGCTTGAAGAGCGTCTCGATGATATTGGCACGTGTCGAGGGGCGCCCGATACCATTCTCCTTCATCGCCTCACGGAGCTCTTCCTGCTCGACGAACTTACCCGCAGTCTCCATAGCACGCAGGAGCGTCGCTTCGGTGTAGTACTTCGGGGGCTGGGTCTGCTTCTCGCGTAGCTCGGGGATGTGCTCGCCCGTCTCGCCTTCGGTGAAGGTGGGTAGGAGTGCTTCGGATGCTTCTCCGCCCTCTTCGCCTTCCTTGGCTTCGCTCGCCTCGGTGGGTGTCTCGGTCTCGAAGACCACACGCCACCCTGGCTCGAGGATTTCCTTCCCCGAGGTCTTGAACTTTACCTTGCCTGCTGTGCCCTCGACGCTCGTCGTGCTGACGAGGCAGTCGGGGTAGAAGGCAGCGATGAAGTGGCGGGCGATGAGGTCGAAGACCTTCGTCTCCGTCTCGGAGAGCCCCGAGGGCGACTGCCCTGTGGGGATGATAGCGTGGTGGTCGGTGACCTTCTTATTGTCAAAGACCTTCTTGCTCTTGCGGATGGGGGCGCCACTGAGGAGCGGGCTCACCAGATTGAGATAGGGTGGGATGACGAGGCCCCGCAGGATGCCTGCGACCTTGGGGTATAGGTCTTCGCTGAGGTAGGTGGTGTCGACACGTGGGTAGGTCGTCACCTTCTTCTCATAGAGCGACTGCACGGTGGCAAGCGTCTCTTCGGCGCTCATACCGAACTTACGGTTGCACGCTACCTGCAGGCTCGTCAGGTCAAAGAGCTTCGGAGCGGACTCCTTGCCGTCCTTCTTCTTGACACTGGTGATGGTGAAGGGTTCGCCCGTGATGCTTTGTAGGGCAGCATCGGCCTTCGCCTTGTCGCTGTACTTGCCCTTGTCGGCGCTGAAGATGACCTCACGGTAGCGGGTCTTCAGCTCGCAGTAGGTCTCGCTCTTGAAGTTCTCGATAGCCTCTTGGCGCTCGACGATGAGGGCGAGGGTGGGGGTCTGTACGCGTCCGATGGAGAGGGGTTGCTTGCGGTCGCTGCCGCCATAGCGGAGGGTATAGAGTCGGGTGGCATTCATCCCGAGGAGCCAATCGCCGATGGCACGCGCTAAGCCCGCCTCATAGAGGGACTGGTAGTCGGAGCTGTCGCGGAGCTTATCGAAGCCCTCGCGGATCGCTTCGTCAGTGAGGGAGGAGATCCATAGACGGCGCACGGGTACCTTACAGCCGACCTTCTGGAGTACCCAGCGCTGGATGAGCTCCCCTTCTTGCCCAGCATCACCGCAGTTGATGACCATCTCGGCGCCTGCTACGAGCTGCCCGATGACGGCGAGCTGCCGCTCATAGTGCTCGATGGGAATGGCTTTGATGCCGAAGCGCTCCGGGATCATAGGCAGGGACGCCAGGCTCCACGCCTTCCACCCCGGCGTATAGTCGTGGGGCTCTTTCAGCGTGCAGAGGTGTCCGAAGGTCCAGGTCACAGCATACCCGTTGCCTTCGTAGTGGCCGATACCTTTGTCGGTCCTACGGACAGTGGCTCCGAGGATGTTCGCTATGTCACGTGCCACGCTGGGCTTCTCGGCGATGCAGACGATCAAGATAGTATGGAGTGAGGGGTGAGACGAGCTGGGCGATGGTCGATGTGAGTAGGTGCAGCGCAGATGATGTGCCGCAGAGGAGTGCCCTTCCCGTGGGCTGATCTCCGAATGCAATAGGCATAAAAGAGAGAAACATCCCAAGATCACTTAAGTGAATCTTAGAATGCCTCATCAAACAAATACACATCAAAACTATGGAAACCTATTGGAGCGGAAGACGGGACTCGAACCCGCGACCCTAACCTTGGCAAGGTTATGCTCTACCAACTGAGCTACTTCCGCATTTCAAATTTGCTCTGGGAGGTTTGCCTTTCCCTTTTGCACTGCAAAGGTACGACGAAGTTTTGAATTGACCAAATGTTCGGCAAAATTTCTTGCAATTTCTTATCTCACTCCTCGCCCCAGGTGAGATGATCTGCCTCTTCTCCAGATGTAGATGCAGATTGCAAGGCAGAATAAAATGGCTTCATTTTGAGGGAATTGGATCGGAGACCTACAGGAGGGTGGTGTGAACCTATATTGGTCAGCGGGCGAACCTATATAGCTTCACGCAGCGACCTATATTGGTCCGCATCTCGACCAATATAGGTTCACCCGCCGACCAATATAGGTTCGCTCCGCATACCAGTAGTGTTGGAAGTAGGATTACTATTCCTTCTCGGTGCCGACAGCCTGCGCTTGAGGGAGCTTCTGCGCGTCTTGTCCAAGCGCCTTTTCCTCTCGGGCAACCCTACGCTCCAGCTTTTTGATGTCATCAGCGGGTGGCAACTCTTCGGGCTTTATTCCTCGCTCACCAAGCATGCTACGTACACTTTCATTATTCTGTACATGCTCTTGCGTTATAGGTAGCTCGCCATGGAGATCTTTACTCTCGACATTATAGTTGGTCATTTCGGTTGCAAGGTTCTTTGCTGCTATGGTGAGGGTCGGAAGGAAGTCTGCGAGTGGTCTATTGGCCTTAACCCCCAACTTTTTCTTCATAGCATCCGTTGTGAAGCCTCCGAATAGAGCCTTGTCGCCCATCGAGCGTATGCGTCCAAATCCTTTCTCGTCGACACCACGCTCGTAAATGTTCTGAGACAGTTGCTTCTCCGAGATCCTTAGTCGATCCCGAGTTTCCAGGCGGGAGATGAGGTTAAGGCGCTCTTCGATGAGCTCCGCTTTTCTTGTCTGTAGCGCAAAGTAGCTTTGAGCAAAGGCTATCTCTTCTTTCTTGGGGTCACCATTCTGTGCGATGAGGTAGCATGCGTAGCGAGTGAGCATAAAGTCGGAGACACTACGTCTCCCTCCTTTCCCGACTTTGATCATTTTCGTGACCTCACGAAAATGATCGAGATCGTTGCCCCCATTGGAATTGCATGAGGTGATCGCTCTTTGGATAGCAACTGCAAAGTTCTCCCATCGAGCGTAGCCTAATAGCTCTTGAAGTTCACGAGCATACCATACTTCGATATGCGTATGCTCCCCTTCGATCTCTATGCGCTGAGCGATAGCATCGAAGCTGGATTGGTATTGGATGATGCGGGCCTTATCCATGTCCTTCTTGTTGATTAGTTTGTATCCAGTGCGTCATGCCTGTTTGTGACGGAGCCTATATGATAATGCTCCCCTATTACAATAGCTGGGCTATGTCGTTGATGTAGGGGGCTGGTGTATTCCGATGCGGTATTGATTAGACGTCCGTGTCACGACTGACAAACAAAGGTAGTGATAATCTAACCAAAGAGAATCTACGGTAAAGAGGAGTGGATTAAGGTTTTAGCTTCGGATTACTCTCTGAGGTGATGGGAGATATTGCCTTGACTGCACGCACCAGTAGAGTGTATGCTCTTCGGAGAGAAGGGACGCTTTTTAGGGTGAAGCAAACATCCTTATTATTATGCGATTAGCGCGGAGCTGTGGAGGGATAAAATGAACCAGTACTGGTCGCTGAGTGGACCAGTACTGGTAAGCAATAGTGACCAGTAGTGGTCTGATCGCCGACCAGTACTGGTTGCTTTGCGAAGGAATGGTGGAGTGAATTGCCTCTTCCCACGATTGGGCGGTAGGGATATAAGCGTCACGCCCCACCATCCGCTGTGGGATGGTGGGGCGTGGCGATAGTAGGTGTACCCCCGAGCAGAATCGAACTGCTATCTAAAATTTAGGAAATTCTTGTTCTATCCGTTGAACTACGAGGGCTCATCTCCTCTTGCGCAGAGCTCTTGTCGCGCTGAGATGCGGGGCAAAGATAGTCATTTTATACTTGCACCCTCAGTGAGCAGACGTGAGGTCAGAGACGGAAGAAGTAGTTTAGCGTCGCCCCAAAGTACATCTCCGACGATTGTACATAGGTCGAGCCACGCTTAGAGCTCCAGAGGTTGCCCAGCCCGTAGACGAAGCGCCCTTCGAGCTCGATGCGCTGACGCTTGCCGATGGGGATGCTTATCCCAGGCCCGCCACCGAGCCCCCAGAAGAAGCGATCGCGCACAGCCATACCGTGGCGGGTGGAGTCCAGTGCGGACATATTCGCCTCGCCCGAGCTGGTAGCTGATTCTCCGAGCTGGTAGCCGAAGAATGGCCCCGCATTGATGAAGATGCGGATATCGCCCGAGCGGAAGTAGAGGTGCGTCAGTAGGGGAAGCTCGAGATAGTCGAGTGTGCGGCTGTAGCTCGTGGCGAGCGAGTCATAGCGCTCCTGCCAGCCACCACGGCGGTAGTTCAGCTCGGCCTGCAGTGATGCTCCGCGCTCGACGTCGTAGCGCACGGCGATACCAGCAACGGGACCCGTGTGCAGGCGCTGACGTACCGAGGGGACGAAGGTGAAGCGACTGGCAGTCACCCCACCATGCACCCCGACGGATACCGACTGAGCGAAGGGCTCCTTCGTCGTCTGCGC
Organism: Porphyromonas sp. KLE 1280; assembly: GCF_000700805.1. NCBI lineage: Bacteria > Pseudomonadati > Bacteroidota > Bacteroidia > Bacteroidales > Porphyromonadaceae > Porphyromonas > Porphyromonas sp. KLE 1280. The sequence goes on from NZ_KL362965.1 coordinate 176,079, forward strand.
ACTAAGACGCGCTCCTGCTACTGCGAGCAGGAGGCATATCAAGATGAGGCTGTGGCGGAGGGAACTAATGAGCTTCACGCGTGATAGCACCTGAGCTGGGGTAGTGGACGAAGAAGAAGCGGGTATTCGTGTACACGTTCGCCTCGTCGCTACGCTGGAGGTAGAAGTCGAGCTGGAGGCCGTCCGAGGGGATGGACGACATGCTGTTGATGAAGTTGCGGCCGTACATCGAGTAGGCGCGGATGAAGTAGCGTGCCAGGTCATAGCCGAGGACGCTGTACTTCGGATAGGAGTTGCTGACCTTGTGGCTGAACCATCCAGTGAACTGACTCAGGAACTCCTTCGACTCGGCAAGCGTAGGATCGAAGAAGAACGTCGAGTAGATGGTCGTGTTGTAGCGGCGCAGGCTCTGCTGGAACTGTGAGCCGTAGGCCTGCCACTGAGGGTGGCCGAAGAGCGTGACGCCACTCGTACGCGTGCCGATAGCCGCCATAGTAGCCATAGCGAGGTTGCGGTCGGGAGAGACGGGGACGACGACAGCGTCAGAGCTGATACCTCCGACGGCACCGCTACCTACCTGTATGGAGCGGAAGGGCAGACCTGCGTGGCTGAGTGCCGAGCGGAGCTGGCTGACGAAGCCGTCTTCCGTGTCGCCAAGGCGTGAGGCGAAGATGACTTCGCGGCCCTTGTACTTCTGCAGGAAGGCAGGGATGACACGGTCGATGATGGTGGAGGTGTGAGCGTTGGTCAGGATGACACGGCCTTCACCTGTCTCAAGGTGGCTGGCCTTGCTGAAGGGGATGATATAGTAGTTGTATCCTGATGCTGCGGAGATAGCACGGATCTGGCCCTCGGTGACACCACCGATGACGAGGTTCTTACCACGGAGCTTGCCAGCATCGATGTAGGCATTCAGCGCTTCATCGTTGGGTACATCCAGCGTGGTGAGCTGCATAGAGATCCCAGCTTTCTTGAGCTGATACATACCGAGGAGGAAGCCTTCGTAGAACTCGACGAAGTGCTTGTCCTTCTTCAGCGGTAGGAGCATGAGGACGCGCGTCTGCGAAGCGGCTACCTGTGAGGGTAGGCTACTCTCATTGTCATCCTGCTTAGGGGTGGTGGTCGTGGCGCTGTCGCCCTTAGCACCGGGGATGACGAGCTCCATGCCGACCTTGACGGTGGAGGAGGTTACCCCAGGATTGGCGCGTAGGAGGTCCGCCAGGTCAATGCCGTAGCTACGGCTGATGCCATAGAGCGTCTCGCCCGTCTCTACGCGGTGCTTCTTGGGGCTCTGCGAAGAGGACGAAGCTGCGGAGGTGGTGGCAGGTGTAGCGGGAGTAGAGGGGATGAGGAGCTTGTCGCCGACCTTGATCTGCTGGCGGGCCCATGGGTTGAGCTCGTAGACCTTATCGATGGCGACACCGTAGCGACGTGCGATGCTATACACCGTCTCTTCGCGCTGGACCTCGTGCTCACGGATGCGTCGCCCGCCCTGGGCGCTGGCACCTACATATATAAGGAGTGCGGTCGATAGCAAGAGGTGTGCGCGGCGGCAAGTGTCGGAGAGGGTCATCTGTCTATACTTAGTCTTGTGATGAATATGGGGCAAAGGTACTTAATCGTGTGCAAATGAGCTCGGAGCTACTCGGGAGAGCTGACGTAGTCGGTGACTCCAGAGGTGGTGAAGGAGGCCATCTCACGGAGCATTCGCGCAGCCGAATCGAGGATAGGGAAGGCGCAGATAGCCCCCGTCCCTTCGCCAAGACGCATGCCTAAGCGCAGGATGGGATCGGCCCCGAGGTAGCGTAGGAGACGAGCGTGCCCCGCCTCATCCCCTGCATGTCCATAAAACGCATAATCAGTGACTGCTGGGTATAATGCCCGTGCCATAAGTAGGCAGGCCGTCATAATGAAGCCATCAACGAGGAAGGCCACGCGGCGCTCTGCTGCACGGAGCATCGCCCCGACGGTGACCACCATCTCGTAGCCACCGAAGTAGCGGAGTATAGCTTCGGCATCCACAGGACCGCGATAGTTGTCCACAGCCTGGCGGAGGATGGCGAGCTTGTGCTGTACGCCGTCGTAGTCAAGTCCGCTCCCACGACCCACACATTCCTCGAGAGGAAGGTCGGTGAGGTAGTACATCCAGAGTGCCGAGGTAGAGGTGTTGGCGATGCCCATCTCGCCGAAGGAGAGGAGCTTACATCCACGCTCGACGGCCTCGTCTACTGAGACGACGCCGATAGAGATAGCGCGGTCGACCTCCTCCTCAGTCATAGCGGACTCGTGGAGGAAGGAGCGGGTACCTCGGCGGATCTTGCGGTGGATAAGTGCTGTCCCTTCGAGGGGGAACTCGTGATCTACCCCGACGTCGACGATGTGTAGAGCGAAGTCATGCTGTCGGCAGAGGAAGCATATCCCCGCTCCACCACGTAGCATGCTGTAGACGACCTGATGGGTGACCTCGCGCGGGCTCTTGCTCACGCCCTCGGTCTCAATGCCGTGGTCGGCAGCGAAGACGAAGTGCTCACGTGGCGAAAGGCTGGGCTGTAGGGTGTCTTGGAGTGCGGCGAGGCGTGCGGCGAGTGTCTCGAGCTTGCCCATGGCGCCCAGAGGCTTAGCGATCTGGTCGATGTAGCATTGGGCGCGGTAGATCTCTTCCTCGGGGATGGGGCGGATATCGAAGTCTTGCATTGTGATAGGGAGTAATTCGAGTGAGGTCAGCCCTTGACGGTGAGGGGAAGGCCACTAACCATCAGGGTGACGCGGTCTGCGCGGGCGGCTACATGCTGGTTCATCCAGCCCTGTAGCTGGGTGAAGAGGCGCTGTGTGCGGGACTCGGACATACCGCCCATGCCCAGCTCATTGGTAACAAAGATGAAGGTGGCGTCCTGCTGGACGAGCGTGTCGAACTCCTTCTTGAGGGCTTCGAGCGCACGATCGACGTCCTGCTGCATGTCGAAGAAGTAGTTCGTCGCCCACAGCGTGATGCAGTCGATGAGGACGACGCGCCCCGTGAAGTCGTGCTTGGAGGGGCGGATGTCCTCCTCGATGTTCGTCCACTCAGGGCCGCGACGCTCCTGATGACGCAGGATGCGCTGGCGGAACTCTTCGTCCCAGATGCGGGCCGTCGCCAGATAGACGGGCTGCCCGCTGAGGCGCAGAGCTTCGCTCTCGGCATAGGTGCTCTTGCCAGAGCGCTCGCCGCCGGTGATGAGATGAATGTAGCTCATAGGTAGTCAGGTGATGGTAGTGGCAGTGTGGTTAGGCTCGTGTCCCCTCGATGCGACGCTGGAGGATGTGCTGCATCACGGTGATAGCAGCGGCAACGGAGGGGATATGATGCACGCGGATGATGTGGCGCCCCGAGCGCTGGACGAACTCGCACTGACGGCTGTTGCGTGCCATGTACTCGAGGAGTCGACCGAAGGTCTCCGAGGCGTAGTACGGGCTGGAGGTATCGGCGATGAGGTGGAGACTCATAGAGCCACCCTTGAGTACGACCTTCTCGATGCCGAGGTGATGGCCGAGGCGGCGTAGGCGAGGGATGAGGATGAGTTCTTCGGTCTCTGGGGGAAGGGCACCGAAGCGGTCACGCAGTCGGGAGGCGAAGTCCTCAAGCTCCTTGTCTTCGCTGAGGCTGTCCAGCTCACGATAGAGGAGGATACGCTCGCTGTCCGAGGGTACGTACTCATCGGGAAGGGCAAGCTCGAGGTCACTCTCTACCTGCGTCTCGACGACGAATCGGTCGGCGAGCTCGCTACCGTCACTCTGCTTATCGTCGTCAGCATAGACGTGTGCGAACTCATCGGCCTTGAGCTCTCGGATAGCTTCGGAGAAGACCTTCTGATAGGTCTCGTAGCCCATGTCGGTGATGAAGCCACTCTGCTCGGCGCCGAGGACGTTGCCTGCACCACGCTGGTCGAGGTCCTGTAGGGCGATGCGTATGCCACTGCCCAGATCGCTGAAGCTCTCGATAGCACGCAGGCGGCGCTTGGAGTCTTCGCTGAGCCCCTCGAGCGGAGGAGTGAGGAGGTAGCAGAAGGCCTTGCGGTCGCTACGTCCTACACGGCCACGGAGCTGATGCAGTTCGCTTAGGCCATAGTGGTGTGCATCGTGGATCATGATGGTATTGGCGTTCGGCACGTCGATGCCATTCTCGATGATCTTCGTCGCTACGAGGACGTCGTACTCGTGGTTACCGAAGTCGATGAGGATCTGCTCCATCTCCTTCGGTGCCAGCTGCCCGTGGGCGACGGCGATGCGTGCGTCGGGGACCTCGCGCTGGATGAGGGCGGCGAGGTTCTCAATGTTGCTGATGCGGCTATTGACGAAGTACACCTGCCCATTGCGACTCATCTCGAAGCCCACGGCCTCGCGGATGATCTGCGGGGTGGTCTGCGTTAGGAGGGTCTCTACGGGACGGCGGTTGGCAGGCGGGGTGTTGAGGTTCGAGAGGTCACGCGCACCCATCAGGGAGAACTGCAGGGTACGGGGGATAGGCGTGGCGCTCATCGTGAGCGTGTCGACATTGACCTGAAGCTGACGGAGCTTCTCCTTCGTGGCGACGCCGAACTTCTGCTCTTCGTCGATGATCAGCAGGCCAAGATCGTGGAACGCTACGTCCTTGCTCGTCAGGCGGTGCGTGCCGATGATGATGTCGATCTTCCCCTCACGGAGGTCTGCGAGGATAGCGCGAAGCTCCTTCGGCGTGCGGGCACGTGAGATGTAGTCGACACGGACGGGGAAGTCCTTCAGTCGCTTGGAGAAGGTGCGGTAGTGCTGGTACGCTAAGACCGTCGTGGGGACGAGGACGGCGACCTGCTTGCCGTCGGTGGCAGCCTTGAAGGCAGCACGCACGGCTACCTCCGTCTTACCGAAGCCGACATCCCCGCAGAGGAGGCGGTCCATCGGATAGGGGCGCTCCATATCGGCCTTCACAGCGGTGACGGCAGCGGCTTGGTCGGGGGTATCCTCGAAGGCGAACGATGCCTCGAGCTCGTGCTGGAGGTAGGTATCGGGGTTGAAGGCAAAGCCCTCCGTCTCACGACGCTTGGCGTAGAGACGTATCAGATCACGGGCGATATCCTTGATGCGCTTCTTCGTGCGCTCCTTGATACGCTGCCATGCCCCTGAGCCGACTGCACTGAGCGTGACTTCTTTCCCCCCTTCGCCCGAGCGGTAGTGGGAGAGCTTGTGCAGGCTATGCAGGTTGACATAGATGGTGTCATTGTTGCGGTAGACGAGCTTGACGAACTCCTGCATGTGGTCGCCCTGAGGCATACTCACCAGGCCGTCAAAGCGCCCGATACCGTGGTCGGCGTGGACGATGAGGTCGCCACGGCTGAAGCTCTGGATCTCCTTCAGCGAGAGTGTGACCTTCCCCGAGCTGGCCTTGTCGCTACGCAGGGTGTACTTGTGGTAGCGGTCGAAGAGCTCGTGCTCGGTGAGGAGTACCCAGCGGTGGTCTTCGTCGACGAAGCCCTCGTGCAGGCCGAGGGTCACCTCTGTAGGTAGCTCGGCTTCGCTGAGGCGTGGGGTGAGGATGTCGCGGGCACGCTCGTGACCCTCACGGCTCGCTGCACATATATATATGGTATAGCCGTCGGCGCGCCAAGAGCGGATCTGGGCAGCTAAGCCATCATAGTCCTTGTGAAAGAGGGGCTGGCGCGTGGTGTGGAAGTGCAGGCCATTCGGTGTAGCCTCGTCCGTCAGTTCGTAGCCCGAGAGAGCCTGGATCTCGGAGAAGAGTTGGCTGGGCTCGATGAGCATGCGACGCAGCGCCTCAAGGTCTTCGAAGCCCTCGCCGTCTTGCAGCAGTGGGGCTTCGGTCCAAGTCATCTCGAGGCGGGTACTTAGCGATCCACCACCCGAGAGGAGGAGCTGGGTGCCTGCAGGGAGCAGGCTGATGAGCGATGTGAGATCGCCCGAGCCCTGAGAGAGGTCGGGACTCAGCGTGATCTCTGTGAGTTGACGTACGGAGAGCTGGCTATCGACCTCGAAGCAGCGTACGCTCTCCACTTCGTCATCGAAGAAGTCCAGACGGTAGGGGAGCTCGGAGGCAAAGGAATAGATATCGACGATGCTCCCACGCAGGGCGAACTGCCCCGGCTCATAGACGTAGTCCACACGCTCGAAGCCCCAGGCGAGGAGCTGGTCACGCAGGTGGTCACGCTCGATGACGTCCCCCCGATGGATGATGAGGGGCTCTTCCTTCGTGCCACTCTCCTGGCGGATACCCTCCATAAGGGCCTCGGGATAGGTGACGAGGATGGGTAGGGGAGTGCCGCCTGGTGCTGCTGCACTTATCAGGGCGCTGAGTACCATAGAGCGCAGGAGGGCACTCGACTCATCGCGGTGCCCATAGCGGATCGCACGGCGATAGGCTGAGGGGAAGAAGAGTACACCATCCTCGCCCAAGAGCTGGGCTAAGTCCGAATAGAAGTAGCCAGCCTCCTCTTCGTCACGTAGGAGAGCCATGAGCGGTGCTGCCTCGCGGATGCGCGGAGCGACGAAGGCACGGGCAGAACCCATGAGCCCCGAGAGGGAGCGACGGGTGTGAGGCGGAAGGGGCTGGGAGAGGGAGACTCCTTGCTCAGAAAGCCCCGTCATCAGCGGCGGCTGGAAGGTAGGGCGGGATGGATTTGTATCGACCTGTTTCACTCTGCGAAGATACGGCTTCTCCCCCACGTATGGAGCCTGCCGTGCTATTCCTTTTCGTGGGGCAAAAGCTACCTCTCGGAAGTGCCTTCCTACGGCGGGCTTTTCTGCGCCTTCGTAGTAAGGGTGTGCGAACCGTATTGGTCGGTGGGCTAACCTATATAGATCGCTGCGATGACCTATATAGGTACGTGGGTAGAGCTATATAGTATGGTGAAGAAAGCTATATAGCTTTATGAAGTGACCTATATGAGGTTGTTGCTCCGCGTAGGGATAAAAGTTGTGGAGGAGTGGCAGATAAGTTGGGACTACGTACGTGGCTCTAATATCTACGTACGTGGATATTTGGATTGACGTGCCTGGTCTTTAAGACTACGTACATAGACAGAGGAAAACCACTACGTGGAGGCGCTTTTTTCTTCACGAGAAGGACACTTTTCCCTGTGCTGGATAAGAAAAAAAGAGGATGGGAGAGGGCGGTCATAGGTGGGAGATCCCATGACGGAAACCCTGCTGAATTCACACGCTTTTGCTGATAAATCAAGGATACTTTCTAAATTTGGGATTATGATCAAGCGGATTTCTCTAAAATGGGTAGCCGTTATCGCTGCCTTACTCTCCTTCTTTCCTTCGCTGTGGGCGGGCTCTTCGGATAGCCTTTTGGTGAAGCTCAATCAGACGATTGAGCAGCGCCCATCCTATATGCAGCGCAAGGAGGAAGCTTTAGAGACCCTGCGACAGAGCTTGAGTAAGCTGAGTGCAGGGAACGTGGAGGGGCGTATGAACCTCTACGAGGCATTGTGGCAGGAGAACCGCTCATACAATACCGACTCCTCGCTCTTCTATGCTACGGCACTCTCCCAGCTGGCACAGCAGGCGGGCAATGAGGAGCAGAAGCAGAACGCCCTGCTCCATCGGGCTACGGCATTGATGACGATCGGGATGTTCAAGGAAGCCGATGAGATCATCAAGCCGCTGCGTGAGGGGGGCGTCCTCCCAGGGCAGCGTAGCCAGTTCTTCCACCTCTGCCGAAGCCTCTTCGGCCTCATGGCGGACTATGCCGTGACGGCGCAAGAGAAAGCGGCCTATGCCAGCCTCACCGATGACTTCCGCGACTCGCTGCTGACGATTTATGAGGCGGGGTCGAATATGTATCGGATGATCTATGCCGATAAGCTGACTGCCCACGGCAAGTATGCCGAGGCCCTACGTGAGCTCCTGCCCTTCACGCCGACGGGCGATGGGCGCTTCGATGCGGGCTACCACTACACCATCGCCGAGGCCTACTACCACATGGGGCGTATCGAGGAGGCCCGACACTACTACACGCTGGCCGCTATCAGCGACATGCAGAGCGATACACGTGAGTACATCGCCCTGCGCAAGCTCGCTGTGATCCTCTTCCAGTCGGGCGACATCGACCGCGCCTACCACTACCTCACGCTGTGTATGGCCGATGCGAAGGCGTGTAATGCCCGCCTCCGTATCCTCGAGATCCTCGATACCTTCCCCGTCGTCAATGAGGCTTATCTGGAGAAGAAGCAGCAGCAACAGCGTGTCATCACAGGGGTCCTTATCGCCATCAGCCTCCTTGTCGTGAGCCTCATCTTCGCCATCTTCAGTGTCCTGAAGCAGAAGAAAGCCCTACAGCAGGCGCAGACGGATCTGGCGCATGCCAATAGTCAGCTCAATGAGGTCAACCGCACGCTCGTGGAGTACAACGAGGAGATGAAGCGGCAGAATCAGCTCATCACCGAGACCTCGTACCTCAAGGAGGCCTACATCACTCAGTACATGGATCAGTGCTCGAGCTATCTGGAGAAGATGGAGAGCTTCCGTCAGCGTCTGCGTCAGCTCCTCAGCGCTGGCAAGACGAAGGAGATCCAGCAGGCCCTCACCTCATACAATCAGGAGGTCGAGACGGAGCTGGCAGAGTTCTACGATAGCTTCGACACGACCTTCATCAACCTCTTCCCGACCTTCGTCGAGGACTTCAATGCGCTCCTCCGTGAGGACGAGCAGGTACAGCTCAAGCCAGGGCAGAAGCTCAATACCGAGCTGCGTGTCTTCGCACTCATCCGTCTCGGCATCACCGACAGCACCAAGATCGCACACTTCCTGCGCTACTCGGTGACGACGATTTACAACTACCGTACCCGCATGCGCAATCGTGCTCGAGGCGATCGTGACGAGCTCGAGAAGCAGGTCATGGAGATCGGGAAAAAGGCTCTGAAAGGCGCCAATCCGCCCCAATAATTACTACTTTTTTTGTCTGCAAAAAGAGGGTAAGTTGCTAAGTATCAGAGTGGATGTTTCTACACCAACTATATACTTAGTACCTCACCCTCTTCGCGTATGCATTTCGTCTATCTTCGTTGGTAGCGATCCAGGTGAGCTACGGCTCAGCCACTCATCTGAGTCGCCAGATACCTACCTGTTGGGATAAAAATTCTAACCTACATATCAATGATGGAAACTGTACAAAGCGTGGATACCTCGCTGCGGCGACTACTCCTCTCATCGACCTTGGTACTCACCTCGGTCAGCCTCTTTGCCCAGACCGTGAGTGTCAAGGGCACCGTGACTGATCCAGCAGGTGAGCCCATCATCGGGGCGACCGTCCTCGAGAAGGGTACGACCAATGGTACCATGACCGATGCCAAGGGGCACTTCGTCCTCAAGGCTAAGAATCCTAAGGCTACGATCCGTGTGAGCTACGTCGGATACAAGCCCCTTGAGATAGCCCTCGATGGCCGTCGTGAGATCAAGGTCGTCCTCACCGAAGAGGCGGCTACACTCAATGAGGTCGTCGTCGTCGGCTATGGCACGATGGGTAAGAAGGAGCTGACCTCCGCTGTCACCCACGTCTCCTCCAAGAACTTCTCTCAGATGGCTACCGTCGACCCCTCGATGATGATCCAGGGGAAGGTCGCTGGTGTGAGCATCACGAATACCGGAGCAGGTGACCCCAACAATCAGGCAAGCATCCAGGTGCGTGGGGTCTCCTCCCGTGCTGCAGGCCTCGGCCCACTCATCGTCATCGACGGGGTGCCTGGTGGTAACCTGACGAACCTTAACCCCAACGATATCGAGAGCTTCGACATCCTCAAGGATGGGGCTGCCAGTGCTATCTATGGTACGCGCGGATCCAATGGGGTCATCCTCGTGACGACGAAGAAGGGCGCCCGTGACGGTAACCTACACACGACCTACACGGGTACGGTCTCCTTCGACGTCATCAAGCGTGAGCTCGATATGCTCAGTGCTGATGAGTATCGTGCGAACCGCTTGGCCTCGGGCGTCGGCTACGACCTCGGGGGCAGTGTCGACTGGCTTGATGCGGTGAGCCGCGTCGGGGCACGCACCCAGCACTCCCTCAGCCTCAGCGGTGGTAGTGCTCGCTCGAACTATCGTGTGTCGGCTGACTACCGCAGCGCCAATGGTATCGATCTCTATTCGGGGCGTGAGGAATATGGTGCGCGTGTCGCACTGAACCACACGACGAAGGGTGGGCTCATCACCTTCTCGCTGAATGTCGCTCCCCGCGTCGCCTACCGCAAGAATGCTTCTTGGGATGTCTTCCGCAATGCTGTCGAGGCTAACCCCACGACGCCTATCATGGACCCCAAGGATCCTTCGCTCTACTACAACTTCAAGGGGCAGGCTGCTGGCTACAATCCGCTTGAGCTCCTGAAGAAGGACAAGAGCACGGGTACGACGAAGCTCCTTGACTGGGACGGTACCGTCAAGCTCAACCTCCTGCCTCTGCTCCTGAATAAGGAGGATCGTCAGACGCTGACCACGCAGCTGACCTTCGCAGACCACCAGTATGACAACTACAATCAGTGGTTTCGCCCCTCGACGAGCACGCTGGCGATCAATGCCGGTCGTGAAGGTGAGGCCTCACAGGACTACTCGAAGAGTGCTATACGTACCCTCGAGTGGGTCACGAACTACGTCAACTCCTTCGGCAATCACAACTTCAAGGTGATGGCAGGGTACTCCTATCAGTATGAGCAGTACTCAGGGCTGAACGCTGCGAATAAGGACTTCCCCAACGATGCGCTCGAGGATAACAACCTCGGTAGCGGTACTTACGCTAAGGATGAAGGGGAGCTCGGTATGGGGTCCTATAAGAATGACTCCAAGCTCATCTCCTTCTTCGGCCGTGTGAGCTACGACTGGAAGGGTCGCTATATGCTGACGGCTTCACTCCGTCACGAAGGCTCGTCAAAGTTCGGTGAGCACCACAAGTGGGGGAACTTCCCCGCTATCTCTGCCGGCTGGCGTATCTCTGACGAAGCCTTTATGGCTGGGACGAAGAGCTGGCTCACGGACCTCAAGCTTCGTGGTGACTTCGGTATCACGGGGAACCAGTCCTTCGACAGCTACCGCTCGCTCAACACGATGTCGGGCTTCGGCTACTACCTATATAATGGTAAGTACTATCAGGTATGGGGACCTGGCAAGAACGTCAACCCTGACCTGCGCTGGGAGAAGGGCCAGAACTGGAATGTCGGTCTCGACTGGACGCTCTTCGGTGGTGACCTCTATGGCTCCTTCAACTACTACAGCCGTAAGCAGCAGGACCTCCTCGGTGACTACAATGTCTCGGTGCCTCCCTATCTCTTCACCTCGACCTTTGTCAACGTAGGTACGATGCGCAATAGCGGCTTCGAATTCGACCTCACGTGGAATGCCGTCAAGACGAAGGACTTCACCTACACGATCAATGTCATCGGGGCTACGATGAGCAATAAGTTCGTGGACTTCAGTAACGATAAGTTCGTCGGGCAGGACTACTACGACGTCGTCAGCACGGAGGATCCCTATCCCTTCCACAACCTGCAGCGTATCGAGAAGGGCAAGCGTATCGGGAACTTCTACATGCTGAAGTATGCTGGGGTAGATCCTCAGGGCCGCTGGGTAGTCTACGACAAGGACGGCGACAAGGTCCTTGCCGATAATGCTACCGACGATGACCGTCAGTATGTGGGCAATGGCTTGCCTCAGTTCACCGGCTCGATGACCCATACCCTGCGCTACAAGAATATCGATGCCTCGCTCTTCTTCCAGACGGCACTCGGCTTCGACCTCTTCAATATCCACGACTTCTACTATGGGACGCGGAACTTCCAGGGCAATGTGATGGACAAGGCTTATAGCAAGAATAAGATCGTCTCGCAGAACCCCATCGTCTCCGACTACTTCCTCGAGCCCGGGGACTACCTCAAGCTCTCCTCCGTCAGCCTCGGCTATACGCTGAATCTGAAGAAGAAGTACATTGATGCTGTCCGCATCTACGCTACGGCGAGCAACCTCTTTACCATCACCAAGTTCTCTGGTATCGACCCCTCGAACTATCAGGTCAATGGGCTGAACCCAGGGGCTACGGGCTCTCGCTCGTACTACCCCTCGACCCGTCAGTTCATGATCGGTACGCAGGTGAACTTCTAATCTACTGATGGACATCACTGTCTGTGACATCATACAGAGTAAGCAATGAGAAGGACAATGAAATATATGGCAGGTGCGCTCGTCGCTGCCAGCCTCGTGGGATGTACTAACCTGGACGAGAATCTCTACGATCAGGTCGCCTCACAGAACTACTATAACACGAAGTCGGACGTCATCCGTGCCGTCTTCCGCCCCTTCGAGCACGCCTTCTGGAGCGTGCAGAGCCGCCACGTGCTCAATGAAGAGTCCGCTGACCAGCTCATCACCCCCACCCGCGAAGACTGGTGGGATGATGGTGGACGCTGGGCGCGTATGCACCGCCATGAGTGGCTCACGACCAATGGCGAAGCCCAGACGGAGTACAATGGTTGCTTCCAAGGGATCATGCAGGCTAACCTCGTGATCGAGGACCTCGAGCAGCGCTCAGCCGCGAAGTTCGGGTTCTCTGATGCGGAGTTCAAGAACCTCAAGGCGCAGAATAGAGTGCTGCGTGCGTGGTTCTACCTCCGTCTGCTGGACGCCTTCCGCAACGTCCCTCTGGCGGTGAGCTACTATGACACGAGCAAGAACTCCACGGGTCAGGTAGAGCCTCGTAAGGTCTATGACTTCATCGAGTCTGAGCTGAAGGCCGCCCTGCCCGAGCTGACTCGCAAGACATCTCTCGGTGGCAATCAGGCTATCCAAGGGCAGTGGACGCAGGCCAGTGCCGCAGCTCTCTTGGTGCGACTCTACCTCAATGCGAAGGTCTACATCGGTGAGGATCACTACACCGAGTGCGCGCAGTACGCTCAGGATATCCTCAACGGCAAGTACGGCTCCTACAAGGTAGCTGACCGCTGGGATGCTGCCTTCGACTGGGACAACCAGACCTCCGACGAAGTCATCTTCGCCTTCCCTGCCTCAGCAGGTCGCACGCACTGGCACTACACCGGTGATATGTACTGGTGGTCTGTCCCCTCTAAGGCCAGCGACTGGCTCAAGGATACGAAGAATAAGGTCGGTACGCACAACATCAAGTACTCGGCTTCTCCCAGCTACAACCCCAAGGGAGAGAAGTACACCTATGAGCTGGGTATGCCTATCGAGCGCTTCAAGCAATATCCCTCCGATGTCCGCCTGAAGATGTACACGAACCTCGGCAACAACCGCCGCGAAGGGCTCTTCATCTTCGGCAAGATCTCCTACACGGATGACAAGGGGCAGACGGCTTACCTCAAGGATCACAACGGGCGCTACACGCTTGACCTGCGTGATGCCGTAGGGAAGTTCGGCGGTACCGACGGGAATAAGTGGCTCGCTACCTCTGAGAGCCGTCTGGAGGACGGGGACGATAACTCTGGCTGGATGTTCGCCAAGTATCCTCTCTACTCAGACGATGAGTCAGGGCAGCTCGAGGCAGACTACTGTGAGATCCGACTGCCTGAGATCATCTACAGCCTCGCCGAATGCAAGCTCCGCAGTGGCGATGCGACCACTGCTGCTCAGCTGCTGAATAGCGTCCGTAAGCGTAACTATCCCTCCACCGACTGGTCGACGGCTCTCTACGCCCCCGAGGGTACGGCACAGCTTGATCTCAAGGAAATGCTCGCCGAATGGGGCCGTGAGTTCTTCGCCGAAGGTCGTCGTCGTATCGACCTCATCCGCTTCGGGAAGTTCCTCGATGCTTGGTGGGATAAGAAGGCTGATGCCGATAGCCACACACTCATCTTCCCGCTTCACCGAGATATCCTTGGGGCTAACCGCAACCTCAAGCAGAACCCCGGCTACTAACTCCACTACATACTAAGGTGTAATCTCTAAAGCACACAGATTAGACATGAACAGAATATTCAAGTATGGGATATGGGCTCTCGCAGTGCTCGCCGTCCCAGCGGTCCTCCAGTCATGCCATGATGACAAGGACATCGTAGTCATCGACGAGGAGCTCCCTCTCAAGGTCGACCATCTCTATATGGTAGGTGACGCTACGCCTGCGGGCTGGAGCATTGACAATCCTGCCGAGCTGGTACGCGATGCCAGCAATAAGTTCGTCTTCACTTACCATGGCCGTCTCGCCGCAGGGGAGCTGAAGTTCCCTCTCGCTAAGGGCGACTGGGGGGCGACCTTCATCTATGCTCCGAAGGCAAACACCGAGATCAATAGTAAAGGTGTCGCCGAGAGCGGCATCAGCGTTCGCCGAGGTGGTGACGACACGAAGTGGAAGGTCACCGAGTCGGGTACCTATCTGCTGACGATCAACCTGCGAGAGCGCACGATTCAGGCTGTCTATGAGGGCGCTGAGCCCGTGACACCTATCACGACCTCTACGCTGGGCTTCATCGGTGATGCTACTCCCGCGGGCTGGTCAACGACGGAAGCTACGGCCTTCACGAAGACCTCCGATAGCCCTCTGCAGTTCACCTATGAGGGCGCACTGAAGACGGGCGAATTCAAGCTCGTCTCTGACGCTACGGTCCTCAAGGACTACGCTGGTCCCTACATCCAGGCTCCCGAAGCAGGTGTGACACTCAGCCACGAAGGGGTGTCCAAGCAGGGTATGGTCGCTGGTGGTGCAGACAATAAGTGGACGGTCACCGAGGCTGGGACGTATAAGCTCGTCTTCGACGTCACGAACCGCACGATCAAGGTAGAGTCCTTCACCGCTGCCCCCAAGAGCGATCCTTGGAAGACCGAGACGCTCTACGCTCTTGGCGATGCTGCCGGTGGCTGGAATATCGGCGAGGCGCTTGCCTTCAAGAAGGTCGGTGAGCATAAGTTCGTCTACGCTGGCGAGCTCAAGGCTGGAGCACTGAAGCTCATGGCTACGAATACCGGTGGCTTCGATGACGTGGCTAAGGACTGGTTCTATGCTTCGGCTGCCGATGTCGAGATCTCGGACGCTACGACCAGCGCACTGGACGTCGTCGCTGGTACCAATAAGAGTGCTGACAATAAGTGGAAGGTCACGAAGGCTGGCAACTACGTCCTCACCATCGATATGAAGACGCACAAGCTCACCGCCGAATACGTCGGTGGTGCCAGCACGAGTATCGCTACTGCTGAGGCACGCCTCGTCGGTGGTGCTACGCCTAAGGGCTGGGATATCAAGGGGACGGCGATGACGAAGAGTAGCTCCTCGCCCCTCGAGTTCTCATGGCAGGGTGCTCTCGGCACTGGGGAGTTTAAGGTGGCTCTTACCTCAACCAACGATGACTTCTCTGGTGATTGGCTTCAGGCACCGCAGGCTGATACGGAGGTGAATGCCTCGGGCATCAGTGCTGGCGACGTCGTCAAGGGCGGTGCTGACCACAAGTGGAAGGTGACGCGGGCTGGTACCTACAAGATCACCATCAACTTCTCCACGAAGAAGATCAACGTCACGTATATCGGTGCATAGCCGACGACTCTAACAAGACAATAGGAATATGAAGAAATATCTCATCGCCGCACTGGCGCTGGCAGCTTTCATGACCAGCTGCAATAGCAACACGTGGGACGTGACGAGTGACCTCAGTGTCGACAAGGTCGACCCTACGCAGGGCCTGACGCCACTGGCTCAAGCCCCAGGGATGGACTATGCTCCGCTCTACTGGAGCGTCTATGGTGCACTGCGTCAGCAGGAGAAGGATGGCTCATTCCCCAATATCTTCACCGAGAAGGATTGGGATGAAGCTATTGACTTCGTCGCTACCAACCTCAAGCCCTACGGCTACGATATGCTCGTCACCGATGGCTTCGCTGCCATGGGTGGGGACGATGGATATATGACGCGCTACAGCCGCTCTCAGAAGGATGAGAGCTCTCCCGAGATCGAGCTCTCGACGATCATCACCAAGCTCAAGGCTAAGGGCCTCAAGCTCGGGGTCTACGACAACCCCTTCTGGCTGCACTATAGCAATCCCAATGCGATCATCCCAGGTACTGATGGCATCACTGTCGGTAGCCTGCGCTACAATCCCGAGAAGGATAAGGATGTCCTCCACCCCACGAAGAATGATCAGTTCGGCTGGGTGCTCACCGATCATCCTGGAGCTGAGCAGCACTTCGAGGCCTTCTTCAAGCACTACGCTGATATGGGCGTGCACTTCATCCGTATGGACTTCCTCTCTTGGTATGAAGATGGTATGAACTACAGCGACCAGATCGACCGTGGCTATGGTCGTGAGCGCTATGTGCGTGGGATGCAGTGGATCAATAAGTACGCCCGTAAGTACGGCGTCTATGTCTCCCTCGTCATGCCTCACCTCAAGAACAATGCGATCATCGAGAAGTACGCCGGCAATATGATCCGTATCAATGCCGACGCTCTCGAAGGCTCTTGGTACCGCTTCTCGGAGAACAATCGTGGCTCGCTGCGTGGTGGCTGGCCTAACTCAGAGAATGCCTTTGACGGCTTCATCAACTGGTCGAAGATCTCGGGTCGTGGTAAGGTTCGCCTCGATGGGGACTTCATCCGCCTCGGCTCCTTCGCCAGCGATGACGAGAAGCGCTCGGCTATCTCCCTGCCTCTGATGGCAGGTGGGCCTATCGCTGTCACGGACTACCCCAATGCCCATGACCTCACCTTCTTCCAGAATGAAGAGCTGCTCGCCCTGCAGAAGGACGGCTTCGTCGGTCAGCCCTACAAGCGTGACCTCTGGGGTATCGATGGCGAGATCTGGTACGGCCAGCTGAAGGACGGCTCTTGGGTCGTCGGCCTCTTCAACCGCGATCAGTCTGCCGCCACGCGCTCCGTTATGCTCTCACAGATCGGCATCCACGGCTCGTGGAAGGCTCGCAACCTCTGGACACATGAGGATGAAGGTACGGTCTCAGGGACGATCTCCGCAGAGATCCCCGCGCATGGCTGTAAGATCCTCAAGCTCTCGAAGCTGTAAGATCCTCCGCTCCGAGCATCTATTTAATGTTGAGTAGAGCCTCTTGCCCTATGCGGGCAGGCTCGTAGTATGCCCCAGTCCAAGTGCGGGCTGGGGCATGCCTATCTCTAAGAGTTTATACCCATACCATTCATATAGCTAAGCAGATATGAGAAGATTCTTTATGCTTATGTGCCTCGTGTGCCTGGGGCTCGCTGGTCGAGTCCATGCCTCCGAGGTGACATCCCCCAACGGTGAGATGAAGCTGACCTTCACCCTCCGTGACTCCAAGCCCTACTATTCGGTCTCCTTCCGAGGTAAGCCCGTCATCAAGCCCAGCCGCCTCGGCTACGAGCTCCACAATGCGGAGAACCTCCTCGAGGGCTTCACGCAGACGGGGGAGAAGACCTCGACCTTTGACGAGACCTGGACGCCTGTCTGGGGCGAGAATAAGACCATCCGCAATCACTACAAGGAGCTGCTGGTGGGTCTCATCCAGGAGAAGACGGGGCGTGTGATGAACCTCCGCTTCCGTGTGTATGACGAGGGCGTCGGCCTGCGCTATGAGTTCCCTCAGGAGGGCAGTAAGCTGAATTACTTCGTCGTCAAGGAGGAGTGCACCGAGTTCGCCCTCACGGGTGACCATATCGCTTGGTGGATCCCTGGTGATTACGACACGCAGGAGTACGAGTATTCGCGCTCACGCCTTAGCGAGATCCGCCCGCTCTTCAAGAAGAAGGTGACGGACAATGCTTCACAGACTTCCTTCTCCGAGACGGGGGTACAGACCTCTCTGCAGCTCAAGACGGACGATGGTCTCTACATCAACCTCCACGAGGCTGCGCTGGTGAACTATCCTGCGATGCACCTCAATCTCGATGATAAGAACATGGTCTTCCGCTCTTGGCTGACTCCCGATGCACAGGGTATCAAGGGCTACCTCCAGACGCCCTGCCAGAGCCCTTGGCGTACGATCATGATCACCGACGATGCGCGCAAGGTCCTCTCCTCGCACCTCATCCTCAATCTCAACGAGCCCTGTAAGATCAAGGATACCTCTTGGATCCACCCCACGAAGTACGTCGGCGTATGGTGGGAGATGATCTCGGGTAAGGGCGACTGGGCCTATACCTCTCAGTTCCCCTCCGTCAAGCTCGGCATCACCGACTACGCGAAGGCTAAGCCCTCGGACCGTCACTCAGCGAATAATGAGAACGTCCGCCGCTACATCGACTTCGCCGCTCAGCATGGCTTTGGTGGCGTCCTCGTCGAGGGCTGGAATATCGGTTGGGAAGACTGGTTCGGCAACTCTAAGGAATATGTCTTCGACTTCCAGACGCCTTACCCTGACTTCGATATCAAGGCGCTCAATGAGTATGCGCACTCCAAGGGCGTGAAGCTCATCATGCACCACGAGACCTCCTCGTCCATCATGAACTACGAGAAGCACATGGACCAAGCCTATCAGCTGATGAAGGACTATGGCTATGATGTGGTGAAGAGCGGCTATGTCGGCAACCTCATCCCTCGTGGTGAGCACCACTACAGCCAGATCGCTATCAATCACTACCAGCATGCCATTGAGCGCGCTGCAGACTACAAGATCATGGTCAATGCCCACGAGGCTGTCCGTCCTACGGGGCTCTGCCGTACCTATCCTAACCTCATCGGCAACGAGAGCGCACGTGGTACGGAGTATCAAGCTTTCGGCGGGATCACCCCTGGGCATACGGCTATCCTTCCCTTCACGCGTCTGCAGGGCGGCCCCATGGACTACACGCCTGGTATCTTCGAGATGCAGTGCTCCAATGGCTCACGTGCCAACTCCACCATCGGGGGGCAGCTCGCGCTCTATGTGACGATGTACAGCCCGCTGCAGATGGCTGCTGACTTCCCCGAGAACTATGAGAAGCACCTCGATGCCTTCCAGTTCATCAAGGATGTCGCCCTCGACTGGGATAAGTCCATCTACCTCGAGGCTGAGCCTATGGAGTATATCACCGCAGCTCGTAAGGCAAAGGGCTCCAGCAGCTGGTTCGTCGGTAGCGTCACGGGTCTGAAGCCTCACAACTCTACCCTGCGTCTGGACTTCCTCGACAAGGGGAAGACGTATGTGGCTACGGTCTATGCCGATGCTCCCGATGCCGACTACAAGACCAACCCACAGGCCTATACCATCACTAAGGGACTGGTCACGGCTAAGTCCGTCCTCAAGCTCCATTCGGTAGCTGGTGGTGGCTATGCTATCAGCATCGTAGAGGCTAAGGATACGAAGGGTCTCAAGCCCCTGAAGTAATCCGCCTATCCTATATAGATAAGGAGGCTGAGCTACGGCACTATGCCTGTGCTCAGCCTCCTCTCTTTGTGCCCTTGCTCGCCCTCATGATACCCCACACACTCTATATATAATATTGTATGCGTATGCCGAAGATGATCTCGAGCCTCTCCCTCTCTGCAGCTCTCCTCTTCTCAGCTGAAGCTCAAGAGCCCACACTACCCCGTATGGAGCTCGCTACCGATAAGGCCTGTTATCTACCAGGCGAGATGGTACACCTCACCGCCTCGGGTACACCTCCCTCCGCCCTCTTCATCCGCTACCGCCACGGAGCGCAGATCCTCGCTGAGGTCCCCTATGCCGAGGTGGTGAAGGCTGGCCGCTGGTCATGGCGCCCTCCACGGCGGGACTTTCAGGGCTACCTCGTAGAGGTCTATACCCGCTCTGCCGAATGTGAGCTGGTCGTCGCTACCATCGCCGTCGATGTATCCAGTGACTGGCGACGCTTCCCCCGCTACGGCTTCGTGGCGGACTTTGATGACGGGGGAGACCCTGCTGCCAAGCGCACCCGCATCGCCGAGGAGATGGCCTTCCTCAATCGCTGCCATATCAATGGCGTGCAGTTCCAAGACTGGCAGTGGAAGCATCATTATCCCGCTCCTCTCGATGCTAAGGGGCAGCTGATGCCCGCCTACCGCGACGTCAGCAACCGCTGGGTCAAGGCCGAGCACGTCCGTCACTACATCGAGCTACAGCACCGCTACGGGATGAAGTCGATCTTCTACAACCTCTGCTTCGGGTCGTGGAAGGGAGCTACGGAAGATGGTGTGCAGGAGGCTTGGGCGCTCTATGCTCGGCCCAAGGATGGTGAGAGGTATCAGGACTTCCACGGCCTGCCCTCGAGCTGGCAGAGTAATATCTACCTCCTGGATCCAGGGAACGCAGATTGGCAGCGCTATCTCTGCGACCGCAATGACGAGGTCTATCGGCTCTTTGACTTCGATGGCTACCAGATCGACCAGCTCGGCAGTCGTGGTCCACGCTATGATGCGACGGGGCGCGAGGTCCATCTCCCACGCGCCTATGCCTCCTTCATCAAGGCGGTCAAGAAGCGTCGTCCCGAGAAGCGTCTCATCATGAATGCCGTCTCGGGCTATGGTGCTGCCGAGATCATCGGCACAGGGAAGCTGGACTTCTGCTACAATGAGGTCTGGGGCAATGGCAACGGCTATGGAGGTACTTCCGAA
Organism: Porphyromonas sp. KLE 1280; assembly: GCF_000700805.1. Lineage (NCBI taxonomy): Bacteria > Pseudomonadati > Bacteroidota > Bacteroidia > Bacteroidales > Porphyromonadaceae > Porphyromonas > Porphyromonas sp. KLE 1280. The sequence goes on from NZ_KL362965.1 coordinate 196,553, forward strand.
GCGGCCTTTGCCAACCTCTATGAGATCATCAAGCGCAATGATAGCCTGAGCCGTCACCGCCTCCCTACGGTCTTCGCTGCGTATCTGAACTATGATAAGGCCGATCACGGTGGGCGAGGGGATAAGCTGATGAATACCCCAGGTGTACTACTGACCGATGCGGTGATGTTTGCCCTCGGAGGCTCACACCTCGAGCTGGGAGACCACATGCTCTCTCGCGAGTATTTCCCCGCAGCACCCCTGGCGATGAGTCCCGAGCTACGGGGGGCTATCGTCCACTACTATGACTTCCTCACGGCTTATCAGAACTGGCTCCGTGGGACGACCTCCCGCCATGCCTTCACACCTCGTATCTGGACGACGAGTACCGACGTCCAGCTCACGACTTGGCCTCCGAAGGCAGATGCTATCACTGCCTTCGCTAAGCAGGTCGGCCCGAGACAGCAGGTCGTGCATCTGCTGAACTTCCTGGGGACGAATGACCTCTCTTGGCGGGATGTCGATGGCACTCGCCCTGAGCCTCGCTTGGTGCGTCAGCTACCGCTCCAGTTGGAGAGTGCGGAGCGTGTCGTCCGTGTCTGGGCAGCCTCGCCTGACCTGCGTGGCGGAGCCCCCGAGCTCCTGCCATTCACCCAGCGTAGCGGGGTGGTATCGGTTACGCTCCCTGCGCTCCACTACTGGACGATGCTCGTCCTGGAGCTGGCACCTGCTCGTTAGCTCCCCCTCATTCATAAGTTGATAGGTGTTGTTGGCCCCGTCTCGTAGACCCTCGGTCTATGGGGCGGGGCTTCGCCTTATCGCGCGTATTCCTCTTGTCCAGCGGAGGGAAAAGCGTCCTTCTCGTGAAGGAAAAAGCACCTTCACGTAGTGGTTTTCTTCTATCTATGCACGTAGTCTTAAAGACCAGGCACGTCAATCTAAATATCCACGTACGTAGATATTAGATCCACGTACGTAGTCCAAACTTTTCTGCCACTCGTCCACAACTTTTATCCCTACGCGGAGCAACAACCTAATAGAGGTCACTTCACAAAGCTATATAACTTTCTTCGCCATTCTATATAGGTCGTCATCGCGACCTATATAGCTTCGTCGTCGGACCAATATAGCTCAGCCCGCCGACCTATATTGGTTGATAGCTCTCCCTTATATTCCTCCCCATTTCTCGGCAAGGGAAGAGGTGGCATTGGGGGGCTCTATAAATGCGTTCGTAAAGGAATTAAAGAACAGCGTATCTGTGCCTTCTGAATGGAGAGTACACTTGTGATAAGGGCTCTTGGCGTGCCCTCGGGTGGCGGAGTGTTAGTTGTTGGGGAAATAATATTTTTGGGGTGAACGGATCGCGTGATCCTAATTGCAGTCATTAATACCCCAAGCGTATGAAAAAGACGATACTGCGTGTGGCGATGAGTAGCCTCTTTCTTGGCTTCGCCACTCTGAGTGCAGCTTTCCTCTCCTCGTGTGATAAGGAGAAGGAGAGACCAGAACCGATATCTGGCTCTTTCCCCTCGAAGCACCCCATCTCAGGCTTCTTCCGAGTGATTAAGGCTGAGGCAACCCTTACACCTGTGGAGAAAACCCCACAGAAAGATCGATCAGATTACCTCTGCTGGGAGATTGTCCCAGGCTCAGAGATCCACTATTCGCTCATACGTGATGAGGAGAAGGTCTCGCAAATATATAAGGAGCGTAAGATGCGTGAGGATGTCACCTTCTACAGTGTGATTGGGCCGTTCAATACATTGGGTGTCCATGGGCTGCAGGCCATGACGCTGAGCTTTACTCGTGACGCAGATCATGTGGTGACGGATCTCTCCTCGCAGGCACTACTCAGCTACGAGCACCTGTATAAGACGTACTATGAGCGTGAGCCACTCGCACCAGGTGCTAAGACTTGGTATTATAGGTTTTTAGCTCATGAAGTTGGGCCTAAGACTATTCGAGAAGAAGCGAGCTTGGCAAGTCTTACTCCAAAGGATCTTTGGTGGACCTTCTGGGGGTACTACTTAAATTCCGAATTCACTCCTCGTGATGCCTCTGCCTACCTCTACCTGAAGAAGGATGCTGTCGACTTGACGGCGGGTAAGCTCGTCCTCACATTTGTCCGCGACGAAGGAAATCCTGTGAAGGTGGAGCTTCCCACGAAGTAGCCTCTTGCCTATCATAGATGCTCCCGACCAGTGCCTTCAGGAGGTGCTGGGCGGGAACGTCTGTATGAAGAAGTGTCGGGTGAGGGAGCTTATGTCGGTGATTTTTATTACCTTTGTGGCAAAGAGATGATCGAGAGAGGAGGCGACAGAGCTTCCTCTCTTTGCATTCATCCCCTATTATCCTACGAGACGCGTCATGATCGATAAGAGCTATATCGAGGGAATTGCTTCCCAGTACTGTGCCACCGAGCACCCCGATTATTATATTGTAGAAGTCGCTGTCCACCCTGGCAATCGTATTATCGTCGAGCTGGGTGCCCGTGGGGGCATCAGCATCGATGCATGCGTAGCTCTCTCGAAGCATATCGAGGGGCAGCTGGACCGTGAGGCAGAGGACTTCGAGCTCGAGGTAGGCTCCGCAGGCCTCACCGCACCCTTCAAGGTCCTCCGTCAGTACACCGACGCTATCGGTGAGGAGGTCGAGGTGCTCCGTAAGGGAGGCATCAAGGAGAAGGGCGTCCTCTCCGACGCTACTGCCGAAGCGATCACCCTCACCGTCGTACGCAAGGTACGCCCCGAGGGTCAGAAGCGCAAGATCGAGGTCGAGGAAGCCCTCCCCATCCCTATGGATGAGGTGCTACAGACCAAGCGCGTCTTGAAGTTCTAAACTCACCACCCTATCCAAGTAGAAGAATAAACCTATATAATAGCCCCATGGCAAAGAAGAAAGAGACTACCAGCTTGATCGAAGCGCTCCTCGAGTATCAGGAGCTCAAGAGTATCGACCGCAATACGCTGATCGCGGTCATGGAGGATTCCCTCCGCAATGTCCTGTCGAAGATGTTTGGCTCGGACGATACCTTTGACGTCATCATCAACGTCGAGAAGAAGGGTGACTTCGAGATCTGGCGCACGCGTCACGTCGTCGCCGATGAGGACTTCGTCGATGAGGTGCGTGAGGTGCCCCTGAGCGAAGCCCAGCGCTTTGACTCGGAGATCTCCGTCGGCGAGGACTTCGTCGATGCAGTCGACTTCAACTCCTTCGGTCGCCGCGCAGTCATCAACCTGCGTCAGGCCCTGGCAAGTAAGATCCTCGAGCTGCAGAAGGAGCACTTCTACCACAGCTTCGCAGGCCGTGTGGGCGAGCTGATCTCCGCCGAAGTCTATCAGGTATGGAAGCGTGAAGCCCTGCTCATCGACGATGAGGGCAACGAGCTCCTCATGCCCAAGACTGAGCAGATCCCTGGCGACTTCTTCCGCAAGGGTGAGACGGTACGCGCTGTCATCGAGCGTGTAGAGAACGAGAACAGCAATCCTAAGGTCATCCTTTCGCGCGTAAGCCCAGAGTTCCTCAAGCGTCTCTTGGAGCTCAATGTGCCTGAGATCGCCGATGGCCTGATCACGATCCGTGCCGCAGCCCGTATCCCTGGTGAGCGCGCTAAGATCGCCGTAGAGTCGTATGACGACCGCATCGACCCCGTAGGGGCTTGCGTCGGGGTCAACGGTTCGCGTATCCGCAGCATCGTCCGCGAGCTGAAGGGTGAGAACATCGACGTGACGACCTACACCACGAACCCCATGCTCTTCATCCAGCGCGCACTCAGCCCTGGGAAGGCCGTGGCTATCGCCCTCAGCGATGAGGACGAAGAAATCAAGCAGGCCGAGGTCTACATGCGCCCCGATCAGGTGCCCTTGGCTATCGGTAAGAACGCTGCCAACCTCAAGCTGGCCTCTCTCTTGACGGGCTACCGTATCGAGATCTTCCGCGACGAAGAGGGTGCTACGGGTGAAGAGGATATCTACCTCGACGAGTTCTCTGACGAGATCGACGAGCAGATGATCCAGGCCCTCAAGGAGGAAGGCTACACTACGGCTAAGTCCGTACTGCGCGAGGATCGTGCTACGCTCCTTGCGAAGACTGAGCTGGACGAAGACGTCCTCGACCGTATCCTCGAGGTCCTCAGCGCCGAGTTCTCCGAAGAAGAGCCCTACGAAGCTGACGAGCCCACCGCTGAGCTCGCCACCGAAGAGGGAGAAGAAGACTAATCCGTCCCGCCCGCCCGCTGCCCAGCTGTCGCTCCCTGTAGTGTAGATACCCATTAGCGAGAAGCCCGAGCAAGCCAGCAGCGAGCCCGTGAAGAGGCGGACATAAACCATTCAAAAGAGAAGATACATGCCAAAGGACATCAAGCTCTTTACCTTGGCCAAGGAACTCAACGTAGGGATTGGCTCATTCAAGGATTCGTTAGAGAAGAAGAACGTCTTAGACGTCAATACGATCACCCCCAACACTCGCGTACCCCGCGAGGTGGCCGAGCAGCTCATCGCTGAGCACGGCAAGGGCATGGGCAAGGCCGAGATCGCCGCGCTCCTTGACACCCTCAGTGGTGCCACTGCTAAGCCTGCGCCTGCCAAGCCTGCTGCTAAGCCCGAGGCCCCCGCTGCTGAGCCCGCTCCCGCGAAGGTGAAGCACATCGAGACAGTCGTCCCCGAGGATCGCCGCCCCAGCCTCAATATCAAGGGCTCCATCGCCACGGAGAAGAAGGCTGAACCCAAGCCCGCCGCCAAGGCGAAGGCCGAGCCTAAGCCAAAGCCCGCTCCTAAGGCGGAGGCTCCAGCACCCGAAGTGAAGCCCGAGCCCAAGGTAGAGGTCAAGCCTGAACCCAAGACCGAGCCTGCTCCTGCTCCTAAGGTCGAAGCTCCCGCCCCCAAGGCTGAGCCTAAGCCCGCTCCTGCTCCCGAGCCTGCCCCTGCAGCACCCGAGGTCAAGCCCGAGCCCAAGGCTGCTCCCGCAGCTGAAGAGCCGACGGTGCGTGAGCCCGAGATCTATCGCCCTTCGACTCCAAGTGCAGGGATCAGCTTCAATGTAGTAGGTAAGATCGACCTCTCTTCGATCAACGATAATACGCGCCCCGCCAAGAAGTCCGCTGCCGACAAGGGTCGTAAGCGTACCCGTATCGGTAAGGGCCCCGTCGATGTCAAGGCCGAAGCCGCTAAGGTGACGGACAATGGCACGAAGAAGCCCGGACAGCGCAATGGCAACGCTGGCAATGGCCGCTCCGCAGACCCCAACAACCGTGGTGGTCGTGGCAATGTCCAGCAGGGCGCTGCCGAGCAGAAGACCGGTCGTAAGGCCAAGCGTCAGAGCCAGCAGCCTCAGAAGGCTGTCGTCACTGACGAAGATGTACAGCGCCAGGTCAAGGAGACACTTGCTCGTCTGACGGGTAAGAATCAGCAGGGTGCTAAGTCCGCTAAGTACCGTAAGGACAAGCGTGATGCCGCTCGCTCTGCAGCTCTCGACGCTCAGGAGCGTAGCGAAGCCGAAAGCCGTACGCTGAAGCTCACCGAGTTCGTGACGGTGAGTGACCTCGCAAATCTCATGGACGTCCCCGTGACGCAGGTCATCGCTACCTGTATGAGCATCGGTCTGATGGTGTCTATCAACATGCGCCTCGACGCTGAGACCATCGAGATGGTCGCAGAGGAATTCGGCTACAAGACCGACTTCGTCAGCGCTGAGGTCGTCGAAGCCATCACGCAGGAAGAAGAGGTCGATGACGAAGCTGACCTCATCAGCCGTCCTCCTATCGTCACCGTCATGGGTCACGTCGACCACGGTAAGACGTCGCTCCTCGACCGCCTGCGCAATACCAACGTCATCGCTGGCGAAGCAGGGGGGATCACCCAGCACATCGGTGCTTACAGCATCCGCTTCAAGGACGGTAAGCGTATTACCTTCCTCGATACTCCGGGTCACGAAGCCTTCACCGCTATGCGTGCTCGTGGGGCAAAGGTCACCGACATCGCTATCATCATCGTCGCTGCTGACGACGACGTGATGCCTCAGACGAAGGAAGCTATCAACCATGCCGCCGCTGCTGGTGTGCCCATGGTCTTCGCGATCAATAAGATCGATAAGCCCGCCGCTAACCCCGACCGAATCCGTGAGCAGCTCGCTGCCATGAACTACCTCGTCGAGGAATGGGGCGGTAAGTACCAGTGTCAGGAGATCTCCGCTAAGCAGGGCATCAACATCGATGAGCTGCTGGAGAAGGTCCTCCTCGAAGCTGAGCTTCTTGAGCTCAAGGCCAACCCCAAGCGCCGTGCTGTCGGCTCCGTCATCGAGTCTTCGCTTGACAAGGGCCGTGGTTATGTGGCTACCGTCCTCGTGCAGAACGGTACGCTCTCGCAGGGTGATGTCGTCCTCTCGGGCACGCACTATGGCCGTGTGAAGGCTATGTTCAACGAGCGTAACCAGAAGGTCGAGAAGGCTGGTCCCAGCGAACCCGTTCTGATCCTTGGCTTGGATGGTGCACCTACCGCAGGTGAGACCTTCAACGTCATGGAGACCGAGCAGGAAGCGCGTAGCATCGCCAGCAAGCGTGAGCAGCTCAAGCGTGAGCAGGACAACCGTACGAAGAAGGGGCTTACCCTCGACGAACTCGCTCGCCGCCGTGCTCTGGGCAACTTCCAGGAGCTCAATGTCATCATCAAGGGTGACGTGGACGGCTCTATCGAAGCGCTCTCCGACTCGCTCATCCGCCTCTCTACGGAGGAAATTCAGGTCAACGTCATCCACAAGGGTGTTGGTCAGATCTCCGAGAGTGACGTCGTGCTCGCCTCTGCTTCTTCGGCTATCATCCTGGGCTTCCAGGTGCGTCCCAGCCAGGCCGCTCGTCGTCTGGCAGACCGTGAGGGCGTAGAGATCCGTACTTACTCGATCATCTACGACACCATCGAAGACATCAAGTCCGCTATGGAAGGGATGCTTTCGCCCGAAATCAAGGAGAATGTCGTGGCCAACCTCGAGGTCCAGCAGACCTTCAAGATCACCAAGGTCGGTACTATCGCCGGCTGTATGGTCGTCGAAGGGAAGATCAAGCGCAACAACAAGATCCGCCTTATCCGCGATGGTATCGTCAAGTACCAGGGCGAGCTCGGCTCTCTCAAGCGCTACAAGGACGATGCTAAGGAAGTCGTCATGGGTCAGGATTGCGGTCTGAATATCGATGGCTACAACGACATCATGGTCGGTGACATCATCGAGGCCTACGAAGAAATCGAGATCAAGAAGACCCTCGACTAAGTCGCGGTCAACTTCACTCACGATATACCAATAGACATTACGCCCCAGGCCGCTTCGGCAGCCTGGGGCGTAATGCGTTTCTGCACTATCGGCGAGGGGGCTTTGCGACCAGTACTGGTCGCTGAGTTGACCAGTACTGGTTGGTTATAGCGACCAGTACTGCTTCGCGTCGTGACCAGTACTGGTCACGACGCGAAGCAGTACTGGTCACCGTGACGATTAATATAGGTTCACACCGCTTTGCTGTATGGCGTCGTATTACGATTGACTTCGGGGTGCGCTGCTTGGGAGGAGGGAGATGTTGCCTTGTGTGGGGTAGGGTCGCTCTACTTACCCTACTTGACGCCCAATTCCTCTATGATCTCGTTAAGTTTGTTGATGATCTCTTGGGCGACACTTGTTTTCATCGCGGGGAAGTTCTCGGCTGAGTACCAGTTTGGTGTCGTGAGGTACTCCCATCCCATAGGATATTCAGGACTTTGCTTTTCTAAGCAAGCAAGTTTTTTCGCTCCAGTCACCTTTGAGTCTATGCCTATCCAGAGGTTCATCCACCAGCCATAGTTCGATTTTTTATCTTCGCTATCTGCTGATATGATGATAGAGCCATCCCAGCCTTCTTTACGGAAGCGGATTTTAGGCTCTTCTTCATTATACGAAGACTCACTATCATCGTACAACCAGCCCTTTTGATCGGCATATTCCTTCAGTTTGTCGAAGATGTACTTCTCTCTAATTCCCTCAGCGATTGCATCACGTTTGCTTGATAGCGTGGCCACTACTTCGGGGTGATCAACTGCAAGATCAATGATTGTCTGGATATTCTCTTGATTCATATCTTGATAGGTGAGTTGCTTGATAGTTCGGATATACTGATTGAGAGACTCTCGGACGAGGGGCTTGTTGTCGGCCAGTCGCACGCATTGCTCCAGCCAGCGAAGGATGTCTTCTGCGTACGATAGGCGCAAGTAGCCTACTTCCTCAGCACTTTTCGTGGCTGTGCTCTCTTTGCTGGCGTCGCATCCATATAGCGTGAGATAAACCAAGAGATATCCGTCTGCACCAAAAGTCTCCTTGCCATAGTTGTCGTAGCGAGTCAGTTGCTTGTCTTGATCTCCAGCGTAAATCTTGTTCTCTATGATGAGTCCGTAGCGGCTACTTTTCACGAGGATGTCAATGCGCCCGCCGGTATCGCCTGCTATGGGGCCTGTATAATACTCTGTATCGCTATCCGGGAGTGTACAGCCCTCGAAAGGATAGGCTCGCTCCTTCAGTGCGATCTCAAAGAAAGCTCTTAGGAAGGCATCGCCGCATCCGTGGCTTCCCTTGGGGTCAAGTAGATTAGCGATTAGGGCGGAGTGCTTTAATTCGTAGCGCTCTATGTTAAGGATGCTAAAGAGATTGTAGTTTTCGCCTTTGCGATTTCGCTCCTCCTGCTGCTCTTGTCCTAAGGCGCAGATGCTCGCTACCTCTTGAAAGAATCGCTGTATATCCAGCTCTGTGTCCATACTTATTTGGAGTTGTGATGATTGTCTAAGTCTGATCCTTTGCTCTGCCAGAGTGAATATGCGGGGGTGCAGACTCCTAATCGGTGGATCCGAATGCCTGTATTTGCAATATCCTCTGGCTACAAATGTACGAGTTTCGATAGGATAGGGCGCGGGATCCTGTGCGCTGCGTGCGACCTCATCTGGGTGAGGCTGTCGGAGGTATAGAGGTCGCTTGGTTTCTGGAATGATAAAGGAGTTTGGATAGCATTTCTATGTGTTTCGTAAGTGGTTTCCCCTTATGGTGTTATGTTGTCTCGGTGTGAAGGGGCTTTTGCAACCTATATTGGTCGTCGGGTTGACCTATATAGGTCGCTGTGACGACCAATATAGCTTCGTGCGCTGACCAATATAGGTTGGAGCAGCGACCAATATAGGTTCACACCCCTTACTGTGGAACTTCGTGATACGGCAGGTCGCAGTGGGTGCTTCTCGGGAGGGAGAGATATTGCCTTATGTAGGGTAGGAGAAGAGCTCGGACTGAGGAAGTTTCTTCGGTGAAAGTCAAGGGAGTGCAAGGTGTTGTATCAGATATTTTTGTATCTTTGTGACCGAATTTCCTATGTAGGGTAGGAGAAGAAGACCGTCCCTCCGCTGTGGAGCGGGTGGCACCCTACGGGGCTAACTTTTTAGTTATCAACGATAATGTACGTCATCGTAGACATTCAGGGCCAGCAGTTCAATGTAGAACAGGGCCGTCGCCTCTTCATTCACCACGTCAAGGGTGCTGAGAGTGGCGCAGTAGTAGAATTCGACAAGGTCCTCCTCGTAGACAAGGATGGTGCTGTCACTGTAGGTACGCCTGTAGTGGCTGGTGCTAAGGTCGTGTGCGAAATCATCACGCCTCTTGTAAAGGGCGACAAGGTACTTGTCTTCCACAAGAAGCGCCGTAAGGGCTATCGCAAGCTCAATGGCCACCGCCAGCAGTTCAGCGAAGTCCTCGTCAAGGAAATCGTAGCGTAAGTAATTGTATCACCGCATTAGTTTAGACATAAGACAATGGCACATAAAAAAGGTGTAGGTAGCTCCAAGAACGGACGCGAATCAGAAAGTAAGCGACTCGGAGTAAAGCTCTTCGGTGGTCAGCACGCTAAGGCTGGTAACATCATCGTCCGCCAGCGTGGCACGCAGCATCACCCAGGTGCAGGCGTAGGTATCGGTAAGGACCACACGCTCTATGCACTGATCGACGGTAAGGTGGTCTTCACTCGCAAGAAGAACGACCGCTCGTACGTCTCCATCGCGGCTGAGGCCTAAGACGGAGCACACGTCAGACAAGTCAACCGGAGGTTGCTCCAGAAGGGTCTACACAGCCCGGAGGGAGCGACCTCCTCTCATTATACCCCACACGAGACATTATGCTTACACTCAAGCAAATCAAGGAGAATACCGAGGCGGTCATTGAGCGCCTCCGCAAGAAGCAATTCGAGGCACGCGAAGCGATCACCGAAGTCCTAAACTTCGATGAGATCCGCCGTCGCTCTCAGCAGGAGCTCGATGCCAGTCTCTCTCGTCAGAAGGCCCTCGCTAAGGAGATCGGTGATCTGATGAAGCAGGGCGCCAAGGAGCAGGCTGAGAGCATCCGCTCTCAGGTGGCACTGCTCAAGGAAGCAAGCAAGAGCCTTGAGGAGAAGAAGGCCGAGGCCGAAGCTAAGATCCGTGAGATCCTGCTCTCTGTACCTAACCTCCCCGCCGACATCGTGCCCGAAGGCGCTACGGCTGAGGACAACGTCTGCGTCAAGACTGGTGGCGAGATGCCCGCACTCGATGCTACCGCCGAGCCCCACTGGGAGCTGGCGAAGGACTATGACCTCATTGACTTCGAGCTGGGGGTGAAGATCTCGGGTGCTGGCTTCCCCGTCTATAAGGGTTATGGAGCTCGCCTGCAGCGCGCGCTCATCAACTTCTTCCTCGACAATGCTCGTGAAGCTGGTTACCTCGAGGTACAGCCTCCCTACGTCGTCAACGAAGACTCTGGCTACGGCACGGGTCAGCTCCCTGACAAGGAAGGGCAGATGTACCACGCTACGGTGGACAACCTCTATCTCATCCCCACGGCTGAGGTGCCTGTGACGAATATCTATCGTGATGTCATCCTCGAGGAGAAGGATCTGCCCGTACGCAACACGGCTTATTCTGCCTGCTTCCGCCGCGAAGCTGGGTCGTATGGTAAGGATGTGCGTGGTCTGAACCGCCTCCACCAGTTCGATAAGGTAGAGATCGTCTGCATCGACAAGCCCGAGCGCAGCTATCAGCGCCTCGATGAGATGGTCGCCTACGTAGAGACGCTCGTCACGAAGCTCGAGCTACCCTGGCGCATCCTGCGTCTGAGCGGTGGCGATATGAGCTTCACCAGCGCACTGACCTATGACTTCGAGGTCTTCTCGGCTGCACAGAAGCGTTGGCTCGAGGTCAGCTCTGTGTCGAATTTCGAGAGCTACCAGGCCAACCGTCTGCGCTGCCGCTATCGTGACGCTGAGCAGGGTGTCCAGCTCGTGCACACGCTCAATGGTAGTGCACTGGCTCTTCCCCGTATCGTCGCAGCACTGCTGGAGAACAACCAGACGCCCGAAGGTATCCGCATCCCCGAGGCTCTTCGTCCTTACACGGGCTTCGACTTCATCCCCCGTCCAGCGAAGAAGTAAGCGACTTCCTCACTCGGACGCTACAATAAAAGCTCATCCCCACACTGCCATCAGGCAGTGTGGGGATGAGCTTTTATTGTAGATGCGAATGACTCGCTGGGCCTACTTCGCGTCGGAGTAGATCTGCTTGATGGTCTCCTCGATCTGATCGGGAGTGAGATCGCCTACCGTCTGGATGGGCGTACCCTGCATAGGGATGAAGAGGCACATTGGGATGCTCTTCACACCGAAGATATTGGCCAGACCAGCTTCCTTGTCGATATCGATCTTGTAGACGTCGATCTTACCCGCATACTTCTTAGCGATAGCTTCGAGCTTGGGGCTGAGCTTACGGCAGGGACCGCACCAGTCGGCGTAGAAGTCGATGATAGCGGGACGGCTGCCCTTGAAGACGAACTTCGAGGGCTCTTCCTTATAGTCCCAGATGTACTTGCGCAGGTAGGCTGCGTCGATGTGCTTGATAGCGCCTTCTGCGGCCTTGTCGTCGGCAGCAGTTTCTTCGCTGGGTGCAGCTGCGGTCGTCTCGGTGGAGGCAGAAGCAGCGTTGCTCGAAGCCTTGGCCGTGCAGGCATAGCTCGAGAAGAGACCTGCGGAGATGAGGGCGAGGCTGAGGATGACTTTCTTCATTATTCAGTTAGTTGCTACGAGGTGATAGAATACTGCTCGTTGGTATGATAAGCGTGAACGGGGGCGAATTGTTCATTAAGCGACAAGCCGGGCATCCTCAGAAGGGGAGGGTGCCCGGCTTGCTATATGAAGTGGGGGAGGGCTGCGAAGTGCTTACTTCTTAGCCTCGGTGGAGCGGAAGAGGATCTCCGTGCGGTCCTTAGACTCGTAGAGCTTCTTAGCGAGAGCCTGTACAGACTGAGGCGTGACGGCGTCGAGGAGCTTGTCGTAGTTCGTCACGAAGTCGAAGCCTTGACCGTAGAAGCGAGCGAGCTGACCGAGCCAGTAGCTGTTCTTGCGGAGGCTTTCGCCGTGAGCCTTCTTGAGATTCTTGACAGCCTTGTCGAAGTACTCAGCAGAGGGGCCGTCCTTGACGATACCTTCGAGACCCTTGAAGACGAGCTCGTTCATAGCTACGGCCTTAGCGGGGTCAGTCTGGAACTGGACGGTGACGTTCGTGCGTGGGCTGGGGAAGCGTGATACGTCAGCGAGGACACCGACGCTGTAGGCACCACCTGCATCCTCACGAATGGTCTTCGTGTAGAGCTGATCGAGGATAGACTCAAGCACAGCGCTCGTCAGACCTTCCTGCTGGCTGTAGGTCGTAGGAGCTGAGAGACCGTCGATGACGATACCCATAGGCGTCTCCATAGGAGCGCTGTACTCCTTCTTGTTCGTGCCGAGGCGCTCTACGGGGACGCGGTTCGTGTGAGCCTTGTCGGTGTAGACCTTCTGCGCGGGGAGTGAAGCGATGTACTGCTCTACGAGAGGGCGGAGGGCTGCTTCGTCGACATTACCTACGAAGTAGAACTCGAAGCCGCGGGCATTGGCGAAGCGGCTGCGGAAGAGCTGGAGTACACGATCGTAGTTCACGCTCTTGACTTCTTCAACGCTGAGTGGATAGCGCTCAGGGTTGTTGGGGAAGATGAAGCGCGTGACGGAGTCGCCGAGGAAGGAGAGCGGATTTGCCTTGCTTGCCTCGATTTGGCTGATGGTGCGCTCCTGCCAAGCCTGGAAGGCGTCCTTGTCAGCACGTACAGCTGTGAAGTTGAGGTAGAGGAGCTGGAGCATCGTCTCGAGGTCTTCCTTCGTCGTGCTACCTGCTACATCATCGCTGATATTGGAGACCGTCGCAGAGACAGAAGCGATGCGACCGCTGAGGGCCTTCTCGAGAGCTGACTCATCGAACTTACCGAGACCACCGATAGCAGCAAGGCTGTTGAGGACCTTCAGATCCGTAGCGTTGGGCTTGGTGAAGTTGTAGTACCCACCATCGCGGCGACCCTTGAAGAGGATCTCATCTTCCTTGTAGTCGGTCTTCTTGATGTAGACCTTCGTGCCGTTGGAGAGCGTCCAGATGGTAGAGCCGTACTGACCGTTCTTCTCGGTCTTGACGATCTTACCCTTCATGGGGAGCTTGTCGATGAGCTTCTCGTTGCTGACCTCGTCCTTAGGAGCTTCGACCTGCTGCTTGGTATAGTCGAGGTACTTCTTCGTGAGCTCCTCGATGCTGGGGAGCTTGACGCTGGGCTTCTCTACGCTGGTCAGAGCGACGAGTACATTCTTCTCGAGGTCAAGCTGCTTGATCATAGCATTGATCTGCTCGAGTGGGAACTGCTCAGCGATGCCCTGGATGAGCTGGTAGTGTGTGGGGATATCGAGGAGGTAACCACCGTCTTCGAAGTAGTCTACATAGACGTTTGCCCAAGCATCGCTGGTACGCTTGTCACGCTCGTTGTAGAAGTTCTTCATGCTGACGAGGTAGTCCTTCTTAGCGCGGCTATATTCGCCAGGCGTGAAGCCGTACGTCTTGAGGCGTACGATCTCAGCTACGAGAGCCTTGAGAGCGGGCTCCCACTGCCCTTCCTTGAAGGTAGCGTCAAAGTTGACAGCGTCCTTGGTCTTAGCGACGACGTAGTTACCGAAGTCAACGGAAGCGTTGACGAAGGGTGCATTAGGCTTCTTGACGATGTCGCTGAAGCGCTGGGTGATCATCGATGAGACGACACTATTGATGTAGTCCTCGAGGGGACCCATGAGGGTAGCACGGACATCAGCAGGCGTGACATCGCTCTTGTAAGAGATATTGATCGAATTCTGCGTAGCTTCCTTGTCAGCAGCGATACCTACGATGGGCTTGACGTTGTCTTCGACAGGGATGTAGACGCGCTCAGCAGCATTCACTGGAGCAGGGATGTCGGCGAAGATCTTCTTGATCTGAGCCTCCGTGTAGTTGACATCGACGTCACCGACGATGATGACCGCCTGCAGGTCGGGGCGGTACCACTTCTTGTAGTAGTCGCGCAGGACCTGATAGGGGAAGCTGCGTACGATCTCCATCTTACCGATGGGGAGGCGCTTACCGTACTTGTTGCCAGGGAAGGCAAAGTCGAGGAGCTTCTCCATGTTGCGCATATCCCCGCTATTGCTGCGACGCCATTCTTCTTCGATGACACCACGCTCAGCGTCGATCTCCTTATCCTCGAGGCTGATGAAGCTACTCCAGTCGTGGAGTACGAGGATACAGCTATCGATGATGCTCTTGCGTGGGACGGGGATCTTCATCAGCGTGTAGACCGTCTTGTCGAAGCTCGTGTAAGCATTGATGTTGCCACCGAAGCTGGCACCTATGCTCTCGAGGAAGTTGATGATCCCCTTGCCTGGGAAGTTCTTTGTGCCGTTGAAGGCGATATGCTCGAGGAAGTGAGCCAGACCCTGCTGCGAGTCTTCTTCCTGCATCGAGCCTACCTTCTGGGCGATATAGAATTCTGCTCTACCCTTGGGCTCTTCATTGTGACGAATGAAGTAGGTCAGACCATTGGGGAGCTTTCCGATACGGACGGCGGTGTCTATGGGGAGTGGTGGCATCTCGCTGGGAGCTTGGGCTTGAGCAGCCGAAGGCAGGCCCAGTGTAGTGCCTACGAAGAGCGCCGAGAGGAGGGATAAGATGATTTTCTTGAGCCTCATCGCTTGTTTGTGGTTTAAGAGGTGAAAAGATATTTATAGTTCACTGTACCGCAAATGTACGATAATTCTTCGGTGTGTATCTACTATATGAGATACCTCACGCGCGCAGGTATCTATTATATAGGTATATGGTTGCATATAGGTATATGGTTGCGTAGGTAGAGCTATATAGGATGGCGAAGAAAGCTATATAGCTTTGTGAAGTGACTTCTATTAGGTTGTTGCTCCGCGTAGGGATAAAAGTTGCGGACGAGTGGTAGAAAAGTGTGGACTACGTACGTGGCTCTAATATCTACGTACGTGGATATTTGGATTTACGTGTCTGGTCTTTAAATCTACGTGCGTAGATATGGAAAAATCACTACGTGAAGGCGCTTTTTTCTTCACGAGAAGGACAATTTTCCCTCCGCTGGATAAGAGGAATACTCGCGAAGGGACGAAGGGCTTGCTGGTCACTTCGGAGAGGTATATCGGGGAGCTGGGCGTACGATGCCTTAGCACGCTAAATAGAGGGTAGGACTTGCGGCAACAGTCTCAATAGTGGTATGAGGTATGATCCTATATTGGTCGCTGAGGCAACCTATATGGGGCCACTTAATCCCTCTCGGAGATGGACTTCCGATATCCGTGGGGAAGGAGCTATATACGAGGGCTGAAAAGTGGGGGAAAGAAGGGGAGAATAAGGCCGTGTCAGTATGGCATAATGTCAGGTGCTTGCCGTGAAGCTGTCCCTCTTTTGTCTGAGGTATAGGCTTTTTTAAGTATATTTGCACGATATATTACCTATGTCATAAAGTGTCCACTCAATAGACCCCTATGTTACTTCACAAAGAAGGGCGCGGCCCACTCATTGGCTTTGCTATCACTCTTATCGGGCTGAATGCCTTCATTGCTCTCTTTGCGGGAGGGACGTTTAGCTACATCTTCCTGGCTATTTCGATCCTCTTCTATCTGACTGTCATCAACTTCTTCCGCTATGAGCCTCGCAAGCACAGCGATGGCTCGCTGGAGATCGTGTGCCCTGCTGACGGCCGTGTCGTCGTCGTCGAGGAGACGGAGGAGACGGAGCTGCTTGGCTGCCGCTGCCTGCAGGTATCCGTCTTTATGAGCGTCTTTGATATGCACGTCAACTGGATTCCTTGTAATGGCGTCGTCGAGCATGTCTCGCACACCGATGGACGCTTCCTCTCGGCTCACCTGCCTAAGAGCAGTACGGACAATGAGCGCTCTGCTGTCATCATCCGCAGTGAGGGTGGGGATCGCATCCTCGTCCGTCAGGTTGCTGGGGCTATCGCACGCCGTATCGTCACCTATCCAGAGGTCGGTCAACGTGTGAATATCAACCAGAACCTCGGCTTCATTAAGTTCGGCTCTCGTGTCGACCTCTACCTCCCCCTCGGCACGAAGGTGCACGTCAAGGTCGGGCAGAAGGTCCAGGGGAATATCACCGACATCGCTACGCTGCCTCGCTAAGCAGTATAGCGCCCCTCCCTATACGTATATATAATAGTAGGAATGAATATCAAGAAGCATATACCTAATATGCTGACCGCGGGGAACCTCCTCTCAGGTGTGCTGGCTATCGTCTTCACGCTCTATGCAGGTCGCCCCGATATCGCTATGTGGCTCATCGTCCTCTCGGCCGTCTTTGACTTCTTCGATGGGATGGTAGCACGCCTGCTGGGTGTGTCCTCTCCGATCGGGAAGGATCTCGACTCGCTGGCCGACGTCGTGAGCTTCGGCTTGGCTCCCGCTACCCTTGTCTTCCGTGGACTGGAGGGCTTGGATGCAGGGAATTATCTGAACTATGGCGTCTTCGTCGTCGTGGCCTTTGCTGCACTGCGCCTGGCGAAGTTCAATAACGACACGCGCCAGTCGACCTCGTTCCTCGGACTTCCCGTCCCCTCGAACGCGCTCTTCTGGATCGGTGCTGCAGCTGCGATCCCTTCCTTCGGGCTGTCCATCGGTGCTTCGGCCACGCTCATCACTTATCTAGTGCTGACGCTCGTGCTATCCCTGCTGATGGTCAGCGAGCTGCCGATGTTCTCCTTCAAGCTCTCGAAGGAGCCCCTGAGCCACAAGTGGCCTCAGCTGGTGCTCATCGTGGTGGCTGTCGGGTCGGTCGTGTGGCTGGGCTGGTTCGGCTGCAGTGTGACGATCATCGCCTACCTCCTGCTGTCACTCCTTCCTCAGCAGAAGGGCGAGAAGTCCTAAGCGGAGTGCTGTGGCACGCTCTTTGAAAGAGGAGCTTTGTCACATAGTATGTATTAGATAAATCCGAATTTCGATATGAGCCTCCTGATAATAATCCTCATCGGTGTCCTCCTCTACCTCTACTGGCCTACGATCCAAGCTTGGCTGGCCGTGAAGCTCCTCCAGCGCCTGCAGCGCCGTATGACCGAGGCAGCCGGTGGTGAGGCCTACCGCAATCGTGGCTACGGTGCCCCTGGGGCATCCTCTGAGCGTCGTGAAGGCACGGCAGAGAGCTCGGACAGCCGCCAGAAGCAGGAGCTTGATGATATCGAGGCTCGCAAGTTCACCCGCCCCTCAAGCGACGAGTACGTTGACTTCGAGGAGCTTCCACGGGACTAAGCAGCGCTCTGCGGGTACTCCATACACCGTATTTATATACGCCATCCGAAGCAGTGGGATAGGGGAAGTGCGCTTCCCTTATCCCACTTCCTTCTGAGAAGGCCCTTTGTATTTGAGTATTCGTCGGAGTGTTTGTATCTTTGTTCCTCAAAGACTGAAATATAAACACTATTCATCCATAGGTAACAACAAACAATGGCAGTATTAGAGAAGATCCGAAGTCATTCGGTACTGCTGGTCGTGGTCATCGGGATCGCCCTGGCGGGCTTTGTCATCGGTGACCTCTTCACCAGTGGGCGCACCTTCTGGAGCAAGAATGAGCGTACGGCTCTCTCCATCGATGGCAAAGATGTCTCGATCGAAGAGTATAGCATGCGCCTCAAGGAGCTCGAAGACCAGGCTCAAGCCCAGGGCCAGCAGCTCTCCGATGAGCAACGTATGCAGCTGAATAACCAACTGGCCCAAGAGTACATCTCGGAGTATGCCCTCAATGAGGTGACCTCAAAGGTCGGCCTCGGCGTATCTGACGACGAACTCTATGCACTCCTCGTGGGTAAGGGGATCGCTCCCTCGCCATTGGCTGCACAGTTCTTCGGCTCGGCAGATGAGAAGCAGATCAACGAGATCATCAAGCAGCTTTCTGATAAGCAGATCCAGGCCGCTCCTGCTGAGCAGCGTGGTCAGCTCCTGCAGGCTAAGAGCCAGTTCGAGCAGCTCCAGAAGCAGATCAAGTCTCAGCGTCTCCAGCAGAAGCTCTCTACGCTGCTCGCTCGTACCTATAAGATCAACGATGTAGACCGTGAGCTCTCCGTCGGTAAGGAAAGCCGTAGCATCGCTCTCGTGCGCACCTCTGCTGCTCAGATCGCAGACGAGGCGGCTAAGCCCAGCGATAGCGAGGTGAAGAAGTACTACGACGAGCACAAGGACTTCTACAAGATGCAGTACCCTCTCACCGAGGTGAGCTACATCAGCCTGCAGGTCACTCCTTCGCAGGAAGACTACAAGAACGCTGCTACTGAGAAGGAGAAGGCTGTCGCTGAGCTTCGCAATGCAAATGCCGCCAACGTCGAGTCTGTACTCCGTGGCTTCGCTACCTCCAGCAAGTTCTTCTCCAAGAGCTACCTCACCGGTGCTGAGCTCGATGCGCTGGGCCTCGGTGCTGAGCAGGTTGCCTTCATCAAGGGTGCTGAGGCTGGTGCCGTCAGCGATCCTCAGCTCGTCAGCGACCGCTACGATATCATCAAGCTCGTCGGTAAGAAGACGGTGACCTCGGGCGTCTCTGTCCGTATGATCGTCCTCAACGACAGCGTCAAGGGTCAGGCAGACAGCCTGCTCGCACAGCTTCATGCGGGTGCTAGCTTCGCTGAGCTGGCTAAGAAGCACAGCATCGACCCCTCTACGTCGGCTACGGGTGGCCTTATCCAGATGCCTAACCGCTACGGCTCGGTCGATAGCACCTTCACCGAATCACAGCTGGTACAGCTCTCTCAGGGCTCAGCTCTCAACCTCGATACGCTCTACAAGGTACCCTTCGGTACGGTCGTTCGTCTCGGTCGGGCTCCTCTCTCCGTCCTCGTACGTGCTGAGAATCCCCAGCCTGCAGTAGATGCTTATCAGGTAGCATTCCTCTCGGTACCCGCTACGTTCTCTCCTGAGACCTACAACGCTAAGTACGCAGCTATGAACCGCATCCTCGGTGGTGGCGGTGGCTTCGATGCTATGGCTAAGAAGGCCGAGAAGGAAGGCTTCAGCGTAGCTCGCAACATCCCTGTGACGACGCAGACGGCTGCTCTCGGGCAGATCCCCAGCTCGCGTCAGGTCATCAGCTGGGCTATCGGTGCTAAGGACGGCGAAGTCAGCCAGAAGCTCTATACCTGCGGTACGGACTACCTCGTCATCCCCGCAGTCGTCAAGCACACGCCTGCTGGCGTAGCTCCTCTCTCCGCTGTCAAGGATGAGATCGTAGCTTACCTCACCAGCAAGAAGAAGGCTGAGACCCTCGCTAAGAACCTCGAAGGCAAGAACCTCGCTTCTCTTGATGCTTACGCTACGGAGCTCCAGACGAAGGTCGATACCCTCGTCGACGTCAACTACCTCGTCCGTGGTAGCGAGCCTGCTACCTTCAACGGCGTAGCTATGACGACTCCCATGGGTAAGCTCTCTAAGCCCTTCGCTGCAAGCAATGCCGAAGTCATGGTCCTCCAGCCTGTCGCTGCTACGCCTAACGATCCCGCTGCTGTCGCTGCACAGGTCAAGCAGCAGGAGCTCGGTCTGGCTCGTCAGTACAGCTACCGTGTCTTCACGGACTTCATCCAGAAGATGAAGATTCAGGACAACCGCGCTCGCTTCTATTAGTAGCCGGCTCCCCATCTATCGGGGCATCGGGACAACCCTTTGCCACTGATATCAGTTATTAAATAGGCTGCCCGCATGAAGACACTCTGCGGGCAGCCTTATTCATTCATCCCTCGATTTATCCGCATACGATGCCAGAAGGCAAAGAAATACTCCTTGGTCGCACCCTCGATGAGCTTACCGAGCTGGTCACCTCCCTGGGCATGCCCCGCTTCACGGGCAAGCAGATAGCCCAGTGGCTCTATGACAAGCGCGTCACTTCCATCGATGAGATGACGAACCTCTCCAAAGCCAATCGCACGCTCCTCGCTGAGCGCTATACCGTCGGTCGTACGGCTCCCGTGATGAGCCAGCTGTCGAAGGACGGCACGCGCAAGTACCTCTTCGCCGTCTCCACAGGGGGGCTTGTCGAAGCAGTCTTTATCCCCGATAAGGACCGCGCTACGCTCTGCATCTCTTCGCAGGTGGGCTGTAAGATGGACTGCCTCTTCTGTATGACGGGTAAGCAGGGCTTCAAGGGGAACTTGTCCTCGGGTGAGATCATCAACCAAGTCCTCTCCGTCGAGGAATCCGCCTCGCTGACCAACGTCGTCTATATGGGTATGGGCGAGCCGCTCGACAATGCGACGAACGTACTGAAGAGCATCTCCGTCCTAACCTCTGCGTGGGGCTTGGGCTGGTCGCCTAAGCGCGTTACCCTCTCTACGGTAGGTGTGCGCCGTGGCCTCGAGCGCTTCCTCAGCGAGACGACCTGCCATCTGGCGGTCAGCCTGCACAATCCCTTCCACGAAGGGCGTCTGGAGCTGATGCCTGCTGAGGGTGGTCTGCCACTGGAGGACACGCTGCAGATGATCCGCGAAGCTGACTTCACGGGGCAGCGCCGCGTCTCCTTCGAGTACATCGTCTTCGACGGGGTGAACGATAGCGACGAGCACGCTTCGGAGCTTGCTCGCCTCCTGCGTGGGATCCCTTGCCGTATCAACCTCATCCCCTTCCATCAAATCCCTGATGTGCCCCTGCGTCCGCTCTCGCGAGATAAGATGGAGCACTTCAAGCGCCAGCTCGAGTCACGCGGCTACACCACGACGATCCGCACCTCCCGCGGTGAAGATATCTCTGCTGCCTGCGGTATGCTCTCGACCAAGGAGCAGATGGCTCGTGGCGGCTCTGCACCACGCTAATCCCTCCCGCCCGTGATCCTCCAGCGTCTGCACCTCCTGCACTTCAAGAGCATCGCCTCGGCCTCCTGCACCTTCTCCCCCAAGGTCAATTGCTTCATTGGCCTCAATGGGATGGGGAAGACTAATCTGCTGGATGCGCTGCACTACCTCTCTTTCACCAAGAGTCACCTCTCGATCACCGACAGCCTCGCCGTGCAATACGGGCAGGAGGCTGCCGTGCTTGATGCCGTCTACCGAAGCGACTTCGGCGACGAGCGTCAGCTGCTCTTGCAGATCCGCCCCGGGCATCGCAAGGTGCTCAAGCGCAACAAGAAGGAGTACCCTAAGCTCAGCGATCATATCGGTGCCTTCCCGCTGGTCATCGTCTCGCCACAGGACTACCAGCTTATCCTCGGGGGGAGCGACGAGCGTCGCCGCTTCGTCGACAAGCAGCTCTCCCAGCAGGATAGTGTCTACATGGCGGCACTTGCACAATACCACCGCATCCTTGAGCAGCGCAATGTGCTCCTGAAGAGCCAGCGTGCCGATGATGCCGTCCTCGAAGTCCTTGATCTACAGCTCGAGCAGGTCAGCCCGCTCCTCTACGAGCGTCGTGCAGCCTTCGTGCGTGACTTCATTCCTCTTTTCCAGCAGTACTATACCGCTATCAGTGGCGGGCAGGATCGTGTGAGCCTCGTCTATACGTCGTCGCTCGCTGAGCACGGGGGCCATTGCTTCGAGCTCCTGCGTGAGGCCCGTCAGCGTGACCGCCTCATGGGCTATACGACTATAGGTCTGCACAAGGATGACCTGCAGATGCTCCTCGGCGAAGAGCTCATTCGCAAGGTCGGGAGTGAGGGGCAAAATAAGACCTTCCTCATCGCGCTGAAGTTCGCTCAGTACGCACTGCTCTCGGCGACCAACCCCGAGCGCCCACTTCTCCTCTTGGATGATATCTTCGACAAGCTCGATGCTGAGCGTGTGGAGCGCATCATCCGTCTGGTCGGAGGGAGTGATTTCGGGCAGATCTTCATCACGGATACGAACCGCAAGCACCTCGACGAGATCGTCACGAGCTGGGGCGAAGACTATCGCCTCTTCGAAGTGTCCTCGGGCGAAGTGCGCTCTATCGACTCCACCCCCACTCATGAAGCAGAGTAAGACCGTGCTCCTCGGCGAAGCCATCGCCTCGCTGTGGGACGACGACCCCGATATGTATGAGCAGCTCTTGGTGCATCGTCTGCGAGACTACTTGCCTGAGCTCTTAGGGCCGATGTACCGCTGGCTTCAGGAGGTACGCTTCGATGAAGGGGTACTCCGTCTGCAGGTCTCTTCATCTGCGGTACGGCAGGAGCTGGGCTTCCAGCAAGCCGAGCTCCAGCGCAAGATCAACGGCCACCTTGGTGCCGAGCTCGTGCGCTTCATTCAGATTTACTAAGGGCAAACGAGCCCGCTTCTCCCAATGCTCTTCGGCTGATCTACTGCGGTAGGTCAGCCTTTTTTATGTGCGCTCGTCTGTGACCTCACGGGAGGGGGGATGCGAACCTATATTGGTCGGCGGGCTGACCTATATAGCTTCGTACTTCGACCTATATTGGTCGTATCCATGACCTATATTGGTCAGCCCGCCGACCAATATAGGTTCGTTTATCACCCTCAGCGAGAAATTTTTTTGAGCGTGGCAGGATGTTTCTGTATGGTGGGGGTAAGTCGCTGTGTATGATGGGGTAGTGCTTTCTCTTCGCTCGGGTGGATAGCCCTCCATTGAGTGGTGTCGTGCGGGCATTTTTGAGGGGCGTGATTTGGAGTTTTCAAAAAGAGCTTTACCTTTGCACCAATCGGAAGGATGTCCGTCTTGGATAATTCACCTTCCTCCCTTCACTCAAAAGAAAAGAAGACTAATAGCTATATGCAACAAGTCCAGTCTATGATGATTATGCGAATGTATGCTGACACGATGATGTGGCTCAGCATGATGACGCATATCCATAGGCGAAGTAGCTTGTTGTATACCTGTTAGTATATAGCATACCCATACAAAGAGTTTGTAAGAAGCGCTTCTTCGTTGTATATATTCACCTCCAAATTCACCAATTCGCTAATGAGAAAGAGTTTACTAAGCCTGTTGCTCCTGGTTCTCTCCGTAGGACTTACCTGGGCACAGAAGCAGGTAGCCGTGACTGGGATAGTCGTTGCGGCTGAGAACAATGAACCGATCGACGGTGCTTCGGTCATCTGCGTTGAGCACCCCCGTAGTGGGGCCCTCACCGACGCGAAGGGGAAGTTTACCCTCCGTCTGCCCGAGGGAGCGAAGACCCTGCGTATCTCCTATATTGGTTATGGCGCCGAGACGGTCGCTGTCGTAGCAGGTAAGGAGCTTCGCGTCCAGCTCAAGAGCACGGAGAAGACGCTTGATCCACTGGTCGTATCGGCCTACGGTGTCCAGCGTAAGTCCTCCCTCACGGGCGCTACCTCCAGCATCAAGGCTTCTGAGCTTGCCAATGCCAAGGTAGAGTCCATCGATAAGGCCCTCTCGGGTAAGGTCTCGGGTATCCGCGTCGCTTCACAGACGGGTAACCCTGGGTCAGCTGGAACGGTCCAGATCCGTGGGGTAGGGAGTATCAACGGGACTACCGAGCCTCTCTACGTCGTCGACGGGGTGCCTGTCACGACGGGGAACTATGGTATCGGCGGCTATTCGTCCAACATCCTTGCCTCCATCAACCCTGAGGATATCGAGTCGGTCTCAGTGCTCAAGGATGCTGCTTCCGCTTCACTCTACGGCTCACGTGCTGCTAATGGTGTCGTGCTCATCACGACCAAGCGCGGTAAGCAGGGTAAGACGAGCTTTAGCTTCAAGGCCAATACCGGCTTCTCGCGTATTGCTACCAATGCCTTCGAGCTGATGAATGCTAACGAAGCCTTCGACTACCAGCGCGAAGCCCTCATCAACTACGAGCTGTACCGAGCTGATGCCCTCCTGCCCACTGGGTCGCAGTACGCTCAGCGTGCTGCGCTCCGTCAGCAGCTCGAGGCGAAGTACACCGATGCCGCCGTCACGGATGAAGACCTTCTGGTGAAGAGCCGTACGACGGCTACCGACTGGCGCAAGGTACTCCTCGGAAAAACGGGTCGTCTGAGCGATGTCAGCCTCTCCGCTTCGGGCGGGGTTGATGCTCTACGCTACTTTGCTTCGCTGGGCTACAATGATGTGACGGGTGTCACGCCCTTCGGTAGCTTCAAGCGCTACTCAGGTCTTCTGAACCTCGATAACAAGGCTACTAAGTGGCTCAATCTCTCCTTCAAGGGACAGGTATCCTACACCTCACAGGAGGGTAGTGGTGACAACTCCGGTCAGAGCAGCAGTGTCTCGCTCTCGCAGCCTACGATCCTGACGCTCCTCTCGGCTCCCGACCAGCCTGTATATAATGCGGACGGTAGCTACAATCAGAATGTCGCACCTATGAAGGGTACGGACAATCCGCTGCAGATCCTTGATCCCACGTACATCACGAATCAGCTGGGTACGCTCCGCGGTATCGGTGGTGTCAATGCTCAGGTGACCTTCACGGATTACCTCAACTTCAAGACGACGAACTCAATCGAGTACACGCTCCTCAAGAGCTTCGAGTATGTAAGCCCCAATACGCAGGACGGCCGTCGTGTCGGTGGTCAGGGTGTCCGCTTCTCCAATGAGCTTGTCGTCAAGACGACCTCTAATGTCCTGAACTTCAACCGTGACTTCACCAAGCATCACGTCGATGCTCTTGCCGGTATCGAGGCTCAGAGCTTCGACCAGCTCCGCTACGGCTTCTCGGTCAATAAGTACTCTACGGATAAGCTCCGTGAGCTCGGCAACGGGCAGGTCGTTGATAGCGAGAGCAATCGCTACGGGAGCTTCCTCCTCTCTTACCTCGGCCGTGTCAACTACAGCTATGACAATCGCTACTACCTCGGTCTGAGCCTGCGTGATGATATCTCCTCGAAGCTCGGTAAGAACAAGCGCTCGGGTGTCTTCTACAGCGTATCGGGTGCCTGGAGATTTGGCCGTGAAGCCTTCCTCAAGGACAATAACTTCCTGACCGATGCTAAGCTCCGTGCTTCCTATGGTACCAATGGTAACCTCCCTGACGCCGAGTACAGCTGGAGAGGGCTCTATGACTTCGGTGGTAACTATGGCTCTGAGTCCGCTATCTACCTCAATCAGCTGGCTAACCTCGACCTCGGCTGGGAGAAGAGCCGTAGCCTCAATGTCGGTCTTGATCTGACCTTCGCACGCCGCTTCGCTCTGAGCGTGGAGTACTTCAATAAGTACACGACCGACCTCCTGATGTCCGTACCTGTCTCGTACAACCACGGGGTACCCAACTATCAGGCCAACCGAGGTGAGCTCTCTAACCGCGGTATCGAAGTCGAGCTTCACGCATCGAACATCCTTAGCTCCAACGCCTTCCGCTGGGATGCTGACCTCTCGCTGACGAAGATCCGCTCTCGTGTAGAGGCGCTCCCCAATGGCGACATCATCACGGGTGCTGGTAACTACCTCTACCGCCCAGGTGTAGACATCTATACGTTCTACCTCCGCAAGTTCCACGACGTGGAGAAGGAGACGGGTCTGGCTCGCTTCGTCATCGACCCCACGAAGGACGCTACGGCTGACAACCTCACCTACTACTCTTCTCAGGCAGCATTCACTCCCACCAAGTCTGCTTATCCTAAGCTCTTTGGTGGTCTGACGAATACCTTCTCTTATGGTGGCTTTACGCTGAGCACACTCCTGACCTACCAGTTCGGCGGGCACTTCCTCGACCACTTTGAAGGCTTCGCTATCTCGGACGGCGCACGTACGATCTCGGTGAACTCAAGCAAGGATCTGGTCGGTAACTACTGGACGCCTACCAATACGACGGCCTCCAACCCCCTGCCTATCCTGAACAATCCACTCTCGAGTGCACGTCTGGCCTCGACGCGCTTCCTCCACTCCTCGGACTTCGTCCGCCTCAAGGAAGTGGCGCTGAGCTACCGTCTTCCCAGCTCGCTCACCAAGGCAGTCCACGTCAATTCGGCGAGCGTATCACTGACGGCGAACAACCTCTTCTATCTCTACGCAGCTACCAAGAATAAGGAGCTCGAGACGCCTCTCAATGGTTTCCGTACGGCCGATATCCCTGCTCTACGCACGGTGAGCTTCGGTGTGAATGTTGGTTTCTAACGCTTATCCCAGTATCCAGATGAAAAGATTTCCATTATATATCCTGCTGGCCTCCTCTGTCCTCTTCACCTCCTGTGAGAAGGAACTGAATCAGCTCCCCTCGGGCTCCCTACCCTCTGAGGAGTCTGTCTCCTCACTGAGTGGCCTGACTAGTGCCGTGCGTGGCGTCTATTCGCGCCTCAATACCCGCTATGGCTACAGCGGCGAGACCGCTATCTTCGCCGATGGACGCGGGGGCGACGTGAAGATCGTCGTAGGGAGCTACAATCACTCGACGGCTATCCACCAGTTCCTCACCGACAAGTCTTCGGGCTTCTCGGCAGGGGCTTACCAAGCCTTCGCCACGACCTCCAGCCGTGTCAATGACATCCTGCAGTATGTAGGCTCGGTGGAGAAGACGCTCAGCTCATCCGAGAAGACGCAGTTCAATGACCAGGTAGCACAGCTCTACGCGCTGAGAGGCCTGGCACACCTGGAGCTGGCACGTCTCTTTAGCCATATCCCCACCACGGGCGTGAACCTGGATGCGGCCTATTCGGGTATTCCCTTGAACACCGCCGTGCATCCCGTTGGCTACCGCTTCCAGCGTTCTACGCTCCGTGAGACCTATGCGCAGGTCATCGCCGACCTGACGAAGTCCCTCGAAGGGCTGAGCAAGAATAAGACGCTCAACTCGGGCGCTATCAACTACTGGGCTGCTGCAGGCCTCTTGGCTCGTACCTACCTCTACCTCGGTGATTGGCAGAACGCCTATAAGTACGCCAGCGAAGTCATCTCCTCCAGCCCCTACACGCTCTATAGCGTAGCAGACTATCCCTCGGTCTGGGGCAAGCAGGGGACGTCGGAGTCCCTCTTTGAGGTGCTCACCACGGAGAAGTCCAACGCCGGGCTCAATAGCCTCGGGGGCTATACCAACCCTGGGGTGTACCCTGAGTTCGGTGCTGCTGATGACTTCGTCACGTGGGTGCAGACGACCCGCTCCAATGACGTCCGCGCACAGCTCATCAGCGAGCGCTCTAAGGCAGGTGGCGTAGCGAAGGCCTACTATACCACGAAGTACGTGGGTCAGGATGGCGCTTCGAACGCTACGGCGATGAATAACTTCAAGGTCATCCGCCTCTCTGAGCTCTACCTTATCGCTTCGGAAGCCCTCTTGCGTGGGGCTACGGCGAGTGACGGGAAGACGGCAGTCGACTACTACAATACGCTGCGACGCAACCGCTTCTCCAGCTATACTGCCGCTACCTCGGTGACGCTGCAGGATATCCTCGATGAGCGCCGTATCGAGTTCTTCTGCGAAGGACACCGCGCCTTTGACCTCCTGCGCAATAAGCTCAATCTCACCAGCCAGTACGTCTCGGGTGGTACGGTCAACTACCTCGACTGGCGCACCATCGTCGAGCTCCCCGAGCGAGAGAAGAACATCAATCCGGACCTCGTAGTCCGTGCCGCACAGTAGGCTTACACGCTCTACTTGTTAGTGAAAAAGGTAACACGCCCCCAGCAGCCTCGGCCGCTGGGGGCGTGTTGTATCTATACCCTCGGGGAGGGTCGTGGTTTGAACCTATATTGGTCGACGGGCTGACCTATATAGCTTTGCTCTCCGATCTATATTGGTCGCATCCGTGACCTATATAGGTCAGCCCGCCGACCAATATAGGTTCACTCACCTCCTTCATCGTGATCGTTGCTTCGCTCTCCGTAGATGGCCTATTCATAGGGACTTGTGCTGGAGGGATGATGGGGTAGCCTGGAGGAGCGAATGAAGGGGCTATGGGGGACGAATATCCCGAGGTGTATGAGTGAAGCGCGGAAGGGTATTGTTATTCGAAGTCTTTTTCGCTAACTTTGAGGTGAGGGTTACGAAGGACTCCCTTAGTGCTCTTACCATAACTCATGTCACACTCCCCCTCGGGGAACTAAAAGCTATTCAACTATGGACATCCGAATTCAAGCCATCCACTTCGATGCCACAGAGCAGCTCAAGGCCTTTATCCAGAAGAAACTCGAGAAGCTGACCCGCTTCGCCGATGATATACAGGCCGCCGAAGTCGTCCTAAAGGTTGTCAAGCCCGAAGTATCCAATAACAAGGAAGCCTCCATCAAGCTCAAGGTCAATGGTGCAGACTTCTTTGTCGACAAGACAGGCAACAGCTTCGAGGAATCTGTCGATCTCTGTATCGACGTCCTGAAGCGTAAGCTCGAGAAGCACAAGGAGGCCTAAGCCCCCAGCCCTCGCCTTGAGGGCACACGCGACTAACTCTTGCCCCCACTGAGTCCCCCTCAGCTGGGGGCAACTCATATATATAAGGTAGCGATCGCCCCCAACTGCCTCCCCCGAGAAGTGCCATTTGCTGTCCTCCTGGAGTGGTAGGGTAGGAGACGTGAGAATAGCGTGATTTTCGCGCCCCTTGTGATAGGGCAAGTCGTTCGTGTATAGGTGCTTGAGTATAAATACTGTCAAAGTGTTAGGACTGCAGTGCACGAAGCGGTATCACGTAATGCTTTAATGTGTATATTTGCTACTACAAACGGCGACAAAGCATATGGACGAAAGACGCATCGCACGTATTCGTGAGATGGAGACCGCACTCAACGAGTGGGTCGACCTCGGCAACAAGGGGGAAGAACTCCTTGAGGAGATGACGGCTCATCTCCCCAGCCTGGAGCGTCTCGTCGCCTACTACAGCTCCCCTGACTGGATGCGTGACCACGATGCCAGCAATGAGGGACTCCTCCCACCAGATCTTCCCCACGGCGTCCTCAGCGAAGATGCCGTCTTCGACCTCCTCACACAGCTGTATGGCTTGTGCGGGATCGTGAAAGACATAGAGCAGCGCCTCGGAAAGATACCTTAGAGTAAAGTTAGGGTAGCCGTACCTCCCCAGCCCTTGGAGCGGCGCACTACCCCCGACTATATGGTACACAAACAACTACATTAAGAACACTATGCAGCAGTACACCCTCAATCCCATAGCACGCGCTATCGGGAAGGCTCCCAAGGACTTCACCAAGGAAGACATCACCAAGTACATCCTCGACAACGACATCCACGAGCTCAACTTCCGCTATACAGCAGCTGATGGGCGTCTCAAGGAGCTGAACTTCGTCATCCAAGATGCTGAGTACCTCGATGAAGTCCTCTCCTCTGGTGAGCGCGTAGACGGCTCCAGCCTCTTCCCCGGTCTGATGGAAGCCGGCTCCTCTGACCTCTATGTAGTGCCTAAGTTCTCCTCGGCCTTCTTGGATCCCTTCGCTGTTCAGACTACGATCTCCTTCTTCTGCGCCTATATGGATAAGAACGGCCAGCCTCTCTCGGCTGCTCCCGACGAGATCCTGCGCCGAGCTGCTCAGGCCTTCCGCGAAGTGACGGGCGGTCTAGAGTTCTACGCTATGGGCGAGCTCGAGTACTACGTCATCGGCGATAAGGAAGACGCCTACGAAGCAGTAGACCAGCGTGGCTACCATGAGATGGGTCCCTTCAGCAAGCAGATTGACTTCCGCACTCAGGCTATGCGTATGATCTGCGAGTGCGGTGGCCAGATCAAGTATGGCCATGGTGAAGTAGGGAACTTCACGGCTGACGGTCTCAACTACGAGCAGAACGAAATCGAATTCCTCCCCGTACCCGTCGAAGAAGCTGCCCAGCACCTGCAGCTCGGTAAGTGGATCCTCTTCGAGCTCGGCTGGAGAATGGGTCTCAAGGTAACCTTCGCTCCTAAGATCATCGTCGGTAAGGCTGGTAGCGGTATGCACGTCCACACGAAGATCGTCGACAAGAACGGCATCAACCAGTACGTCGACCAGGCTGGCGAACTCACGGCTACTGCTCACAAGGCTGTCGCTGGTATGATGAGCCTCGCTGCTTCGCTCACCGCCTTCGGTAACACGAACCCCACCTCTTACCTGCGTCTCGTACCTCATCAGGAGGCTCCTACGACGGTATGCTGGGGTGACCGCAACCGCTCGGCTCTCGTGCGTGTACCCCTTGGCTGGAGTGCAGACGTCGATATGTCCAGCATCATCAACCCCCTCGAAACGCCCAGCAAGAAGCGCTACACCAATAAGCAGACGATCGAGTTCCGTGCCTCCGACGGCTCGGCTAACCTCTACCTCCTGCTGGCTGGTATCTGTACGGCAGTACGCCACGGCTTCGAGATCGACAATGCTGAGCAGCTCGCTAAGGATACCTATGTCGCTGTGAACATCCACAAGGATGAGTTCGCTGGCGCTGTAGCTCATCTGGATAGCCTGCCTGCTTCCTGCGTCGCATCGGCCGAACGTCTGCGCCAGCACCGCGCTATCTACGAAGCTCGCGGTGTCTTCGATCCTACGACGATCGATATGCTGATCCGCAACCTCGAGGCTTATCAGGATGCTGACCTCCGTGCTAAGGCACAGGCTGATCCTCAGTTCCTCAAGGAGCTTGTAGAACGCTACTTCTACTGCTAAGGCGCTCCCTCCGTCTAAGCATCAGATAACGGGCAGCCCCCGCTACTCCATCGGAGTGGCGGGGGCTGCTGCATTTAGGGTGTTATGGGGAGCGAGGGCGCTATGCGCTTAGAAGCGGGAGCGCATAGCCTCGGCGTTCTTGCTGGCTTGCTTGTCTTGGAGGTGAGCACCGAAGGTATAGGTCAGGCTGGCCGTGAGCATATTACGCATGCCCATGTTGATGACCTCGATGGTATTCCCTTCTGTAGTCATGGTCGTACGTGGGTCGGGTGAAGCGATATTTGTGATACCCATCTGCAGACGAAGGCGCCCATTGAGGAGGCTGTAGTTGAGGCTGACGCTGGAGTAAACCTGGCTGCTTGTACGTCCAGCACCAGAAATCTCGGGAGTCCTGTAGTTCAGATAGAAGTTCCCGCTGAAGCTCTTTGTGTGGTTGAAGAAGAGTGTGCCGTTGAGGCTTGCACTATAGGAAAGACCCTTGTCCGCATTGAGTGGGTGCCCGTTGTAGGCAACGGAGGAGGTAGTGTAGCCAATCTGATGACTGATGTAGCACTGCAGGAAAGAGAGCGAGTGGAAGAAGTAGCTATTCTGTAGCCCGACGTTGTACTTTGTCTCGGCATTGTCGATCAGATAGCGTACAGCGCTTGTGTGGGGGTCGAGGAGGGCAAGGGGCGTGATGCCGTCCCAGCTGTAGTTAGCGAAGGCCTGGAAGTTCAGTGAGCCGTCGAGGGTGTAGCCGAAGGTGAGTGAGCCTTGCTTGGTGGGGCGCAGGTCTTCCTTCCCAGAGATGGTGCTGTACTGGTTCTCATACAGAGGATAGGGGGATAGCTGGCTGAAGTGTGGGCGGTCGAGGCGGATTGTTCCTTCGAAGCTCAGAGCGTGACGCTCACTGGGGGTGAAGCCGAGGTAGAGCGTGGGGAAGAAATTGACGTAGTCTCGTGTCTTGAGATCAGGCTCTCCCTTCACCTTACCTGCGGTGTGGGTGTACTCCATACGCAGCCCTCCACGGAGGTTCCACTTGGCTGAAAGTGGCTGGGTGATGTCGGTGTAGAGCGCATAGACGTGCTCATCGAAGAGGATGGCATCGGTACGTGCACCGAGAGTCGTGTGGGCGAAGTACTCGTTGTGGTTGTCTGTACGGCTCCAGGTACCCTTTGCTCCGAAGGCGAGTATGGTCTGCCCTAAGGGTAGGGTGACGTCCACGTTCGTCAGGTAGGAATGCACTCGCTGTCCCTTGTGTCCCTTGTAGGAGAAGTCGCTACCAGCTACAGGCGATCCGTCGGCGAGGTAACCCGTGGAGGCAAAGCGGTCATCCGAGGAGGTGCGCGAACCTACGTAGTCAGCGTCCCACGAGATTTTGCGCCCTGGAGCTTTGGCAAAGGTCTTCTCGAGGTGGAGGTTGAGTGCGGTGTAGGCTTCATGTTCGATCTCTGAGGCTGTCCCAGGTAGGCGGAGCAGGAGGTTGTGGCTACCATCGGGGCGGATGGAGTAGTTGCGCGTCTCGTTCGTGCGGTCTATCTGCGTGCTGTTGGGAGTATAGGTGGCAGTGAAGCCTACTGTGAGTTCGGGGTTAATCGTGTAGTCGAGACCGCCTCTGATATTGAGGCTACGCGTCTGATAGTCGAAGAGGGAGGTGCTGGCTGAATAGAGCTGGGTCGAGGGGGCGGTACGGTAGGTATCGAAGGTCCCGATGGTGTTTGGGTGGGAACCGTCAAGGTTGAGTGAAGCGGATATACGACCCTGCTTGTAGTTGAGCCCTGTCGAGAGGCTGGGGCTGACACGGCCCTTGAAGAGAAAAGCATCGGCCGAGATGTTCCCACCGAAGTAGTCGTTCTGAGCTTTCTTCATCACGATGTTCAGCACACCAGCATTGCCCTCCGCCTCATACTTGGCTGGTGGGGTGGTGAGTACCTGTACTTCGGCGATGTCGGACTGGCTGTAGGAGCGAAGCAGGCCCGTGAGGGCTTCGCCCGAGAGGCGTACGCGCTTGTCGTTGATGAGGATGATGGCCTTACCACGACCGATGATGGAGATACCTTCGTCAGTGACGCTGAGCCCAGGGGTGCGCTTGAGGACGTCGAGGGCATTCTGCGCCCCAGCGCTGATCTGCTGGGCGTCGAAGACGAGGCGGTCTGCCTGACGGGTGATGATGGGGCGGCGGCCACGCACCTCGACGCCGCGGAGCTGCTGGGTCTCTTCGCTGAGGAGGAGCTCGCCGAGGTCAAGGCCTGTGGCGGGGAGGGTGATGGTCTTGTACTGACCTTGGTAGCCCAGAGCACGGAGCTCGAGGAGGTAGGTGCCAGCGGAGGCCGTGAGGGAGAAGGTGCCGAGGGAGTCGGTTACGGCACCCGTGACGAGGGTGCTGTCGGGGAGCCGGCGCAGTAGCGCATTACCCATGTCGATGGCTTGGCGGTCGCTTGCGCGCAGCAGGATACCCTGGAGTCGTGCGTCGCCCGTGTTCTGAGCGAAGGTGCTTCCCGTGCCCAGTGCGAGGGCGGTGAGGAGTAGATGAAGGCGTTTCATAAGAAGTTTGCGGTGTAATGGATGATTATTACACCGCAAATATAAGCACTTTCTTTTGATCTGTACAAATGTATGGTACACTCCTTCGTATTTCCTGCTCTCGGGCGGGAAAGTAATAACCCCCGACAGCCCAGGACGGGCTATCGGGGGTTAGGTGCTATACGCTGGATGATCGTGCGGGGGCGGTGTGTGCGCTAAGACTTCTTGTTGAAGATGACCTCCTGCAGGGGTAGCTCGGTGAAGGTGGGGAAGGTCGAGCCAGGAGCGACCTCGGCATCCGAGGTGACGAAGCCTGCGGAGATGGACGTCCCACGGACGATACCGCGGAAGGAGCGGAGGATCGTTATCTTGCCGAAGGGCGTGGTCTTCGAATAGTCATCGATATAAATCGTGTCGCCAGCGAAGTGGCAGGGGATGTCATACGTCAGGGTACCCATAGGAGAGCCCTCGTAGTTCAGGCTTAGCTCGACGTCCTCGGGACTATTGAAGTGGAGGGTGAAGATACCCGTGCTGTCGCACCATTCGGTGCCTTGGAGGTGGTGTTTGTCTTCAGCTGTGGAGGCTTTCTGGGCTCCCTGGCATGAGCCGAATAGGAGTGTGAGGGTGAGCGCTCCGAGGGAGAGGGAGCGGAAGCAGGCGTGTCGTGTCATCGTCTTTCTGTTGTGTCGTTCCGTTGCAGGTGAGAGATGGACTGGGGATGGTACTCAGTAGCCCCAGCATATAGGGGCAAAGGTACACGCTTTCCCCGCCTTCTGCAATCCTCATTTTTAGGTATTTCTTCCTCCTCATGCTACGGGCAAGGCCTTCATCCATCACAGCGGTTTTTCTTATTCAGTAGCGGGAAAAAGTAGTAGTCCCGTGAGGAAGTATGTAGCTTCCCATAGTGGTATTTCTCTATCCACGTACGTAGTCTTATCGGCCAGGTATCTAAATCCAAATGTCCACGTACGTAGTCCTTAGATCTACGTACGTAGATCGAATGAATCCTCCGCAGATCTGTAGGTTTTCCTCGTATGCGTAGGCGTTCATACCATTATTACTTCCAGCTTTTTCCTCCGCAGAAATGCACCTGCATACTACTACTACTACTATGCGGTGCGTATCGCAGGGCACTGTGTCAGCGTCTGTATAGATAGGGGCTTAGCGATTTGCTCCCAAAGAGGGGGCTTTGAGTGGCGGAGATGGGGCGTGTGAGTAGCTGCAGGGAGCGGGCCTCGAGGAGGTGGATGCAGGGCGTGTAAGTGATAGGCGACGAGGTGCTTACGTTCGTCAAAATATTTATTTAGTCGGCCCCTTGGAGGGGCGGAGTATTTGCCTTTACTTTGTCGTGGAGTCCTGCTCGATGCTCTCTTTTGGTACCCTTCACCTCGCCCAGTTCCTCCTTATATATACGTATGCTGGTAGGGTAGGGGGCAGGAAGAAGCGGAGCGCTCCACCCTGCATTTATTCATTTTATTCATACCACACGACGATGAAAACACCTATCATCTCTTCGTCTGCTGCTGCCCAGTCCAGCGTGCCCTCCCTCATCTTCCGTGCCTATACGGTCAAGGAGCTTGCCTGTCTCTACTTCCCACAGAAGACGGCTACGGGAGCCTCCCGCTCCCTGCGTGCGCTCATTCGCCACGACCCCGAGCTACTCTCCCAGCTACGTGCCCAAGGCTATCGCCCGCGGGTGCACTACCTACCGCCCTCTGCCGTGCAGGTACTACTCGAGCATTTAGGCACTCCGGAGGAGTTCTACGAGATCCTTCGCAAGGCTTAGCGGACGCTTATTCCATGGGAGCGGTACGGGCCAAACGAAATATTTGACTATCTTTGCACCACAATTAAGAGGACGTGTGCGCCGTTATAGTCATGCCGTAGGGCATAAGAGTCCGCACCCCTCCAATGGATTGGTTGGGTAGCTCAGCTGGATAGAGCAATAGCCTTCTAAGCTATCGGTCCTGGGTTCGAATCCCAGCCCAATCACACAAGCTCCCCCCACTCAATATCCCTTACATCACTAAGATACTCTTTGATGGGGTTGGCTTTGGGCTCTTCGCCATCATCTCTGTAGCCACCTCTGGCTACCATTTATAGTCTGATATATTATCCCTTGGGTGGCTGATCCCTCCCAAGCACTTCGGGTCGTCAGGGGCGTCTGTAGGGCGCACCCTCATCGCTCTCGTAGCCACTACCCCAAGTCCTTGTGTCGATCAGTCTCCCTATGACATCCGTCCTGAAGGAGCCCCCGCCCCCGGGGGATAGTACGTATTCATAATCAATATGCAACGATACAATATCACCGAGCTGTCCAGCAAGACGCTGGAGGAGCTCCAGGAGATCGCCCGAGAAATAGGCTTCTCTCCCGATGCCTTCCCCGAGAAGCGCGAACTGATCTACGAGATCCTGGACCAGCAAGCCGTCACCGTCGCTGAGACGACGAGTGTCAAGCGCAAGCCTGGTCGCCCTCGCAAGTCCTCTTCTGCCGAAGAGTCTACCCATGAAACGCCCAAGTCTACCCCCGCTACCTCTTCTGCTCCCGCTGATGACGCCCCCGAAGCCTCGAAGGACGCTCCCGAAGTAGAGCAGCCAAAGCGCAAGCGTGGTCGCCCCTCTAAGGCTGAAGCACTGGCACGTGAGCAAGCCCTCTCGGCCGTAGCCAAGGCCTCCGAAGAGCATGCTAAGGATCCCGAAGCGATCGCTGTCGAGGAGCCAGCAGCTCCCGCCCCCAAGCCCATCCGTGGCGCCCGCACGTCGGCCTCCGCTGCGAAGCCTGCTGCCAGCCCTGCTGTCACCGTAGAGCCTCGTGTCGCTGAAGCTGCCCCCGCAGCCGCTAAGGAAGGCGAAACTCCCGCAGCAGCACCTGCGCAGAGCCCCGCCCGCATGGTCTTCCGTCACAAGGATAGCAAGTCTGTCCTTGACGAGATCCTGCCTACCCTCAATACGCCCCAGCCCCAGCCCAAGGTGCGTCAGCAGCAGCCCCAGGCTCCTGCTCAGCCCCAGGCACATCAGGTACAGGTGCAGGCACAGCAGCCTGCCGCGCCTAAGGCTCAGCCCGCTGTGAAGGCCGTCGCTCGCCCCCAGCAGGAGTTCGACTTCTCGGGTATCCTCGAGTGCTCCGGCGTACTGGAGATCCTGCCCGACGGCTATGGCTTCCTCCGATCTGCGGACTACAATTACCTCCCTTCGCCTGACGATATCTACCTCTCGGCAAACCAGATCAAGCAGTGGAGCCTACGCCCTGGTGACCTCGTCGAGGGCTTCATCCGTCCTCCACAGGATGGCGATAAGTACTTCCCCTTCGATACGATCACGCGTGTCAATGGGCGTACCCCCTCAGAGATGCGCGACCGCGTACCCTTCGACCACCTCACGCCGATCTTCCCCGATGAGAAGTTCCGCCTCGAGTCTACCAATAACCCTGCTGTACAGGACAAGA
Organism: Porphyromonas sp. KLE 1280; assembly: GCF_000700805.1. NCBI lineage: Bacteria > Pseudomonadati > Bacteroidota > Bacteroidia > Bacteroidales > Porphyromonadaceae > Porphyromonas > Porphyromonas sp. KLE 1280. The sequence goes on from NZ_KL362965.1 coordinate 233,329, forward strand.
TCGCGATGCGTATCGTTGACCTCTTCGCTCCTATCGGTAAGGGCCAGCGTGGTCTCATCGTCGCACAGCCCAAGACGGGTAAGACCGTCCTGCTGAAGAATATCGCTAACGCTATCGCAGCCAACCACCCCGAGGTCTATATGATCATCCTCCTCATCGACGAGCGTCCTGAGGAAGTCACCGATATGGCTACCAGCGTCAATGCCGAGGTCATCGCTTCGACCTTCGATGAGCCTGCTGACCGCCACGTCAAGATCGCCGAGATCGTGCTGAACAAGGCTAAGCGTATGGTAGAGAGCGGTCAGGATGTCGTCATCCTCCTCGACTCGATCACGCGTCTGGCACGTGCCTACAATACGGTACAGCCTGCCTCGGGTAAGGTGCTCTCCGGTGGTGTCGATGCCAACGCCCTGCAGAAGCCCAAGCGCTTCTTCGGTGCTGCGCGTAACATCCGCGGTGGCGGTAGCCTGACGATCCTCGCTACGGCCCTGCAGGAGACGGGCTCGAAGATGGATGATGTGATCTTCGAGGAGTTCAAGGGTACGGGTAACATGGAGCTCCAGCTCGACCGTCGTCTGGCGAATAAGCGTATCTATCCTGCCGTCGACCTCGTGGCCAGCAGCACGCGCCGCGATGATCTCCTGCAGGATCAGACGACTCAGAGCCGTATGTGGTCTGTGCGTAAGGTCCTCTCGGAGATGAACCCCATCGAAGCGATGGAGAACGTCAAGAACCTCATGCTCCGCACCAAGGATAATGAGGAGTTCTTCGCCGAAGTGAATAGCTAATCACAGAGGTAGTGGCTTAGTCCAATAGTTCTCTTATCTTTGTAGAGTAAACACAATTACTACTAACACAAAATATCCTATCGCACAATGAGCAAGATCGGTATTTTCTACGGCTCTTCTACGGGCTCTACCTCCGAAGTAGCACAGCGTCTGGCTAAGGCCCTCGGCGCAGAAGCTAATGTCTATGATGTCGCTGGCGCAGACGCTGCTGATGCAGCTGCCTTCGATGTCCTCCTCCTCGGTTCCTCTACGTGGGGTATCGGTGACCTTCAGGACGACTGGGAAGACTTCCTCCCCAAGCTCGCTGAGCAGAGCCTCGCTGGCAAGAAGGTAGCTCTCTTCGGCTGCGGTGACGCTGATAGCTATCCCGATAGCTTCTGCGAAGCCCTCGCTAAGATCCACGAAGGCCTCGCTGGTACGGGCTGCTCCTTCATCGGTGCTTACGAGCCCGAAGGGTACAGCTACGATGCTACTGAAACGGAACAGGATGGCAAGCTCATCGGTCTCTGCCTCGACGAAGCTAACCAGTCTGACCTCACCGACGAACGTATCGAAAAGTGGGTCGCTCTGCTGCAGTCGCAGTTCTAAGAGCGAGCGCTTAGCACGACCAATATCAGTTGCCCTTCGGCTGTCTCCCACACGGGGGTACGGCCGAAGGGCAACTTTTTGTATCTTTAGGGTATAGTTAGTTAGCTCGCTATTCATCACTATCATCATCAAATACACTATGAAGCAAACGACACTCCTCGCAGCCTTTGCCCTGGCTGTCACGGCCTGGGCTACTCCGTCTGCTGAGGCTTGCTCCGACCTGATCGTGGGCAAGAAGGCATCGGTCGACGGCTCCGTCATGATCAGCTACTCGGCCGACTCGCACACCCTCTACGGCGACCTCGTACATTATCCAGCTAAGGCTTGGGGCAAGGGCCTCATGCTTCAGATCCACGAGTGGGATACGGGCAAGCCCCTTGGCTATATCCCTCAGGCCGCTGTCACCTACAATGTCGTGGGGAACATGAATGAGCATCAGGTAGCCATCACCGAGAGTACTTGGGGTGGACGCAAGGAGCTCCACGATCCCTCGGGCGTCATGGACTACGGTAGCCTCATCTATGTGGCACTGCAGCGCTCCCGCTCAGCTCGCGAAGCGATTCGTGTCATGACCGACCTCGTCCGCGACCACGGCTACTACAGCTCGGGTGAGTCCTTCACCATCGCTGACAAGAACGAAGTCTGGATCATGGAGCTTATCGGCAAGGGCCCCAAGAAGAAGGGCGCTACGTGGGTAGCTATCCGCATCCCCGATGACGCTATCGCAGCTCACGCCAATCAGGCACGTATCCACAAGATCCCCTTCGGTGACAAGGAGAACTGTATGTACGAGAAGGACGTAGTCAACGTAGCTCGTGAGAACGGATGGTTCAAGGGCAAGGATAAGGACTTCGACTTCCAGAAGGCTTACAACCCCTATGACTTCAGTGGTCTGCGTGCTTGTGAAGCCCGTGTATGGAGCTTCTTCCGCACCTTCGACAAGAGCATGGACAAGTACAAGAAGCACATCATGGGTGATGCTTCCGAAGAGCCCATGCCTCTCTACGTCATCCCCGACCGCAAGGTGAGCCTCGCTGACGTCCGCGAAGGGATGCGCAACCACTACGAAGGCACCGAGCTCTCGATGACGAACGACCCCGGTGCTGGTGCCTACAAGGTCCCCTACCGCTGGCGTCCTATGACCTTCAAGAGCGAAGGCCGTGAGTACTTCAACGAGCGTGCTATCGCTACGCAGCAGACGGGCTTCGTGCTCATCGCTCAGATGCGTAGCTGGCTGCCCGATGCTGTCGGTGGTATCCTGTGGTTCGGCGTCGACGATGCCAATACGGCTGTCCTCACGCCTATGTACGCCTCCATCACCGAGATCCCCGAATGCTACCGCCGTGGCAACGGGAGTATGACGGAGTTCAGCTGGACGTCTGCCTTCTGGATCCACAACTGGGTAGCTAACATGGCTTACAACCGCTATGAGCCTATGATCCGCGACATCCGCCCCGTGCAGAAGGAGCTCGAAGATAGCTACGTCGACCTGGTGAAGAACACCGATGCTAAGGCTCTCGAGCTGCTGAAGAGCAGCCCCGCACAGGCCACCGCTTACCTCACCGAGGTCTGCGGTAAGGTAGCCAACGAGGCGACCGCTCGCTGGAAGAAGCTCGGTGAATACCTCCTCGTCAAGTACATGGACGGTAACGTCAAGAAGGAGAAGGACGGCAAGTTCGAAGAGAACGGCTACGGCCAGATCGTCTCGCCCAACTTCCCCGGCTACAGCCAGGAATACTACGACCAGGTCGCTAAGAGCGAAGAAGCCAAGCACCTCGAGGTCCCCAAGAAGGATAAGTAATCGTACCTAATCTACTGAGGCTACAAGGATCTATGCACTCGTGGCATAGCCCCTTGTAGCCTCAGTAGTATCCCACTCTTATGTAATTCTCCGTTAAGAAGTCCTATATATGGCAAGAGCAATTACCTATTACTATCCCGATGAGTCTGCACCCTCGTCATTGAAAGTTTTCCAAGATCGAAGTAGCCAGATCCGCGGCATCTATTTCACTCGCGACCGACTTGAGGATATTGCCAAGGTAGAGAATGCTGGCAACTACGCTATCTATTTCCTCTTGGGGAATGATGATGACGAGCATCCTATCCCCACGATCTATGTCGGGCAGTCCAAGAATGGAGCAGGACGTATTATTGACCACAAGTACAAGAAGACCTTCTGGAGCCACTGCATTATGTTCGTGTCAGATAATAATGCCTTTGATACGAACGCCATTGACTATATGGAGTACTACTTCATCCAGAAGGTAATCAGTGCAGGTGTCTATTCTGTAGAGAATAAGGATGAGCGCAAGAAAGAGCCGAATGTCAGTATCTATGATAAGCCAACCTATGATCAGTACATTACGCAGATCGAGTTCCTCCTACAGATTGAAGGGGTACGGCTTACGCTCCCGACAAAGAAGATCGCTGGGAAGTACTATAAGTTAAGAGGGAAAGGACCATCAGCCCAAGCATACTTCCAAGATGGAGAATTCTATTTGGAGGTAGGTTCGATTATTCGGCCGTCAGCAACTAAGGCTGAATCGATGAAATCAGCCATAGATCGTCGAGAGGAACAAATTGGATTGCTCCTCGCCGAGAAGAAGATTGCTCCGAGTAAGGATGATGGTCGTTACTATGAGGTGTTGTACCCCCTATCCTTCAAAAGTCCTTCTACAATGGCTCTCTTTGTCCTTGGACGCAGTGCTAATGGATGGACGGAGTTTGTCGGGATTAAGGAGCTGCGGGATTCTCCCGTATCTGAATGATGCCATAGTCAAAGCTTCCCTACAGATATAAAATACACGAGGGCGCCTCCTATAAGAGGTGCCCTCGTGTGGTTTAAGAGGAGTGGTTATGGAATGTGGCTACTTCAGCGTGCCGAGCTCACGGCCGACCTTGATGAAGGCAGCGATGGCCTTGTCGAGGTGATGGCGTTCGTGCGCGGCGGAGAGCTGTACGCGGATACGTGCCTGGCCCTTGGGGACGACGGGGTAGTAGAAGCCCGTGACGTAGATCCCTTCTTCGAGGAGGCGTGCAGCGTATTCCTGCGAGAGCTTAGCGTCGTAGAGCATCACGGCGCAGATAGCTGACTGGGTGGGCTTGATGTCGAAGCCGGCAGCGAGCATCTTGTCGCGGAAGTACTCGACGTTCTCCATCAGCTTGGTGTGCAGGGCATCGCTTTCCTCGAGCATCTTGAAGACTTCGAGGCCAGCACCGACGACTGCGGGAGGGATGGAGTTACTGAAGAGGTAGGGGCGTGAGCGCTGACGAAGCATGTCGATGACTTCCTTGGGGCCCGTGGTGAAGCCGCCGATAGCGCCACCAAAGGCCTTACCGAGTGTACCGGTGTGCAGGTCAATACGGCCGTAGCAGTTGAACTGCTCAGCGACGCCACGACCCGTGGGACCGACGACCCCTGCCGAGTGGCATTCGTCGACCATGACGAGTGCATCGTACTTGTCCGCCAGGTCACAGATCTTATCCATCGGTGCGACGTTGCCGTCCATGGAGAAGACGCCGTCGGTGACGATGATGCGGAAGCGAGCGGACTGGGCTTCTTGGAGTACGCGCTCCAGGTCTTCCATGTTCGCATTTTCGTAGCGGTAGCGCTGGGCCTTACAGAGGCGTACGCCGTCGATGATGGAGGCGTGGTTCAGTGCGTCGCTGATGATCGCGTCTTCTGGGCCGAAGAGAGGCTCGAAGACCCCACCGTTAGCGTCGAAGCAGGCGGCGTAGAGGATGGTATCTTCGGTGTGGAAGTAGCGGGCGATGGCCTGCTCGAGCTGCTTGTGGATGTCCTGCGTACCGCAGATGAAGCGGACGGAGCTCATCCCGAAGCCGTGGCTGTCCATGGCGGCCTTAGCGGCTGCTACCAGACGAGGATGGTCGGAGAGACCGAGGTAGTTATTGGCGCAGAAGTTGATGACCTCCTGCCCCGTGCTGATCTTGATGTCGGCAGTCTGAGGGGTCGTGATGATACGCTCCCGCTTGTAGAGGCCGGCTTCGTCGATGGATTGAAGTTCCTCAGCGAGGTACTTCTTCATGTTCTTAAACATAGTCCTTGTTTCTTCTTGTATAGCTTGCTAAGTAGTGTGCTTTGCTTGCTGGGGTGCCGTGTGGGGCGAGCGAAGGGCTCTATCCCTTGCGGCGGATGGTCTCGATCATGTCGCGCGTCATGGCGGGCAGATCGTACTGGGGCTTCCAGTCCCACTCGCTTCGAGCGCAGCTATCGTCGAGGGAGTTAGGCCAAGAGTCAGCGATACCCTGACGGAGTTCGTCGAGCTCGTAGGTCATCTCGAAGGTAGGGATCACCTCACGGATCGAGGCAGCGATACCCTCGGGGTCGAAGCTCATTGAGGTGATGTTGAATGAATTGCGGTGAATGAGTCGTGCGGGGTCAGCCTCCATGAGTTCGACGCAGGCGCGCAGGGCATCGGGCATATACATCATATCCATATAGGTGCCTGGGCGCAGGGGGCATGCGAAGCGACCTTCGCGTACAGCGGCATAGTAGATGTCTACAGCATAGTCGGTAGTACCACCACCCGGAGGTGCAACATTAGATATAAGGCCAGGGAAGCGGACGGAGCGAGTGTCGACGCCGAAGCGCTTCTGATAGTAATCACTGAGGAGTTCGCCAGAGACCTTCGTCACCCCGTACATGGTCTTGGGGCGCTGGATGGTGTCCTGTGGCGTCATGTCGCGCGGTGTCTCAGGGCCGAAGGAGCCGATAGAGCTGGGGGTGAAGACCGCACAGCCATTCTCGCGTGCTACCTCGAGGACGTTGAAGAGACCGCCGAGGCCGATCTGCCATGCCAGCTGCGGCTTGGCTTCGGCGACAGCACTCAGCAGTGCTGCCAGATTGAAGATCGTGTCGATCTTGTAGCGACGTACGACTTCGGTGATCTGCTGGGGATTGGTAATGTCTACCACTTCACAAGGACCAGTCTCGAGGAGCTCGCCCTTGGGAGGAGCTGCAGGGATGTACCCTGCCACGACTACGGGATAGAGTCGGCGGAGCGTCATGGCGAGCTCGGTCCCGATCTGGCCTGTAGAGCCGATGATAAGGATGTTTTTCATACCTCTGTGTGATACGTATTTTCTTGCGAGATGCTCGCTAGCAGGGTACTTCATGGTGACGCTGCAGGTGCGAGGCGGACCTAATAAATGCGTACAAATGCCCTTTACTATGCGTCAAATGTAGTTAATCTCGTTGGAAAAATCAGTATTCCACGGGGCGTACCTTTATAAGGCTCTGATTATTCGCTTGGTAGGGTGCCTATGGAGATGTGTAGGAGACGCTATACCTTTGTCTGCGCTAACGAAAGAACTTTAAGAAGATGACTCATTGTGTGATGCACACGCTCCCTTCGGGGCTTAGGATCATCGCTTCGGTCGAGCCCGAGGCGGCAGTCAGCTACGTGGGCCTTGGGGTGCGCGTAGGGGCTCGTGACGAAGGCCTGCGCTGGCATGGGCTGGCGCATAGCATCGAGCATATGCTCTTCAAGGGCACGCGCCTGCGCTCCTCGAGCCAGATCATCGAGCGTATGGAGTCCGTGGGGGCTGAGCTGAATGCCTATACGACGAAGGAGGAGACGATGCTCTACGCTATCGCTCCCTCACACTATGCTCGTCGCTCGCTGCACATGATCCTCGATATCGCAGCCCATAGCACGTTCCCCGAGCGGGAGTGGGCGAAGGAGCAGGAGGTCATCCTTGATGAGATCCATTCGTATGAGGATAGCCCCTCGGAGCTGATCTTCGATGAGTTCGAGGATCAGGTCTTCCGCCCGCACCGCCTTGGGCATGCCATCCTCGGTACAGAGGCTTCGGTGGGGCGCATCACGGTGGAGGCGCAGCGCCGCTTCCATCGCACTTACTACCGCCCTGAGCGTATGGTGCTCTTTGCCCGTGGTGTGCTCAATATGGACGACTTGATCGCCGTAGCGGAGCAGGCCTTCTCTGGTGAAGGTCAGCCACTCATCTCAAGCAGTGTACTTCCCGAGCCACTCCCTATACCTATATATAATAAGGAGGCGCGTCGCGTGGTGCGTCGTCGGGATACGGCGCAGAGCCACGTGCTGCTGGGGCGTGCTGCTTATTCGCTCTATGACCCGCGACGTCTGGCGCTTAGTCTTCTCGCGAGTATCCTCGGTGGGAGCGGGATGAATGCCCGCCTGAATATGCAGCTACGTGAGCAGCGTGGGCTGGTCTATCATGTCGAGTGCAACTACACGCCCTACACCGATACGGGGCTCTTCTCCGTCTACTTCGGCTCATCGCATCGCGCCGAAGCGGAGGCTATCGAGCTGGTCTATGCCGAGCTGGCACGCTTGGTGGCTGAGCCTTTGACGCAGCGAGCCCTGGAGCAGGCTCTACGTCAGACACGTGGTCAGATGATCGTCGCCTCGGAGCAAAGGGAGCAGCACTTCCTCTCGATGGGGAAGAGCTTCCTGCATACGGGGACGTTTGAGTCGGACGAAGTGCTTCAGGAGCGCCTCTCCGCCCTCACACCCGAGCTACTGCACGAGGTCGCTACGGAGCTCTTCGACCGCTCTCTCTTCCACGAACTTATCTATCGCTAACGTAGGCGAAGGCATCCCCTTATTACGAGTATTCTTCTTATTCAGCGGCGGGAAAAGCATCGTTCTCGTGACGAAAAAAGCCCCTTCCCGTAGTGGTTTTCCTCAGTCTATGCACGTAGACTTAAAGACCAGGCACGTAAATCCAAATATCCACGTACGTAGATATTAGATCCACGTACGTAGCTCAAATATTTCTGCTACTCGTCCACAACTTTTATCCCTATGCGGAGCAACAACCTAAGTATAGGTCAGCCCGACGACCTATATAGGTTCATACCGCTCCACTATCGGGGGGTGAGTATGCTGTGATAGTCGTTTGGCGAATCGACCCTATTGAGCTTGCTTGCACTTGCTCATATTTAGGAATCATTTTATCTTTGCTTCATCAAAGAAATAGGCGAATCGTTGGCCAACGAATACGCTACAAAAGAATATGACGAATCGAATGTACAATAGAGGTTGGTGGCGCACTCAGGATAGTAATATCGTGAGTTAGGCATCTATGTCCCTATTGTAAATTCATCATCAGCATATAATAGAGGCTTGTCGTGACTCACGGCAAGCCTTTTTGTCGTGAGTACGGATCCGCAGAAATGACGTCACCTGCCTTAGGCCTCTACTTAGCTCCAACTCTTCATTCAAAATCCCAACTTTTATGACACCCTTCCAAGTAGATCCCAATGGCTTTTATGGCGACTTCGGTGGCGCCTTTGTTCCCTCCATCCTCGAGCCCATCATCAAAGAGCTGCAAGATACGTACCTACAGATCATCGAGAGCAAGGACTTCCAAGAGGAGTTCCATACGCTGCTGCGTGACTATGTAGGTCGCCCCAGCCCCCTCTACCACGCGCGCCGACTCAGCGAGAAGTATGGTGCGAAGATCTACCTCAAGCGCGAGGACCTCAATCACACAGGGGCGCACAAGATCAATAATGCCCTCGGGCAGATCCTGCTGGCGAAGAAGATGGGTAAGCACCGCATCATCGCCGAGACGGGTGCAGGCCAGCATGGTGTAGCCACAGCCACCGCCTGCGCGCTCATGGGTATGGAGTGCTATATCTATATGGGCGCACTTGATGTCGAGCGTCAGCATGTCAATGTCGAGCGCATGAAGATGCTCGGTGCTACCGTCGTCCCAGCGAAGAGTGGTAATCAGACGCTCAAGGACGCTGTGAATGAGGCGCTCATGGCATGGTGCGAGCGTCCCGAAGATACCTTCTACCTCATCGGGTCGGCAGTAGGCCCACATCCTTATCCCGATATGGTAGCACGTCTGCAGAGTGTCATCAGCAAGGAGATCAAGGCACAGCTTCAGGAGAAGGAGGGACGTGACTATCCTGACTACCTCTTAGCTTGTATCGGTGGCGGGTCTAACGCCGCAGGTACGATGTACCACTATCTTGATGATCTACGCGTGCACATCGTCTTAGGCGAAGGGGGCGGTCATGGTATGTATAGCGGGGAGACAGCCGCCACGATCAATATCGGTACCGAGGGCGTCCTGCACGGAAGTCGTACCCTCGTCATCCAGACTCCCGAGGGCGAGGTGCAAGAGCCTTACTCCATCTCGGCAGGGCTCGATTATCCTGGCATCGGCCCGCTGATCTCTCAGATCGCTGTACAAGAGCGTGCTGAGGTGCTATCGATCAATGACGACGAGGCGCTGCGTGCTGCCTTCGAGCTGACGCGCTTGGAGGGGATTATCCCCGCGCTGGAGAGTAGCCACGCCTTGGGTCTCCTGCCTCATATGAAGTTCCAGCCAGAGGACATCGTCGTGCTGACTGTGAGCGGACGTGGTGACAAGGATATCTCTACCTATCTGGCTCACAAAGCAGAGATCTTAGGAGAATAAAGGCTCGCTGAGCATAGTACGACGAGGCCCCTGTCTCCAGAGAGCTGGATGCAGGGGCCTCGTCGCCGTGCTACGGCATAGGCGCGTGTGTAGAGGGCTTTTCGTACATTTGTACTCTAAAAGAAATCATCAAGTAAGATAGTAGCTATCCCCTAAGCGGAACAAACATGAATATATCCTACGATCTACTACGCTCCTACGTGGAGACGGATCTGACCCCCGATGAAGTCGCTGCTGCCCTAACCTCTATTGGTCTTGAGGTAGGCGGTGTAGAAGAAGTCGAATCAATCCCCGGTGGGCTCAAGGGCCTTGTCATCGGTCACGTGCTGACCTGCGACGTGCATAAGAACTCCGATCACCTCCACGTCACGACAGTAGATGTAGGTGCAGAGGCGCCCCTGCAGATCGTCTGTGGTGCGCCCAATGTAGCTGCTGGCAAGGCGGTCGTCGTCGCTACCATCGGCACCGTCCTCACCTCGGGTGACGAATCCTTCACCATCAAGAAGAGCAAGATCCGTGGCGTCGAGAGCTTCGGTATGCTCTGTAGTGAGGTCGAGATCGGCGTCGGCCACGACAATAGCGGTATCATCCTCCTCGATGCTGCTACGACGAAGCCTGGCACGCCTGCTGCTGAGCACTTCGGTGTCAGCTCCGACTACGTCCTCGAGGTCGATATCACGCCGAACCGTGTCGATGCTACTTCGCACTACGGCGTCGCCCGCGATCTCGCTGCTTATCTCACTCAGCAGGGGAAGGCCACGAAGGCTAAGCTCCCCGAGGTACTCCCCGCTCCCGCTGCTGGGACGGCTTGCCCCGTGCCTGTCACGGTCGCTGTCGATGAGACTCTTTGTCCCCGCTTCGAGGGGCTTGTGATCCGTGGCCTCAAGGTCACCGAGAGCCCCGACTGGCTGCGCCGTCAGCTCGAGACGCTGGGCCTGCGCCCCATCAACGTAGTCGTCGACGTGACGAACTACGTCCTGCACGAATTTGGTCAGCCCCTCCACGCCTATGACTTGGCGAAGACAGGCGGTGCCCTCTCGGTACAGCTGGCACGAGAGGAGAAGATGGTCCTCCTCGACAAGAGCGAAGGCCAGCTCACTGAGCGTGACCTCGTCATCGCTTCGGCTACGGGCGAGCCCCTCTGCGTCGCTGGCGTCATGGGTGGTCTTGACTCGGGTACGACGGAGACGACGACGGATATCTTCCTCGAGTCAGCGAACTTCAACGCTACCTCCGTACGCAAGACCGCACGCCGTCTGGCTGTGAATACGGACTCCTCCTTCCGCTTCGAGCGTGGGCTGGATCCCAACCGCACGACCTGGGCGCTGATGCGTGCTGCTTCGCTCATCCTCGAGCTTTGCCCTGGTAGCTATATCGATGGTGGCCGCTTCGACCACTATCCCGTGCCTGCTCAGCCCTACGAAGTGACGCTGCGCCCCAGCCACATGGATGCACTCATCGGTAAGTTCATCCCCCGTGACGAGGCTGTACGTATCCTCGAGAGCCTCGAGATCGAGATCGTCTCCCGTGAGGAAGACGCTTGGCAGCTGCGTGTACCCCGCTATCGTGTCGACGTGACTCGTGAGGCCGACGTCATCGAGGAGGTCATGCGCATCTACGGATACAACAATATCGAGCTCAGTGGCTACGTCCACGCTAACCTCAGCCCCAAGGGAGCTGTCGACCGCTCTTACAGCCGTCGCATCCTCCTCTCAGAGCAGTTGACGGGCGCAGGCTTCAATGAGCTTCTCAATAACTCCCTCTCCTCCGAAGCCTACTACGAAGGGCTTACCTCCTGCCCCGCTGATAAGCTCGTGCAGCTGGTCAACCCCCTCAGTGGCGAGCTGAACGTGATGCGCCAGACGCTCCTCTTCGGGGGGCTCTCCGCTATCAGCCGTAACCTCCGCCGTCAGCAGAAGAGCTTCTACTACTATGAGTGGGGGAACTGCTACGCTGCTGCTCCCGAAGTCGAGCGCTCTACCGCCACGACGCTGGCAGGTTACCGTGAGACGCAGACCCTCGGTCTCTGGGTCGCTGGTGCACGTATCCAGAGCAGCTGGGCACATGCTGATGAGCCTGCTTCGCCCTTTGAGCTGAAGGCCCACGTCCTGCACATCCTCGAGCGTCTGGGCGTCAGTGAGCGTAGCCTGCGTGCTGAGTTTGTCGAGTGCGACCTCTTCACGGGTCGTGGCTACAGCTATGCGACCTATGACGGCAAGCCTGTCGTGCTGATGGGGCAGGTCAAGTCCGCCCTCTTGGCTAAGTGGGATATCGATATCCCCGTCTACTACGCCGAGATCAACTGGGACAACCTCAATCGCCTCGCTGAGCGTGTGAAGATTGAGATCGCTGACCTGCCTAAGTTCCCCGTCGTACGTCGTGACCTCTCGCTCCTCCTCGACGAGAAGATTACCTTTGCAGAGCTGGCTGAGACCGCTCGCCGTGCAGAGAAGAAGCTCCTTCGTGACGTCACCCTCTTCGACGTGTACGAGGGGAAGAACCTCCCCGCAGGGAAGAAGAGCTATGCCCTCTCCTTCTACCTGCAGGATACGGAGCGCACGATGAGCGACAAGCAGATCGATGCTATCATGGCGAAGATCCGCAAGAGCATCGAGGATACCTATGGAGCTACCCTCCGCTAACCACCTAAGACGAATCAACTATCACTAAAGAATATTTATGGGAAGAGCATTTGAATATCGTAAAGCTCGTAAGATGAAGCGCTGGGGCAACATGGCCCGCGTCTTCACGAAGCTCGGTAAGGAAATCACCATTGCGGTCAAGGCTGGGGGCCCCGAGCCCGAGACCAACCCACGTCTGCGCGTCCTGATGCAGACGGCCAAGAAGGAGAACATGCCTAAGGAGAACGTGGAGCGCGCCATCAAGAAGGCCAGCTCGAAGGACTTCTCCGACTATAAGGAGATGAACTACGAGGGCTATGGCCCCTTCGGTATCGCTATCTTCGTCGAGACTGCTACCGACAACACCACTCGTACGGTGGCTAATGTCCGTAGCTACTTCAATAAGTTCGGCGGTAGCCTCGGTACCTCGGGCTCGCTGGAGTTCCTCTTCGACCACAAGTGTATCTTCCACATCGTGAAGAAGGAAGGCATGGACCTCGAAGAGCTGGAGCTGGAGCTGATCGACTACGGTGTAGACGAGCTGGAGGAAGACGAGAACGAAATCATCCTCTACGGTGCCTTCTCTGCTAATGCCCAGATCCAGTCCTACCTCGAAGAAGCTGGCTATGAGATCACCTCTGCTGAGTTCGTCCGCCTGCCTAACGACACGAAGCCTGTGACGCCTGAGCAGCGTGAGACCCTCGCTAAGCTCATCGACAAGCTCGAGGAGGATGAGGACGTGCAGAACGTCTTCACCAATATGCAGGAGGAGGAAGAAGAGGAAGCCTAATCCCTTTGCTCCACAGCTCCCCACCTCGGGGAGACTCACGATACAGCGATCCGCTACGGATGCACCCTCACTCGGTGCTCTGTAGCGGATCGCTTTTATTTTGCTGGAAGTCGCTGCTATTGTCCTCGCAAAGTGGTGTGTAGTAGTACTTTTCTGGTAGGGTGGAAGCAGGGAGCATAAGGGGGAGGGAAGGGGCTATCGCAATCCGTGGCAATGTCGTATCTTTGTCTAATATAGCGGTTAGCCGATCATTTGCACGCCCAAAGGCGTTATTAGAGCAAGTGGTCACCCCACGAGAGTGGGGGAGACTGACCTATTACACGAACCCGTACATGACGATCAAGATGAAAAGTTACTTAGGGTACATCGCGGCGCTCTGCCTCCTCACACCATTCAGTGGGGTAGCACAGCGCTCCAATGTGCGTGCCGCTGATCGCCTATTACAGAGCGATAAACCCAACTACACGGAGATCCGCCGCCTCATCAAGCTCGCCGAAGAGCATGAGGACACCAAGGGCGATGCCTATACCTACTATGTCAAGGGCCTTGTAGAGCATACCCTCTATAAGACTGAGTTCCGCAAGGTCACGACCCCTGGGAGCGTGGGTGACACAGCGAAGATGTTTCGCCACGTCATCGATGAACTCATCGGCTGGCGTCGTGCAGACTCTATCGAGCGTCAGCCCGATCCCTCGACGGGACGTATCGTGCTGAAGTATCAGAAGAAGATCCAGGACTATGTGCGTGAGGATGCCCCGAAGATGTATGAGGCGGGGCTCTTCTGGCTCGACCGCAAGAAGTATGCTGAGTCTACGGCTGCCTTCTCTACGGCTCTTGAGGCCCAGCGCCTGCTTCTGCCCGTAGGGCGCAAGGAACTCCCCACCGATACGACGGTCGCGAACCTCGCTTACTATGCGCTGGTGTCGGCCTACACAGGGGAGCTTTACCCCGAGGTGATCCGCCTCGGCGAGCTCTATCGCGATGTGGCAGCCAATAAGAATGAGGTCTACCAGTTCCTTGCTAAGGCCCACATGGCTATGCAGGATACGGTCGGTGCGATGCCCTTCCTTGAGGAAGGTATCCGGCTTTACCCTGAGACGACCTTCTACTTTGGCTCGATGATCTCGATCTATCAGGCGCAAGGTCGCTACAAGGAAGCCGTCGCCCTCATTGACAAGGCGCTGAAGGTGACCCCCGACAACCCCAATCTCTTGGTGCTTCGCGGTAATGTCTACTTCCTCGCCCAGGAGTGGGATCGTGCCGTCGAGGTCTATCGTCAGGTCCTTCGCCAGAGCCCCGACAACTACGATGCGCTCTTCAACCTCGGCCAGGTCTACTACAACCAAGCCGTCTCTATCCTGGCTAATCCGCTGAGCTCACGTCTCGAGGAGAAGAAGGCCAAGGAATACTTCCGCCAATCGCTTCCCCAGCTCGAGGCTGCCTATAAGGTCGCTCCCGATCAGGTGCGTGACCTCCTCGGCAATGTCTACTATCGTCTGGGGCTGGAGAAGAAGTACGCTGAGCTCTACACTGACAAACCTTCAAGCAAATGAACCCATCTATAGCCTCCTCCGTGCGTGAGGCCCTCCTCGATCGCTTCCTCCGCTATGTACAGATCGATACGGAGAGCGATCCCAATAGCACGACTTACCCCTCGACAGAGAAGCAGTTTGACCTGCTTCGTCTCCTGCGTGACGAGCTGATAGCCCTCGGTGTACCCTCCGTACGCCTCGAAGAGAAGGGCTATGTGATGGCGCAGATCCCAGCTACTCCAGGCTATGAGGATCGTCCTGCGCTGGGCCTCATCTCACATGTCGATACGAGCCCAGACTTCACGGGTCGTGGTATCCGCCCGCAGATCATCGAGTACTATGATGGTACGCCCATCCCCCTCGGTGATGATGCCATGCTCACGGTACAGGAGTTCCCCGAGCTGCTGGAGGTCCTTGAGCATACGCTCATCACGACTGATGGGACGACGCTTCTCGGAGCGGATGACAAGGCAGGCGTCGCCGAGATCATGGAGACGGTACGCTACATCCTCGAGCATCCCGAGCTCCCCCACGGGCGTATCTGCATCGGCTTCACTCCTGACGAAGAGATCGGCAAGGGCGTGGACTACTTTGATGTAGAGGCCTTCGGTGCGGACTTTGCCTTCACCGTCGACGGCAGCCGTGAGGGCGAGCTGGAGTATGAGAACTTCAACGCTGCCTCTGCTCGCGTCGTCGCTACGGGACGTAGCATCCACCCAGGCTCTGCTAAGGGGAAGATGATCAATGCTATCGAGGTGATCTACCTCCTGCATGCTTCACTCCCTCACTACGCGCGCCCTGAGTTCACCGAGGGGTATGAGGGCTTCTATCACCTAATGCACTTCACCGGTGGGGTAGAGCATGCCGAAGCCGAGTACATCATCCGCGATCACGACCGTACGCTCTTTGAGGAGAAGAAGGCACTGATGGAGCGTGTCGTAGGCGAGATCAATGCCGCTTACAAGCGCGAGGTCATCAAGGTCGAGATCCGCGACTCCTACTATAATATGTACGAGCAGGTGGCACCCCACGAGGAGTATATCGAGCGCGCTAAGGCCGCTATGCTCCGTGCTGGAGTCACGCCCCGCATCTCGCCCATCCGTGGCGGGACGGATGGCGCCCGCCTCTCTTATATGGGACTGCCTTGTCCCAACCTCTTCACGGGTGGAGCGAACTTCCATGGGAAGTATGAGTATGCTTCGCTCGACACGATGTGCCGCTCGGTAGAGACGCTTGTCTACCTCCTCACTGAGACTGCGGAGTAAGTAATGATACAGAAGAAAAGGATTGCCGTCCTCGGCTCTACGGGCTCTATCGGGACGCAGGCCCTGGAGGTCGTCCGTAGTCATCGCGAAGCCTTCGAGGTGACGGTGCTGGTGGCACGCCGCTCGACGGAGCTCTTGATCGCTCAGGCCTTAGAGTTCAGTCCCGCTGTGGTCGTGATCTCCGACGAAGCCTATTATCCAGAAGTCCGACAAGCCCTATCGCATACCTCTATCGAGGTCATGGCAGGGAGTGAAGCTATCGCGGAGGTGGTCGTCCGACCTGATGTAGATATCGTCCTCACGGCGATGGTTGGTTTCTCTGGCTTGGTCCCCACACTTGCAGCTATCACTGCTGGTAAGACCATCGCTCTATCGAATAAGGAGACGCTCGTCGTAGCAGGCGAGCTTATCATGTCACTCGCTGCTCGTCATAGAGCGCGTATCCTGCCTGTCGACTCCGAGCACTCGGCTATCTATCAGTGCCTCGTCGGGGAGGAAGGCAATCCGCTGGAGCGCATCCTGCTTACGGCATCGGGAGGTCCCTTCCGTAGCTATAAGCGAGTAGAGGAGCTTGAGGCCGTGACGGTCGAGGCTGCTCTGCGTCACCCCAACTGGAGTATGGGAGCTAAGGTCACCATTGACTCTGCCTCGCTGATGAATAAGGGGCTGGAGATGATCGAGGCCCGATGGCTCTTTGATACGCCTGCCGAATCGATCGAGGTACTTGTGCATCCGCAGAGCATCATCCACTCGATGGTGGAGTTCGCCGATGGCTCGATCAAGGCACAGCTGGGTCAGCCCGATATGCGCCTGCCCATTAGCTATGCGCTCGGCCTTACGGAGCGTGTCAGCAATGAATATCCCCGCCTCAACTTCCTCGAGCACACCTTTACCTTTGAGCGGCCCAATATGGAGCTCTTCCCCAACCTCGCGCTGGCCTATCGAGCGCTGGAGCTTGGTGGTACCGCTCCTTGCGTGCTCAATGCTGCCAATGAGATCGCTGTCGAAGCCTTCCTCGCTGGCAAGCTGGGCTTCCGTGCTATGAGCACACTCATCGCCCAGGCCCTGGAGACACACCGCCCCGAGCGGAGCTACGACCTTCAGCTGCTCTCAGAGCTCGACGCCGCAGTGCGTGCGGAGTCTCGTGAGCGCCTAAATCATATCAGATAATAGTAATCCAATGGATATAGTAATTCGTGTACTTCAACTCCTCCTCTCGCTCTCCATCCTCGTCTTCATCCACGAGCTGGGGCATTACTCGATGGCCCGTTTCTTCGGAGCGCGTGTAGAGAAGTTCTATCTCTTCTTTAACCCCTGGTTCTCTATCTTCAAGTGGAAGAGTAAGCGTAGCGGTACGGTCTACGGTCTTGGCTGGCTCCCTCTCGGTGGCTACTGCCAGATCGCTGGTATGATCGATGAGTCGCTGGATACCGAGGCGATGGACAGTGAGCCTAAGCCCGATGAGTTCCGCAGCAAGAAGCCCTTTGCACGCCTGATGATCATGGCTGGTGGGGTGATCTTCAATGTTATCCTTGCCTTCATCATTTATACTGGTATCACGCTCACTTGGGGGACGAAGGTCCTTCATAGCGATCAGGTCTCTGCGGGGATGAATTTCTCCACGCCCGCTGAGGAGGTTGGCTTCGTCGACGGGGATGTCATCCTCAGCGTCGACGGCAAGCAGTCTCCCAATGTGCTTGACTCCCGCTTCATGTCATCGCTCATCAATGCTCACGAAGTCGTGGTACGTCGTGGCGGTGCCGTGGAGACGATCCGCCTGCCCGAGGATATGATGCAGCGCCTCCTCCGCGCTGAAGAGGGCTTTGGCTCTCTGCGTATGCCCTTTGTCGTGGATGCTGTCTCCGAAGGTAGCCGTGCGCAGGGGCATCTGGCCTCTGGAGACCGTGTCGTAGCAGTCGACTCCGTCACCTGCACCGATGTCACGGAAGTCATCGCGGCACTGGATAAGAAGAAGGGTAAGGATGTCGTGCTTACCGTCGAGCGCTCGGGTACGGCTCTGCAGACCACGCTCCCCGTAGACACGGCAGGGCATATCGGTGTCGTCCTCAAGGGCATCGAAGAGCTCTATCCTATCGAGCACGTCCAGTACAATGTCTTCACGGCTATCCCTGCAGGTATCGATCGCGCAGGTCAGACGATCTCAGGCTATGTCCGTGGGCTGAAATATATGTTCACCAAGGAGGGCGCTAAGCAGATGGGAGGCCTCGGTACGATGGGTAAGCTCTTCCCCACGACCTTCGACTGGCAGAGCTTCTGGTCCATCACGGCCTTCCTCTCTATCATCCTTGCGGTGATGAATATCCTGCCTATCCCTGCACTTGATGGGGGGCACATCCTCTTCATCATCATCGAGATGATCCGTCGCAAGCCTCTTAGCGATAAGGCGATGACCACGATCCAGACTATTGGTCTCGTGCTACTCGTCCTGCTGATGGTTTATGCGAACGGCAATGATATCTACCGAGCTTTCTTCGGCAAGTAAGTAGAGCGTATGGGGGACTTCCGCGTCCATATCTTAGGCTGTGGCTCGGCTCTACCGACGATGCAGCACTACCCGACGGCCCAGGTCGTGGAGCTTCGTGATAAGCTCTTCGTCGTGGACTGCGGGGAGGGTGCGCAGCGTCAGCTGCGCCGTCAGCGTCTGGACTTCGGGCGTATCGTCGCCGTCTTCATCTCCCATCTGCATGGTGACCACTGCTACGGGCTCTACGGGCTCCTCTCTACGATGGGGATGCTCGGCCGCCGCAGGGCACTCCCCGTATATGGTCCTCGAGGGATCGATAGGTTCTTAGCCCCCTTCATCGAGGAGAGTCGCTCCTATCTGGGCTACGACATCGAGGTGCATGTAGTGGATGACCGCACGAGTAGTCTTTGCTACGAGGATAGGTCGGTGACGGTGACTACGCTCCCGCTGGAGCACCGCACGCCCTGCACGGGCTACCTCTTCCGCGAGAAGGTCACGGAGCGCCATATTGATCGCGCTTCGTGTGATTTCTACTGCGTTCCTCGTTCTTATTATACAGCGCTACGTGAGGGAGCGGACTTCACCACTGAGGAGGGGAAGGTCATCCCCTGTGAGCGACTGACGCGTCAGGGTAAGACTCCTCGGAGCTATGCCTACTGCTCGGATACGGCTTACCTACCCTCACTGGTGCCACTTCTTCGGGATGTGAGCCTCCTTTATCACGAAGCGACGTTCCTCAGCGACCGCTTGGCGCGAGCGAAGGAGACGGCGCATAGTACGGCTGAGCAGGCTGCGCGTATCGCACAGGCTGCGGGTGTCGAGCGCCTTGTCATCGGCCACTATTCGGCCCGCTATATAGATATCCAGCCTCTCTTAGAGGAGGCTCAGGCCGTCTTCCCCGAGACCGTAGCAGCGGACGAAGGGATGATCCTCGAACTTTGATATACATCTCTCCCAGCCCCATTGCTTCTTGGAGCCCCAATTAATACAAATTATATGACTACGAAGAAGACGATCAAGCGACTCATCCTCTCTCTGGGGTGTGCTTCTCTTGCTCTAAGCCCGCTTGCAAGCCAGGTCCTGGAGGTGCGTCCTGATCGGACTATCCTGACTCAGCTGCAGCAGGACTTTGTGAGCCGCAATTATGTAGGCTTCCGGCACGACCTGCCTCGCCTGCGTGCTTTACCATTACTCACCGAGCACCAGCCCTATCGTGAGGCGGTAGCTCGTCTGATGACCGAGGAGACGTCTCCTGACGCTGTCCTCACACGCTTCCTCAAGGAGCATCCAGGCTCTCTTGATCGTCCCTCAGCAGAGCTCTTGCTCGCTCTGGTGTATGTCGATCAGGGGCTCCTCCCTCTTGCCCGTACGCAGCTCGAGCAGGTCAAGCGCTCGGCACTCTCTCCTCGTGAGGCTGCTCAGTACGACTTAGCTCTTGCCTACACGATCCTGGCCGACCAGAGAAGTGCAGCTGACCTGGATGAAGCTCAGCGCCTCCTCCTCTCTGCGAGCGAAGACTCCTCTGTCATCGGGGAGCAGGCTCTCATCTACCTCGGCTCTGTGGCTTGGGCACGCGGGGATATTCAGGAGGCTCGTGCGATCTTCTCACGCAATGATTACTCCAGCGACCTCGCTCCCGAGGCCGCCTATCAGCTGGCTCTGCTCTCCTTCGCTACGGAGGATGCTAAGACGGCTCAGCGTCGTGCGAGTGACCTCCAGCGTCGCTATCCCGAGATGGCTTCGCGTGCTTCCTTCCAGTCAGTCATTGGGCAATCCTACTATGCTGATGGCAATTATGATCAAGCTATCCGCACCCTCCAGCCCCTACAGGAGCTCGAGGACTATAAGCCCACGGCAGAGGAGAGCTATGCCCTCGGTACTTCACTCTATGCTAAGGGGCGCTACGAAGAAGCGCTTCGTCCGTTGAGTGCTGCCTCAGAGAGTAGCTCTGCTATCGGTGCACAGGGGCTCTTCCTCCTTGGTAATGATCGCCTCAAGCTCCAGCGCACGAGCGAGGCTGCTCTAGCATTTAGCCGTGCAGGCCAGCACCCTGGGGCTACCGAGCGAGTACGCGAGTACGCGCTGTACAATGGGATCCTCCTGCAGGACGAGACGCAGCGCTCGAACTTCGGTCAGACCGTCCGCATGGCTGAGACCTTCGTCACCGAGTTCCCCAACTCCAGCTACCGTCCTCAGATCCTCCAGCTCATGAAGAGTATCTTCCTGACGAATAAGGACTATGCTGAGTCGCTCGCTACGCTGGATCGTCTGCAGGTCAAGAGTGCTGAGCTGAGCGAAGCCAAGCAGTACGTCCTGCTTCGTCTCGGTGAAGGTGCTTTGGCTTCTCGCGACTATGCCCGTGCTAATGACTATCTGAATCGTGCCGTCACGCTCGGTACGAAGAACGAGTACACGGCTCAGGCTCATCTCCTCGCTGCCTCGAGTGCTCTGGAGCGTGGCGAGTATGCTGCTGCTGAGTCTGCTGCATCGAAGAGTATCGCTACGGGTGCAGCTCCTGCGCTGGCATATTATATCCAGGGCTACGCTCGCTACAATCAGAAGCAGTACGCCACGGCTTACCGCTCCTTCGAAGCCTTCACGCAGTCAAGCTCTGGCGATGATGCTCTGCGTCGTGCCGATGCCCTCTCCCGCATGGGAGACTGCCAGCTCATCCAGAAGAAGAGCGCAGAGGCTCTATCTCTCTACCGTCGTGCTGACGAGGGTATGCCTTCGGGGAGTGACGAAGCTCTCTATCGTATCGCTACGATCTACGGCCGCTGGGGGCAGTATCAGAAGCAGATCGAGACGCTCGATCGCATCATCAAGACGCACCCCGAGTCCACGCATCTGCCTGAGGTCCTCTACGACAAGGGCCGTGCGCTGGTGCTGAGCAAGGCGCGTCCCGAAGAGGCGACCGCTGTCTTCAACCAGCTTGTCAAGAGCTATCCCGATACCCAGTATGCGCGCCTCGGTGCTATGGAGCGTGCGATGCTGGCCTACAATAACGGGCGTACCGAGGAGGCTATCAAGGCCTACAAGGACCTCATCGCCCGCTACCCTGAGAGTGAAGAAGCTCGCTCCGCACTCTCTGACCTCAAGAATATCTACGTCAGTCTGGACCGCGTCGATGAGTACACGGCCTATGCCTCTACTCTCGGCAAGCAGCTGACGCCCTCAGAGAGTGAGAAGGCACACCTGCAGTACCTCTCTCTTGAGAGCCGATACAAGAAGGATAAGAATGCTTCTATTGCAGACCTCGAGTCCTTCGTTCGCTCCTATCCCGCCAGCCGTGAGGCCGGTCGTGCTGAGCTCCTCCTGGCTGGTCACTACGCCCAGCAGGGCCGCAGCGACGAAGCCGAGGCGCTCTACAAGAAGCTCTCTGCTCCCGCACGCTCCCTCGACCTGCGTATCCCCGCCCTCGAAGCTCTGACGAAGATCTACAACGATGGTGGTAAGAAGCGCGAGGCCCTCGATGCCTGGTCCAGCCTCTACGCTATCGAAGGGCTGGAAGCTCCCCAGCACTTGCGCTACGGGCTTGCTCTCTCGCGTGCAGCCTACGAAGCGAAGGACTACAAGCGCTCGATCTCTACGACCGAGAGCCTCCTGAAGCGTAGCGACCTCCCCGCAGCTACTCAGGGTGAGCTCCTCCTCATCCAGGGTAAGAGCGAAGAGGCTACGGGTGCTACCGGCAAGGCTATGAAGACCTATGAGCCCCTGCTCAAGAACTTCGATACTGCCTACGGTGCTGAAGGCTACATCCGCCACTCTACGCTTCTCTTCCGCGCCGGCAAGGTGAAGGAGACGAAGAAGCAGCTCGATGCCTTCATCGCTAAGGGTACGCCACAGCAGTACTGGCTGGCACGTGCCTTCCTGCTCCTCGCTGACTGCTATCACAAGCAGGGTGAGACCTATGTCGCCCAGCAGTATCTCGAGAGCCTGCGTGACAACTACAAGGGCACTGACGATGATATCGCTCAGATGATCAACGAACGTCTCACCTCCTACCAGAATAAGAAATGAAGAAGCTTGCAATCATCCCTATAGCTGCTATTGCGCTCCTCTCGAGCTCTGTACTCTCTGCTCAGGAGGCTAAGACGAAGCGTGCCGATACCCTGCGTCGTGAGCTCACCGTGATGACCGAGGAGGAGGTCTCTCTCTCCGCGCGTCAGCCCCGTGACCTCTCCTATACGGTGCCGGCTCCCAACCTCAGCCCTGTGCGTCACTCCTATCTGGATACGCCCATCCCCTTCACGTTGCGCCCCAGCGTCTCACCCTTAGGTGCTCTGACGGCACCTCGTGGGGGCTTTGAGCGCTCGAAGCAGCGTGGCTATGCCTTCGCCTCTGCTGGTGTGCCCATCAGCTTCAAGGCGGGTGCAGGCCTGAGCATCCTTTCGACGAAGACCGACCGCCTTGATGTCTACGGCCGCTACAACTTTGCCAACCCCAGCATCCAGACCGAGCTTGGTCAGAGAGTCAAGGGCTGGGAGAAGGCTTGGCGCCTCGGAGCGAACTATGGCCACCAGTTCGAGGACGCTGCGCTGTCACTCGGTCTGGACTTCGGTCAGCACGGTTACAACTACTACGGCCTCTCGCTGGTCGCTCCTCCAGCTGGTGGTGGGGTGGCGCAGTCTGCTACGGTGCCCGACCTGCGTCGTCGTGCCACGGAGGTCTCTCTCTCGGCTCGCTACGCTACCGAAGAGGACTTCACGGAGGACTGGCTGTATGACTTCTCCGCTGGCTTCGACTATACGGCGGCTAATGTCGCTGAGGAAGCTCCAGGCGTGGTGCTTAATAAGTTCAAGGAGTTCCTCCCCGAGCTTCGTGCGAACCTCTCTTACCGTATCAGCAGCATGGCGCGCGTCGGTGCGCTGGGATCGTGGTCGCTGGGTCGTCTGACCAGCACGGAGCCTATCCTCTATGGCTTCCCTCAGAGCCGTACGGCCAGCTCGCGCATGATCCTCACGGGGGCGCCCTATATCCTGGCAGAGGATGCTAATGACCAGCTCTCTTGGCGTACTCTCGGTGGTCTGCGTATCCTCACGGGGAATGACCACTACAACGCACACTTCGTCCTCTTCCCGAAGATCGATGCTCGCCTGCGTCTGGGCTCGGCCTTTGGTCTGCGACTGGAGACGGATGCCGAGCTGGTGCGTCACAGCCTACGTGCCCAGCCCCTTGAGTCGCCCTTCATCGATGCCGAGGCATTCGCTGGACGCTATGAGCGTGTCTACGATGCTAAGCTGACGGCCTCTACGACGATCGCGAGTGCCTTCTCGATCGAAGCCTTCGTCCGCTATGCCGATCATAAGGGTGCCGTGGATTACTTCCCCGCATCGCTCTCGCTGCCTTCGGGTGCTGCGGCTTCGACGGCCTACTTCATGCCCGTGCGCTTCCGTCCCTCTTACGTGGACTATAAGGAGCAGAACGTCGGGGTACAGCTGGCCTACAACTACCGCGGTCTCTTCTCGGCTGCTCTGCGTGGGGTCTATGCCCACTACACGACGACGGCTATGATCCTCTCGCGTCCTACCTTCACGGCTTCGGCCCTTGTGGAGCTGAATATGGTGCCCAACCTCAGCGTCCGTGGTGGCTATGAGTTCGCCACGGCACTGAAGAGTTACGACCTCGACGGCTCGATCACGCGTCTGCGTCAGCTCCATCTGCTCCATGCCGATGCTGTCTACTCGCTGACGAAGCGCCTGAGCCTGACGGCAGAGCTTCGTGCACCTATCCTCGCTGGGGCTACGCGCTGGTACGGCTATACGTCGCAGCCTATGCTCCTGCAGGGCGGTCTGCAGTTCACCTTCTAAGCGGATGCGGGGGTTCTCCCCCGCGTCTTGCCTAAGCTAAAAGCGGTACGGCCGCCTCGAGCATCGTGCTCGAGGCGGCCGTACCGCTTTTCTTTCGTGGGGGCTTCGCCGTGAAAGGCGCTTAGAAGCCGCGTGTGATCATACCGCTACCGAAGCAGATGCGGTGCTCGGTGTCGTAGAGCACGGCATATTGGCCTGGGGCAATGCCTTGGATAGGCTCTTCGCTCTCGATGAGGTAGCCCGAGGCGGGGTCGTAGCTAAGTCGCCCGCGTGTGAAGTCGGGGGTATGGCGCACCTTGAAGGTAATCTCCACTGACTCCTCACGGGAGAGGGGAGCATCCAGTCCACGTACCTCGGCGGCGTACTGCCAAGGGTCGTGGCTGATGAAGTCGCAGGTCTCCATACCGATGTGTTCGCCGTACTGGTCGGCGGGGTCATAGCCCTGACTGACCAAGATGATATTGCGACGGATGTTCTTCTTCACGACGAACCAGGGTCCACCACTCAGCCCGAGGCCCTTGCGCTGACCGATGGTGTGGAACCAGTAGCCCTTATGCTTGCCGAGGATCTTCCCCGTCTCACGCTCGATGATGAGGCCTTCCTTCTGTCCGAGGGCGCGCTCGATGAACTCGTTGTAGTTCACCTTCCCGAGGAAGCAAATACCCTGACTATCCTTGCGGTTAGCGCTCAGCAGATGCGCCTCTTCGGCGATACGGCGTACCTCGCTCTTGAGGAGGTGACCGGTGGGAAAGAGAAGCTTGGAGACTTGGCGGAAGTTGATCTGTGCGAGGAAGTCCGTCTGATCCTTCACGGGGTCGGGAGCCGTAGCCAGATAGAGCTGATCGCCGACGAAGGTCGTCGTGGCGTAGTGCCCCGTAGCGATGAAGTCGAAGTCCTTGCCCCACTTCTCCTCGAAGCAACCGAACTTGATGAGCTTATTGCACATCATGTCGGGGTTCGGGGTGAGGCCACGGCGTACGGTGTCGATGGTGTACTGGACGACGTTCGCCCAATACTCGTCATGTAGCGAGACGACCTCGAGAGGGCAGTCATAGCGGTGTGCCAGATGGCGCACGATCTCCAGATCATCCTCCCACGAGCAGTCCGTGAAGCCCTTCTCCTCCATACCGATCTGGATGTAGAAGAGGGTAGGGCGGTAGCCCGCCTCGGTGAGGAGGTGGACGACGACGGAGCTATCGACCCCCCCTGAGACGAGGACGGCGATGCGGGGCTCGGTGAGCCCACTTCGGCGGATGCGCTCCTGTAGGGGCGCTATGAGATCTTGCTTCTGCATACTACAAAGGTACTGCAATTCCCGTGCTCTTTGGCGGGGGGGGCTCGTGTGCCCTCCTCAAGAGGCAGGGGGGAAGCTCAAGCAGTCGGGCCTTCAAACAACTACTGCTCTGCACGCGTCCGACTATTGCTCCGTGCTCAATCCACTATTCGTTTGTACATTGAGTGAATAGTGGTACGGGTGTCATCTACTACTCGTTTGTACTTCATACCACTATTGCTTTGGAAGGCTCACCATATTAGGTTGTTGCTCTGCGTAGGGATAAAAGTTGTGAGCAAGTAGCAGATAAGTTTAGACTACGTACGTGGATTTAATATCTACGTACGTGGATATTTGGATTTATGTACCAGGTCTTTAAAACTACGTACATAGACAGAGGAAAACCCCTACGTGAAGGCGCTTTTTTCTTCACGAGAACGATGCTTTTCCCTCCGCTGGATAAGAGGAATACTCGTGATAAGGCGAGGGGCTTGCTCGGTCACTTCGGAGAGGTGTATCGGGGAGCTGGGCGTGCGATACCTTAGCACTCGAAATAGAGGACAGGACTCTCGGCAATAGTCTCCTCTTATATTGCTCGCGTCACGCCCCCACATACTATCAAGCCAAGAGTGCCTATTGAAGCGGTCACTCTGTGGGAGCTAGGCTTCTTTCCCTCACGCGTCATAATGCCCAATTTTGCGGGGTATAAGGGCCGTATAAGGGTCGTTAAATACGGCCCTTTGCCTGAGAAGGGTACATATAGGTAGGTAGAGGCGGGCAATAAATACCAACAAAAGGGGAGGGTAATGGGCCACTGTTTGCCCTAATTTTGCAGCGTCGATAGTACACATTCGATCTCTAACTTAGCCGATAGCGAATGAATCAAACCTCTACCTCCTGATGAGAGCTGTAAGCCACAGCCATATCTCTGACTACCTTCTCATAGGTGAGCGAGCCACATGCCCGCACCATGAAGCGGCCTCACGACCTTGAAGAGCTCGCCCTCACCGACCTCCTTCCTATTATCCAACCCTCCTAAGATAGGAGTGACTACACACCACTCCGCCCTCCCCACGACTATGTGGAAAGCAAACTGTAAACTCCATTCTATGGGCTCGGTGCGCCTTGGCCTCTTCGGTCTCGTACTCACCTCAGCCCTTGCCCTCGCGCCCCATCCCCTCGGGGCTACTACTACCGAGGAGCTCGCCCCCGCCGAGCAAAGTGCGCGGGAGCAACTCACGATCACCATCCTCGACCAAGCCACACGCCAGCCCATCATCGGGGCGGTCATCCGCTGTGCTACGGCGGTGAGTCCTACGATGACGGACAAGGCGGGGCATGCCACCCTGCGCTTCCGCTCCGCTCCCACGAGTGTCCATGTTGAGATCTCTTGTGTGGGCTATCAGCGCCTCTCGCGTACGGTCGCTGTCCCCGCCTCGCGCAGTATCACCCTGCAGATGCAGGAGGATGCGCAGGTCATCTCCAAGGTCGAGGTCACGGCGCAGAAGCGTCATACCTCTAACCTCCAGCAGACGGCGACCATCGACCGCAAGACTATCGAGCGAGGGGGTGCTACTTCGCTTGCCAAGCTGCTGGAGACCATCCCTGGTGTCAGCTCGATTAGCTCGGGTAGCACTATCGCTAAGCCCGTGATCCAGGGGATGCACAGTAGCCGTATCCTACTGATGAATAATGGTGTCCGTCTGGAGAGCCAGAGCTGGGGCGCTGACCATGCCCCTGAGCTGGACTATACGGGCTCGAGCATGGTAGAGGTCGTCAAGGGTGCCGAGTGTATCCGCTACGGCTTCGGTGCCATGGGGGGCGTCGTCCTTCTGAATGATGCGCCGCTACCCTTTGGCAAGGAGAAGATCGAGATCCATGGCAAGGCGAACGTCGGCTACGATACCAATGCACGAGGTGTCAGCGGTTCGGCAAGCCTCGAAGCGGGCTACGGCAAGTGGGGGCTTCGCCTGCACGGGATGTACACCAAGGGGGGCGACTACAGCACCGCCGACTATATCCTCAACAACACGGGCTACAATACCATCAGCCTCTCGGGAGCGCTCGGCTACCACGCCTCACGCGTGACGGCGACCGTCTACTCCAGCCTCTACTACCAGCGTAGCGGTATCTATTACGCCAGCAAGATCTCCGACCTCGATCAGCTCGTCAAGCGCTTCGAATATGGGCGCCCTGATTCATCGACCTTCCGCCCCTTCTCCTACGATATCAAGCCTCCCTTCCAGCAGTCGCAGCACTTCACGCTCAAGGGTGAGGTGAAGTGGAATCTGAGCGATAACCACCGCATTGACTTCACGGCCTCGTTCCAAGAGAACCTCCGACAGGAGTTCGAGAACCGTAAGAAGGCCGACTGGAGCTGGATACCGATGCAGGACCTCATCCTCAAGACCTTCAAGGCGGACGTGCTCTGGCACGCCAAGTGGAACCGCTGGGGGATGACTACCGACGTCGGGACGTCGAATACCTACCAGACGAACTACAACTACCCTGGGACGAAGCAGCCTGCCTTCGTGCCGAACTTCGCCGCACTCTCGATGGGGGGTTACTTCCTCCACAAGGCTGAGCTGGGTAAGCTCCAGGCCGCACTCGGTATGCGCTATGACTTCCGCGTGATGTCGGTCAGCGGCTACACCAGCCTGAGCAACTACACCTACTACGACGACTTCAAGCTGTATAGCAACTTCACCACGAGCCTCGCCGCTCACTATGATATCAATCAGAACTGGGATGTGCGTGCGAATATCGGCTGGTCGTGGCGCCCACCCGATATCAACGAGCTCTACGCTATCGGGCTGCAAGATGGCTCCTATTGGGTCGAAGGGAATCGTAACCTCGCCAGCGAGCGTGGCTATAAGTCCGTCATCGGGGCACGCTACCGCAATAGCTGGATCTCTATCGAGCCCAGCGCCTTCTACCAGCGCATCAGTAGCTATATCTACGACCATATCGGCGCAGGGAAGGATCGCTTCCACAACCACCCCAGTGGGAAGTACCCGAAGTTCATCTACGACCAAGACGACGTCAACCTCTATGGGGGGGATATCGAGGCTACGGTGCACCCACTGCCTGGGCTTGCTGTCGTAGGGAAGGGCGAATGGATGTTCGCTCGCAATATCACGCGTCAGGACTGGCTGCCCTTCATGCCCTCCGACCGCTACGGCCTCTCGGGGACGTATGACTTCGACCTCACACGGGACAAGAAGTACCACGCCTCCGTCTCGCTCTCCAGCATCTATGTGACGAAGCAGCGTCGCTTCGATCCCGACAAGGACCTCGTCAGCGACTCGCCCGATCCTTACTTCCTGCTCAATGGTACGGCTGAGGTAGGCGTGCGCCTTCCCCACGACCGCTCCCTACGACTGATGCTCGTCGGGGACAATATCCTCAACGCCCTCTACAAGGAGTACACCGACCGCTTCCGCTACTACGCTCACGCCCGTGGCGCGAATTTCTCGCTGCGTGTGCTCTATAAGTTCTAATGACTGCGACTATGAAATCCATCATATCTCACTACCTCCTCCCCGCTCTCGGTGTAGCTTGCCTCCTCGGGAGCTGCTCCAATGAACGTGTAGACAACTTCTTCAAGAAGATCATCCAGGCTCCGCCCTCCGAGATCGAGCGTGACGTCAAGGGCCACGACCAGATCTATGCCGTGCATGCGATCCTGCGCATGGGCTATAAGGCGGGCCAGATCGGTGTCGGTGCGAATGCCGACGAGATGGTCGACGTCTACAATACCTATCATATAGCAGGCGAAGAGACCGTCATACCCATCGTCCAGGAGATCGATATCGCCAAGGATGACAACGGGCAGATGACCGTGACGACGGAGCGTGATCACTTCGATGTCGTCGCCTCGGATAAGATCGTCTACGGCCTCGAGCTGAAGTACTACGATCAGAACGGGATGCTCATCAACCACCAGTTCACGAACTTCCCCTATGTCAAGGGGAAGGACGGCTACAGCGCGCCCGATGAGGACAACTCCACGCTGATGATGCACCAGCACTTCTTCGGTGTCGGGCACTTTACCCTCAGCAAGGGCTCAAAGGATGAGGCTAAGACGCTCCAGCTCGCTTACCCCCGCACGCTGGCCGATGTGCCGCACTACATCGACCGCTATACCTTCAGGGAGCGTGGGGGCAAGGCAGAGCCTGCGACGAAGTTCTCCGCATCGAATATCTACGTGCCCGATGGCTTCGAGCTGGGGCGCAATGCCGTGCCTTTTGACAACGAACTCGCGTGGCGCTCTATCGAGGTGACGGGGCGACCCGATGCCCTCCAGCCCTTCCGTGCCTCCAATGGTACGATGTACCGCCTCGTGCGCAGCATCGACAACCAGCGCCTTAATCAGCTCGTCCCCGAGATCTTCACCTATACCTACCGCGATACCGATCCCATCGAGGAGGAGCTGGGTAAGCTCTTTGACGAGTCATACAATGATGACTTCATCGACCCCGAGACGGAGGCTCCCCGTCAGCGCTATGGCGAGACGGTGGGTCTGCTGAAGCAGGAGCGTAGCCTCGATGCAGGGGCGCCGCTCGACCGACTGGGCTTCAAGGGAATCTTAAAGTTCCGTCAGGCGGGGATCTCCTTCCTCCTGCAGGTGCGTCTGTGTAATATCCTCACCAAGGGTCAGCAGCGCACGGGAGATGTCGCCAAGCCCGCGAAGTACACCAATGCCGCGAACCCCGATGGGGGCTACCTCTGGGACTTCAACCAGATCCAGCCTGGCTGGGATAGCTTCGACATTGACTACCCGCTGCCCGTGCGCATCATCGCCGATACGAAGGACGGCGAAGCGAAGTGCTATGAGGACGTCCGCCGCTTCTACCCCTCGGTACAGCGCGCAGAGCTCTGGCGTATGCTCTCCGACCCCAAAGCCTTCTTCTATCGCTATCGTCGCAATGTCGTCCTCATGTAATGCCTACTCCTCGCTATGAATACCTCTATCAGTAAGCACCTCAAGCGCGCCACTGTCCTTGGCCTCATCGCCTTCTCGCTCAGTGCGTGCGATAAGTTCGTCTTCGGGGACATCCATCCCAACTACGACGACAACCCTCTCAACACGAAGACCATCCCCCACAGTGGTGCCGACCACTACGTCGATAGCATCTCGAAGATCAAGGTCACCGAAGCCCTTGCCAATCCCGATCCCGAGGGTGCGTTCAAGGACTGGGCGACGTGTCTCGTGATGTTCAAGGAAGGCCACTCCCACGGTGACGGCATGATGCACGGGAACTTCGTCTATCCGAATGCCCCCTGGAAGCAGGAGGAGTTCGTCATCATCCACAACAACGCTGGCTCTTGGCCCACCGTCGAGGTGCAGCGT
Source organism: Porphyromonas sp. KLE 1280 (assembly GCF_000700805.1). Classification (NCBI taxonomy): domain Bacteria; kingdom Pseudomonadati; phylum Bacteroidota; class Bacteroidia; order Bacteroidales; family Porphyromonadaceae; genus Porphyromonas; species Porphyromonas sp. KLE 1280. The sequence continues at coordinate 264,273 of NZ_KL362965.1, forward strand.
CAGAGTACGGTGACCTACCTCGAGCAGTACGACAAGAAGCAGGGCCCCGACTACATCCGCATCATCGGTGGGCGCCTCAAGCGCTGGGGCCTCTGCCTCTATTTCTTCGATAAGAATGGCCGTCTGATGAATGATGATATCCTGGATCACTCCGACGAGTACCAGATCTTCTTCACGGTAAGCGATGTCGATGATAAGGGTCAGCCCTACGAGGTGACCGATACGCGCGGCACTTGGCAGGCTAAGTACGACGAGTATGATACCTGGCAGCCTGGTGGTACGATCGACCACACGCCTGTGCCTTCGCCCTTCTTCGCGAATAAGACTACGTGGAAGGAGCGTGCTGATGCCACACCGAAGATCTTCGAGTACACCTACCGCGACACGTGGATCCACGATGCGATGGGCGATGGTGCGCGCGAGCTCTTCAACCAGCGCCTCCTCCCTCCTCTCACGCGTAAGGAAGCCGACTGGGCTGTCGCTCCCTATGACCAAGACCGTGTCGGGCTGAAGGGGCACTTCAACTTCGACATCGATGCCGATGAGAATGATGACAAGCACAAGGATTGGCCGCTCGAGATCACACGCCGTACCGACCCCACGACGGGTAAGGGTGGGCGCTACACTCGCCCTTCGCACATCCTACCGAAGTTCTACCTCTCGGTGCGCGTCATGAAGTGCCCGAAGGGCAAGAAGGCGCTGATTCCGAAGGACTCCTATCTCGCACGCCACTCCACGTACGTCTTCCTCAGCAAGTTCATCTGCTCAGACTGGTACAACCCCGACGAGCCGAAGGACTACGGTGCCGACTCGCAGTGGAAGGATGTCCTGCGCTTCAACATCCCTATCAAGGTCTTCTGCAGCAGCTTTGACACCGACCCCACGGCCATTGACCCCAATGACCCCTACTACTATTACCTCGGTCGTGAGATCGGCCTCACAGCTGAGGAAGCTCTCGAGGCTTCGCAGAATGTCCAGACGCACGGCATCGGTGGTGGCTCGGGCTTCGGCAACTGGTTCCTCTAATCTCCTCACAGCATTATATCCAGCTATGCGCACTTATATATATCGCTTCGCCTTGGCCTTGGTGCTCCTCTCGGGGCTGATGGCCTGTGCTCGCAACGAGGCGCCCCAGCGTCGCTCGAACTCCCGCTCCTCCGTTGACCACCTCATCATCAAGGAGGTCTTCTACATCGGACACGTCATCACGAAGAGTTTCCCCGAAGAGTGGGGATACGCTCCCGTGAAGTCGTGGTATGAAGACGACCAGTACATCACGATCTTCAACCCCACCTCGGAGGTCAAGTACCTCGACGGCCTCGCACTATGCACCACGGCTCTCGACCCTTCGGACGAGCGTACCTTCGCAGGGAAGGAGGACTTCCGCCGTAAGTATATCGGTGTCGAGACGATCTCTTACTTCCCTGGCAGTGGGAAGGAGCATCCGATCCAGCCAGGGCAGACGGTCGTCATCGCTAAGTATGCCATCGACCATGCCAAGGAATACTTCGTTCGTCTCAATAAGCAGGCCGATGATTATGGCGAAGAGCGCGAGGATCCCAAGCGCTACAAGGGTGTGGACTCCCTCATCGATCTAACGAAGGCCGACTGGGAGTGGACGCACAGTGACTACGACCGCCAGCATATGAATAACCCCAATGTCCCCGACCTCGTGCCCATCCTCACGGGCGTAGATAAGAAGGGTGCGAAGTACTCGGACTTCGGTATCAAGCAGATCTCTGGGCAGAACGGTATCGCCCTCATACAGCTCCCCTGGACGCCTGAGGACTTCCGCGAGAACTATCAGGATACCAAGGAGCGCCTCGGCTACCGCCATTATATCAATGTCACCAACAGCCTCTTCGCCGACTTCTACGCTATCGAGATCCCCTTCTCCAAGGCGCTGGACTGCATCACCGTCTGCCCCAAGCGACGCTACAAGATCAATCCCTATAAGAATACCTTCGATAAGGGATACAATGCCGTCACGGAGGTCAGCGCGAAGAACCTCCCGAAGAGCGACTGGCAGAAGTACTCTGGCCTCGCACTTATCCGTAAGTGGGACGGGAAGAAGTTCGTCGACGACAACAATTCGACCAGTGACTTCACCGTCCAGCCCGCCTCTCTCGGCTTGAAGAAGCCCACGACATCGGAGAAGTAATCCTTCCTCCGAAGCACCGGCTTCCTCATCTACATTCTTTATGTCCTCGCCCCCTCGTGCTCTTTGAAGCCGTGGGGGCGAGGCCTTTTCTATGCCATCGCCCTAATTATTACGTACTTTTGCAGGTGAATTCATAAACGAATCAGATCATGTATTCTGTAGAAGATATAAGAGCCCAATTCCCTATACTCGCAGCGGAGGTCTATGGTAAGCCCCTCGTTTACCTCGACAATGCTGCGACCACTCAGAAGCCTCGCTGCGTCATTCAGACCATCGAGGAGGCCTATTATTCGGCCAATGCCAACGTTCATCGTGGTGTGCACTACCTCAGCCAGATCGCGACCGAGCACCACGAAGCCGCACGCCGTCGTGTCGCTGACTTCATCGGAGCGCCCTCAGCCGAAGGTCTTATCTTCACCCGTGGCACTACGGAGGCCATCAACCTCGTCGCATCTTCCGCTGGCGAAGCCTTCGTCTCTGCTGGCGACGAGATCATCATCAGTACGATGGAGCACCACTCGAATATCGTGCCTTGGCAGATGATGTGCGAGCGTCGCGGGGCGCATCTGCGTGTCATCCCCTTGACGCCCGTAGGTGAGATCGATATGGATGCCTATCGCTCCCTGCTCAGTGAGCGTACGCGCCTTGTCGCCGTCGCCCATGTCAGCAACGTCCTCGGCACGGTCAATCCCGTAGCCGAAATCACGCGCTTGGCGCACGAAGCTGGTGCCCTCGTCCTCATCGACGGAGCGCAGGCCATCGCACATACGCGTGCCGATGTCGAGGCGATCGGAGCGGACTTCTATGCCTTCAGCGCGCACAAGATCTACGGCCCGACGGGTATCGGTGCGCTCTATGGTCGCCCCGAGGTGCTTGACCGTATGCCGCCGTACATGGGTGGGGGAGAGATGATCGAGCGAGTGACCTTCGAGAAGACTACATATAACAGCCTGCCCTTCAAGTTCGAGGCTGGTACGCCCGACTACGTAGGCTCTACTGCCTTCGCTCGTGCGCTCGACTTCGTGACGGAGCTGGGCATCGAAGCCATCGCAGCGCATGAGGAAGACCTCCTGCACTATGCTACGGCTCGCCTCAAGAGTGAATTCCCCGATAGCTTCGTCCTCGGCGAAGCACCCAATAAGGGTGGTATTCTCTCCTTCGGCATCGGGGAGATCCATCCCTTTGACCTCGGTACGCTCCTCGACCGCATGGGTATCGCGATCCGCACGGGGCATCACTGCGCCGAACCGCTCTTGGCATCCTACGGACATCAGGCGGTGGCACGAGCTTCCTTCGGGCTGTACAACACCCGTGAGGAGGTGGACCGCTTCTTCGACGCCCTGCACCGCGTCGTCCCTATGCTGAGCTAAGCCCCCGCTTACGATGAGTAGGTCTATGAAGTCAGTGAAGGAACACGCGCCCCTGCGCGTGAGCTTCGGCGAAGATGGCCGTCTGGAGTGTGGCTGTGATGAGGCGGGGCGTGGGTGCTTAGCCGGCCCCGTCGTTGCTGCGGCTGTGATCTTGCCTCCGACTTTCTACCACCCGCTGCTCTTCGACTCCAAGCAGCTCTCCGAGCATCAGCGTGACACGCTCCGCCCGATCATCGAGGAAGCGGCTCTGGCGTGGGGTATCGGGATTGTTTCCCCCGAGGAGATTGATGAGATCAACATTCTGCAGGCCTCCTTCCTCGCGATGCATCGTGCAATAGACGACTTACTGCTTCGCCCCGAGCTACTCCTTATTGACGGCAACCGCTTCAAGCCCTACCACGACATCCCCCACGAGTGTATCGTCAAGGGGGATGCCACGTTTGCAAGCATCGCTGCCGCTTCGATCCTCGCGAAGACGCACCGTGATGAGCTGATGCTCGCCGAAGACGCCCGCTACCCAGGCTATGGCTTCGCAGGGCACAAGGGCTACCCGACGCCAGCGCACCGTCGTGCCATCGCTGACTTAGGCCCGTCGCCCATCCATCGAATGACCTTCCGCTTGGTCTGATCCACTCCTTATATATAATGTATAGCGCCCCGTTGCTTGGCTGTGTATAGCCAGCAGCGGGGCGCCTACTATTATATATAGGTAGTTAAATCGACCAGTACTGGTCGGTGGTCGGAGCAGTACTGGTCAGCCGGCGAAGTAGTACTGGTCACTAATAGTAACTAGTACTGGTCGGAGTGGTGACCAGTACTGGTTGCTTTTCTTCTTTGGCGGGGGTAGTGGGAAGGCTACCTTTAGTAGGGTGGTGCGAAGCTATATTGGTCGGCGGGTGAACCTATATAGGTCACGAAAGCAACCTATATTGGTCAAAGCACCGACCTATATAGGTTCACCCGCCGACCAATATAGGATGATATCACTCATGTCTGCATCTACTCAAAAGGAATAGGGGAGTATGCGGTGGCTTTTCCCTTCCCGCGCGCCTTTCATCCCCACCAAGCGGACCTCTTCCCCGCTTAACTCCCTCGTTCTTCCCCCACGAAATCGCCCATCTCCCCCAAGAGAATGAAATTTTTTTTCACCCCTTGTAAGTTGCTTGCTTATGGGGAAATGAATGCAACTCTGGCGGGCGTGTTGAGAAATATTTTGCGTTGAGATTTGGTTTGTATTTAGTTTTTGCTCTATCTTTGCAACCGCAAACGAGAAACGAACCGCCTCGAATAAGAGCTAACCCAAGCGAGGGTAGCTGAGGAAGGGAAGACAGACGTTAGCGACGACGATATAAGTAAGGTGACTTACTTATGATTGACTCAAAAGAGGTGTCACAAGGTTCACACCAGCGGCCCTCTTAGCGATCATTGACATACTTGATAAAAACAAACGAGAAAACAACGTAGAGCATATATAATAAGTTAGTATACAACCTGCGTGCTT
>NZ_KL362966.1:0-198575 GCF_000700805.1 Porphyromonas sp. KLE 1280
CACGCAGGTTGTATACTAACTTATTATATATGCTCTACGTTGTTTTCTCGTTTGTTTTTATCAAGTATGTCAATGATCGCTAAGAGGGCCGCTGGTGTTAACCTTGTGACACCTCCTTTGAGCCAATCATAAGTAAGTCGCCTTACTTATATCGTCTTCGCTAACGTCTTTCCTTCCCTTCCTCAGCTACCCTCGCTCGGATCAGCTCTTCTTCGAGGCGGTTCGTTTCTCGTTTGCGGTTGCAAAGATAGAGCAAAAACTAAATACAAACCAAATCTCAACGCAAAATATTTCTCAATACCGCCCGTTGAGTTGTATTCATTTCCCCATAAGCAAGAGAGTTACAGGGGGCAAAAAAAATTTCATTCTCTTGGGGAAGATGGGCGCTTTTCTGGGGGAAGAAGGAGGGAGTTGAGCGGAGAAGAGGTGTGCTTGGAGGGGAAATGAAGCGCAAAGATGGCTGAGGGTGGTTGTGTAGCGATATAGGGAGGCGTAGCATTTGGTGGGGATGAAAGGCGTGCGGGAAGGGAAAAGCCACCGAATACTCCCCTATTCCTTTTGAGTAGATGCAGACATGAATGATATCATCCTATATTGGTCGACGGGCGAACCTATATAGGTCGGCGCTGCGACCAATATAGGTTGCTTTCGTGACCTATATAGGTTCGCCTGCCGACCTATATAGCTTCACATCACCCTACTAAAGGTAGCCTTCCCACTACCCCCGCCAAAGAAGAAAAGCAACCAGTACTGGTCACCACTCCAACCACTACTGATCGCTATTAGTGACCAGTACTACTTCGCGCCGTGACCAGTAGTGCTCCGACCGCCGACCAGTACTGGTCGATTTCACCACCCAATAAAAGTGCCGTCCGCCTACCCCACAGATGGGATAGGCGGACGGCGTGTTTGCTACCTAATATATAAGGAGGAGATTAGGAGGCGGAGCGCTCCAGCTCCTTGAGGTTCTCGAGCTTCTTACGCTGCATGAACTCGTAGATACCTTCAAGGTGCTCGGTGACCTTCCCGCCACCGAACTCATAGACCTTACTCACGAGGCCGTCGAGGAAGTCACGGTCGTGGGAGACGAGGATGAGCGTACCATCATAGTTGAGGAGGGCTTGCTTGAGGACTTCCTTCGTCTTCATATCGAGGTGGTTCGTCGGTTCGTCGAGAATCAGCAGGTTGTATGGCTCGAGGAGGAGCTTAAGGAGTGCCAAGCGCGTACGCTCACCACCGCTGAGCACCTTGACCTTCTTCGTCGAAGCTTCGCCGCCAAACATGAAGGCACCGAGGAGATCCTTGATCTTCGTGCGGATCTCACCCTCGGCTACATCATCGATAGTCTGGAAGACGGTGCGCGTCTCATCCTCGATGGCCGCCTGATTCTGGGCGAAGTAGCCGATCTGCACGTTATGGCCAAGCGTGAGGACACCTTCGTGCTCCAGCTCCTTCATGATGCAGCGCACGAGGGTACTCTTCCCTTCCCCATTCTTCCCGACGAAGGCAATCTTGTCGCCACGCTCAATCATCAGGTTGACATCAGAGAAGATGCGCTTATCGCCAAAGGCCTTGCCGACGCCCTCCATCTGCACGGGATAGTTGCCCGAGCGTGGGGCGGGTGGGAAGCGCAGGCGGATAGCGGAAGTATCGATCTCGTCGACCTCGACCAGCTCGAGCTTCTCGAGCATACGCACACGGCTCTGCACCTGGTTGGTCTTGGAGTACGTGCCCTTGAAGCGCTCGATGAAGTCGGTCGTCTCGGCGATGAACTTCTGCTGCTCCTCGTAGGCCTTCATCTGCTGCTCGCGACGCTCGGCACGCAGGCGCTGGTACTCGGAGTAGTTCACCTTATAGTCGTAGAGGCGGCCCATCGTGATCTCGAGGGTACGCGTGGTGATATGGTCGACGAAAGCGCGGTCGTGGCTGATGACGACGACCGTCTGACCCGTCTCGATGAGGAAGTCCTCGAGCCACTGGATCGACTCGATGTCGAGATGGTTCGTCGGCTCGTCGAGGAGAAGGACATCGGGCTTCTGCAGGAGGAGCTTTGCCAGCTCGATACGCATACGCCAGCCCCCACTGAACTCGCTCGTCTGTCGCGTGAAGTCGCTTCGCTTGAAGCCAAGACCAAGGAGCGTCAGCTCGATAGCCTTGTCGTAGTTGATCTCTTCGATAGCGTAGTACTTCTCACCCAGTGCAGACACCTCCTCGATGATCGCCATATACTCGGGGCTATCGTAGTCGGTGCGGGTATTAAGGGCCTCGTTGAGCTCCTCCATACGGGCTGCCATCTGGTGGATATTGCTGAAGGCTTGCTCAGCCTCCTCGAAGACGGTGCGCCCATCTTCGGTGAGGAGGTGCTGGGGAAGATAGGCCACCTGTACACCCGAGGGCACGTTGACCTTACCGCGAGTCGCCTCGCGCGTACCGCTGAGGATCTTCAGCAGGGTGCTCTTACCAGCACCATTCTTCCCCATGAGAGCGATGCGGTCCTTGGGGTTGATGACGAAGGAAATATCTGAGAAGAGGGGTGCCCCACCGATCTCGACAGTGAGGGCATCGACTGAAATCATACGCTTTGCTTAGAGAATAGAAGGAGGAAAGGGGATGAGGGAGTAAAAGATCCCCCTATGTCAGGTGTACAGACACCCAGCATAGGGGGACGGGGGCGGGCAGGCTACTGCCCTATCTGAAGGAGGGAGAAGCCGGCCTCAACGGGGTCGGTATCAAAGACGTTGCGTCCGTCAATGAGTAGCGGAGTCTTCACCGAGCGGTGAAGGACTTCCCAGGCGGGCATGCGAAAAGCCTTCCATTCGGTGACGTGGAAGATCGCATCGACATCGAGTGCGGAGTCGTAGACATCACGTGCGTAGCGGACGCGGTCGCCGAGACGACGGCGGGCCTCAGGCATGGCGATAGGATCGTAGACAGCTACCTCACAGCCAGCCTCGAGGAGGGAGTTGATAAGGACGAGCGAAGGTGCCTCACGCATATCGTCCGTCTCAGGCTTGAAGGCCAAACCCCAGACAGCGACACGACGACCCTTCAGATCACCACTGAAGTAGCGGGAGAACTTCTCGAAGAGCACGTGCTTCTGCGCCTCGTTCACAGCCTCGACAGCTTCGAGGACACGCATGGGACGGCCATGCTCCTTCGCCGTGCGGATGAAGGCTTGCACATCCTTGGGGAAGCAAGAGCCTCCATAGCCACAGCCCGAGTAGAGGAACTTGCTACCGATGCGGGCGTCACTACCGATGCCCTGACGCACCATGGAGACGTTGGCACCGACGGCTTCGCAGAGGTTCGCCACCTCATTCATAAAGCTGATGCGTGTAGCGAGCATAGCGTTGGCCGCGTACTTCGTGATCTCTGCCGAGGCGATATCCATAAAGAGGACGCGGAAGTTATTGAGGAGGATGGGCTTGTAGAGGCGCGTCATCAGCTCACGGGCACGGTCGCTATCGACACCGACGACGACTCGGTCGGGGCGCATGAAGTCCTCGATAGCGTTGCCCTCCTTGAGGAACTCGGGGTTCGAAGCAACGTCGAAGGGAATGGACACGCCACGCTCACGCTGTGCCGCCTCGATCGTCTCACGGACCTTGAGGTAGGTACCTACGGGCACGGTGCTCTTGGTGACGACGAGACAATAGTCCGTCATCGCCTCACCGATAGCACGAGCTACAGAGAGGACGTGGCGCAGGTCGGCCGAGCCATCTTCGTCTGGGGGCGTACCGACAGCACTGAAGATAATCTCGACATGGGGCAGGACTTCGGCGATAGAGGTAGAGAAGTGCAGGCGTCCAGCCTCCACTCCACGGCGTACGAGGGCATCCAGACCCGGCTCATAGATGGGTATCTCGCCATCACGCAGGCGCTGGATCTTCGCCTCATCGACATCTACACAGTAGACTTCTACACCGAGGTCAGCGAAGCAAGCTGCGCTGACCAGTCCGACATAGCCTATCCCTACGATAGCAATGGGCATAATGCTACTCCTTAATTATATATGTATCGGTGTTACTTCGCTGGGGCTGCTTCACGCAGCTCACGGGCGATGCGCTCCATCTCTTCGGCAGGAAGTTGGAGCTTCTTCTTCAAGTCAATATCTCCCTCAGCATTGATGGGCACGAGGTGGATGTGCGCGTGGTTGACCTCAAGTCCGAGGACGAGGACAGCGACCTTACGGCACTTCGTCACCGTCTGGATCTGACGGGCGACCTGCTTAGCAAAGACCATCATGCGCCCAAGCAGGTCATCCTCGATATCGAAGACGTAGTCGACCTCCTGGCGAGGTACGACGAGCGTGTGACCGGGCTGTACGGGATTGATGTCGAGGAAGGCGTAGAACTCAGCGTCCTCGGCGACTCGATACGAAGGGATCTCCCCCTCGATGATGCGTGTGAAGAGCGTAGCCATGGAGCAAAAAGAGATTAGATCGAGATATTGAGGATCTCGAAGTTCAGGAGACCACCAGGCGTCTGAACCTCGACGACATCACCGACCTTGCGGCCCATGAGGCCCTTAGCAATGGGGGTGTTGACGGAGATCTTCTTCTCCTTGAGGTTCGCCTCGGTGTCAGAGACCAGCGTATAGGTCAGCTCAGCACCCGTCTTGGTATTGCGGATGGTGACCTTGCTCAGGATCTGGATGCTATCGGTAGAGATCTTCGACTCGTCGATGATACGAGCGTTAGCGACCTGTGCCTTGAGCTGAGCGATCTTCCCTTCGAGGAGGCCCTGAGCTTCCTTGGCGGCGTCGTACTCGGCGTTTTCCGAGAGGTCACCCTTATCACGTGCCTCGGCGATCTGACGAGAGATCTCGGGGCGGTGAACGGATTCGAGTTCGTTGATCTCAGCTATGAGCTTGTCATAGCCGGCTTGTGTCATATAGTTATATGCCATAGTCGTAGTTGGGGAGTCATAGACTCCAGCCTAATTTTTGCGCGGCCTTGACCGCAAGTAAAAACAATAGTGAACCCTACTCCAGCCGATCGCTGTCGTAGGGTTCCTTCGCAAAGGTACGATTATTTATCTAAGGCAGGGCACCAGCTTAATTTATTTGCTTCCCCCACCCTATCAAAACCTTACGCCTCCTGACTTCTCGACTCCTAAGCGCAGCAGGCGGGAAGGCATCGGCGTATATCCTGCAGATAGCGGCAGTCACCACCATGCCTGTATAGAGCGACTTAGCCGACTATCCGCATACGGTCCGCCCACGGAGCAAGACCACCCCGCAGGTCCCCTTCATCTGAACCTAACAGCGGTCTACGGGTGGACCACTATGAGAACGCCCCACTCGCCCGTAGTCGTACATCGGCGAGCTGGCTACTCCTCGTCTTCGGAAAAGGGTAGCCACTGCTGCACCCACATCCCCGGGCGAAGCTCCTCGGGCGGATGCGAGAGGGAGAGCCCCAAGAGGCGGATGGGGCGATCGGCATAGTCAAGGCCGCGCAAAAGCTCCAAGCCACGCTGCAGAAGTAAGTCAGGCGAAGAGAAGGCATCGGGGAAGGAAGCCGATCGGGAGAGTACGGAGAAGTCGGCGAACTTCACCCGCAGTGTGAGCGTGCGCCCCGAGAACTGACGGCGCTGCAGACGCCCGTCCAGCTCCTCGACCACCTCACGAAGGTGGGCTTCGACGACGAGGGGCTCAGCACTATTCTCCTCAAAGGTGCGCTCACAGCCGAGACTCTTACGTACCCACTCGTAGATGACGGGTCGCTCATCCACCCCACGAGCAAAGTCATAGAAGACACGCCCCGCCTTACCGAAGTGGCGGGTCAGCTGCTCGAGGCTTCGCTCTCGGAGGTCAGCACCCGTGCGGATACCCAAGAGATGCATACGCTCTGCCGTAGCACGCCCCACACCCCAGAAGGCTTCGACGGGAAGCTCGGCGATGAAGTCCAGCGCTTGCGACGGATGGATCGTGCAGAGCCCGTCGGGCTTGCGTGCGTCGGAAGCAATCTTCGCGAGGAACTTATTGTACGACACACCCGCCGAAGCCGTCAGCCCCAGCTCCTCGCGGATGCGGCGACGGATCTCACGCGCTATCTCTACGGCCATAGGCTCCCCGACCTTGTTCTCCGTCACATCAAGGAACGCCTCATCGAGGGAAATCGGCTCGATGATATCGGTGTAGTCATGGAAGATGCCGTGAATGGCTCGCGATACTTCGCGGTAGCGATCGAAGTTCACCGGTACGAAGATGAGCTGCGGGCAGAGCTTGCGTGCCTTCGCCCCAGGCATTGCTGAGCGTACACCGAAGCGCCGAGCTTCGTAGCTCGCAGCACAGACCACCCCACGCGACTCCGCTCCACCCACGGCAATAGGCAGCCCCCGAAGCTCGGGATGGTCGTGCTGCTCTACCGAGGCGTAGAAGGCATCCATGTCGATGTGTATGATCTTGCGCATGGCGAAAGGATAGGGACGGTCGGACGGCTTAGGGAGAAGCTATCACTTCTTGGGGCGCTGAGGCATCGGGCGCGTATAGGCCCAAGCCCAAGCGATGAGAGGGATCTGAAGAGGCAGGCGCACCAAGGCGAAGGTCAGACGGGGATCCGCCGTGGCCTTCATATTGAGATAGGTCTGGATATTCGCAGGGAAGACCGCGATAAGCAAGAGGACAATACCCCACGCAGCCCACACACGCAGACGAGTCTTCGGGCGAAGGACAAGAGCCACTCCCAGCACGATCTCGATGACCCCACTCAGGGCAACGAGCGCTTCGTGAGCGGGGAGGTAGGGTGGCATCGTGCGCAGGTACATCTCGGCATTCACGAAGTGATTGATCCCAGCAGCGATATAAAGGAGGGCACAGAGGTAGAGCCCGACGAAGTAAAGGCGATAACGAAGCATCGGAACGTATAGGAAAAAAGGTGATAAAAGCACTGACCCCCTACCGCAGGTGCGTTAGGGGGCCAGGCAGACCTGCCCTAAGCGGGCAAGCGTAGTACTTGAGATTATTCCGCTTTTAGCGTCACACGCTTGAAGGCAGTCACCGTGAGGCTCTTGCTCTGAGTCTGGAGGTACTGAGCGATGGTCAGCTTGTTGTCCTTGACGAAGAGCTGATCAAGGAGGGTATTTTCCTTGTAGTACTTCTTCAGGGCACCCTGTGCGATGTGGTCGACGAGATTCTCGGGCTTACCAGCTTCGCGAGCCTTTTCGCGAGCGAGGTTGAGCTCACGCTCCTTGACATCAGCGGGGACATCTTCTTCGGTGATACCGACGGGAGCCATAGCAGCGATCTGCATAGCCACGTCGCGAGCGACCTGAGCGTCGGTAGCTTCGTTGAAGGCTACGATCGTAGCGAGCATGTTCCCTGGGTGGATGTAAGAGGTCGTGAAAGCACCCTGGACGAACTCGTATACACCGAGCTCCATCTTTTCACCTGAGACACCGCTGCGCTCGGTGATGTGGTCCTGTACGCTACGGCCGTCAGCCATAGGAGCAGCGAGGATTTCTTCCTTAGAAGCACCCTTCTTAGCCTTAGCTACTTCGAGGATAGAGGAGACGAGCTTGATGAAGTCTTCGTTCTTAGCGACGAAGTCCGTTTCGCACTTGACGCCTACCATGACAGCATAGTCGCCTTCGTGAGCAGCGAGGATGCAGCCTTCTTCGGCTTCGTGGTCGCCACGCTTAGCAGCGATAGCCTGGCCACGCTTACGGATGAGTTCGATAGCCTTTTCGAGGTCGCCAGCAGCTTCTTCGATAGCCTTCTTAACATCGGTGAGACCAGCACCGGTGAGGGCGCGGAGCTTCTTGATGTCTTCCAACAATTTACTCATGATGGTATCTTGTATTGAGTTAGAGTTCTTGTGATTGGTAGATAAGACCCGAGGACGAGCGGGTTAGACGGCTCATCCTCGGACTTATCTTACTGTATATCGCTCCCGTCAGGGAGTCGACAGGGTCGTCTCAGGCGGAGAGCTTAAGCCTCTTCGGAGGTAGCCTCAGCCTTGCGGCGGGTACGGCTACCCTTCTGTACGAGCTTAGCGCCACCTTCGCCTTCGCCCTTTTCCTGGCCCTTACCTTCGGCCTTACGTTCCTGCAGACCTTCGGAGATAGCGCCACAGATAGCCGAGACGATGACTTCTACGGCAGCCGTAGAGTCGTCGTTAGCAGGGATGACGTAGTCGACATTAGAGGGATCGCTATTGGTGTCCACAATAGCGAAGACGGGGATACCGAGGCGCTGAGCTTCAGCTACTGCGATGTGCTCCTTCATTACGTCTACGACGAAGAGGGCGTTAGGCAGCTTGTTCATATCAGCGATAGAGCCGAGCGTAAGCTCAAGCTTAGCACGCTGACGAGAGATCTGGAGCTTCTCGCGCTTGGAGAGGTTATCAAACGTACCATCAGCAGTCATCTTATCGATCTCGGTCATCTTCTTGACGGCCTTGCGGATCGTAGCGAAGTTGGTAAGCATACCACCGGGCCAGCGCTCCGTGACATAAGGCATACCTACAGCCTTAGCCAGCTCAGCGACAGCGCCCTTGAGCTGCTTCTTCGTAGCTACGAAGAGGATCTTCTTGCCAGCCTTTGCCAGGCCCTTGGCGACTTCTGCTGCTTCGTCGACCTTAACAACAGTCTTGTGAAGGTCGATGATGTGGATGTCGTTACGCTCCATGAAGATATATGGAGCCATAGCTGCATTCCACTTACGGGTGAGGTGACCGAAGTGGGCACCTGCTTCTATGAGTTGGTCAAATGAAACTCTTGACATGATTTCGTTTACGTTCTATAAAGTGTAACAGAATTACTTTCAACTGCTTGGTAGGACGGAAGTCTTACTCCAGGGAGAAGACTCCCATAGCTCTAAGCAATTTAGATACTAAACGCGAAATAACATCCCTCAGGCCACAAGCCTGAGATGAGGGATATTAACGCTTGCTGAACTGGAAGCGCTTGCGTGCCTTGGGGCGACCTGGCTTCTTACGCTCGACGACACGAGAGTCGCGAGTAAGGAAGCCTTCTGCGCGCAGGGCTGGCTTGTCTTCTTCGTTGATCTTGACGAGAGCACGAGCGATCGCAAGACGAGCTGCTTCGCTCTGTCCCTTGAAGCCCCCACCCTTGAGGTTGATCTTGATGTCATACTTCTCTACGGCATCCAGAGTAGCCAGGGGCTGGCGTACGATGTACTGGAGGATCGAAGAGGGGAAGTATGCAGCGATATCACGCTTGTTGATCGTGATCTTCCCGCTACCTGCTGCTACATATACGCGGGCTACTGCGGCCTTACGACGGCCAATGGCATTGATGAATTCCATACGTCCTGGTATATATTACTTGAGCTTGGAGAGATCGACGAGACGAGGCTGCTGTGCTTCGTGCTTGTGCTCTGCGCCATCATAGACGTAGAGGTTAGCCAGGATAGCAGCACCGAGACGGTTCTTGGGGAGCATACCCTTGACGACCTTGCGGAAGAGGCGGTCAGAACCCTTAGCCTGCAGGAAGCGGGGGCTGAACTGACGCTGCCCACCGGGGTAGCCAGAGAACTTAAGATAGACGCGGTCATCCCACTTCTTACCAGTGAGGACTACCTTGTCGGCGTTGATTACGATCACGTTGTCCCCGCAGTCTACGTGGGGCGTGAAGTTGGGCTTGTACTTACCGCGAAGGAGCTTAGCGATCTTGGAGCATACACGACCCAAGCTCTCTCCTGCTGCGTCCACGACGACCCACTCCTTGGTGACGGTCGCCTTGTTGGCAGAGACGGTCTTGAAACTTAAAGTGTCCATTCCTTCTGTCTTGTTGTTAATGATTCGACGAATAGCGATTCTACTTATAGCGACAGGTCTTCTCGTGGCCTTACCCTATAACTATGGGACACAGGCAAAGCGCACACTACTCTCCCAGTACTGGGCGATAAGACTCTGTCGATCCTCATAGACTCGCTGGGTACTATTTGATAAACAGCGCACAAAGATACAAAAAAACAAGAGACGCCGTGCACCCCATCCTTACCCCGCCGTAAAGATGCGGCAATCCCTCCCACGCGCAAGCAACTCCCCTCCTTCCCCACCGTGCGAAGCAACCTATATAGAAAGGCAAGTGAACCTATATAGAGACTGTTGACAAGAGCCCTGCCCCCTACTTATTGTGCTAAGGCATCGCACGACCAGCACCCTGATATGCCTCTCCAAAGCGATACACAAGCCCTTCGATTTATCGTGCGTATTCCTCTTATCCAGCGAAGGAAAAGCATCGCTCTCACGAAGAAAAAAGCGCCTTCACGTAGTGGGTTTCCTCTGTCTATGTACGTAGCCTTAAAGACTAGACACGTCAATCCAAATATCCACGTACGTAGATATTAGAGCCACGTACGTAGTCCTCACTTTTCTGCCACTCGTCCGCAACTTTTATTCCTACGCGGAGCAACAACCTAATAGAGGTCACGTCACAAAGCTATATAGGAATCAGTCCAAAGCTATATAGCTTTCTTCGCCATCCTATATAGCTCTACCCACGCACCCATATACCTATTATGGGACCATTGCGCAAGCCCACCTCTTCATTACTCGTACCTCCTTCCCTCGGAAATCGGAGGCTTTAGGTTCAGAAGTTCGAAGGAGAAAAGTGCAAGCTGTGAAGGGATGGCCTTGCACAATGGTCTCACTATGCCTACAAACACCCCATCAGCGTAGGTACAAAAAAGCCCCGCCCGCAGGAGCAAGGCTCCTGCGGGCGGGGCACTTTATTTAATATCGGAATGGATACGTTTACTTCTTCAAAGCCTTGAGGTCTCGATCCAGCTCACGAATACTATCGATATGCTCTGCCTGACGCTCTTGCTCGTGGTAGAGCGTATACTCCGACTCCGCATGCTGGAGGGCGAGCGCATGAGACACTTTACCCGCATGATCAAGGATCGTGTATTCATTCATCGTAAGGATAAGTCCAAGCCTCTCAATCCAATCCTTCATATACATAGGGCGCTGGGCTCGAGCTTGAGCTTCAGCAAAAGCAAGGTACTGCTCGACAATGAGCTTGAGCGACTGGAGCTCCTCTTCGGTGAGATAGTTCTTCCCGATAATTACATCAGCCTTCCTTACCTTGCCAGAGATCTTCGTCGTGGTAAGTCCCATCATAGGAAGCGAAGCATTGGCTCGGTAGTAAATGAGCTCTGCCGCAGTCCTTCCACTGACAGCAAAGAGAAGCTTATTCTGCACCTCCTTATAAAACTGCAGTGTTGACTCATCCTTAGGATCATAGTCTATACTCGTGGCATAGATATCTTTGATCTGTTGGTAAAAAACACGTTCCGAGAGACGGATCTCGCGAATGCGATCAAGGAGTTCCTTGAAGTAGCTATAAGAAGAGCCTGACTTCATCCGCTCATCATCCAAGGTAAACCCCTTGATAATATACTCCCTAAGACGCTGTGTCGCCCACTGACGGAAGAGCGTACCTTGCTGAGACTTCACCCGATACCCGACAGCGATGATGACATCAAGATTGTAGAAGTTCGTGGGCTTGGTAGAAAAATCGAGATTTTCGATTTTCCTCTTTGTAATGTCTTCAGGAAGCTCTCCTTCTGCGTAGATATTGAGGACATGATAGTTGATGGTAGCCTTCGCCTTCCCAAAAAGCATTGCCATTTGCTCAAGTGAAAGCCACACCGTTTCGCCTTCGAAGCGAACATCAATCTTGATCCTGCCATCCTCAGACTGATAGAGGAGGAGGGAGTCAGTAGGGGTAGGTAGCATAGCTATAAGCTAAAGTTCGTGGGATCTATAGTGCAAAGGTACGGCTTCGGAAGCACAAAAAAGCCCCGCCCGCAGGAGCAGTGCTCTTGCGGGCGGGGCAGATGTTATGGGGCGCAGGGCTTAGCCAGCGATGCTGACGTCGCCTTCGAGATCGAGACCAGAGGAGGCAGCGAGTGCCTGTTCGTGTTCGCTCACAGGCATGACCACGAGACGCTTGTACTCACGCAGACCCGTACCGGCGGGGATGAGGTGACCACAGATGACGTTCTCCTTGAGGCCTTCGAGCGTATCGACCTTACCGTTGATAGCAGCATCATTGAGGACCTTCGTCGTTTCCTGGAAGGAAGCAGCCGACATGAAGCTCTTCGTCTGCAGAGCAGCGCGGGTGATCCCCTGGAGGATCTGGCGAGCCGTCGCGGGCTTAGCTTCGCGGACCTCTACGGTACGCAGGTCACGGCGCTTCAGCTGGCTGTTCTCATCACGCAGCTTGCGAAGCGTGACGATCTGACCTGGGCTGAGGGTCTCAGAGTCGCCAGCGTCGACGACGACGACCTTACCCCAGAGGCGGTCGTTCTCATCCATGACCTCAAGCTTATCGACGACCTGCTGCTCGAGGAAGAGCGTATCCCCTGGATCGAGGATCTCTACCTTGCGCATCATCTGGCGGACGATGACTTCGAAGTGCTTGTCGTTGATCTTCACACCCTGCAGGCGGTAGACGTCCTGGACTTCGTTGACGATGTATTCCTGGACAGCCGTGGGGCCCTTGATCTCGAGGATATCGGTAGGCGTGATAGCACCATCAGAGAGAGGCATACCAGCGTAGACCGAGTCACCTTCCTGCACAAGGATCTGCTTAGAGGTAGGTACGAGGTACTTACGCTCAGCGCCGAGCTTAGTGGTGACGATGACCTCACGGTTACCGCGCTTGAGGCTCTTACCGAAGGAGACGACACCATCGACTTCTGCTACGACAGCAGGGTTGGATGGGTTACGTGCTTCGAAGAGCTCCGTGACACGAGGCAGACCACCGGTGATGTCACCCGCCTTACTCATCGAGCGAGGGATCTTAGCAAGCGTCTCCCCGACGTGGATCTCGGAGTGGTTCTCCTGGACGACGTGAGCACCTACAGGGAGGTTGTAGCTCTTGAGGAGGTTGCCGTTGGCGTCCTCGATGTGGATACCAGGTACGACGTTACGGTCCTTCGATTCGGTGATGATCATTTCCTTCAGACCCGAAGCTTCGTCAGACTCGACGCGGTAGGTAGAGCCTTCGATGAGGTTATCGAAGACGACCTTACCCGAGACTTCGGAGATGATGAGGGCGTTGAAGGGGTCGAATTCGAAGAGCGTCTGACCCTTCTTGACCTCTTCACCTTCAGCGAAGAAGAGCTTAGCACCGTAAGGCACCTTGACAGAGCGGAGGACGATCTTCGTATTCTTATCGGAGATCTTCAGTTCGGTCATACGGCTGACGACGATGTTGACGGGCTTGCCACCATCTTCGGAAGCCACTTCGGCGACACGCAGGTCATCGAAGGTGACGATACCATCGTACTTAGCAGCGACACTATTGCGCGTAGCGACGTTCGAAGCTACCCCCCCGACGTGGAAGGTACGGAGCGTCAGCTGTGTACCAGGCTCACCGATAGACTGAGCAGCGATGACCCCGACGACCTCACCCTTCTGGACGAGGATGTTCGTAGCGAGGTTACGGCCGTAGCACTTAGCGCAGACACCCTTCTTAGACTCACAGGTGAGTACCGAGCGGATCTCGACCTGCTCGATGGGCGATGCCTGGATGCGCTCAGCAGCAGCTTCGCGGATCTCTTCGCCAGCGTGGACGAGGACTTCACCCGTAGAAGGATGGATCACGTCGTGTACAGAGACACGACCGAGGATGCGCTCATAGAGGGTAGCTACTACTTCGTCGTCGTTGTCTTCCTTCGTGAGCTCAGTAGCCACGAGACCACGGAGCGTACCACAGTCGTCTTCGGTGACGATGACATCCTGCGAGACGTCTACGAGACGACGCGTGAGGTAACCAGCGTCAGCCGTCTTCAGAGCCGTATCGGCAAGCCCCTTACGAGCACCGTGGGTAGAGATGAAGTACTCGAGCACGGAGAGACCCTCCTTGAAGTTCGAGAGAATTGGGTTCTCAATGATCTGTCCACCCTCGCTACCGCTCTTCTGAGGCTTAGCCATCAGACCACGGATACCAGAGAGCTGACGGATCTGCTCCTTCGAACCACGAGCACCAGAGTCCATCATCATGAAGACGGAGTTGAACCCCTGGTTGTCTTCGCTCAGGTGCTTCATCAGGATACCCGTGAGCTGGCTATTGACGTGCGTCCACGTGTCGATGATCTGATTGTAGCGCTCGTTGTTCGTAATGAACCCGCCGCTATAGTTCATCATGATCTCTTCGACAGCTTCGTAACCTTCAGCGATGAGCTTAGCCTTCTCTTCGGGGATGATGACGTCACCGAGGTTGAAGGAGAGACCGCCCTTGAAGGCCATATAGTACCCGAGGTTCTTGATATCATCGAGGAACTGTGCCGTGACAGCCACACCGCAGACCTTGATCACGCGGCCGATGATGTCACGCAGGCTCTTCTTACCGAGAACTTCGTTGACGTAGCCCACTTCCTTAGGTACGTACTCGTTGACGAGCAGACGACCCATAGAGGTGTCGACCATATGACGGATAGGTTTGCCATCCTTGACGTCGTCGACGTAGACCTTGATAGGAGCGTGGAGGTCGATCTTACCTTCGTTATAAGCGATGGTAGCTTCCTCGACACCGTAGAAGGTGTAGCCGTCACCCTTAGCACCGGGACGGAGCTTGGTGATGTAGTACAGACCGAGCACCATGTCCTGCGAAGGAACGGTGATAGGCGCACCATTGGCGGGGTTGAGAATATTGTGCGAAGCGAGCATGAGCATCTGCGCTTCGAGAATAGCTTCGTTGCCGAGAGGGAGGTGGACAGCCATCTGGTCACCGTCGAAGTCCGCGTTGAAGGCGGTACAGGACAGCGGATGGAGCTGGATAGCCTTACCCTCGATCATCTTAGGCTGGAAGGCCTGGATACCGAGACGGTGAAGTGTAGGAGCACGGTTCAGGAGGACGGGATGCCCCTTCATGACGTGCTCGAGGATATCCCATACGACAGGATCCTTGCGGTCTACGATCTTCTTAGCGCTCTTGACCGTCTTGACGATACCGCGCTCGATGAGCTTACGGATGACGAAGGGCTTGTAGAGCTCAGCGGCCATATACTTAGGCAGACCGCACTCGTGCATCTTCAGCTCAGGGCCGACGACGATGACCGAACGGGCAGAGTAGTCGACACGCTTACCGAGGAGGTTCTGACGGAAGCGACCCTGCTTACCCTTGAGGCTATCGGAGAGGGACTTGAGCGGACGGTTGTTGTCGGAGCGTACAGCGCTTGACTTACGCGAGTTGTCGAAGAGTGAGTCGACAGCCTCCTGAAGCATGCGCTTTTCGTTGCGCAGGATGACCTCGGGAGCCTTGATCTCGATCATACGCTTCAGACGATTGTTACGGATGATCACACGACGATAGAGGTCGTTGAGGTCAGACGTAGCGAAGCGTCCCCCATCGAGAGGTACAAGCGGACGGAGATCGGGTGGGATGACGGGCAGCACCTTCATGATCATCCACTCGGGGCGGTTGACATTCTTGGAGGCGCGGAAGCTCTCTACGACCTGAAGACGCTTGAGGGCTTCGTTCTTACGCTGCTGTGAGCCGTCGGTGCTGGCGCGGTGGCGCAGCTCGTAGGACAGGGCATCGAGGTCGAGGCGAGCGAGCATATCGTAGATCGCCTCAGCCCCCGTCTTACAGATGAACTTCTCGGGATCGGAGTCTTCGAGCTGTGCATTACCTGGATATTCCTGATCGAGGTAATCAAGGTAGTCGAGGTACTGCTCTTCGGTGAAGACAGGATTGGGATCCTTATCGAGTGACTTAGCAGCGGTCTCCTTCGTCAGGTCATCGTTGATGCGAGACTGGAGTACACCACCCTGGATGAGGACGTAGCGCTCGTAGTAGATGATAGACTCGAGCTTCTTGGTAGAGAGACCAAGGAGGTAGCCCATCTTGTTGGGGAGTGAGCGGAAGTACCAAACGTGTGCGATGGGCACCTCCAGCTTGATATGCCCCATACGCTCACGGCGTACCTTCTTCTCCGTGACCTCGACACCGCATCGATCACAGACGATACCGCGATAGCGGATACGCTTGTACTTACCACAGTGGCACTCGAAGTCCTTGACGGGACCGAAGATGCGCTCGCAGAAGAGCCCATCACGCTCGGGCTTGTAGGTACGGTAGTTGACGGTCTCGGGCTTCAGCACTTCACCGCTGGAGTTCTCTAAGATCTCCTCGGGGGAGGCAAGAGAAATCCGGATCTGTGAGAAGTTGCTCTTTATCTTATTGTCTTTCTTGAAAGCCATAATAGAAAGGGAAATAATGCGGATCTTATTCGAGGGAGAAGCTTAGACCTAAGCCCTTAAGCTCGTTGAGCAGTACGTTGAGCGACTCAGGGATACCAGGCGTAGGCATGGGATCACCCTTGACGATCGCTTCGTAGGCCTTAGAGCGCCCGTGGACGTCGTCAGACTTGATGGTGAGGATCTCCTGGAGGATGTGCGAAGCACCGAAGGCTTCGAGAGCCCAGACTTCCATCTCCCCGAAGCGCTGACCACCGTGCTGAGCCTTACCACCGAGTGGCTGCTGCGTGATGAGCGAGTAAGGACCGATGGAGCGAGCGTGCATCTTGTCATCGACCATGTGACCGAGCTTGAGGAAGTAGGTCACACCGACCGTAGCGGGCTGGTCGAACTGCTCACCCGTGCCCCCGTCGAAGAGGTAGGTCTTACCATTGCGGGGAAGCCCAGCCTTATCCGTCCAAGCGTGCATATCATCGAGCGAAGCACCGTCGAAGATAGGCGTAGCGAACTTGCAGTCAAGACGACGGCCAGCCCAAGCAAGGACAGCCTCGAAGATCTGACCAAGGTTCATTCGCGAAGGCACACCGAGGGGGTTCAGACAGAGGTCGACAGGCGTACCATCTGCGAGGAAGGGCATATCCTCCTGGCGGACGACCTTAGAGACGATACCCTTGTTACCGTGACGACCTGCCATCTTATCACCGACCTGGATCTTACGCTTCTTAGCGATGTAGACCTTGGCCATCTGGATGATACCAGAGGGCAGTTCATCACCCATAGTCTCGTCGAGCTTCTTACGACGGAGATCCGACTCGTATTCCTTAGACTTCTTGAGATAGTTGGAGATAACCTCCGTGATGAGCTTATCCGTGTGCTCGTTGCCCGTCCACCCCGAGAAGATGATCTCGTTGTAGTTCAGAGCCTCGAGCTCAGTGCGGGTGAACTTAGCACCCTTGCGAATCTTCTCAACACCAAGGAAGTCCTTCACGCTGTTCTTACAGGTCTTGCCTGAGGTCAGCTTGAAGAGCTTGTCGATGAAGAGCTCACGGAGCTCAGCCTGCTTGCGCTCTGCCTTCTCTTCGAGGGCGAGGACAGCATCCTTCAGCTCAGAGCGATTCTTCTTAGCAGCCTTAGAGTAGAGCTTCGTATCGACAATGACACCACGCAGTGAGGGCGTAGCCTTGAGTGAAGCATCCTTCACGTCACCAGCCTTATCACCGAAGATAGCACGAAGGAGCTTTTCTTCTGGCGTGGGATCCGACTCACCCTTAGGCGTGATCTTACCGATCAGGATATCGCCTGGCTCGACACGAGCCCCGACACGGATGATACCGTTCTCATCGAGGTTCTTCGTAGCGTCATCGCTGACGTTGGGGATATCGCTGGTAAGTTCTTCGAGACCGCGCTTCGTCTCACGTACCTCGAGCGTGTACTCGTCGACGTGGACAGAGGTGAAGAAGTCTTCGCGGACAAGGCGTTCGTTCAGCACGATAGCATCCTCATAGTTGTAACCCTTCCAAGGCATGTAAGCGACCTGGACGTTACGACCGAGAGCGAGCTCACCGGCCTGGGTAGAGTACCCTTCGGTGAGGACATCACCAGCCTCGACACGCTGACCCTTGAAGCAGATAGGACGAAGGTCGATCGTGGTGCTCTGGTTCGTCTTGCGGAACTTAGGCAGGCTGTAGGTCGTGATGGGATCTTCGAAGCTTACGAAGAGCTCGTCATCCGTACGGTCGTAGCGGATCTTGATAGAGGTAGCGTCGACGAAGACTACTTCACCAGCGCGCTCTGCTACGATCTGCGTACGAGAGTCACGTACCAGCTGAGCCTCGATACCCGTACCGACGATAGGAGCTTCGGGACGGAGGAGAGGTACAGCCTGACGCATCATGTTCGATCCCATGAGCGCACGGTTAGCATCGTCGTGCTCCAGGAAGGGAATGAGCGAAGCAGCGATAGAGGCGATCTGCGTAGGCGCAACGTCCATCAGCTGAACTTCAGCGGGCGTCACGACAGGGAAGTCAGCCTCCTTACGTGCCTTGACAGCGTCGCGGAGGAAGTTACCTTCGTCATCCAGAGGAGCATTCCCCTGAGCTACGATGAGGTCTTCTTCTTCCTCAGCGGTATAGTACTTCAGAGCCTCATCAGAGAAGTCAACCTTCCCGTTCTCGACGCTACGATAAGGCGTCGTGATGAAGCCGAGGTCATTGATCTTCGCATAGACACAGAGCGAAGAGATCAGACCGATGTTTGGCCCTTCAGGCGTCTCAATAGGACAGAGACGGCCGTAGTGGGTATAGTGTACGTCACGAACCTCGAAGCCGGCACGCTCACGAGAGAGACCGCCAGGACCGAGAGCCGAGAGACGGCGCTTGTGCGTGATTTCGGCCAGAGGGTTCGTCTGGTCCATGAACTGCGACAGCGCGTTCGTACCGAAGAATGAGTTGACGACCGAGGAGAGCGCCTTAGCGTTGATCAGATCCGTGGGCACGAAGACTTCGTTGTCACGGACGTTCATACGCTCACGGACGGTACGGGCCATACGAGCCAGACCGACACCAAACTGATTGTAGAGCTGCTCACCGACGGTACGTACACGACGGTTCGAGAGGTGGTCGATATCGTCGACGACCTCCTTAGAGTTGACAAGCCCGATGAGGTACTTGATGATGGCCACGATATCCTCGTTGGTCAGTACGCGTACCTCGGGATCGATGTCGAGACCGAGCTTCTTATTGATACGATAGCGTCCTACTTCACCGAGGTCATAGCGCTTGTCGGAGAAGAAGAGGTTAGAGAGGACTTCACGAGCGTTGGCCTCATCGGCAGGGTCTGCATTACGCAGCTGACGATAGATATAGTAGAGGGCGTCGTGCTCGGAGTTACAGGGGTCCTTCTGCAGGGTATTGAAGATCAGCGTGAAGTCAAGAGAATCCTCGGTCTTCTCCTTGTGGAGGAGGATCGTCTTATTGCTCGACTCGAGGATCAGGTCGATGTTGTCTTCAGTGATCTCTGCCTCACGCTCTACGAGGACGGTGATACGCTCCATGGAGACGACTTCACCCGTATCCTCATCGCTGAGGTCATCGATATAAGTCTTGGTGACGCGGCCAGCAAGGCGGCGACCGATGTGCTTCTCAAGGTTAGCGCGCGTGACCTTCACCTCTTCGGAGAGATCGAAGAGATCGAGGATCTGCTTATCCGACTCAAAGCCAATAGCACGCAGCAGGGTCGTCACAGGGAGCTTCTTCTTACGGTCGATGTAGGCATACATGACATTGTTGATGTCCGTAGCGAACTCGATCCAAGAGCCCTTGAAAGGAATGATACGTGCCGAGTAGAGCTGCGAGCCGTTGGTGTGCGTGCTCGTGCCAAAGAACACCCCGGGAGAACGGTGGAGCTGCGAGACGACGACGCGCTCAGCCCCATTGATGACAAATGTACCCGACTCCGTCATGTAAGGGATGTAGCCCAGGAAGACATCCTGCACTACAGTGCTGAAGTCCTCGTGGTCGGGGTCGGTACAAGACAGCTTCAGCTTCGCCTTGAGGGGGACGCTATAGGTCAGACCTCGGCTCAGGCATTCCTCGATAGTGTACTTAGGAGGATCGACATAGTAATCGAGAAATTCGAGAACGAAGTTATTACGCGTATCAGCGATAGGGAAGTTCTCATTGAAGACTCGATATAGGCCCTCAGACTTACGGCTCTCCGTAGCGGTGTCGAGCTGGAAGAAGTCGCGGAAGGACTTCAGCTGCACCTCTAAGAAGTCTGGGAAGACGAGAGGGTTCTTTATCGAAGCAAAGTTGATTCTCCCTGATTTTGGATTGGAAGCCATCTATTGATTCTTGAGTGAAAAGGGGGTTCGGGAATGTTTAGACACGAAATGGTTAAGACCCCCCTCGTCGGGGGATCTTAACCATAATCACCTGATTAGAGGTGCTATAGGTGGGCTTACTTAAGTTCTACTTCAGCACCAGCTTCTTCAAGAGCCTTCTTGAGAGCTTCTGCAGTAGCCTTGTCTACGCCTTCCTTAACAGGAGCGGGAGCAGCGTCTACGATGTCCTTAGCTTCCTTGAGCCCGAGGCCGCAGTGTTCCTTAACAGCCTTTACTACCTGGAGCTTAGCAGCGCCAGCGCTCTTGAGGATAACGTCGAAGGAGCTCTTTTCTTCTTCCTGAGCGCCTTCAGCGGGGCCAGCTACGACAACAGCTGCAGCTGCTGGTTCGATTCCGTACTCGTCCTTAAGGATAGCTGCGAGTTCGCTTACTTCCTTTACCGTCAGGTTTACAAGCTGTTCGGCAATTGCTTTGATATCTGCCATGTCGATTAGTTATTTCGTTGTTGTTGTTTTTGTTTGTGGGATAGTTAGGACTCCTCTTATTCAGCAGCAGCTTCGGTAGCTTCGCCTTCGCCCTTGTTTTCAAGAGCAGAGATGACGTTGCGAATGGGAGACTGGAGGAGAGCGACGACGTCTGCGATAAGCTCTTCCTTGCTCTTGATAGCGACAAGTTCAGCGAGCTGGTCAGCGCCGTAGAAGCCCGTCTCAGCATAAGCAGCCTTGAGGCGGAGCTTGGACTCTTCCTTCTTGTCCTTAGCGAAGTCCTTGATGATCTTAGCAGGGGCATTAGCTACCGTGGTGAACATGATAGCGGTGTTCCCCTTGAGGGCTGAGTAGATTGCAGCGAAGTCTGTTTCGGACTCGGAGAGAGCGCGGCGAAGCAGGGTGTTCTTAGCTACTACCAGACGGATACCCCCCTTGTTACAAGCACGACGGAGCTGGGCGGTCTTAGCGGCGTCCAGGCCTTCGATGTTGGTCAGGTAGAAGTGTGGGTACTCGTTGAGGTAGCCCTTGAGCTGCTCTACGACGGTGCCTTTATTTTCCTTTCTCATGATTTCTTCCTCTGTTATTATTCTTCTACTGACTTAGGATCGATCTTGATACTTGGGCTCATCGTGCTGGAGAGGTAGATGCTCTTGACATACGTACCCTTAGCAGCAGATGGCTTGAGGCGGAGGAGCGTCGTGATGATCTCGTTAGCGTTGTCGTAGATCTGATCAGCCGAGAAGGAGACCTTACCGATAGAGGTATGGACGATCCCCGTCTTGTCGACCTTGAAGTCGATCTTACCAGACTTCACTTCCTTGACAGCAGCAGCGATGTCGTTAGTTACCGTACCGCTCTTAGGGTTTGGCATGAGGCCACGAGGACCGAGTACACGACCCAGAGCCCCGATCTTACCCATGATAGCAGGCATGGTGATGATGACGTCGATGTCAGTCCAGCCACCGCGGATCTTCTCGATGTACTCATCGAGGCCGACATAGTCAGCACCAGCAGCCTGGGCTTCAGCTTCCTTATCAGGAGTACAGAGCGCAAGCACACGTACCTGCTTCCCCGTACCGTGGGGGAGGGTAACGACGCCACGAACCATCTGATTTGCCTTGCGAGGATCGACGCCGAGGCGAACATCCACATCAACAGAAGCATCGAACTTGGTATCGGAGATTTCCTTTACCAGCGCAGAAGCTTCGCGGAGTGAATAGATCTTCCCGGGCTCGATCTTGCTAAAAGCGATCTTTTGCTTTTTCGTAAGTTTACTCATCTTTCTATTGATTAGTTACCGGGAAATTCGCCCTTTACAGTGATACCCATACTGCGAGCCGTACCAGCGACGATCTTCATCGCAGCTTCAACGGTGAAGCAGTTCAGGTCGACAATCTTATCCTGTGCAATCGCGCGGACCTGTTCCCACGTCAGTTCAGCCACCTTGTTACGGTTAGGCTGTGCAGAGCCACTCTTGAGCTTTGCTACTTCCTTGAGCTGTACAGCGACGGGAGGGGTCTTGACGATGAAATCAAAAGACTTGTCAGCATAGTAAGTGATCACTACGGGGAGGACCTTACCAGCCTGGTCTTGAGTTCTGGCATTGAATTGCTTGCAAAACTCCATTATATTGATCCCCTTGGCACCAAGAGCAGGTCCCACGGGAGGTGAGGGGTTTGCAGCCCCACCTTTAATTTGCAATTTTAGTTGTCCAGCAACTTCCTTAGCCATTGTCTTGAATCTTAAGTGTTACACACTAGAACGTGAGAAGGAGCACCTGCGTAACCAGCTTACTCCTTGACCACTTGCGAATAATTGAGCTCCAGCGGAGTCTTACGTCCAAACATCTTCACCATCACGCGAAGCTTCTGCTTCTCGGGGGTTACCTCTTCGACGGTAGCCTCGTAGTTAGCGAAAGCACCATCGATGATACGTACCACGTCGCCCACGTAGAGCTCGAGGTCGTACACCCCTTCGGAGTCAGCCATCTGGTCTGCACGACCGAGGATGCGCTCCACTTCACTTCTCTTGAGCGGCTCGGGTTCTCCACCCTTGTTTGCCCCGAGGAAGCCGATGACGTTAGGCATATTGCGCAGGGTATGGGCTACATCGCCGAGCAATGCGGCCTCCACGAGCACATAGCCTGGGAGGTAAGGGCGCTCCTTGATGACCTTCTTACCAGCACGCTGGGTCACGATCTTCTCTGTGGGGATGACCACCTGGGAGACATACTGACCAAGATTAGTATTCTTCATCTCAGCCTCCAGCTGCTCACGCACCTTGGCCTCCTTGCCGCTGACGGCTCGGAGCACATAGAATCTCTTTTCTGCTACTTCAGTCATGATGGGGAAGGGTCTCAACGAAGCTTAGGCTCCGATACGGCTATACACAAAACCAAGGATGGTCTCAAAAGTCTTGTCCATCCCTAAAACGACCAGAGCGATGATGAGGGAAGCAACCATCACCACCACGGCACTATTGGTGAGCTCTGAACTTGACGGCCAGGACACCTTCTGTGTAAGCTCGACATACGAGGCGCTGAACGCGCCCCCTATCTTCTTAATGAAACTCATTATCGTTTTCTATTTAGCACGGGTTGAGAGACTCGAACTCCCGACACCTGGTTTTGGAGACCAGTGCTCTACCAACTGAGCTAAACCCGTAGAAGAAGGGACAGACGGGACGAGGCGCCTCGTCTGTCCCTTACTTTGAGGACTATCTGATGATTAGTCGAGGATTTCGGTGATCTGACCCGAACCTACCGTACGGCCACCTTCACGGATAGCGAAGCGAAGACCTACGTTGCAAGCTACTGGGTAGATGAGTTCGACGTTGATCTCAACGTTGTCACCAGGCATCACCATTTCTACACCTTCGGGGAGAGTGATCTCACCAGTTACGTCGAGCGTACGGATGTAGAACTGAGGACGATACTTGTTGTGGAAAGGAGTGTGGCGACCACCTTCTTCCTTCTTCAGGACGTAGACAGAAGCCTTGAAGCGAGAGTGGGGCTTTACCTGACCAGGCTTAGCGATGACCATACCACGCTTGATTTCGTTCTTGTCGATACCACGGAGGAGGAGACCGACATTATCACCAGCCTGACCTTCGTCGAGGATCTTGCGGAACATTTCAACACCCGTAACAACGGACTTGAGACCTTCTGCACCGAGACCGATGATCTGAACTTCATCACCCGTGTGGATAACACCCGTTTCGATACGACCCGTAGCTACCGTACCACGACCGGTGATCGAGAATACGTCTTCGACAGGCATAAGGAAGGGCTTATCGATGTCACGAGGAGGCAGGGGGATCCAGGTGTCGACAGCGTCCATGAGCTCCATGATCTTGTCTTCCCAGACAGGCTCACCATTGAGACCACCGAGGGCAGAACCACGGATAACAGGAGTGTTGTCGCCGTCGAATTCGTAGCTGGAAAGAAGCTCGCGCATATCCATTTCTACGAGTTCGAGCATTTCTTCGTCGTCAACCATGTCGCACTTGTTCATGAAGATGACGAGACGAGGAACGTTTACCTGACGAGCCAGAAGTACGTGCTCACGCGTCTGGGGCATAGGACCATCCGTAGCAGCAACTACGATGATAGCACCGTCCATCTGAGCAGCACCCGTGACCATATTCTTCACATAGTCAGCGTGACCTGGGCAGTCAACGTGAGCGTAGTGACGGTTAGCCGTCTCGTACTCAACGTGCGAGGTGTTGATCGTGATACCACGTTCCTTTTCTTCAGGAGCATTGTCGATGGAGTCGAAAGAACGGAGCTCAGAGAGACCCTTCTTAGCAAGCACCGTCGTGATTGCTGCGGTAAGGGTCGTCTTACCGTGGTCGACGTGACCGATCGTACCAATGTTTACGTGTGGTTTCGATCTGTTAAATGTTTCTTTAGCCATAACTAAAATTATCTATTCTTAAGAAATACTTCGTTGTATTCTAAGTGCGTATCACTACGTCGACTCCAACGAGAGCCGATGCCGGGACTTGAACCCGGGACCTCTTCCTTACCAAGGAAGTGCTCTACCGCTGAGCTACATTGGCTTGTTATCTACGAGTGTGAAGAAGACGCCTCTTCTCCTCATTCAGCTGGGCTTATGAGATAAGTATCCCCGCTAATTCGGTTGCAAATATACGCACTTTCTTGAATATACCAAAACGCGCACCACGATGCGGTAGATTTTCGCACCCCATCAAACTACCCCACCCGATCGCTCTCCCTCTATATAACATAATGAACGCGCGCGTAAGAGCGGGAAGAGGTCAAGCGATGAGAAGGATGAAGCATCATCCGTCCAACGCTGATAGAATGGGGCGAATAGGAGGGGGAAAAACGAACCTATATAGGTCGGCGAGTAAACCTATATGAGACTGTTGCCTTCGAGTCCTACCCTCTACTTATTGTGCTAAGGCATCGCGCGCTCAGCTCTCCGACATACCTCTCCAAAGTGATACACAAGCCCTTCGCCTTATCACGCGTATTCCTCTTATTCTGCGAAGGGAAAAGCGTCCTTCTCGTGAAGAAAAAAGCGCATTCACGTAGTGGGATTTCTCTATCTATGTACGTAGTCTTAAAGACCAGGTACGTCAGTCCAAATATCCACGTACGTAGATATTAGAGCCACGTACGTAGTCCAAGCTTTCCTACCACTCGTCCACAACTTTTATCCCGAGGCAGAACAACAACCTATATATAGGTCACGAAGCGAAGCAATATAGGTCACATAGAGCATCCTATATGGGTCAGCTCAGCCACCTATATAGGCTGGCTCAGTAGCTTCATATTGACTGACCCCTCCCCCCCTACACACGGCGCCTTCTTCTCTCCACTAACGGCTGCACTCCGATGGTACGGGGTAGCTGCATCAAAGCACAAGCATCTCGGTCGAACGCCCCTCTTGGGAATTACACGGCAAGGCTGGGAGCGCTGCCGACGACAGGCGGTTAGCGGGGAGATAGCGCCTTTTCCCTAACTTTGCCAGCGACAGTACAGCAAGACAATATCCCATATCCGATGATAGCTTACCTTCGCGGAGCCTACACGGAGCTCACCCCCACCGCCGTCCTCGTCGAGTGCGCAGGCGTGGGCTACTCCGTGGCCATCTCCTTGACTACCTATACCGCCCTCTCTGGACAGAAAGAGGGCAAGATCCTCATCACCGAGATCATCCGCGAGGATGCTCATCTACTCTACGGCTTCGCCACGGCGGCTGAGCAAGATCTCTTCCGCCATCTGATGACCGTCTCGGGTGTCGGACCGAATACCGCCCGCATCATCCTCAGCTCTTACCCCCCGCACGAGCTGACGAGCATCATCACGCTCGGGCAGATCGAGCCTCTCAAGGCGATCAAGGGTATTGGCCTGAAGACCGCACAGCGTATCCTCGTCGACCTGCGTGGCAAGCTCCCCGCTCTCGAGGGAGACGCCAGCCCCGCGACGACCATCCCCACGACGACCTCCCGTGGCAAGAAGGTACAGCCACTGGACACCACCACCCCGCAGGAAGCCGTCAGCGCCCTGAAGATGCTGGGCTATCCCGAAGCCTCCGCACAGAAGGTCGTGCGCGAGCTCATCGCCTCTGACCCGACCATCAGCGTCGAGGGACTCATCAAGCAGAGCCTCAAGCTCCTCTAAGGCACGTGTGTACGTGGCGGGTAACAAGGCACATCCGACGCCTGCTGGGAAGCCTCCTTCTCGGCACGGCCGCCCCCCTTGTCCTCGCCGCCCAACTCCCCATACTCCCCACCACAGCTGACAGCATCTCTCCGCGAGGGGCGATGCCAGCCTTCGCTGCGCCTCTTCTTGAGACACGCTTCGTCTATGAGCCGAAGAGTGAGTGCTACCTGCTAACGACCTTCCTCGACGGCAAGCCCTTCGGCACGCCCCTCCCCTATACCTTCGCCGAATACCTCCGCTACCAGAGCCTCCGTGGTCAAGGGCTCCACTGGGACAGCCTCAACGCCCCCACACGCAGCAGCGCCCAGCGGACAAGCAAGCCCGTACGCCGTGGGGTCATCGACCGCATCTTCGGCCCTGGCGGCCTGCGTCTCAAGCTGCAGGGGCACGCCGACCTCTCGGCAGGGGGGAAGACCGTTCGCTCCGACAACCCCGCCCTACCGCAGGGCGCGCGCAAGCAGACCTACTTCGACTTCGAGGAGAAGATCCAGGCTGGTGTGCAGGCTTCGCTCGGGACGAAGTTCCAAACGGGGCTGAACTACAACACCGCTTCCTCCTTTGACTTCGACACGAAGAAGCTCCGCTTAGCCTTCGAGGGCGAGGAGGACGACATCATCAAGCTCATCGAGGTGGGGAGCGTCTCGATGAGCCCCCGCAATAGCCTCATCAGTGGTGGAGGAGCTCTCTTAGGCCTGCATACCAAGCTCCAGATGGGGCGTCTCGAGGCTGACCTCCTCCTGAGCCAGCAGCGCACTGAGAGCCGTCGCGCCTCCAGCCGTGGGGGCGAGCAGACCGAGCGCTTCGAGCTCTCCGCCTCGAGCTACGATGCCCTGCGCCACTTCTTCCTCGGGGACTTCTTCCGCACTCGGTATGACGATGCGCTCAAGAGCCTACCCTACGTGCGCTCCTCGATACAGATCACCCGTATCGAGGTATGGGTGACGAACCGCCGTGGACGCTTCGACGATGCCCGTGACGTCGCAGGCTTCGCTGACCTCGGTGAGCCCCAACGCCTGCACAACAGCTTCATCCAGCTCACCAGCCCCACCAGCCCCGTCCCCACCAACGGAGCGAATAGCCTCTACGCCACCCTCACCGCTTCCCCCTCTCTTCGCCAGCTCAGCGCCCTCAGCTCGGGACTACCCGCCCTACGCACCGCCCTCGACTACGAGCGCATCGAGAGCGCACGACGCCTTGCCCCGAGCGAATACACCCTACACAACACCCTCGGCTACCTCAGCCTCACGACACCACTCGCCGCCGACGAGGCGCTCGCCGTAGCCTATGAGTTCACCTACGAGGGGAAGGTCTACCGCGTGGGGGAATTCGCAGCCGACCAACCCGAAGGCACCTCCTCCCTCCTCTTCGTCAAGCTCCTCAAGGGCACGGACTTCTCGCCAAAGGCTCCGACGTGGCCGCTGATGATGCGCAATGCCTACCGCCTTGGCGCAGGCATCACCGCACTGCAGCGTGCAGGCTTTCAGCTCGACGTCGTCTACCGCGATGACGCTACGGGGCGTGCCCTACCCTACCTAACTGATGGCCCGCTGAAGGGCAAGCAGCTCCTCAGCGTCCTCGGGCTGGACCGCCTCGACGCCCAGCAGGAGGCACGCAGTGACGGGCGCTTCGACTTCGTGGAGGGCTATACCATACGCTCCAGCGAAGGGCTGGTCTTCTTCCCCACGATAGAGCCTTTCGGCTCGACACTCACGACGGCTCTCGGCACGGGCAGCTGGAGCGACCGCTATGCCTTCCCCGAGCTCTACACGATGACCGCCGTCGAGGCCGCCCAGCGCTCGGAGAAGAACAAGTACTATCTACGGGGCGAATACCGAGCCACCTCTGCAGGAGAGATCTCCCTTGGCACGGTGAACGTCGCCCCAGGCTCGGTGCGCGTGACGGCTGCGGGCGTGCTCCTCACCGAAGGCACGGACTACACCGTCGACTACACTGCAGGGCGCGTGAAGATCCTCAACCGCCAGCTCATCGACGCCAAGACACCCATCGAGGTGAGCCTCCAAGGCGGTGATGCCCTCAGCCAGCAGCGCAAGACCCTCATCGGCCTCGACCTCAACTACCGCTTCTCTAAAGACCTCCGCCTCGGCGCCACCCTGATGCACCTCTCGGAGATGCCTCTGACGGCGAAGGCGGCACTCGGGCAAGAGAGTATGCGCAATACGATGTGGGGCGCCAATCTCTTCTACCAGACGAAGTCGTCCCAGCTCACACGCCTACTGAATCACCTCCCCTTCGTCGACCTCACACAGCCCGCCTCCTTCTCCCTCTCGGCAGAGGTGGCGCAGCTCCTCCCAGGGCACTACAAGAGTAAGTACAGCGACGGTAGTAGTTACCTCGATGACTTCGACGCAGCACATACCGCCATCGACCTGATGAGCCCACAGGCCTGGCGCTTGTCCTCCACACCCACGACGCTCGTCCCAGCGGGAATAGGCGCGAGTGACTACCTGCGCTACGGAGAGCGTAGAGCACGACTTGCGTGGTTCACCATCGACCCGCTCTTCACCCGTGAGCGCAGTGCCTACACCCCCGCCTATATACGCAGCGACCTCAGCCTCGTGAGCCGACATCTGGTGCGCGATATCCCGACGGCTGAGCTTTACCCGAATCGTGAGGTGAATGCCAGCCTACCGAGCTACATCCCCACCTTCTCGCTCAGCTTCTACCCCGAAGAGCTTGGCCCGTACAACCTCAATGCTGCGAGCCTCACCGCTGACGGGAAGATCAGCGATGCCCGTGGAAGCTGGGCGGGCATCATGCGCAAGATCGACCAGACGGACTTCGAGGCAGCGAACGTCGAGTACGTGGAGTTCTGGCTTATGGATCCTTATGCCGACGAAGGCACACCTCCGGCTGGGAGCGGTGGCGACCTGTACATCAACCTCGGAGATATCTCGGAGGACATCCTGCATGACGAGCGCCGCTTCTACGAGAGTAGCCTGCCGCTGACGCCTCAGCCAGGGGCTACGATCTCCACACCTTGGGGGATCGTGCCGACACGCCCGAGTGCAGGCTATGCCTTCGACAATGCTGCTGGAGCGAGAGAGAAGCAGGACGTCGGGCTGAATGGCCTATCGTCCGCCGAAGAGCGCCAGCATCCGAGCTACGCCTCCTTCCTCAGCGCCCTACGCTCCCGCCTCTCCAGCACGACCCTCCAGCGCTGGCAAGACGACCCACAGAGCCCACTCCACGACCCTGCAGGCGATGACTTCCACCACTACCGCGGGGCAGACTATGACTCCGAGCGCCTGCCGATCCTCGAGCGCTATAAGTACTTCAACGGCACGGAGGGCAACTCGTCGGAGCGCCTTGGGGGCGATGGCTACAGCACCGCCGCTACCGTGAGCCCTGACACCGAGGATGTCAACGGCGACTACAGTATGAATGAGCTCAACCGCTACTATGAGTGGAAGATCTCACTACGCCCCGAGGATCTCGTCGCGGGGCGTGGGTTCATCACCAGCAGCCGCAGAGTTGAGGCCCAGCTCCGTGATGGGAGGACTTCTCCCGTCACGTGGTATCAGTTCAAAGTCCCCCTCTCTGCCTTTGCCAGTCGTATCGGTGGCATCAGCGATCTGAGGAGCGTGCGCTTCATGCGACTCTACCTCACGGGCTTTGATCGTGAGACCCAGCTACGCTTTGCCTCGCTACGCTTGGTACGAGGTGACTGGCGCACCTATGAGGGGAGCCTTGATGAGGGACAGCCCGCACCCAGTGCCTCCACCCGCTTCTCCGTCACGTCGGTCAACATCGAGGAGCACTCCGACCGCACTCCTGTCAGCTACACGCTCCCCCCAGGCGTATCTCGCTCGCTCGACGCCCAGCGCGGGCAGAGCCTCCAGCAGAATGAGCAAGCCCTCTCCCTACGCCTCGAGGATCTCCCCGCAGGCGAGAGCCGTGGCGTCTACCGCCGTGTGCAGTACGACCTTCGTCGCTACCGCCGTCTGCGGCTCTTCGCCCATGCCGAGGCGCTCCTCGGCGACCTCACAGGGCTGGGCGATGGGGATATGACGCTCTTCGTGCGCCTCGGCTCGGACTACACCCAGCACTACTACGAGTACAGCCTACCGCTCACACTCACTCCCGCAGGACGCTACAGCAGTCTCAGCCCCAGCGACCGCCGTCGTGTATGGCCCGAGGAGAATAGCATCGACCTAAGTTTAGAAGACCTCGTCACCCTCAAGCGAAGCCGTAATGCTTCACTCTCCGCAGGGCTCGGTGGCGCCTCACTCTACCGCCCTTTCTCACGGCCCGACGCCAAGCACCCCACCCATACGCTCACCGTCCTCGGCAATCCCTCCCTCTCCAGCGTGCGGGCGCTGGTCATCGGCGTGCGCAATAGCGCGGGCCTCACGCGCAGTGTCGAGGTGTGGGTCAATGAGCTTCGCGCCAGCGATTACCACGAGGAAGCAGGCTGGGCAGGACAGCTACACAGCACACTCCAGCTGGCGGAGCTGGGCGAAGCCAGCCTAAGAGCCCAATACGTCTCGGCAGGCTTCGGTGCTATCGACGCCCCGCTGATGAGCCGCACGCTCGAGAGCCGTCGTGCTATCCAGTTCGCCTCCACGCTCGAGCTCGGCCAGCTCCTTCCTCCCGAGGCGAAGGTGACCCTCCCCATCTACTACACGGTGAGCGACGAAGTGCTGACACCGCAGTACAATCCGCTCGATGAAGACGTGAAGCTCACCGATGCCCTCAGCGACCTCTCTACGGAGCGCGAGCGCAAGGAACTTCGTGCTCGCAGCCTCACGCACCGCCGTAGCCAAGGCCTCGCCCTCTCGAAGGTCGCCGTCGGCATCCGCTCCGAGGAGCCTATGCCCTACGACCCTGCGAACCTCTCCTTCAGCTACGGACACAACACCTCCTCCGAAGAGACCCCCGACATCGAGTACAGCCGTCACCTCGACTGGCACGCAGCCCTGCGCTACGACTATACGCCTACCTTCCGCCCGCTACGGCCCTTTGCTAAGGCTTCGGGCGCCAGCCCGTGGGCGGACTTCCTCCGCCGGTACACCTTCACCCCGTGGCCTAGCCGTCTCATCCTCGAGACCTCGATGGTGCGACGCTACGATGAGGAGCAGCTCCGTAGCCTCGGCGATGAGCTGAGTGGCACGCGTCTCCCTGCGACCTTCGCCCAGCAGTTCATCTGGAATCGCCGTCTGCAGCTCAACTGGAATCCCATCCGTTCGCTCCAGCTGGCCTTCAACTCCGGTACCGACGCACGTATCGAAGAGCCCCACGTGCAGGTCAATCGCCAGCTCCAGCCCGATGCGTGGCGTGCGTGGCGTGACTCCGTCGGGCAGAGTATCCGCGAGGGAGGTACGCCCGTCCACTACGCTCAGCAGGCAAGTCTCAGCTATCAGCTCCCCACCGCCGACATTGCGCCGCTCTCCTTCATCCGCTCACAGCTCTCTTATAGCAGCGCCTATTCGTGGGACCGTGGGGCGGTACTCCCCGACCCGACCATCCGCCTGGCGCATACCCTCATGGCACAGGGTGCACTCGAGTCCACTACGCAGCTCCAGCTCCGCCAGCTCTATCAGCATATCCCCGCACTCGCTCGGCTGGAGCACCGCTTCGGCACAGCTGGTATGACCACCAGCGAAGGGCGCGGGAAGAAGGCGAAGGGCGTGAGTGACGGGAACGAGCTCATTGACCGCCTCCTCTACGCCCTCCTCATGGTGAAGGACGTATCGCTGACCTACCGCTCCACACGCAGTACGCTCCTCCCCGGCTTCCTCCCCACCATCCGAGCTATCGGGGGACAAGGCTCTTCGGGCGGTGCACTCTCCCCTGGTGTGGGCTTTGCCTTCGGGCTTAGTGATGTGGACTTCATCGATCGCCTTGCCCAGCGGGGCGACCTCCTCATCTCGACCGAGCACCTCACTCCAGGGGTCTTCACCCACACCCGCACGGTGGACCTACGTGCTACGCTCCAGCCCCTACGCCACCTCACCATCACGCTCTCGGGCAATCACACCCGTACCGACCGCACCGAGGTACAATATATGTATGCTGGTAGCCCCCGACTCTACGGCGGGGACTTCACGATGACGACCATCGGCCTCAAGGGCTTCTTCGCCCCTCTCCGCTCCGAGGAGGGCTACCTCTCCGAGACCTTCGCCGAGATGCTCCGCCTAAGAGAGCCCATCGCTCGCAGGCAGGAGGAGGCAGGGAGCCTCGCCACAGGGCTCACCATCGACCGCAATGCTTCTGCCGTCCTTATCCCCGCCTTCCGCGCAGCCTATATGCACGGCTCAGGGAAGGGGCGCAAGGGGCTGAGCGCCCTACCCGACCTCCTCGGCATGCTCCCGAACTGGTCGGTGAGCTACACGGGGCTCTCCGAGCTGCCCTTCCTCAAGCGTCACTTCCGTAGCGTGACCCTACGCCACACCTACCGTGCCACGTACACCGTCGGGGGCTTCTCGTCGCTGGCAGGCTGGCAGGGAAGCGATCCCGATGCCATCGGCCTCCTGAGTGAGACAACTGCGGGCGGAGGAGGAGCGATGAGCGGCGCACGCCTTAGCTACGCCTATGACATCCCGTCGGTAGCACTACAGGAGAACTTCTTCCCCCTCATCGGGCTTGACCTGACGTGGCTCAATGGTCTCGGGACGAGTGCGCAGTGGCGCCAAAGCCGTGGTGCCGTCCTGCACCTCGGGGCGCGTAGCCTCATCGAAGCCCTCTCACGTGAGCTAAGCCTTGGCCTCACCTACAAGATCGACGACCTCACGAGCCTCATCAGCCCCACCACCGCCCGCCGTAAGAAGCGCCGTGCGAGCAAGGAGCCTGCGACGACCTCCGCACACGGGCTCACCCTCCGAGGCGAATATGCATACCGCCGCACACTCACCCTCCTGCGCCGTCTCGAAGAGGGCTATACCCAAGCAACCTCGGGGATCATCGACCGACGCCTGCGCCTCAGTGCCGAATATGAGCTGAGCCGACAGCTCGGTCTCGAGGCGTACTACGAGTACAGTCGCAATGTGCCACTCGTCAGCGCCTACTCCTTCCCCATCTCCACCAGCAGCTACGGTCTGTCCCTGCGCATCACGCTCGACAACTAACCGCACCCGCAAGGCTCGACATACCAAGCCCGCACGAAGCATGCTCCTCGGCATCTTCGTGCGGGCCTTTCATATTCACGAAGCCCCCTTATCCCAGACGAAGCTACACGGACCTCTACGGGGGAGGGATTGCAACCTATATAGGTCGACGAGTCAACCAATATTAGGTTGTTGCCCCGCGTAGGGATAAAAGTTGCGGACGAGTGGTAGATAAGTTTGGGCTACGTACGTGGCTCTAATAGCTACGTACGTGGATACTTGGATTTGCGTGCATAGTCTTTAAGACTACGTACGTAGACAGAGGTAAACCACTACGTGAAGGCGCTTTTTCCTTCACGAGAAGGGCACTTTTTCCTCCGCTGGATAAGAGGAATACTTGCGATAAGGCGAAGGGCTTGTGTATCTCTTCGGAGAGGTATATCGTGGAGCTGGGCAGGCGATACCTTAGCACTCTAAATATATGGGCCGGTATAGGGAGGGGATTTACATCCGCGTAATCCACTCACGAATAAGAAGATAATACACCTCCCATTTACATACCTCACTCCTCCCCAAAGTGGAGCAAATGACGAGGTACTTAAGGGAGAGCATATAGGCGTATCCTGAGGGTCTATGGAGGGAGTTTGCCTGATAGATGATTGGGGAGCTCTATATAGCGAAGAGATTAGCTACTTTTGTGAGCGTAATCACACTTCCCTCCTTGAGAAAATCATGACCTCTGACACCACCCCGCTCAGCCCCCTGCGTAAGGGGATCGCTGGCGCCCAGTACCTATTCGTTGCCTTCGGAGCCACAGTCCTCGTACCTATCCTCGTCGGGCTCGACCCGTCGACCGCCCTCTTCTCGGCTGGTATCGGCACCCTCCTCTTCCACCTCGTGACCAAGGGCAAGGTACCTATCTTCCTCGGCAGTAGCTTCGCCTTCATCGCACCGATCATCAAAGCCACAGAGCTCTACGGACTCAGCGGCGCGCTCTTCGGCTGTATCGGAGTGAGTGCCGTGTACTTCGTGATGTCGCTCCTGATCCGGCTCTTCGGCCTGCGCTTCATCTCCCGCCTCTTCCCTCCGGTCGTCATCGGCCCTATCATCATGCTCATCGGGCTCTCCCTCTCGGACTCCGCCGTGAAGATGGCGGCGACGAACTGGCCTCTGGCGGTCATCTCGCTCGCTACGGCGATCATCGTCACGCTCTACGGCCGAGGGATCACGAAGCTCATCCCCATCTTCCTCGGTATCGTCGTGGGCTATATCGCTGACCTCATCTTCTTCGAGGTCGATCTAAGGCCCATCGCCGAGGCCTCTTGGCTGAGCCTCCCTAAGATCACGCTCCCCGAGAACTTCTCCTTTGCCCCCATCCTCTTTATGATCCCCGTGGCCATCGCCCCCGTCATCGAGCATATCGGTGACGTGTATGTGGTGAATAACGTGGCAGGGAAGAACTTCGTCAAGGACCCCGGCCTGCACCGCACGATGCTCGGCGACGGTATCGCCTGCCTCTTCGCCTCACTCGTCGGGGGGCCTCCTGTGACAACTTACTCTGAGGTCACGGGCGCCATGTCGCTGACGAAGGTCACCGATCCGCTGGTCTTCCGTATCGCAGCCGTCACGGGCGTGCTCTTCTCCCTCATCGGGAAGGTCAGCGCCCTCCTACGTAGCATCGACCAGGCTATCCTCGGTGGGATCATGCTCCTGCTCTTCGGCACGATCGCTGGCGCAGGGATCTCGAGCCTCCTGCATAGCCGTGTGAACCTCGCCTCGTCGCGCAACGTGGTCATCATCTCCGTCACCCTCACTACGGGTATCGGGGGTGCCGCACTCTCCTTCGGCAACTTCTCCCTCTCGGGTATCGGTCTCTCGGCTGTCATCGCCGTCCTGCTGAATCTCCTACTGCCTGAGCGCAAGGAGGACCGCGAGGAGCCTACTACGAAGCACTAACTTAACTCTCACAATAATCCATCCATGCGACAGCTTTATCGTATCGCGCTTGTACTCTTCCTGACGACCCTCGGAGCACAAGCACAAAACATTCAGCTCCACTACGACTTCGGGCGCCAGCTCTATAGCAAGGACCAGCCCGATCGCCCCAAGCTCACCACGACCGTGGAGCTCTTCCGCCCCGACAGCTGGGGGAATACCTTCTTCTTCGTCGATATGAACTATCAGCGCGAGGGCATCACCTCGGCCTACTGGGAGATCTCTCGTGAGTTCAGCCTCGGGAAGCTCCCTCTGGCCCTGCACATCGAGTACGACGGCGGGCTGAGCAACCAGTTCTCCTATAAGAATGCCTACCTCGCAGGTCTGACCTATGCGTGGAACCAAGCAGACTATCAGGCGGGCTTCACCTTCACGCCGATGTATAAGTATCTGGCACGTCAGGATAGACCCCACTCCTTCCAGCTGACGAGCACGTGGTACCTGCACATGGCAGGTGGTAAGCTCTCCTTCCTGGGCTTCGCGGACCTCTGGGGCGACCGTCATCTCGTCACGGGCAAGAACAATATCATCTTCATCACCGAGCCGCAGCTGTGGGTGAACCTGAATAAGTTCGAGGGCATCAACCCCAAGTTCAACCTCAGCATCGGTACCGAATGGGAGATCAGCAGCAACTTCGCTGTACTGGACAAGACCGTCGTGAACCCCACGCTGGCCATCAAGTGGACCTTCTAAGCCCCCGCACACTCTAATGCAAGCACTCTATCGTCTCGTGGGCTTTGACCCCACGAAGTACAAGCTCCGCGCCGAGCTTCTGGCAGGCCTGACGACCTTCCTCACGATGAGCTATATCCTCGCGGTCAACCCCGACATCCTCAGCACTACAGGCATGGACAAGGGCGCCGTCTTCACCGCTACGGCCCTGGCATCGGCCGTCGGCACGCTCCTCATCGCCTTCTTAGCTAAGCTACCCTTCGCCCAGGCTCCCAGCATGGGCATCAATGCCTTCTTCGCCTTCACCCTCGTCATGGGTATGGGCTACAGCTGGCAGGCTGGTCTCGCAGCCGTCTTCATCGAAGGGGTCATCTTCATCCTGCTCACCGCCTTCAACATCCGCGAGCAGATCGTACGCTGTATCCCGAAGAACCTCCGCTTCGCTATCTCGGCAGGTATCGGCTTCTTCATCGCCTTCATCGGGCTGAAGAATGCTGGGGTCATCGTGGCCAACGAAGCTACCTTCGTAGCCCTCGGCCCCTTCACCCCTACAGCGATCCTCGCCGTCATCGGGATCATCCTCAGCG
The DNA here is from genome assembly GCF_000700805.1 of Porphyromonas sp. KLE 1280. Classification (NCBI taxonomy): domain Bacteria; kingdom Pseudomonadati; phylum Bacteroidota; class Bacteroidia; order Bacteroidales; family Porphyromonadaceae; genus Porphyromonas; species Porphyromonas sp. KLE 1280. Next base: position 36,520 of record NZ_KL362966.1, read on the forward strand.
GTGTCCTGATGACGCTTCGTGTACGCGGTGCACTTTTCTACAGCATCGTCCTCTGCACGATCATCGGTATCCCTCTCGGCGTGACACAGATCCCCGATAGCTTCATCCCCGTCTCTCTACCCCGCTCGCTGGCACCTACGTTCCTGCAGTTCGACTTCAAGGCACTGCTCAACATGGATATGGCGCTCACGATCTTCGCTCTGGTCTTCATGGATATCTTCAACACCGTGGGTACACTCATCGGTGCTGCCGCTAAGACTGAGATGATGGACAGTGAAGGCAACGTAAAGAATATCAAGCAAGCGATGATGGCTGACGCTTTGGCCACCTCCTTCGGTGCCGTCTGCGGTACGTCGACCGTGACGACCTTCGTAGAGAGTGGTGCGGGTATCGCCGAGGGCGGCCGCACGGGTATGACCGCACTGTCTACAGCTGTGCTCTTCATCCTCGCACTCTTCCTCTCACCTCTCTTCCTACTCATCCCCTCCGCTGCGACGACAGGTGCTCTCGTGCTGGTAGGTGTGCTGATGCTGAGCTCTATCCAGGATATCGACCTCATGGATATCTCCGAGGCACTGCCCAGCTTCATCACCGTACTGACGATGGTGCTGACCTACAACATCGCTGAAGGGATGGCCCTCGGGCTCATCTCCTACACGCTGGTCAAGCTCCTCAGCGGCCAGTGGCGCCAGGTCTCCATCACCCTCTACATCGTCTCGACACTCCTCATCCTGCGCTACATCCTCGCTATATAATAGTAGAGCGCACTCTGAGTGTCCACAACGAAGAAGGCCCCTCCCTCACGACTGCAACTGGCGTGAGGGAGGGGTCTCCGTATTATCTCGCGAGGATACAAGCCCCCTTTTACAAAAGCGTTGTATCTTTGCGTTATTAAATAAATCATTGTTCGTAGAGCCTATACGGCTCCTCCCAAGCATATGCCGCTCGCTGAGATCCACGCTACACGCTACATCCGCGCCTCGATACTTACGCTCCTCCTCTGTCTCACTCTTGCTCCCCTCGGGATGCAAGCCCAGCGCCTCTTCACTGTCGTCATCGATGCCGGTCACGGGGGGAAGGACTCTGGTACCGTAGGGAATGGTGGCAAGGAGAAGGATATCACCCTCGCGGTGGCTAAGCTCGTCGGCAGTAAGATCCGCGCAGCACACCCCGAGGTACGTGTACTCTACACGCGTAGTACCGACGTCTTCGTCGGTCTACAGGCTCGTGCTGACTTTGCGAATAAGCAGAAAGCCTCCCTCATGCTCAGCATCCACGTCAACAGCGCACCTTCGAAGGACGTCCACGGCACAGAGACCTATGTGCTGGGGATAGCGAAGTTCGCCAACAACCTCAGCGTGGCGATGCGCGAGAACAAGGCGATGCTCCTCGAGAGCAACTATAAGACGACTTACAAGGGCTTCGACCCAACATCGACGGAGAGCTATATCATGTTTGACCTCATGCAAGATGCTTACTTCAATAAGAGCATTGAGCTGGCAAACAAGATCCAGCGCCAATACCGCTCCGCTGGACGCTACAGCCGTGGCGTACGTCAAGACATCCTCTGGGTACTGAGCCAGTCGGCTATGCCCAGCATCCTCACCGAAATCGGCTTCCTCTCGAATGCCAACGAAGCTTCCTTCATGCTCAGCGCAGCAGGCCAGCAGTCACTCGCCTCGGCCATCGCTGCGGGCTTCAGCTCCTACTACCGCGGCTATCGTGGCAAGAGCACGAAGACCCAGGACAGCAAGGAGGCCGACAGCACCGAGACGAAGAAGGAAGAGACCGCTACGGCCAGCGACGAGACCGCCGAAGAGCCTACCGCAGACAAGGACACCAGTCCCCGCGCAGAGGTCGAGCGTGCGATGAACAAGAGTCGTGAACGGAGTAAGGACAAGGAGAAGACCAAGAAGGAGAGTGAAGCGAAGAGCTCCGACTCGGAGATCACGTACCGCGTCCAGTTCCTCTCCAGCCCCGATAAGATCGACACGAAGGATGCGCGCTTCCGCAAGCTCCCTACCGCAGTAGAGCGAGTGAAGGTCGGGCGCGCGTACATCTATCTGCTTGCTCCCACGAGCTCGAAGGCCGAAGCACAGAAGCAGCTCCGTGCCCTCCCCCACACTTACCGCGATGCCTACATCGCACGCTACCGAGGCAAGACACGCCTCTAAGCACCCGCCCCCATCACCAGAGCAGATATAGAAATAAGATACATATGAAGATAAAGAAAGAGGTACAGATCGGCCTGCTGGCCATCGTCGCTGTTGCCCTCGGCTACATCGGGGTCAACTTCCTCAAGGGCATCGAAGTCTTTAAGAAGACCTCGATCTATTACGCCCACTTCGACAACCTCAGCGGCATCTCTGCCGCAGCTCCTGTCGAAGCCAGCGGTTTCAAGGTGGGCAACGTGCGCTCGGTAGCCTTCGACTACAGCCGTGGCTATGGCGCTACGCTCGAGCTGGCGCTCGATGACGATATGCGCATCCCCGTAGGGAGTCAGCTGAAGATCAAGTCGAATCCTCTCGGGAGCGCTGAGCTTGTGCTCGTCATCAATCCCCAGAGCCAGACCTACCTCAGCGAGGGGGACACCATCGCCAGCCAAGACGCAGGCGACGGACTCCTATCCTCCGTCTCTGAGAAGATCCTCCCCGCTATCGCAGGGATGATGCCCACGATCACCAACACGCTGGAGCGCCTGAACGCCCTGCTCAACGACAAGAGCATCGACAGCATGCTCTACGGGCTGAGTGCCTCTACACAGCAGCTGCACGGCATGATGGCTGGGCTGAACCGCACGAGCCGCAGCCTTGGCCCCGTCCTCGACAACGTCGGGAGCATGAGCTCCAACCTTGCGAACTTCTCCGGGCAGCTCTCCTCGATGCGCCTTGACTCGCTGATGCTCAGCCTTCAGGAGACGACGGCTCAGCTTCAGATGGTATCCCAGCAGCTTCGTGCTAAGGACAATACCGCAGGGCTTCTCCTCAACGACCCTTCACTCTACAACCGCCTCGACAGCCTCGTAGGCAGTGCAGACCGTCTCATGCGTGACCTACAGGAGAACCCCAAGCGCTACGTGCACTTCTCCATATTCTAAGCCCACACGACCGATACGATTACCATGGAGCGTCTACTCATCACCGGAGCCTCTGGCTTCATCGGCAGCCATCTCGTCCGCCAAGCCCTCGAAGCGGGCTACGAGGTATGGGCCGCTGTACGTAAGGACAGTGACAAGACCCGCCTTGAGAAGCAAGGGGTCAAGCTGCTTGAAGTCGACTACTATGATGAGGAACAGCTCTTCGACGCTCTCGACTCGGTCCGTCCCTTAGAGGAAGGCGGCCCCCAGTGGGACTACGTCATCCACAATGCGGGCATCACGAAGACCGCCCGCCTGGAGGAGTTCACAGAGGTCAATGCCGAGCATACGCGCCGACTGCTCCACGCACTCAGCCGTCTCTCGGAGCCCCCCAAGCGCTTCGTCCTGATGAGTAGCCTCAGTAGCTACGGCAACGTAGCTGGCCCCGACGAAGCCCTACATGCCGAGCTCCCTCAGAAGCCCAACACCCGCTACGGCCGTAGCAAATGCCTTGCAGAGCACTACACCGAGCAGTCGGGTCTTCCCTTCACGATCCTACTCCCTACAGGCGTCTATGGCCCTGGGGACAAGGATTATCTCATCGCACTACAGAGCATCGCCCGTGGCATCAATGCGATGTCCGGCCTGCGCAAGCAGTACCTGACCTTCGTCTATGGCGGGGATGTTGCCCGTGCTGCCCTCTTTGTACTACGCGATGAGCGTGCCCGAGGCCAGCGCTATATCGTAGCCGACGGCGACACCTATACCGACCGAGAGTTCGGTCATCTGGCTCAGCGTCTACTGGGTCGCAAGCACGTATTCCATATACGTATCCCCCTACCACTGGTGCGCCTCACCTGCCTCTTCGGCTCGCTCCGAGCAGCTATCACGGGGCAGACGACGCCACTCAATCGGGACAAGTACCCGATCCTCGCACAGCGCAACTGGCGCTGTGATCCCTCACCACTCTTCGCTCTGGGCTTCACCCCAAGCAAGAACCTTGAGGAAGGGCTTCGCGAGACCATCGCCGACGGGCGCTCCCGCGGCCTCCTCCCTTAGTCACCGCCCCCGCATAGCCTGCTCCTCTCAAGAGCTGGCAAACATTGCTCACTTTTTAATTGTGGGAATGGGGGCTTTTGTGTATCTTTGCGCAGATTTTTACGCATAGTTTAAGAGTCACCCATGCATACCGACCAGTACAAGATCAATCTACGGAGTCTCCCGGAGGGCGATCACGAGTACACCTGGCTCCTCGAGGACAGCTACTTCGAGCGCCTATCGGAGGGTAGCGTACACGGCGGTGAGGTCGATGTCGACCTACGTCTGCGCCGTACGGGAGACGTCTTTAGCTTGGACCTCTACTATGAGGGCTATGTAGTGATCGACTGTGATCGCTGCCTTGACCCAGTAGATATAGATGTAGAGTCCGAGCGCGAGCTTATAGTCAAGTTCGGCAGTGAAGCCCTTGAGGAGAAGGACGAGATCCTCGTCGTCTCTGAGCAAGATGGGGTGCTCGACTTGGAGTGGGTCCTCTATGAGGATATCATCCTGAGCCTTCCCCTACAGCGAATGCATCTCGAGGGCGAGTGCAACGAGGAGATGATGTCGGCCTATGCGCGCGTCTCTACCGATGAAGTGCGCGACGAAGCCGAAGGCCCCGCACCCACCCTCGATGATGAGGGGATCGACGAGCGCTGGGCTGCACTCAAGGCTCTCAAGCGAGATTAGTAATTAAAACAAAATAAGATTTATGGCACATCCTAAAAGAAGACAGTCCAAGACCCGTACCGCTAAGCGCCGTACTCATGATAAGGCAGCTATGCCTACGCTCGCAAAGTGCGCTAACTGCGGTGCATGGCACATCTACCACACGGTATGTGGTGAGTGCGGTTACTACCGCGGTAAGCTCGCCATCGAGCAGGCTTAATAGCCCCGCTTAGCCAACTCAAAGAAAAGCCCCAAGGTATCCCCTTTGGGGCTTTTTTTGTAACTTCGTGACCGACAAACTAAGGCGATTGAATTTAATCTACATCAGTATATCCAACTACCTATGAGTATCATCAATGCAGCTATCACGGCTGTCGGAGGGTATCTCCCTGAAGATAAGATAACCAATGCCGACCTCGAGAAGATGGTCGACACCAACAACGAGTGGATCATGACCCGTGTCGGGATCCGCGAGCGTCGTATCCTCAAGGACCCCACGAAGGGTGCTTCCTTCCTCGGCATTGAAGCCGTCAAGGATCTCTTCTCCCGCAACAACATCGACCCCGCCACCATCGACGGGATCATCGTGGCTACGAATACGGCTGACTACCACTTCCCCACGACGGCATCTATCGTAGCCTTCGAGACGGGCTGTATCAATGCCTTTACCTTCGACATGCAGGCTGCCTGCCCCAGCTTCATCTACGCTCTCGAAGCTGGAGCTAACTACATCCGCTCAGGCCGCTACAAGCGCATCATCGTGCTTGCCACTGAGAAGATGACCGCCATCACCGACTACACCGACCGCGCTACGTGCCCTCTCTTCGGCGACGGCGCTGCTTGCGTACTCCTCGAGCCTACTGAGGAGAACGAAGGTGTACTCGACTCTTACTTCCGCACGGATGGTACGGGTCGCACCAACCTCATCATGAAGTCCGGTGGATCGGCCAGCCCAGCCTCCCACGAGACGGTTGATCGCCGTGAGCACTACGTCTATCAGGAGGGTGCAGCCGTCTTCAAGCAGGCTGTCAAGGGCATGTCCTCCAGCTGCCGCACCATCATGGAGCGCAACGGGCTCAGCTATGACGACATCGCTTGGGTAGTCCCCCATCAGGCTAACCTCCGCATCATCGACGCTGTAGCGCGTGAGATGCAGGTACCTCTGGACCGCGTGATGATCAACATCGAGTACCGAGGCAACACCAGCTCAGCTACGATCCCCCTCTGCATCTGGGAGTTCGAGAAGCAGCTCAAGAAGGGTGACAACCTCATCCTCACGTCCTTCGGCGCAGGCTTCACCTGGGGTGCAGTCTACGTCAAGTGGGCTTACGATCCCAAGAACTAATCTCCCCATACGATAGACCTTGCCTGCCACTCTTCCCTTCGCTGGGAGAGGACGGGCAAGGTCTTTCATTCCTACCCCTCCATACTCCGGACGATGGAAGATAAGCAAGAAGTCACGCACCGATCAGGCTTCGTCAATATCGTGGGCAACCCCAACGTAGGGAAGTCCACCCTGATGAACCTCCTGGTCGGCGAGCGCGTATCGATCATCACCTCCAAGGCCCAGACGACGCGTCACCGCATCATGGGCATCGTCAATACTCCCGAGCTGCAGATCGTCTACAGTGATACCCCTGGAGTACTGCGCCCGAACTACAAGCTCCAGGAGAGCATGCTCGAGTTCTCCGAGTCGGCTCTCGGTGATGCTGACGTCCTACTCTACGTCACCGACACGGTCGAGACGGCCGATAAGAATGAGTTCTTCCTTGAGCGCGTCCGTGGGGTCAAGTGCCCCGTACTCCTCCTTATTAATAAGGTAGACCTCACGACCCAGGACAAGCTCGTCGAGCTCGTGGAGCGCTGGCACAAGGAGCTTCCTCAGGCGGAGATCATCCCCATCTCTGCGCTCAACAACTTCAATGTCCAGCCTCTGAAGAAGCGCATCGAGAGCCTCATCCCCCCCTCTCCTCCCTACTTCGAGAAGGATGCACTGACCGACCGCCCCGCACGCTTCTTCGTCACCGAGATCATCCGTGAGAAGGTCCTCCTCTACTATAAGAAGGAGATCCCCTACTCCGTCGAAGTCGTCGTCGAATCCTTCAAGGAAGAGGACGAGCGCATCCACATCCAGGCCCTGATCGTCGTCGAGCGCGACAGCCAGAAGGGCATCATCATCGGCCACCGCGGTGTCGCCATCAAGAAGGTCGGCACGATGGCACGTCGCGACATGGAGCGATTCTTCGAGAAGAAGATCTTCCTCGAGCTCTTTGTCAAGGTAGAGAAGGACTGGCGCAACCGCGACAAGATCCTCCGCGCCTACGGCTACCGCCTCGACTAAGAGCGGTAAGCCTCACCCACCAATCACAGCATCAGATATGAGTCATTTAGTAGCAATAGTAGGGCGCCCCAACGTAGGGAAGTCCACCCTCTTCAACCGCTTGACGCAGACCCGTGGGGCCATCGTCAGCGAAGAGGCAGGTACGACCCGTGACCGCCAGTACGGCAAGGTATCATGGCTCGACCGCGAGTTCTCCATCGTCGACACCGGCGGTTGGGTAGTAGGTAGCGAAGATATCTTCGAAGGCGAGATCAACAAGCAGGTAGAGATCGCTATGGAGGAAGCCGATGTCATCCTCTTCGTCGTCGACGTCGAGAGCGGCATCACCGACCTCGATGATGAGGTCGCTGCCAAGCTCCGCCGCACGAAGAAGCCCGTCCTCCTCGTGGCGAACAAGGCGGACAACTTCGCCCAGCACTACGAGGCAGCTGAGTTCTACAGCTTCGGCCTCGGTGATCCTATGCCTATCTCCGCTGTCAGCGGTAGCGGTACGGGTGATCTCCTCGATGCCATCACGAAGAACCTCCCCGAAGGCGAATACGTCGACGAGACCCTCGATGCTCCACGTATCGCTATCGTCGGCCGACCCAACGCGGGTAAGTCTTCGCTCGTCAATGCCTTCATCGGTGAGGAGCGCAACATCGTCACCAACGTAGCAGGCACCACGCGCGACTCGATCTACACGCACTACACGAAGTTCGGTATGAACTTCTACCTCGTCGATACGGCTGGTATCCGCAAGCGTGGCAAGGTCAACGAAGATCTCGAGTACTACTCGGTCATTCGCTCCATCCGCGCTATCGAGAACTCCGACGTCTGTATCCTTATGCTCGACGCCACCCGCGGTATCGAGAGCCAGGACCTCAACATCTTCTCGCTCATCCAGAAGAATAGCAAGGGGCTCATCGTCTGCGTGAATAAGTGGGACCTCGTCGAGGACAAGAGCAATGCTGTCATCAAGACCTTTGAGAACGCTATCCGCGAGCGTCTGGCTCCCTTCACCGACTTCCCCATCATCTTCATATCGGCCCTGACGAAGCAGCGTATCTTCAAGGTCCTCGAGGAAGTCCAGCAGGTCTACGAGCGTCGCAGCAAGCGCATCCCCACCTCGAAGCTCAACGAAGTTATGCTTCCCATCATCGAGGCCACGCCTCCTCCTGCGACCAAGGGCAAGTACATCAAGATCAAGTACGTCATGCAGCTCCCCACGGCGGTGCCCAGCTTCGCCTTCTTCGCGAACCTCCCCCAGTGGGTCAAGGAGCCTTATCGTCGCTTCCTCGAGAATCAGATCCGTGCGCACTGGGACTTCTCTGGTACGCCCATCAACATCTTCATTCGCGAGAAGTAGCCCGCCCTTCTCCCCCTCCCAACGAAGCGCCCCAGCCGGTAGTCCAACTACCAGCTGGGGCGCTTACTTTTCCCCTCCTTCCACACCTCGCTCCGCGAAGCACTATACGAGGGGCGATATAAACCTATATTGGTCGTCGGGTGAACCTATATTGGTCAGCGATCCAACCTATACTGCTTCGTGCTGCGACCTATATAGGTTCACTCGCGGAGCAATATAGGAAGTAAAAGCACCCTCTATGAGGAGGTACCCTCCAGCGAGATAAAAAGCGGAGAATCCCCCTATTTATTAGGCACATAGGATCGCGGAGGAGTGACCGAAGGTGGGGGAGGATTGGAAGAGAGTCGGGAGGAAGGTGCTTCAGCAAGGTGCAGGGCAGGAGATTTTAGTGCGGGAGGCGCAGGCAGACGAAGCGGGAGTTTGTGTATTCGCCAAAGTATTAGTAATTTTGCGCACTGATTAGAGTGTATGTAGCACTCTCCCTGCAATAGAAAGTATAACAACAAAATAGATAAGTAAGACATTATGATCGTAGTTCCAGTAAAAGAGGGCGAAAACATCGAGAAGGCTCTGAGAAGATTCAAGAGAAAGTTTGAGAAGACCGGTGCTGTGCGCGCACTTCGTGCCCGTCAGGCCTACATCAAGCCCTCTGTAGCTCGACGCAAGAAGATGGAGAAGGCCATCTACGTCAAGCAGCTCCAGCAGGCCGAAGAGCAGTAGTAGAGACTCCGTCTCCCTCCCTTCGCTGACAGTGCTCGCACGAGCGAAGGCGATCATCCCGCCCTCGATTACGAGGCTACTCCATACCCCATCTCGCACCGCTCTGAGCGGACATCAAGAGGTATCCCAATGATTTACGCACCGCTGATATCCCACTCTGAGGATATCAGCGGTGTCGCTTTATCCCCCTGCGCTATGGGGCGCACAACCTCACGTATATCCTATATCCCAATAGAGCCACCTCAATGAGCCTTCACGAAACCCTCCAGCATCGTCGCGCCATACGCTACTACGACCCAGAGAAGCCTCTGGACAGCGCCCGCGTCGAGGAATGCCTACGCCAAGCGACCCTCGCCCCGACGAGCTCGAATATGCAGCTCTACTGCTGCTACCATATCACCGACCCTGCCGTCATCGCTGCGCTCACCCCGGCTTGTCTCGGGCAGAGCACCATCAGCACGGCAAAGGAAGTCGTCGTCTTCGCCATCACCCCCTCCCGCTGGCGTGAGCGTGTGGATCACCTCTTCCCCCGCATCGTGGAGGATATCCACAAGCACCAGCCCGAGGAGAAGTGGGCAAAGTACGAAGCTATGCAGCGTGAATACATGACCAAGGTAGTCCCCTTCCTCTACAGCCGTGGGTGCAAGGTCTGGGGCTGGGCACGCCATCTGGTGATGAACGCCATCGCTCTCTTCCGCCCCATGATGCGTCGGGGTACCGAGGGCGATATGAAGACCGTCCTGCATAAGAGCTGTGCCCTCGTAGCACAGACCTTCATGCTCGCCATGAGTGAGGCAGGCTACGACACCTGCCCCGTCGAGGGCTTCGATGCCTGCCGTGTGCGCAAGGCGCTGGGCCTACCCTCCTCCGTCGAGCCTTCGCTCATCGTCTCCTGCGGTATTCGTGATGAGAAGCGCCCCTTGGGCGACCGCATCCGTGTGCCCTTCGAGAGCGTCTACGAGCGTATCGGGAAGTAAGACCACCCCCATACGTGCGCCCCATCCCTCCCCGTAGTGGAGAGATGGGGCGCACGCTGTGTATAAGTAGTGGATAAGGCGGGGGAAACCCACCTTCACATACCGATTACCCGTGGGTAAATGCGTATCTTTACACAATATTATATCGCTATAGCCTCCTCTATGACAAGACGATCACGTACCCTCTTGGGCCTTGGCATCGGCCTTCTTACGACCCTTGGGCTACCCGCACAGCGCAAGCAGATCGTGCGCCCTCAGTATCCTCGCCTCTCGCAGCGCGTGAATACCCTCATCGGTACCGACTGGGTGGGCAATGTCTACCCTGGCGCCTCAGCCCCCTTCGGCATGGTGCAGCTCAGCCCCGACAATGGGCGGGCGGGCTGGGACTATATCGCTGGCTACTTCTACCCCGACAGCACGATCGCAGGCTTCAGCCACACGCACCTGAGTGGCACGGGAGCAGGTGACCTGTACGATATCTCCTTCCTCCCCGTCACCCTTCCTGCACTGGATGACCGTCTCACGCGCAAGCCTGCAGCAGGTAAGACGGAAGAGGAGCAAGCACCTATCGGCATCCACACACGCTTCTCGCACGCTACCGAGGTGGCGAAGGCAGGCTACTATGCCGTGACACTCGAGCCCTATGACATCCGTGTCGAGCTGACCGCCACCGACCGCGTGGGGGTACAGCGCTACACCTTCCAGAAGGATGCCGACTCGGTCTGCATCATCCTCAATCTGGACAAGGCGATGAACTGGGACCGCACCATCAATAGCGACGCACGTGCCATCTCGCCCACACAGATCACGGGCTTCCGCTACTCCGACGGCTGGGCTCGCAATCAGAAGGTCTACTTCACCACGAAGCTCTCTCGCCCTGCCGCCCGCATCGAGCGCACAGCTACCCCATACATCCTCAGCAAGGGCCAAGTAGGTAAGTCCGTCGGCCATGGCGTCATCCTCCGCCTCTACTACAATAAGGTACGCGCTGGCGAAAGCATCACACTCTGCACTGCCCTCTCTGGAGTAAGCGAAGCAGGCGCACTGAAGAACCTGCAGGCTGAAGCCCCCCATACCGACTTCAACCGCTACCACCAGGCAGCTACCACCCGCTGGGACAAGCGTCTTGCACAGATCCGTCTCTCAGCGGATACACCCGATAGTCTGCAGACGACCTTCTACACGGCACTCTACCGCGCGCAGATCTGCCCCACACTCTATAGCGACGTCGACGGCCGCTACCTCGGCGCCGACCGTGAGATCCATCAGCGTGCAGGTGGCACCTACAGCACCTTCTCACTGTGGGACACCTACCGTGCAGCCCACCCACTTTACTCCATCCTTCAGCCCGACCTCCAGCGTGACTTCGTGCAGTCACTCATCGACTTCGGCGAGCAGAACGAGGGCCACCTCCCCGTGTGGAATATGTTCGCCTCCGAGACCGATATGATGATCGGCTACCACTCCGTACCCGTCATCGTCGAGGCCGTCCTACGCGGGATCTACGTCCCCAAGGACAAGGCGAAGCTCCTCCGCCTCCTTCGCACGACGGCTGAGCGCAAGGGCTACCGTGGGCTGGACGACTACCGCAAGAAGGGCTACATCGGGAGCGACCGTGAGGACGAGAGCGTCTCGAAGACCCTTGAGTACGCCTACGATGATGATGCTATCGCACGCTATGCCGCCTGGATGGGTGACCACGAAGTGGAGAAGATCTACCGCGAGCGTGCCCGCTCCTACCGCCACCTCTGGGACGAGAAGACGGGCTTCTTCCGCCCCCGCAAGAGCAATGGCGAGCTGGATAGCGTCTTCGATCCCTTTGCCTACACCAAGCCCTTTACCGAGAGCAATGCTTACCACTACCTCTTCAGCGTACAGCACGATATCGATGGGCTGACGAAGCTCATGCAGGGTAAGCTCGGTGAGCGCCTCGACGAATTCTTCTCTTCCGAGACCCCCAGCCACATCGAGCTACCCATCTTCTCTACGGGGATGATCGGCCAGTATGCTCACGGCAACGAGCCTGGGCACCACGTCATCTTCCTCTACAATGCTGCCCGCCAGCCTTGGAAGACCACGGACCTCACGCACCGCGTGCTCAAGCAGCTCTACACCGATAAGCCCGCTGGCCTCTGTGGCAATGAAGACTGCGGTCAGATGTCCGCCTGGTACGTCTTCGCCTCGCTCGGCTTCTACCCCGTCGATCCCTTGAGCGGGCGCTACGAACTCGTCACGCCCCTCTTCCGCGAGAGTACCATCAGCCTTCCCAACGGCCGTACGCTCCGCCTCTCTGCTCCCGAGCTGAGCGAGAAGAAGCGCTACATCAAGCGCGTCACTATCAACGGGCGTGAGCTCCGCAAGTCCTACATCACCTACGACGACGTGATGCAGGGCGGCGAGATCCGCTTCACCCTCACCGATCAGCCCGGTAGCGTCTGGTATGAATAATTCGGATACGAAGCGAAGCCATCTCGGAGCGCTCATCGCTGCCCTCAGCCTCTTCACACGCCTCCCCTTCTGGCGCCTGCGAGAGCTTACCAAGGCCGACTATGAGGATGCCCTCAGCTGGTGGCCCGTGGCGGGACTGGTGACGGCGACGACTCTGGCGGGGAGCTTCTACCTCTACGCACTCGTACTACCCTCGGTGGGAGCAGCGCTGGCCTTAGCCCTCGGCACGCGCCTACTCCTGACGGGCGCCTTCCACGAAGACGGCCTCGGAGACTTCTTCGACGGCTTCGGCGGGGGACGGGAGCGCAGTCAGATCCTCACGATCATGAAGGATAGCCACGTGGGCAGCTATGCCGTCCTCGGGCTCCTCCTCTACTACCTCACCTACTGGACGCTGGGCACGTCACTCCCCGCAGGCTGGCTCCCTGCCGTGCTCTTCGCCTCAGACATCACGGGGAAGGTCACCTCGCTCCTGCAGGTGCAGTTCCTCCCCTACGCTCGTCGCGAAGAGGATAGTAAGATCGGGGTCACCTATCGCAAGGCACGCCCCTTGGCGATCTACGCAGCGCTGGCGATCTTCCTCACGGCACAGTGGTGGGCACTGCGCCCTATCGAGGCCACACCCATCGGAGGGAGTGAACTGACGCACTTCGTACCGCTCTCCATCTTCCTCCCCATCCTCGTCGGCGGTGGGCTCATCGCCTACCTGCGTAAGCGTATCAACGGCTACACGGGTGACACCTGCGGAGCGCTATGCCTCCTCTCAGAGCTGGCGACGCTCACGGGCTTCGCCATCCTCTACCGCCTCGGCTTAGGCATCTAAGCCACGATCCGACCTACTACCATGCGCCTGCACTTCATCCGCCACACCCGCCCCGACATCGCACGCGGTGTCTGCTATGGGCAGAGTGATATCCCGCTGGCAGCGTCCTTCGCCGAGGAGGCCGAGGACGTCAGAGCACGGCTCACTGAGCGGCTCGAAGGGCGCACACCTACCCGCATCTATAGCAGTCCCCTCTCCCGCTGTCGGCACCTCTGTGAGGCGCTGGGCTACAAAGCACCCATCCTCGACGCACGGCTCTTAGAGCTGAACTTCGGGGAGTGGGAGCTGCAGCGCTTCGACGAGATCACCGACCCACGCCTCCAGCTCTGGTACGACGACTACCTCCACGTGGCACCCACGGGCGGGGAGTCCTTCACCGAGCAGACAGCACGCGTAGCAAACTTTATCGAAGAGCTACGCAATGAACTCGCACAAAAAGAGGACTCCTCCGCATGCGAAGTCTTAGTCTTCACACACGGAGGAGTCCTCCTGTCTGCTGGGCTCTGGGCTGGCTGGTATCCCCTCGAGGAAGCCTTCAGCCACCAAAGTCCCTATGGTGCGATCTGTACGCTCGAGCTCTGAGCCTTAGTCTTCGCTGAGGAAGGCACTCACGATCGAGTAGAACTCCCCGTAGCAGCGCTCCAAATCATCGTTGGTCAGCACACGGTCGAAGAGCGGCGCATACGTCAGCTCGTGAGCGGCCTTCGCCACACGCTCCTCGATGACCTCGGGGCTATCCGTAGAGCGCCCGACGAGACGACGACGGAGCTCCTCGATCGAGGGCGGCTCAATGAAGATGCTCAGGGCTTCGTGCCCATATCCCTTCTTGATATTCAGCCCGCCGACGCAGTCGACGTCGAAGATCACACGGTCACCCGCAGCGATACGGCGGTCGACCTCGGAGCGAAGCGTACCGTAGTAGCGTCCGGGGTAGACCTCTTCGTGCTCGAGGAAGTCACCACGCTCGATGCCGGCCTTAAACTCCTCGGGAGAGAAGAAGTAATACTCCACACCATGCTGCTCCTGCCCACGGGGTGGGCGGCTCGTAGCCGAGACGGAGAAGCCGAGATGCAGCTCGGGGTGCTCAGCGAGCAGACGGTTGATGAGCGTACTCTTCCCCGTACCCGAGGGGGCGGAGATGATGATTAGCTTTCCCATAGATTACACTATCGAAGCGAGAGGCCGGGGACGGGGAATTAATCCTCGTCCTCGTCTTCGTCCTTAGCGGCCTTCTTCTTGCGCTTATCCTTGGGCTTGCCTTCGTTGCGCAGGGCTTCCTTGACCTTCTCAGTCAGCTCATCGAGAAGCTCGGGGTTGTCGGCGAGCGTCTGCTTAGCGTTCTCCTTACCCTGACCGAGCTTCGTAGCTCCGTAGCTGTACCACGAGCCACTCTTCTTGATGAAGTCTTCGCTCTCGGCGATGTCGATGATCTCACCGAGGCGGGAGATACCCTGCCCGTAGAGGATCTCGAAGTTAGCGACGCGGAAGGGAGGTGCCACCTTGTTCTTGACGACCTTCACGCGGGTATTGTTCCCGATGACCTCGTCGCCGTCCTTGAGCTGGCCGATACGACGGATGTCCAGACGCACGGAGGCGTAGAACTTCAGGGCGTTACCACCCGTAGTCGTTTCGGAGGGGCCGTAGGAGTTCCCACCGATCTTCTCACGAAGCTGGTTGATGAAGATACAGGCGGTATTGGACTTGCTGATAGCCCCCGTGATCTTACGCAGGGCCTGCGACATAAGGCGGGCCTGCAGACCTACCTTCGTCTCACCCATATCGCCCTCGATCTCCTGCTTAGGCACGAGTGCTGCGACGGAGTCGATGATGACCAGGTCGACGGCACCAGAGCGAATGACCTGCTCAGCGATATCGAGCGCCTGCTCCCCGTTGTCGGGCTGAGAGATATAGAGGCTATCCATGTCGACGCCCAGCGCTTCGGCATAGGAGGGGTCAAAGGCGTGCTCGGCGTCGATGATGATCGCCTTACCACCCTGCTTCTGCACCTCTGCGATAGCGTGGATAGCCAGCGTCGTCTTACCCGAAGACTCGGGGCCGTAGATCTCGATGATACGACCGCGGGGATAGCCGCCTACGCCGAGGGCGTGGTCGAGGTTGATCGAGCCGGTGGGGATGACGTTGACGTCGGTCGTGGGGCGGGCAGCCATGTTCATGACCGCACCCTTGCCGTAGGTCTTCTCGATCTTACCGAGGACGGTCTCGAGGGTCTTCAGCTTGGCCTCATCCTGGGCCTGCTTCTCTTTATCCTTAGCGCTCTTGGAGAGCTTTACTTCTTCACTCATGTGGAGGTTGTCTATTTATATGTGGCTCAGGAGAGCCCGTGATTAATCTTCGTGGAGGATCTGCTGGGCGTGGTCCTTCGTATTGACGGCCTTGCCACGGATGATGCGCTCGATACGGCCATCGGTGCCGATGACAAAGGTCGTGCGCTCGGTACCCATGTACTTGCGGCCGTACATACTCTTCTCGATCCAAGTACCGAAGAGCTCATTGAGGCGCACATCGGTGTCGGCGATGAGGCGGAAGGGCAGCTCGTGCTTCGTGCGGAAGCCCACGTGGCTCTTCGCCGAGTCACGGCTCACCCCGATGATCTCGTAGCCAGCGGCTCGGAGCTCGCTGTAGCCGTCACGCAGGCTACATGCCTGAGCCGTGCAGCCCGAGGTATTGTCCTTGGGGTAGAAGTAGAGGACGATCTTACGCCCAGGGTAGTCCGAGAGGCGCACCTCCTGCCCTGCTTCGTCCAAGCCCAAGAGGTCGGGGACAAGATCCCCCAATGTCAGTGCCATAAGCAGTGTATCTAATAAAGTTCTATGTATCGTTTGCGGGAAATGGGAGGCTTCGCAAAGCGAGCAATCTCCCTAATACAAAAATACGCATTTGCCCTGAATGGGACGGCATCAGCAGTCCATCGCCGGGAGTCACTCTGAGGGGAGAGGCGCCGCAGCCCCCTATGGGGTCGTGATGCGAGCCTAAATGAGCCTGTTACAGCGAGTCCTGCACGCTATTTATTGTGCTAAGGCATCGCACCCCCAGCCCCACGATATCCCTCTCCAAAGTGATACGCAAGCCCTTCGCCTTATCACGAGTATTCCTCTTATCCAGCAGAAGGAAAAGCGCTATCTCCTGAAGAAAAAAGCGCCTTCCCGTAGTGGTATTCTTCTATCTACGCACGTAGTCTTAAAGACCAGGCACGTAAATCTAAATATCCACGCACGGAGATATTAGAGCCACGTACGTAGCCCAAACTTATCTACCACTCGTCCAGAACTTTTATCCATAGGCAAAGCAGTAATCAGAGCGTAAGAATATTAAATTATCTTTGTAACGTTGAACACCTAAAACATATACATGCGTATGAAGAAATTCTCTACTCTCTTACTGAGCCTCGCCCTGGGAAGCACCCTCGCGGCTCAAACTCCTAAGTTCACTCCCGACCGTGGCGCGCTGCTCGACGGCAAGACCATCGTCAAGGCTAACATTACCAGCCCCATCTTCAAAAACTACAGCTTCGCTGCTGAGCGCATCCTCACGAAGGGTCTCAGCCTGCAGCTCGGTATCGCTACGATGCCTAAGGGTGCCCTGCCCTTCTCCTCGTCGTTCGAGAATCACATCGGCCACGATGTCTCTATCAGCAGCGTAAAGCTCCAGTCCTTCTACGTCACGCCTGAGCTGCGCTGGTACACGGGCGGTGGCTACGGTCACGGCTTCTACCTGATGGCTTACTACCGCTATCAGAACTATAAGCTCTCTGGCTACACGCTCAATATGGACGTGCGCGAAGGTGCTTCTTCGACTGACAAGCCCGTTGCTCTCGACCTCACGGGCGACTTCAAGACGAATAGCTTCGGCTTCGGTCTCGGTGCTCAGTGGCTCTTCGGTCGCAATAAGAACATCGTCCTCGACTGGAACATCCTCGGCGTACACGCTGGTAAGGGTAAGCTGACCCTCACGGGTGACTATTCCTCTGCTACGGGCCTCTCCGACAAGGAAATCGAAGACCTGCAGAAACAGATCAGCGAGAACGTCAGCGACCTGCCCACCATCAAGCTCGTCGGTGAGGATGTCAACGTAGATAAGGCCTCTAAGAAGGTCTCTATCGACAACGTCTCCACCCCCTGGGCTTGGCTTCGTGCCTCCGTCTCTCTCGGCTTCCGCTTCTAAGCCCCCGAGGAGATAGCTCCTATTAAATAGCGATCCCCCGCAGCGACACGGATGTCACTGCGGGGGATCGCTTTTGTATGGCCTACGAAGGAGCTACTGCTTCTTCTGCTTCGCCTTAATCTGTAGGATCCAGCGTGTGAGGAGACTTGCCGAGGCCTCGATATAGGGATCGACCTCAGCCCCGCGGGCGACCTCATCCTTGAGGACGACATCAGGTGTGATGCCCTGCTCGATATCAGCGCCGTCGGCATCATAGGTGCGGGACGAAGAGAAGCGCACCGCCCAGCCATTAGGTAGCTCGGAGGACATCGGCAGACCACCGCCACCGCCCGTCTTCACCCCGACGATCTTGACCTGCGGGAGGCCCTTCATACGGAGCGTGAAGTCATTGGCAGCGCTGTACACCCCTTGGTTGACGAGGACGACGACAGGCTTGAGCCAGATCGTACCCACCTGCAGGGTATCGAGGTAGAAGGGAGTGCGACGGGAGAAAGCATCGTGCGCAGGGCCCGTCTTGTGCGAGATATAGCCGACGAGCTTGCGCTCACGGATGAAGTGCCGCGCCAGCATATCGGAGGTCGTGACTTGACCACCCCCATTATTGCGCAGGTCGAGGATGAGGCCGTTGCACGCCTTGAGGCGGTTGAGCACGGCATTTACATTGCTACTTGAGATCGCCGAGGAGAACGATGCCACACGGACGTAGCCGATAGGCTCAGCACGACGCACACCCTTCGGATAATCCAGCGCCTTGTAGGCCAGCCCACCAGCGATATGGTAGTCATTGCCGAGGTAGCTCTCGATGAGCGTCTCGTCGTAAGAGCGGGGGCCTTCGCTTCGCCACTGCCAGTAGCGCCCGTAGTCGAAGGTGGAGATCAGATTGACATGCCCGTCCCGTAGCTCAGCGAGAAGCTGGCTCATCACAAGGAAGAGCGAGTCGGTCGTCATCGTGGGACGCAGGTCACGGCGGTGCTTGTGATAGAGGTCACGCCAAGTCGTGCCTTGAGGGAGCTTGAGGTCGAAGTAGCAATAGCCACGGTCGAGGATCTCCCAGAGGCGGTCATAGTTGGCATACGGATCTGCCGTATACTCGCGCTCGGTGGTACAGCATGCGAGCGAGAGGAGGAGGCCAAGCGCGGCAAGGAGCTTCGTGAGGTGCTTCATATCAGAAGGGCACAAGGGTCGAGTGATCATCGGCAGCACGACGCCCCTCGAGCGGAAGGATCTTCGTCGTCACCCCGATGAGGAGGCTGTGCTGATGGCGGTAGGCGGAGAGGTGATTCAGCGCCGTGCGGCGGTAGTCCCAGCGGTAGCCTACCGAGAGCGTGAAGTAGTCGAGCACGGGGACATCTACGCTGGTGAGGACGAAGCCCGTGGGAGCCTTCAGCGGATGCGTCAGGTAGATACGGCGCGAGGGCTGGCCGAAGTAATAGAGCTCGTAGAGCGTCTCACCGAATTCCTGCGAGAAAGCGAAGCCCAAGAGATCGGTATGAGCGTAAGCCTTGAGAAGGAGTGGGAGGCGCGTGGGACCAAAGCGAAGTGAGTAGAGCGCCGAGGGGCCTACCGAGAGTGCCATATCCAGCGTACCTGGGTTGTTCCCATTGCGGGAGCTGTACATACCACCAGCGAGACCGACGACGCTACCACCGATAGCGAGACGTCCCCAGCTGCCGGTGCTAATGTGGCGCAGACGCCCCCAGTCATAGCGCGCGGTAAGGCTGTAGATAGAGCCGTTGCCAGCTGGATTCTTCGTCGAGGCCAGGTCAACATTCAAGAGCGTATGACGTAGCCAGCGGGGGTCGGTCGTGCGGGGCGTGTAGCCGAAGAGGCTTCCTCGTGCGACGCGCTGCTCTGGCAGGGAGCGGTAGCCCAAGCGGGTATGCTCCGAGGTGTAGCTGTAGACCTTCCCGCCGTAGTTGAGCGGTGTGAGGTAGGTATGCCCGAGACGCATCCCCCCGATGCCGAAGTACTGGCTGCGGTAGGTGATGTTGCTCTGGCGGGTCTGTGGCTCTGGTATCGTGAAGAGGCTACGCGCCTCTGAGCCTGCCCCGAGGCTATCCGCTGCACTCTGAGCTCTCAGCGGAGCCGAGAGGAGCGCCAGTGCGAGGGCCATGAGGGGCAGAGCAAGGGGCTTATTCATGATGGGAAGGGGGCTTATTCGTTCGAGCTATCCTCGGTCTGCCCAGCGAAGAGGTCGGCTTCTTCTTCCTCAGTCTCCGCCATGGACTCGTCGTGCTCCGACTCGAAGACGGGGGATTCCTTCAGCGGAGGGAGCTCCTCGACTTGGTCAATGAGGTAGGGAGCGATACGCTTACCACGGGCGCGGATGCTCTTGACGAGAGCAAATTCCTCGACATCGATCTCGGTCGTGCGCAGCTCGCCACCCTTCTCCTGACGCCCGATGAGGAGGCGTGGGTAGTAGGTGTCGGTCAGGAGCAGCAGCTCGTTCTTGGGGTTCTCCCCGAGGATATTCTCACGCTTCTGATCTTCCTCGATGCTGAAGCGCTTGATGTAATGGTACTTCTGATCGGCATCGTAGTAGACGGCCGTCCAGATCTTGCGGGGCTCATTCTTCTCGATGCGCAGGAGGTTCTCCTCGATATGGATAGAGTCGCTGAAGTCGGAGGTATAGCATTCGCCCGACTTGAGGACGACGAGGATGCGGTCACGGGCGTGGAAGGAACCGAGGTACTGGCCCTGCTCGTTGTAGTTCAGGCGCAGGACATCGCGGTCGAACCATACGTCACGACCACCGAGCGTCGAGAAGCCCTTACTCAGGAGCGATACCGAGTGTACCTCTGCCTTCGTCACTAAGAGCCCGACAGAGCTACGCGACTTGATGGGGATATCGGAGAAGTCCTTCTCGAACTGGAAGAGGCGCTGGCGGGCATTGCGGATCTTGAGCTTGACGGCGACCTTCTCCGCCTCACCATTGCCGTTGGCAGAGAAGTAGAGCACGCGTGAGCCTTCCTTGCCACGCGTCAGGTCGTAGACGCGGTCACGGATGACCGAGAGCACGTTGAAGCGCTTAGCGTAGACTGAGCCGACCTTACCATCGCGGTAGATGACGTTGTAGATCGTGCGCTCGTCATTGCGCTGATAGCGGTTGATATAGATGACCTCCTCGTTGCCGTAGAACTTCTTATCCTCGACCTTGCCGACGAAGTACTTACCGGAGCGGAAGATGATGATGACCTCGTCGAGGCTCGAGCAGTTGCACACGAACTCAGCATCCTTCAGTGCCGTACCGAAGAAGCCCTCCTCGCGGTTGATGTAGAGCTTGGCATCCAGCTCGGCCACCTTCGTGACCTCGATAGTGCCGAAGTTCGTGATCTTCGTGCGGCGTGGGAAGGCAGCCCCGTAGCGCTGGATGAGATGCTGGTACCAGCGGATGGTATAGTCGGTGAGGTGCGCGATGTCGTGACGGAGCTGAGCCATATCCTGCTCGATCTGCAGGAGTGCAGCCTCGTGCTTGGGGAGATTGAAGCGCAGGATACGTGCCATACGTAGCTCCAGCAGGCGGCGCAGGTCATCCGTCGTCACTGGGCGGAGGAAGCGATCGGCGAAGGGCTCGATACGCTTAGCGATATGTGCGAGAGCCGTGGCTTCGTCGGCAGCTTCTTCGAAGGCCTTATCCTTATAGATGCGCTCCTCGATGAAGATGCGCTCGAGCGAAGCACCGAGGTACTGCTCTTCCTTCTCCGAGAGGAGGATCTTCAGCTCTTCGCCGAAGAGGAACTTCGTGCGCTCTACGCTGTAGCGCAGGAGCTCGCTGACGGTCGTGAAGAGAGGCTTCTCCTCGTAGATGACGCAGCAGTTGGGTGAGATACTGACTTCGCAGTCAGTGAAGGCATAGAGGGCATCGATGGCCTTGTCTGACGACACACCAGCGGCGAGCGTCAGGCGGATATCCGTCGTGGCAGCCGTCATATCGTCGACACGGCGGATACGGATCTTCCCCTTCTCTACGGCCTTGAGGATGGACTCGATGAGCGTCGTCGTGGTCTTCCCAGCAGGGAGCTCGGAGATGCTCAGCGTCTTGGAGTCAATCTTATCGATCTTCGCACGGGACTTGAGGCTACCACCACGCTCGCCGTCATTGTAGCGGGAGACGTCGATAAGCCCCCCCGTGGGGAAGTCGGGATAGAGCGTGAACTCCTCGCTGCGCAGGTAGGCACAAGCCGCCTCTGCCAGCTCGACGAAGTTGTGCGAAAGGATCTTGGAGGACAAGCCGACAGCGATACCCTCAGCACCCTGCGCCAAGAGCAGTGGGAACTTCACGGGCAGTGCTACGGGCTCATCGGTCGTGCCGTCGTAGGTCTTCTTCCACGGAGTGACGCGGTCGCTGTAGACAGCTTCGTGGGCGAAAGCCGAGAGCTTCGCCTCGATGTATCGGCCTGCAGCAGCGGGGTCACCGGTGAGGATATTCCCCCAGTTCCCCTGCGTATCGATGAGGAAGCCCTTCTGTCCGAGCTGGACGAGGGCATCATTGATCGAGGCGTCACCGTGGGGGTGGTACTTCATCGTCTCCCCGACGATGTTAGCTACCTTGATGAGCTTGCCGCTATCCATCCGCTTGAGGTTGTAGAGGATACGGCGCTGCACGGGCTTGAGCCCGTCATCGATATGGGGTACAGCACGCTCGAGGATGACGTAGGAGGCGTAGTCGAGGAACCATGTCTGGTACATCTTCGACAGGTTGCTCAGCTCCGGGCGGTAAGGCAAGCCCTCTGCCGGCTGGTAGGCGGGGGGCTCTTCGTCCTCGATAATCGTCTCGGGCGTCACCTCGGGGATCTTCTCCTCTTCGTCGTCGTGCTCTATATTCATATGCTGTCTATATCAGTATTATACGCTGGCAAAGATACGGAATTACCCGCTTCTTTCCTTGGGAAGCGCCCGCATAGACCCGTCTCCTATCCAGATCTCACCCACCCAGCGAAAAGCCATCGCCCCCGCCTCTTCGTTGGAGAGAGGCGGGGGCGATGTGCTATGAGAGAGGTGGTACGGGCTACCAGCTATTAGCTGAGGAGTAGCCGTGCTTGTCCCACTTGACGTCGTGCAGGAGCGAGCTCTTCACGCCGATA
This sequence comes from Porphyromonas sp. KLE 1280, assembly GCF_000700805.1. Lineage (NCBI taxonomy): Bacteria > Pseudomonadati > Bacteroidota > Bacteroidia > Bacteroidales > Porphyromonadaceae > Porphyromonas > Porphyromonas sp. KLE 1280. Next base: position 59,226 of record NZ_KL362966.1, read on the forward strand.
GAGATGCTGTAGCTGCGGTAGGGGCCGAAGGGGATCGCATTGGCAGTGAGGCTCCAGCAGTGGAGGTCGCGGCTAATCCCGATGGTCATATTCGCAATGCGCTTGGCGATGAAGTCGTAGCTGGCATTGACGTTGAAGGACCAGTTCTTCGTAGGCTGGATGCTACCTGAGAACATCAAGCTGTGCATCAGCCCGTAGTTGTACTCATCGCGGCGGGGGTCGAAGGTCGTGCGCTGGAGGTTCACCCCATAGCTAAGCGAGAGGCTCCAGGGGATGCTGACCTTGAGGTAGCCGTCTTCGTCGTACTCGCCTTCGCTGTCGTTGGTGTCGAAGAGGCTCTTATTCTTCTGCCCCTTGGCAGCCATATCTGCCAGCGACGTGTCACGCCCATCGGCAGGAGCACCTGTGAGGTTGGGGTCTTCGCCCTCGGGCTTGTCCTTATCCTTGGGCTTCTTGTCCTTCTTACCCGAGAAGAACTCACGCAGCTTGCGGAAGGTATCGTTGCTCAGCGTGTAGCTGAAGGAGGTACCCGTACCACGGAGGCTACCGAAGCCCTTACCATTGAAGATACGGAGCTTATTCACGCGGTACTCGCTGACACGCCCCGTCGCAGCATCCGTGGTGTGCCCGTACATATAGGGGTCGAAGGCACCACTGAGGGAGAGTTGGAGCGAGGGCGAGAAGCGCAGCATAATGCTGGCGTTGATGTCGGCGAGCTGGAAGGAGTCAGCAGCGAGGTTGTAGCTCGAGCTCAGCGAGAGGTTGTCGATGAGGCTGATCTTCTTCGTGGTCTCGGTGCTGTCGGTCTTCGTGCGCACCTTCATCTCAAGGTTGTTGTCGATGCCGAAGTTGATCGCGGCAGTCTTCCCACGCCCAGGCATACCGAAGATATGACCATCGCCGAAGCGGGCATATTCCTCCGAGTGGGCGACACCGGCATTGTCGATGTACTGCAGGCGGTCATAGTAGCCCCACATCTTGTCGCCGAAGTCTGGCGTGTAGCTGATACCGACACGTGGCGTGATGCGGTGACGGATCATCTGCACCTTATCGCCGAAGATCTTCCACGGCTGGAAGAAGCCGTAGAGCGTGGTATTCAGGCTCGCCGACGTGGAGAAGTCGTACACGCGGTTGAAGCCATAGATACGGCGGTACTCCGTGCGGTCGGTCGTCGCATTATACTCCTTGACCGACTTGTAGGTGTACCAGCGCTCGTTGTAGTTCGCACTCAGCGTGAGGTCGATGTAGCTGAAGAGCTTGTACGACGCCGAGATGGGTATGTTGTGGGAGAAGCCATTGTTCCAGTCCTTGATGATGTTCGCCTGGAAGAGGCGGTTCTCCTTCGTGGAGATGCTATTGCGGAACTGTCCCGAGTAGCTGATGCTGATCTTCTCGTACCAGCGCTCTGCCCCGACACGCTTCTTGCGCTTGAAGGGGTAGATACGGTTCATACTGATAGCGATATTCGGCAGGCTCATCGTGACCATCGAGTCGGCAGAGGTCTGCGTCGCTTCGATAGAGGCGGAGATGCGGAAGGGCGTACCAGGGAAGTTGCGGCTATAGTTGACCGAGGAGTTCTTCGTATTCTGCGCCGCGATGCTGGGGTTGTAGAGCGTGGCGAGCGAGTTGTGGTTGAAGGAGCTCGTCGAGTAGTTCACGCTCGCTGAGAAGGTCTCGTTGGGGTTGGCCTTAGAGTCCTGTGTATGCGTCCAGTTGATGCGGAAGTCACGGCTCTCGGAGAAGTCCCCGACGACGTCACGCTCCCCCGTCTTGGTCGTGAGGTAGCTGAGGTTGACGCTCCCCCCGAAGCGGTAGCGCTTGCGGTAGTTCGAGCGGGCATTGACGCCCCATGAGCCGAGGCTATACCAGTCCCCCGTGAGGGCCAGGTCGACGTAGTCGTTGAAGGCGAAGTAATACCCCCCTTCGCGCAGGTAGAAGCCACGCTGCGTCTCTTCCCCGTACTTCGGCATGATGATCCCCGAGGAATAGCTCTTATTGAATGGGAAGAAGCCGAAGGGCAGACCGATAGGCATCGGCACGTCAGCGATGACGAGGTACGAAGGCCCGGCGACGACATTCTTCTGCGGGCGCGCCTTCCCCTTGGTCAGCATGAAGTAGAAGTGCGGATGCTCGTGGTTGTCACAGGTGCTATAGCGCCCGTTCTCCATGTAGAGGCAGTTGTTGCTGACCATCTTCGTACGCTCGGCCGTGATATAGCCTTCGCCCTGCTGGGTGACAGCGCCCGTGATGAAGCCCTTACTTGTCTTGAAGTTGTAGTTCAGGCTCTTAGCCTCATAGCTCTCCCCGCCGTCGCGGAACTTCGGGTAGGCCGTAGCCTTCCCCGTGCTATCGAGGATATAGTGTGCGTAGACGAGGTTGCTGTCGAGGTTGAGGCGCATGAAGTTCGCATCCATCCCCTTGTCCTTATAGTCCACGGTACTGGGCCCGAAGAGGTAGGTCAAGCTCTGCCCGATGAGGACCATCGAGTCCTGCGCCTTGTAGGCGATGATATCATCGAAGCTCTCACGCTGACGGCGACGGCGCTCACGGCGCTCGGCTTCCTCGGCCGTCAGGCTGAGGGTATCGAGGCGAAGCGAGCTAAGGCTGTCGAGGCTATCGGGGCGAGTCATGAGCGTGTCGGCCTTCTTCTGAAGGCTATCAAGACGCACACCACCAGCGCCCTTGAGGCTATCTGACAGGGAAGAGTCGGGGAGGAAGGAGCTGAGCTGCGTGAGCGTACTCGTCGTGTCGGCAGACGAAGACACACGCCCCCCTGCCAAGGTCTTCTGCTGTACCTTGGTCTCACGCTTGGGAGCCTTATGTCGCGTACCGCAGGCAGCGAGGATCATGAGGGCTACGACCCCCAACGCTACCTTCTGTCCGAATTCTGTCTGTCTACGCATCTATGAGATAACGCCCGAGTGACATAGGGCCAGTATCTCTGCTCGCCCATTTGCCACGCTCGGTACGCTTGCAAAGATAGCTAAGAATTAGATAAGGGGCCGCCGCTCCCGTATCGTCGCTATCCACCCGCGCTCTCACCCTCGAGAAAGGCAACTCAAAGGCGCACTTCCGGAGGGGTCATAGCCCCCTCACTCGCGAGAGAGGTTTAGAGCGCACGCCCAGCTCCCCGATATGCCTCTCCGAAGTGATACACAAGTCCTTCGCCTTATCGCAAGTATTCCTCTTATCCAGCGGAGGGATGAGCATCCTCCTCGTGAAGAAAAAAGCGCCTTCACGTGGTGGTTTTCTTTGTCTATGTACGTAGTCTTAAAGACCAGGCACGTAAATTCAAATATCCACGCACGTAGATATTAGAGCCACGTACGTAGCCCAAACTTTTCTGCCACTCGTCCGCAACTTTTCTCCATGCGCAGAGCAACAACCTTCCATATAGGTCAGCTCAGTGACCAATATAGGTTCGTAGCACCCCTGCCCAAGAGACGCAAAGTGAAGGACAAAAAAGAGCCCCTTCTTCCTGCCCGAAAAGGGGTAGAGAGAAGGGGTACGAAGAGCGTAGCGAGGCGCTCAGTGGAGGGGCGAACTACCGACCGAGGGCGAGAGCGATCTGCTGAGCAGCATTCTCCCCATCGATAGCCGCCGAGACGATACCACCAGCGAAGCCAGCACCTTCGCCTGCAGGATAGAGGCCTGCGACGACAGGGTGCGCATAGGTCATACGGTCACGGGGAATACGCACGGGCGATGAGGTACGTGACTCCACTCCGATGAGCTGAGCTTCGCCCGTGAGGAAGCCACGTGTCGTGCGGTCGAAGGCACGGAAGCCAGCCGACAGACGGCGTGTGATGAAGTCGGGCATCCACTCGTGCAGGTCGCTCGAGGTAAGCCCCATCGTATAGGACGACGAGGGCAGCGTGGACGAATGGCGGCGTGCGACGAAGTCCGTCATACGCTGAGCAGGTGCACGGAGCGATCGGTTAGCCGCCAGATAGCTCTTATGCTCAAAGGCTTCGCACCACTGCATCAGGGCAAGGGGCGATGTGGAATCCTCGACTCGAATGCCCGTAGCAGGGATATCCTCGGGGTGAAGCTCTACGACAAGGCCTGAGTTCGCCCAGCGTGAGCCGCGGTTAGCAGGCGACATCCCATTGACGACAGTCTCCTCTGGCCCCGTGGAGGCAGGGACGACGAAGCCCCCAGGACACATGCAGAAGCTATACACTCCCCTACCCTCGGCCTGCGCCTTGTAGACATATTCGGCAGCTGGAAGGTACTTCCCTCGCCCCTCGGGGCTGTGGTAGCGGATCTCATCGATGAGCGACTGCGGGTGCTCAAGACGTACCCCGACAGCGATGGGCTTGGCCTCGATAAGGATCTCCGCACGATGCAGGTAGCGGTAGACGTCACGTGCCGAGTGCCCCGTAGCCAGCAGGACAGGGCCGTGGAAGGTACGATCCCCCGAACAGACGACACCACGCACCTCCCCTCGCTCGAGGATCAGCTCCTCCATACGGCACGCGAAGTGCACCTCACCCCCCGAGGCGATGATCTGCTCGCGCATACGACGGATGATGATGGGGAGCTTGTCCGTGCCGATATGTGGGTGGGCATCGATGAGGATCTTCGGGTCGGCACCGAAGCAACAGAAGACACGAAGGATCTTCTCCACGCTCCCACGCTTCTTGCTACGCGTATAGAGCTTGCCGTCCGAGAAGGCACCCGCACCGCCTTCGCCAAAGCTATAGTTCGACTCGGGATCGACGACGCCCGACTTCTCCAGCTGGACGAGGTCACGACGGCGCTGCATCACATCCTGCCCACGCTCTACGACGATGGGGCGCACGCCCAGCTCGATGAGCCTTAGCGCAGCGAAGAGCCCGCAGGGCCCAGCACCGACGACGACTGCCGAAGGCGCCGACGAGACATCGGGATAGACGAGGTCGGAGAAGTCATCCACGGCAGGCTGCTCGCCATCGAGATAGACTTCGACGGAGAGGTTGACGAGGATACGGCGCTGACGAGCATCGATATTGCGGCGGCGCACCACGACCGAGGTGATGGACTCCAGTGGCAGGGCGAGCTCACGCGCCACGACCTCGCGCAGCGTAGCATCCGAAGACGCCTGATAGGGACTCAGCGTAAGAGAGAGGGTGGTCACAGGAAGACGGGATAAAGAGAGGTACGGCAAAAAAGAAACCTCTAAGGGTGCGCCCCCATAGCACAGGTGGCGATGGGGACCTACCCTTAGAGGTGGTAGTGATGCGCCCTTGGATTAGGCAGCCTTCTGACGGCGCTTGTAGAGGTAGTAGCCGACACCACCGACGACGACAAGGCCGAGGATGATGAGGCCGATGATCGAGCTATAGCGCTGGATGGTCTCGGCGAAGAGCTCGGGCGGTACGGTCTTACCGATGAAGTAGCCGAGGAGAGCCAGGACGACGTTCCATGCTCCAGCACCGATGGTGGTGTAGAGGAGGAAGCGACTGAGAGGCATACCTGCCAGCCCCGCAGGGATAGAGATGAGCTGACGGATCCCTGGGACAAGACGCCCGATGAGCGTGGAGCTGATGCCGTTCTTCACGAAGTAAGCTTCGGCCTTCTCGATCTTCTCCTGACTCAGCAGGCAGAGGCGACCGATGCGGGAGTTGGCGAACTTATACACGATCGGGCGGCCGAGATAGCGCGCCAGATAGTAGTTGATAAGCGCACCTATATCCGAGCCGAGCGTAGCGAAGAGCACGACGAGGAAGATATTCATCTCACCCGTAGCCGCCTTGTAGGCAGCAGGGGGTACGACGACCTCAGAAGGGAAGGGGATGAATGACGATTCGATCGCCATAAGCACCGTCACCCAGAAGTAGTTCAGGTGATGGAGGATATCTTGGATGAAGCCTAAGGACTCGATCATATCTGTGGGAGGGGACTACTTATTGACCTTCTTCCACGTATCCTTGAGCGATACCGTGCGGTTGAAGACGAGGTGATCAGGGCGGCTATCGGGGTCTACGCAGAAGTAGCCGACGCGCTGGAACTGATAGTACTCGCCACACTTAGCCTGAGCGAGGAAGGGCTCGACACGTGCTTCGCGCACGATGGTGAGGGACTCAGGATTGAGGAGCTCAGCGAGTTCCTTGTCCTTAGCCGCCTCAGAGGGGTTCTCATCGAGGAAGAGACGGTCGTAGAGACGCACTTCGGCAGGGACGCTATCCGTGGCAGATACCCAGTGGATCGTGCCCTTGACCTTGCGGTTGCTCTCGGGGCGACCGCTGAGCGTCTCGGGGTCATACTCAGCATAGACCTCGATGACATGGCCGTTCTCATCCTTCTTACAGCCCGTGCAGCGCACGATGTAGGCGCTCTTGAGACGCACCTCCTGACCAGGGGTCATACGGAAGTACTTCTTCGGAGCATCCTCCATGAAGTCCTCGCGCTCGATGAAGAGCTCGCGCGAGAAGCGGATGATGTGGCTATCTGAGTTGGGATCTTCGGGGTTATTGAGGAAGCTCATATCCTCCGTCTGCCCCTCGGGGTAGTTCGTGATAACGAGGCGCACGGGGTCGAGGACGGCCGAGCCACGCAGGGCATGGCGGTTGAGGTCCTCACGGACAGCGTGCTCAAGGAGCGCCATATCGATGATACCATCGTACTTCGTGTAGCCGATCTTATCGATGAAGCTACGGATGGACTCGGGCGTATAGCCACGACGACGCAGCCCGCAGATAGTAGGCATACGGGGGTCATCCCAGCCTGCCACATGGCCCTCCTGCACGAGCTGGAGGAGCTTACGCTTGCTCATCATCGTGTAGGTGAGGTTCAGACGGTTGAACTCAATCTGTCGTGGGCGGTAACCCTCGGGGTGATTGGGCTCGACCTTCTTCAGGAGGTCTACGAAGTAATCGTATAGCGGACGGTGCACCTCGAACTCCAGCGTACAGATCGAGTGCGTCACCCCTTCGAAGAAGTCACTCTGCCCATGGGCAAAGTCATACATAGGATAGACGCCCCACTTCGTACCCGTACGGTGGTGAGGCACCTTGATAATGCGGTAGATGATGGGGTCGCGGAAGTGCATGTTCGACGAAGCCATATCGATCTTCGCACGCAGGATCATCGCACCTTCGGGGAACTCCCCAGCGTTCATACGGCGGAAGAGATCGAGGCTCTCCTCGATGGGGCGGTCGCGATAGGGGCTGGCGACACCAGGGGTCGTAGGCGTACCCTTCTGCGCTGCGATCTCCTCGGCAGTCTGCTCATCGACGTAGGCATGGCCAGCGCGGATCAGCTCTTCGGCAAACTGGTACAGACGCTCGAAGTAGTCCGAAGCATAGTAGATATTGCCCCAGTGGAAGCCGAGCCACTCGATATCCTCGCGGATAGCATCGACGTACTCGATGTCTTCCTTCGTGGGGTTCGTATCGTCAAAGCGGAGGTTACACACCCCGCCGTAGTTCTCTGCGATACCGAAGTCCATGCAGATGGCCTTGGCGTGCCCGATGTGGAGGTAGCCGTTGGGCTCTGGTGGGAAGCGCGTCTGGATGCGTCCATCATTCTTCCCGGCACGAAGATCGCCCTCGACGATCTGCTCGACGAAGTTCAGGCTCTTCTTCTCTTCCCCACTCTCTGTTGGGGCTACGCTGTTAGGCATATCTGACATAATGCTGTGTATACTTTAGGAGTATCAGTATCTATTATCCTTTACGATAGGGTACAAAGATACCTAAATATCACGGGAGCGCTATTTAGCTATGGCGGCGTGCGCTGAGGAGGCTGTTGGTGACGACGCTGAGGCTACTGAGCATCATCAGCCCACCAGCGAGCATCGGATTGAGCAGGTAGCCCGTGAAGGGATAGAGCACACCTGCCGCCACGGGGATGGCGATAAGGTTGTAGATGCACGCCCAGAAGAGGTTCTGATGAATGGTCCTGAGGGTCGTGCGTGCCAGATGGAAGAAGCGCTCCAAGGCCTTGAGGTCGGAGCTACGAAGCGTCACCATCGCAGTCTCCATCGCCAGATCACTCCCACTGCCCATCGCTATCGAGAGGTCGGCACGTGCCAAGGCCGCAGCATCATTGATGCCGTCGCCGACCATCGCCACACGACGTCCTTCCTTCTGCAGACCTTCAACGAAGGCTGCTTTCTCCTCGGGGCGTACACTGTCTACGACACGGCTTACCCCGACAGCTTCGCCGACGGCACGGGCAGCACTCGGCCCGTCACCCGTGAGCATAATGACCTCCAGCCCACGAGCACGCAGTGATGCGATAGCTTCGGCCGAGGTGGCACGTATCGTATCAGCGATAAGAATGACGGCCAGCACCTCCCCACTACGGGCAAAGAGGCTACACGTAGCTCCCGAGCGCTCGCCGTCCTCTAAGACCTTCAAGGCTTCGGCACTGAGTGCCCCCGAGATCTCTTCCACGAAGGCACGCTGCCCGACACGATAGGTCACCCCATCGACGACACCTTCCAGCCCACGCCCTGCCTCTTCGCGGAAGCTCGTAGGCTCGGCTACGCCCTGCGTAGGTACGCCAAGGGCTCGAACGATCGCCCCAGCCAAGGGGTGCGACGAGCGCTCTTCGAGGGCGGCCAAGATGGTAGCTAAGGAAGTATCCTCCTCAGCAGAACACCAGCGTATAGCCTTCACCTCAGGGCGCCCCTCGGTGATCGTCCCCGTCTTATCCAAGACCAAGGTATCGACATGGCCTGCAGCCTCCAGCGCCTCGGCATTGCGCACCAAGAGGCCTTCTTCGGCACCACGGCCGATACCCACCATGATAGCGGTAGGGGTAGCCAGCCCCAAAGCGCAGGGGCAAGCGATGATGAGCACCGTGACGGCAGCAACAAAGCCGTGCTCCCAGCCATCTGCAGGGCTAAGGAAGCCCCACGCGACGAAGGTCAAGACGGCGATAAGGACGATCACGGGCACGAAGACTCGAGCCATTCGATCCACGACCTGCTGAATCGGTGCGCGTGACGACTGTGCCTCCTCCACAAGACGGATGATGCGGGAGAGTACCGTCGCACGACCTACCTCACGGGCACGGTAGACGAGCGTCCCCGAGCCATTGAGCGTACCAGCGTAGACTTCGGAGCCAGCGACCTTCGCCACAGGAATGGGTTCGCCACTGATGAGCTGCTCGTCGGCATAGGACTCGCCCGAGATGACCTCGCCATCGACGGCGAAGAGTTCGTGCGGCAGGGCGCGTAGCTCCATACCGGGCTCGACCTCACTGACGGGCAGCGTGATGACTTCGCCCGAGGGGAGGAGCTGATGCACAGTCTTCGGCTGACCGCCCATGAGGCGACGCAGAGCCGACGACGTGCGACGCTGTGCCCGAGCCTCGAGCACCTTGCCCAGGAGCACGAAGGCGACCGTCGTTGAGGCGGCTTCGAAATAAAGGTGGTGCAGGTGGTGCGCTTCTGGCGCGATGAAGAGGTATTCGCCCAGATGATAGAGGCTGTAGACGAAGGCTACCGAGGTCGAGAGCATCACCAGCAGATCCATGCCCGCCGCCCCAGCACGTAGCTGACGCCAGCCACGCACGAAGAAGCCCGAGCCTGCCCAGATGAGGGTCACGGCAGTGAGGACAGCGGAGATGAGCGACTTCGGGAGCGTCATCGGTGGCCACATCATCAGCACCATCACGATGAGCGAGAGGATGACTGCCACCAGCGTCTTGCGCTGCAGGGCTCGCTCTTCCCGCTGACGAAGTGCCTCCAGCTCGCCCACCTCGGGCTCATCGATGCGCAGGTCATAGCCCATGGCAGCCACAGCTGCACGGAGCATCTCGGGGGTACACTGCGTCTCATCATAGACGACAAAGGTCGTAGCGGAGGCGAGGTTGACGGTGGCAGACTGCACGCCAGGCGTACTCTCCAGGGCCTTCGTCGAATGAGCGGCGCAGGCTGCGCAGTTAAGTCCCAGGAGGGGGAAAGATCTCTTGACCATATGGAATGAATATAACTATTAGTACGGGCAAGGGGTACGCCTGCCGTCTGCAGATGTACCCCTCACCGATGATCGATGTGGTATGGATAAAACAACTCGTACCGCCTATTCGTTCGGTCAAGCCGAAGCTGGCAGGCTTGTTTTGCTATGCTTTGGGTGCGTCGATGCGGAGCGTGTAGCCAGCGGCCTCTACCGCAGAACGCAGGGCCTCGGGCGTGCAGTGCTCAGCATCATAGGTGACACTTGCCTCGCCAGCCTCCAGCGAAATGGTGACGGAGCTAACGCCCGCCACCGCCTTGAGGGCTTCAGTAGCATGTGCGACGCAGTGCCCGCAGCTCAGCCCCTCGATAGGATAGACGGCAGTCGTCAGAGCGGCAGTCGAAGTGGGCTTCGCTTCGCCTACACGGGCTACGACCTGCTGGAGGTAAGTGGCTTGTGCAGGGTGCTCTGCGACGGTACGCCCGCCAGGGGCTTCATTGACGTACTTCCCTGGGATGGGCACCTTGGTCTTCGCCCCCATACGATACCATTCATACTCCACATCCACGTGACCGAGGTCGATAGCCTGCAGCCCTACTTCGGAGAGGTCATAGGCGAGGACGGTCGCCGTCTGACCGAGGGCAATGAGGACGAGGCGTCCCTCTCCATGCTCCTTCGCCAAACGGAGGATCTCGGGATAGCTACCCCAAGCATCCGTCGCAGGACAGAGGACGCGCTTCACGCTACGTGCGCCATCGAAGAGGTCATTGCCGACACCGAGGCGCGACTTCTCGCCCTCGACGAAGAGTAGGTCACGATCCTTCCAGATCGCCTTCATACGCTCGATGTACGCAGGATAGTCGCGGATATCGTAGCGCCCCATGTAGAAGCGGGTGAAGTTCGTATCGTAGAAGTCGTGTTCGCGAGCGAGCTTCTCCAGTGCGGGAAGGCGCATCAGAGCCTCACGTTCGAAGAAGATACGGTTGTACCCGCGGTGGGGGGAGGAGTCCTTGAAGGCGTAGGGCACGCAGTTCAGATGGCGCTCCGACGAGGGCACCTGCCACACCTCATAGAGGCGCTTACCGAGCGAAGCATCGTAGTGCTGGAAGGTATCCACCTCTTCGGCAGACGAAGGGCGCTCGAGTTCGTCGAGGTAGCGCTGCATGATCTGCAGCTCACCGTCACCAAAGCGGCTCACCGAGGCGCCCGTACGAAGGATCTCATCAAGGGTCTCCCACGAGTCATGCACACGTAGGGCACGACGGCGGTCGGCCGTAGCTCGATACTGCTGGCTATACTTACGCCCCTTCAGAAGCATCCAAAGCTGGACGCGCAGGGAGTCTTTGATCTGCTGCCAAGTCATATATTTCTTGTGGAAAGCTTATTGGTCTATAGGGCAAAGATAGCGATATCTAAGGGGAAGCCCACGGAGGCGTGAGGACAGCTCCCTACGATCTGTAAGAACGAACCTATATTGGTCGGCGGGTGAATCTCTATTAGGTTGTTGCTCTGCGTAGGGGGAAAAGTCGAGGACGAGTAGCAGATAAGTTTGGGCTACGTACGTGGCTCTAATATCTACGTACGTGGATCTTTGGATTTACATACCTGGTCTTTAAGACCACGTGCGTAGATGGAGGAAAACCTCTACGTGAAGGCGCTTTTTCCTTCACGAGAAGGACACTTTTCCTCCGCTGGATAAGAGGAATACTCGCAATAAAGCGAAGGGCTTGCGTAGCACTTCGGGGAGGCATATCGGGGAGCTGGGCGCGCGATGCCTTAGCTCTCGAAATAGAGGGCAGGACTCGCGGCAACAGTCTTATATAGGTCAGCCCGCCGACCCATATAGGTTCATATCCCCCTCCCATACGGGGACGAATCTTCCCCTTCAAGGATGGGCTATAAACGCATTCGGCTCCTTCACCCTACGTTGGGTGAAGGAGCCGAATGACTCGTATGGAGAGGAAGGGAAGTAGCCCTAAGGACTACTCCTCTTCGTTGGTGCGGGGCACGGAGGGCGTAGCGGGCTTCGCTGCGGACTCCTGGGCTTCACGCTGACGAGCAACAGCCTCTTCGTAGCTCATAGGACGAGCAGGACGCTCGGCAGGCTGGACTGCGGGGCGCTCGGGCTGAGCCACAGGGCGCTGCTCATGCACGACGGGAGCGGGAGTAGTCGCTGGTGCAGGCGTGGGCTGTGGGGCTGGAGCAGGGGTAGCTGCGGGGGCTTCGGCAGGACGAGCTACGGGCGTCGCCTCCTGCTGGGGGCGCTGCTGGCGCTCCTGCTGACGGGGACGGCGATCCTCACGCTGCTGACCTTCGGCGGGCTGCTGCTGGCTACGCTCGGGGCGATCATTGCGCTCGGGACGCTCTGCACGGGGCTGGCGCTCAGCGGGTGCTTCGGCAGGCGTCGTAGCTGCAGGTGCTACCTCAGGGGCAGGCTGCTGGGCAGCTTCATTGTTGCGCTCGGGACGCTCCTGACGCTCGGGGCGCTGACGGCGGTTGTTGCCGTTGTTATTGCCTCCGTTGCCGTTATTGTTATTGCCACCATTACCATTGTTGTTACCGCCGTTGTTGCCATTGCCACGACCTTCGCGAGCAGGGCGCTCGGACTGGTCATTGCTACGCTCTTGGCGATTCTGCTCACGGCGTTCGCCGCGCTCCTGGCGGTCATTACGTTCTTGACGCTCACCACGTTCTTGACGCTGCTCACCACCGCGGTCATTGCGGTCATTGCGTTCGTTGCGTTCGCCACGCTCCTGACGGGGCTGACGACCACCGCCCTGCTGACCTTGGTTGGACTGCTTCTCCTGAGGCTGAGCAGGAGCTGCGGGCTGGGAAGAAGCTTCCTTGCCCTCCTTATTGTCGCGGTTCTTCTTGCGCTTGCTGCGAGACTTCTCACGCTGGAGGGTCTCATCATCGGGGCGCTGACGAAGTGAGCCACTGCGCTCACGACGGATGGACTGGAGGCTCAGGTTGAGGGCCTTCACCGAGATCTGGATCTCCCAGATGCAGATACAGAGCGAGAGCGCCAGAAGGACCATACCGACGCCGAAGACGACGCCACCAGCGACGTTCCACTCCAGGTAGTAGAGGAACATAGCCACGAGCGAGACCAGCAGGCTCGATGCACCGAGCACCTGCATCCAGCGGATGAGGTCGAGACGGCGGTAGAGGTTCTCGATCTGCTTGAGGGAGGTAGGCTCACCTTCGGGGTTATTCTCGTAGCGCTCCTTGAGGCTGCGCACCGTGGAGGCATAGGAGAGGAAGCGATTGGTATAAGCCAGGAGGATGAGAGAGATCGCCGAGAAAAGGAGCGGCGGTGTAGAGAGATTGAACTCAGTAGTCATAGGATATGATGTGAGTGATGGGGATGTAAAAAGGGAGGGATTGGGGGGGATTAGAAACGCGGGGGAAGGAGGGCCGCAAGACGACGATGGAGGATCGAAGCTAAGAGATGCTTAGCCACGGTGAAGTCCACCTCGTGACCCACTTCGCCAGCGATAGAGGCGACCTTGCCTTCCTTGAAGCCACAGGGATTGATGAGCTGGAAGGGAGCGAGGTCGGTGTTGACATTGAGGGCGAAGCCGTGCATCGTGACGTAGCGGCTGCTCTTCACACCAATAGCACAGATCTTACGCTCGCGCTGGGGATCGCCGACATCGAGCCAGACACCCGTAGCGCCGTCCTTCAGCCCCGACTTGATCTTGAAGAAGGCGAGAAGCTCGATGACCGACTGCTCCAGCAGCTCGATATAAGCCTTCAGCCCGAGACCGAAGCGCTCCAGGTCAAGGATGGGATAGCCGGTGATCTGCCCAGGGCCGTGGTAGGTGACATCCCCCCCGCGCTCGACGGAGAAGAAGTCGTAGCCATTCTCACGGAGGAAGTCCTCGCTCATCAGCATATTCGTCGCATCGGCATGGAGGCCCATGGTGAAGACGGGATTGTGCTCACAGAAGAGGAGGAAGGACTCCGTGGGGCGGTGCTCGTGCTTAGCCTTTAGCTGGGCTTCGAAGAGCTCCTTCTGCAGTGCCCACGCATCGGCATAGGCGATACGACCCATATCGCGGTAGCTATAGGGCTCTACATACTCTGGGAGGGGGAGGATACGGGGACCCGCTTCGTCGACCACGATATACTCTTGGTCGTAAGCAGGCTGCAGATCTTCGGGGAGCATCGCCTCTAGCTGGGCATGCGAAGGGGCATGGTGTGAGAGGTGCGTGAGAAGGGTCAGCTTGGGCCGAACGGCAAGCTCAGGTAGCAGGCGCTCGACATCCTCCACCGACTGGTGGCTGGGGTGCGGACGCTGATAGCGCAGGGCATTGATGACGAGGAGCTGTGAGCCACTGACCTTAGCCCATTCGCTGGGCTCGATGGTCTTCATATCGGTGATGTAGCTCACCTCGCCGATACGATAGCCTACGATAGGTAGCGAGCCGTGCGCCAGCGAGATGGGCGTGACACGCTCACCGAAGAGCTCGAAGGAAGCATCACTCCCCTCCTCTATCGGACAGAGGGTGAAGCGAGGCGTCCCTGGGTAAGGATGGTCACTGAAGACGTAGTGCATACGAGTACGCACCGAGTCGAGGACGCGCTGCTGGCCGTAGATGGGGATATCCTGACGCCACGCGATGGTACGTACATCGTCCAGACCGAACGTGTGATCGTAGTGCTCGTGAGTCAAGAGGATAGCATCGATACGATCGATACCGAGACGTGTGGCTTGGTAGTGGAAGTCAGGGCCACAGTCGATGAGGATACGCTTCCCACCCTCGGTGATGATAAGGGCAGAGGTGCGCAGACGACGGTCACGAGCATCCGAGCTATGGCACACAGGGCAGCCACAGCCTACCTCGGGGATACCAGTGCTGGTGCCCGTACCGAGAAGAATTACCTTCATGTAAGTAGGAGAGAGAGCTACCACGGCAAAGAGATACCTTCTCTATCGAGTGAGAGAGGGTGCGTGGTAGAGCGAGTAGTTAGGTGAATAAGCAGCGAGGTGAAGGGTGGCTATCTAAGAGATGTACCTCACCTCAGGGGTGATCTGTAGGCCAAAGCGCTCTGCGACCTGCTCCTGCACATACTCTGCCAAGCGAGCGATATCCTGCCCCGTAGCTTCGCCATCAGCATTGACGAGGACAAGTGCCTGACGCTCATAGACGGCGGCATGTCCGAGACGATAGCCCTTGAGACCACAACGGTCGATGAGCCAGCCTGCGGGGACCTTCACTTGTCCGTCGGGGAGGTCGTAGTGCGGTGCTTCGGGATAAGCCTCACGAAGGCGCTCAAAAGCCTCGGCCGAGATGATGGGGTTCATAAAGAAGCTACCAGCGTTACCCAAGACCTTCGGGTCAGGGAGCTTCTCTTGGCGGATGCGGATGACCTCGTCACGTACATCACGGGCAGCAGGCGTCGCCGTACGAGCCTCCACGCGCTGACGGAGGTCAGCATAGTCGAGCTTCAGATGGGGGTGCTTGGAGAGGCGAAGGAGGACGTGCGTGACGATGTAGTCAGCCGCCTCGGGCTCCTTGAAGAAGCTATGGCGATAGCTGTAGTTGCACTCCTCGACAGCGAAGTGACGCACCTCACCCGTACGACGATGCACCGTGTGCACCTCGCGGATGACCTCGCAGATCTCAGCGCCATAGGCACCGATATTCTGCACAGCGGCAGCACCGACTTCGCCTGGGATGAGGGAGAGGTTCTCGACACCGTAGAGCTCGGCTTCGGCCATCTGGGCTACGAAGTCGTCCCACTTGACGCCTGAGCCGACGAGGAGGTCGACCGTATCAGCCGTCTCAGCGAGACGCTCAATGCTTTGGATCACCGAGTGTAGTACGATCCCATGAAAATTGGTGAGGAAGAGCAGGTTGCTTCCCTCACCAATAGTGATACAGCGACACTCTTGGAAGTACTCGTCACGGCTCAATAGCTGTAAATCCTCGATGCTGGCGAAGGGGATGAACCAGTCTGCCTGGGCATCGATACCGAAGGTATTGTGCTCACGTAGCGAGTAGCTCTGTAGTATCTCCATATAGATATAGGTAGCCCCGCCCCAGGGATTGGGGCGGGGGCTATAAAGTCTGATTAGTTATCGTTTTCCAGGAGCCATGCATCCTTGAAGTCAGGAGCAAAGCGAGCCTTGATAGCGTCACGGCTTGCAACAGCTTCTTGGCGCGTATCGAAGCTGGCTACGATGACACGCAGCATACCTACGTCGTTGGTAGCGAGGACGGCGCTGTAGCCAGCCTGGACCATACGATCCTTGAGATTGCGAGCATTCGTAGGATTCTGGAAGCTACCTACGACTACGCTATAGCGCTTCAGACGGGTAGCATCTTCGCCCTGGTAAGTCGTGACACGCTCCTTGCGTACGGTCACGGGGACAGCAGGAGCGGCTGCAGGAGCCTCATACTGTACGGCTGGCGTGGTGCTCTGAGTAGCGACCTCACGCTGCTTAGCCTGCTCGTAGGCCTTACGATAAGCGCTCTTCTTCGCACCGCAGGAGCTCAGCGAAGCAACTGCCACAAGTGCCAGAGAGGCCAAGATGATCTTCTTCATAATTCTCATTCTATGGTTATGGACGTGATACAATGTATTGTAGACCAATGTCTACAAAGATAACAATTTGTCAGGACTGGGTAGCGGGGCGACGCAGCACATAGTGGTGCACGAGGCCCCACACATAGAGGTAGTCTTCACGGGCAAAGAGGTAGACCAAGAGGATGTAGGTCAGCCCCAGTACTGCACTCCCTATGGATAAACGCCAAAAGTCGGCAAGTGATGATAATGCATAGGTATCTAATCCCCAAAGAAGGCCTCCGGCAGCCGCACTCATCAGCGCAAAGGGGAAGAGTTCACCGAGCTGCTGACCGAGGGGAAAGTCAATGAATCGACCCGAGTAATGGCTATTGATGAAGAGGAAGATCACCTGCGTGATCGCCGTACTCCACAGTAGCCCATAGATACCGAACTGCAAGCCAATGAAGGCCGCAGCGACCCCGATGATACGGCGGATAATCTCCAGACGCAGGTGCAGATCACTTCGGCCCTTGGCCTCAAGGAGATTGATATTATAGGAGTTGATGGGGAAAAGAATCCCGCAGATACAGAGGATCTGGAAGTAAGGTGCAGCCGCCATCCATTTATCCCCGTAGAAGAAGTGATAGAGGGGATTAGCCAGCACGACCAGCGCCATCATCAGCGGACAAGAGAGCTGGAATAGGAGGCGCATCACACGGCGATAGCCTGCACGCAGGCGCTCCTTGTCATTCTGGAAGCGCACAAAGACGGGGAAAGTCACCTTGTTGATGGGGTCAGCGATGACCGAGACAGGGACGATATACAGGGCATTAGCATTGCCATAGAGCCCCAGGGTCGACAGCGAGAAGTAGCGCCCGATGAGGATCGTCATCAGGTTGTTGTACAGCGTGGTGATCATCCCAGCCCCGACCATACGAGAGCCGTAACCAAAGTGGAGCTTGAGCTTCTCCATGCTGAAGATCAGCTTAGGTCGCCAAGACGAAGAGCACCAGTAGCCGATGAGACGCACGATCGAGTTGGCAAGTCCCATACCCACCAGTGCCCAGTAGCCATAGCCGAAGTAAGCCATCACGATACCCGTCAGCCCAGACAGCACGCCCGTAGCAAGCTGAATAAGCATGTCCTTGCGGAACTCCATCTGCCTCCAGACCAAGATCGCCTGGATACTGCACAGCGAGTTGATGACCACGCTCAGCGAGATCACACGCAGGACGGAGACTAGGATAGGATTGCGGAAGTAGTCCGCGATCCATGGTGCTGCGATGAAGAGGATGAGGTAAAGCAGGCAACTCATCCCGATATTGTAGTAGAAGATCGTCGAGAGGTCGGCATCATCGACACGCTCCGAGCGCGTCAGCGAGCTCCCGAAGCCGATGTCAGCGAGCTGGGAGGAGATAGCGAGGAAGATCCCCAGTACGGCGAGTGTACCGAAGTCCTCCGGCACGAGCAGGCGCGCCAGAGCGAGGTTCACCATGAAGGTGGTCACACGCCCGACGATCTGCTGGATTGTTGACCAGCCGAAGCCTGAGACAGACTTCGCCTTGAGCTCCGAGACGTCGTCAGTGAGTTGGCCTATAGCCTCCGGCTCAGGAGTGGGTATATTCTCTTCCATCTATTAATTAGGATATACTATTCTTCGGAATGGGTGGAGTCGGGGGCTTCGGGGAGAAGGGTCACCCCATAGAGTTGCTCCAGACGCGAGCGTAGCTCAGCGGCACAGCCCTGGCGCTGCTCGAGCTCGAGGAAGCAGGACTCTCTAAAGTCCTGCACGACGACGCGGGCCTCGGTCTCCTTGACTATACGCATCACGGGCCCCATCAGCTCATAGCTGAAGGTCAGGCAAAGGCGCTCGGTGAGGATGCACTCACGGCGGGGCGTATCGGTGAGAGCCGCCAAGGCTGCTTCGCGATAAGCCTCGATGAGGCCACTCGTGCCGAGCTTCACGCCACCGAAGTAGCGCACGACAAGGACGATGACCTCCGTCAGCCCCAGCGAGACAAGGATACCATGAATGGGCTTACCTGCCGTCCCCGAGGGCTCGCCATCGTCATTCGCACGATAGGGCTCACCCGTAGGGCCCAGACGATAAGCCCAGCACACGTGGCGGGCATCGTAGTAGCGAGTACGTACTTCGCGCACACGCTCCAGCGCCTCCTCCTCGGTCGTCACGGGATAGGCGTAGGCGAGGAACTTACTTCTCTTCTCTAAGTACTCGCCTTCGCTGGGCTCGGCGAGCGTCCAATAGCTGTCGCTGATCTCTGTCGTCGAGCTCACTTAGGCAAAGAGGTGGGAGGCGTAGATATCGAGGGCTTTGCGCGTAGCATTGAGGTGCTCGGAGAGCTCAGGGCTCGCAGCGACCAAGGGTAGGCGCAGGCTATTACTGTCGATGAGACGCATGAGATAGAGCAGGGCCTTGATCCCGACGGGATTCCCCTCCTGGAAGAGCTGGGTATTGATGGCACGCATCTCCGTCTGGATCATGTCGGCCTCATTGATATGCCCCTCCATAGCCAGGTGCGTCAGGTGGGAGAAGAGGCGGGGATAGGCGTTGCCCACGACGGAGATGACACCCACGGCTCCATTCTGGATGAAGGGCACGGTGAGCGCATCATCGCCTGAGAGGACGACGAAGTCCTCGGGCAGCTCGCACGCAGTGATCTGTGCCGCCTGCTGGGGATAGCCCGAAGCCTCCTTGATCCCAATGATATTATCGAAGTCTCGCGCCAAGCGCACGGCGGTGTCGGGCGCCATATTCACCCCGACACGCCCTGGCACATTGTAGAGCACCAGCGGAAGCGGGCTCGCCTCGGCCAAGTGGGCGAAGTGGCGGTACATCCCCTCCTGCGAAGGCTTGTTGTAGTAGGGCACTACCGAGAGGACACCGGAGAGACCGCGGGGGTCAAGCTCACGAAGGCGCTCTGCCGTCTCGCGGGTATTGTTACCCCCAAGGCCTATCATCAGCGGGCAGCGTCCTGCGACCTGCTCGACGACATGGTTGGTGACTCGCTGGCGCTCCTCGCGCGTAAGGCAGGGTGACTCACCCGTCGTCCCGTGGATGACGATGAAGTCCGTAGCCCCATCACGGAGCAGATGTTCGAGGAGGCGCTCCAGGCTCTTATAGTCGACCTCTTGCGATTCGGTGAAGGGCGTGACCAGCGCCACACCCATCCCGCGGAAGGGATGCTTACTCATAGCTTATCGTTCTATGACAAATACGGGAGAGAGAAAAATTCCCTCACACAAAGTTAAGTATTTTACCTATCTATAAGTATGCAGCAGGCCCCGCACCCTTCGAGAGGGGCGGGGCCTGCGACCTTATACCGCTATAATATAAGGGAGATTATTGGAGAGGGATTACAGGCCCTGCTGGGGCTTTTTACCATCATCACCCTGATAGGTCGTGGAGTACGCACGCATGGGCTGGTAGGTATTATCACTAAAGAGACCACGAACATCATCGCCAGCCCTCCCCTCATTCCGGGAATAATAGATACCACCCTTAAAGGAATTATAGCCGTAGAAGCGATTTAGTATCGGGGCACGCGAAACCTTATTGACTTCCTCTATCAGCTTCTTGAGGCGGGTCTCATTATTCCCAATCTGCATCGCCTCATACTCCCACTGACCTGGGACTGTCCCCCAGTGCAGCAGCTTAATCCCATCAACGGTATCAAAGGTCTTCACCTCGGAGTAAGGCTTCAGGTACTTATCATACTTGAACACACCTCTGACCTCATTAGCATTGATCAATATACGTGTGACCATACTGCGAGTAGGCTCTGCGCCTACACCGAAGAGACTGGACTCTTGGAGATAGGTAAAGGGCTTGATAGCATTGCGCTCGACATAGAGAGGCGTCGTGACAAGAGTCCCCACAAAGTACTTCCCGAGATAGACCGACTCCATGACGATAGAGGTTACATACGGACTAGAGTCAACAACCTTCGAACGAGTGAGGCAGCGAACGAGCGTCTGGTACTTGCTACGAGGCTGAGCCCCTGTAGCTGTACGCGGGGCGATATACAGATGACGATAAGCATAGCCTACCGCTTCATTTGCTGCACCCTGATCCTTCCTAGCATAGTCTGCGCAAATGAACTCCCCTTCTGAGAACTCAGACGTATCATCATTCACACTCTTATAGGGGAGAAGCTCCTTGTAGATATATGCGCGATAGTCATAGCCGCTAGCGCCCTTGGCAAAATGATTCGTGAAATCCTTGAAGCGCGAGACACCTGAAGCCTCAGAAAACTCTATAGGGTAGAGGAGGCTCATCAGATTGAGCTAAGCCTGATTGGGAACATACATCTTACCCTTAGAGGTTGTGACATTGCCAGCCAGCACTTCACTAGCCTCAGCAGAAGATACCAAAGGCACGTTACGAAGAGTGGGGCTGTTGTAGTACTTCGGGTCATTAGTTTGACCACCAGCATCGACATCATGGTGCTTCCACGTACCATCCTTATAGAGATAGCCCTTATCGAGGTAACCGAGGGCCTGACGGGGCTGCGTGTAGAATTCGCAGTTCAGCGTGTAAGCCTTACCCGACTCAGGCGAGAAGTGCGCACCACCAATAGGAGCCACACTGTAGTTAGGATAAGTGATCGCCTGACCACCGATCTGTGCATTCTGAGCATAGACATGGATCAAACCCGTAGAAGGGTTAACGAGATAGCCATTATCACCAAGTCCATTGGCAGCAGGAGAAGATACTGCGGCAGCATCACCCTTGATTCCCCAGAAGACCACAGCCTTATCAGAGCGAGCACCGCCCTTAGCGATAGAGAACTGAGGGGTGGAGAAATCCTTAGCAAAGTAAGTAAAGTCCTTACCGCCATGGACGGCCGTGCTGTAATTACTGGTGTACCTGGGAGCCTCCGTCATCAGCTCCGTAGCCGTATTCTTTGAGCCCTTGACCTTGAGGAAGGTCTTCTTCGACTGGTCGTTAGGACCGAAGTAGTTGTTCGACACCGCGGTAATCCCGTCGAAGGTAACATCCTGATCCATGTTGTTACGGAAGGTCACCAGGAGGAGTGAGCCCTGGGGCTTGAGCTTGTCGACCGAAGGAAGAGCAGGAACGAGCTTACCATTCTCCACCTTCAGCTCCGTACCCGTAGAGACATAGAGGACGGGGATATTGATAGGCGTAGAAGCGAGCGAAGAAAGGTTGACTTCCTTCATCACGGGATCAACCGTGAAGCGCTCACTCCCTGCATCGTAGCTGGAGCCACCCGTGTAGATGGTGACCTTGGCAGTCTTGGTCGTACCCATCTCTATCAGGATCTCCTGGGGGACGTTGATATTGCGATCACCAACAAGACCATGACGGTAGCGCCCGATGCTATTGTCATAGCTCATCTTAGTGACTACGTTAGCCATCTTCGTGCCACACTCAAAGTGCATGACGACATCGATCGTCTGATTATTCTCGATGAACTTATCACGGAGCAGCGAGAGGATCTTCTGCTGCTTGCCAGATATGGGGTCGAGATTATCATCCAGCTCTTCCTTCGCCCCCTCCTTTACCGTGACGGGCGTCTGAGGGGAGGTAAAGGCACGACCTTCCTGAGCCTTAGCTTCAGGCTCGTTGAATTCGGCCACAGCGACATCCATGTTGAGATCGATGCTGACAAGAGGACCGCCAGCGACGGATTGCTCCTTCTTCGTATTACCCTGAGGCTCATCCTTGGCACACGAGCCGAGGAGGAAGAGGCTGCAGAGGAGCGAGGTAACAGTGAGTAAATTTAGCTTCATTGATTGCGCGTTAAGTAGATCTAATACTTAGGTTTTGATTAGAGTAGCTTAGAGAGCTTCACCTTCTTCGAAGTCTTCGAAGCCGGCTTCACCAGAGAACTGGATACAGATGTTGAGAGGAGCTGCGGACAGCTGGAAGGCATCAGCCACGGGGGCTTCGTAGGGGAGCTTTTTGTTTACGTTCATACGGTAGTCTTATGAATAATGTGAGAAGGACCCGCCTCGCCTGCACCTTGCTGAGCCGATAAGTAGAGAGCTCGCACGGAGTACAGCGACATCATATAGTATACAAAGTCGAGGAGTAGTCCTAAGGGAAAATTCGCACAAAGGCAATTAAAATCTTTTAACATTTCACACCTATGCGCAATACGTATGCGCAGGATCAGGAAATCCCGTTGCACTACTCCGAGTGCCCTTCCTGTGGAGATCGGAGGGGGCTACCCGCAGGCGATGGGGCGATACCTCTCTATACTGCTATCGGAGTGAGATCACAAGGGCGGGAAAGTAACCCATATTGGTTTGCGTGGCGACCTATATTGGTCACTGTGTCAACCTATATTGAGACTGTTGTGGCAGAGTCCTGCGCTCTATTTATTGTGCTAAGGCATCGCGCATCCAGCTCCCCGATATGCCTCTCCGAAGTGATACGCTTTTCCCTTCGCCTTATCGCGCGTATTCCTCTTATTCAGCGGAGGGAAAAGTGTCCTTCTCGTGAAGAAAAAAGCGCCTTCCCGCAGTGGCTTTTCCGCATCTACGTACGTAGTCTTAAAGACCAGGTACGTAAATCCAAATATCCACGTACGTAGATGTTAGAGCCACGTGCGTAGTCCAAACTTATCTGCCACTCGTCCACAACTTTTATCCATACGCGGAGCAATAGTCTCATATTGGTTCGTGCTGCGACCTATATTGGTCCACGCGTCGACCTATATAGCTTCGCCCAGCGGCCAATACAGGTCGTAATACCGCCCCCAAAGCATCCTACTATCTGCCTCACGGAGAGCGCAATGCAAAGGAGGACAAAAAGTGAGGAAATGGTGGGGATAGTGGACTACACTTCGAGAGAGGCTAAGCCCCGAGACAGCGCAAGGCAGGAGTCCCTATTTATAGCGGTGCACAGGCGAAGCATTATAAGGCCGTGCTGAAACAACTACTGGTCCGCATCCAAACCACTATTGGTATCAGGGGCAAACCACTATTCGTTTGCAATCGGACGAATAGTGGTCTGCTTGCGAATGGCTATTGCTTTCGACTTCCCTCTCTACGACTTCGCTCCACCGCCCCCACGAATACCAACTGAAAAGCCGTGCCGAGTACCCACGCCTTACCCCACCGATGCGGTCACCTGACGGAGCAAGGGAATCCAGCGTAGAATCGTTATATTTGTAACAACGAGGGGAAGCTGACGCCCAGCCTCCCCGACTATCAAACAAATACCTATGGAACGGATCATCCCCCATGTCACCAACGAGACGGCTCGCCTCCGAGCTGTCGTCCTCGGGCTCCCCGACAGTCTGGGCCCCATCCCCACCCTCCAAGAGACCTATGATGCCAAGAGCTATGAAGCCGTAAGCCGAGGGATCTTCCCCAGCGAAGCCGATGTACGGCACGAGATGCAGTGCGTCCTCGACGTCCTCGATCGCTACGGTGTCCGCACGCTGCGCCCCGCCCCACTCATCGACTACAACCAGGTCTTCGCCCGTGACGTAGCCTTCACCATCGACGACACCCTCTTCATCTCCAATCTCATACCCGACCGCGAGCGGGAGACCGAAGCCTTTGCCAGCTCGATCTTCCCCCTCATCGACCCCGCACATATCGAGTCCCTCCCCGAGGCCGTCCACACTGAGGGTGGCGACGTACTCCTCTATGACGATATCCTCTTCGTCGGGGCGTACTTCGGCGATGACTACTCCAGCTTCAAGACCGCCCGCACGAACAGCTACGCTATCGACTTCTTCCGCGAGCGCTTCCCCCACAAGCGTGTCGTACCCATCGAGCTACGCAAGCACGACCGCGAGCCTGCTAAGTCCGTCCTCCACCTCGACTGCGCCTTCCAGCCCGTGAGCCGTGGCCGCGCACTCATCTATCGTGAGGGCTTCCTCCATGAGCGCGATGTCGCCCTCGTCGAGGAGATCTTCGGCCGTGACAACCTCTTCGGCGTCACCCCCGAAGAAGCTTACTATATGAGTACGAACGTCGTCTCCCTCTCGCCCAATGCCCTCATCAGCGACCGTCACTTCACCCGACTCAATGCCCACCTGCGTGAGGCGTGGGGTATGACCGTCGAAGAGGTGCCCTATCAGGAGATCTCGAAGATGGGTGGCCTCCTGCGCTGCTCGACGATGCCGCTCATCCGCGACTAAGCATCCGTAGCACCGCTCGCTACCCCACCCTACATACAGACAAAACGACCGCCGCCCCGGCACTCCTCCGTCAAGAGGAGCACCGAGGCGGCGGCGCTTTTAGCTTAGAGCTATGCGGGTGGGCTTAGTTCTTCTTGTACTTAGACCAGTCGACGTTGCGCATATCACCCGAGGCTGCGATCTCCTGATGGAAGGCAAAGCAAGCATCGAGGCACTGAGGCGTCTGACCCTTCACACCGAGGTTGAGGTAGTCACGCAGCAGCTGCTTGTAGTCGGGGTGTACGCACTTCTCGATGATCTCCTCAGCACGCTGGCGGGGGCTCTTGCCACGGAGGTCAGCGATACCGTACTCGGTGATGATGATCTTCACAGAGTGCTCGCTGTGATCGAGGTGCGAGACCATAGGTACGAAGGCCGAGATCTTGCCGTCCTTAGCGGTAGAAGGCGTGGTGAAGATCGAGAGATAGCCATTGCGAGCGAAGTCGCCTGAGCCACCGAGACCATTCATCATACGCGTACCGTTGACGTGCGTCGAGTTGATGTTACCGAAGATATCAGCTTCGAGAGCCGTATTGATGGTGATGACACCGAGACGGCGGACGATCTCAGGATTGTTAGAGTATTCCTGAGGACGCAGCAGGAGCTTGTCCTTGAAGAAGTCGAGGTTGCCGTAGATCTCCTGGATGATGGGGCGCGTCACAGAGAGTGAGCAGCCACTGGCGAACTTCACGCGACCCTTTTTCATCAGCTCGATGACAGCGTCCTGAATAACTTCGGTGTAGACCTCGAAGGCAGGGATCTGCTTGTTGTCACCGAGAGCGCCGAGGACAGCGTTAGCCACGTTACCTACACCACTCTGCAGGGGGAGGAATTCCTTAGGCAGACGGCCAGCCTCCATCTCAGAGACGAGGAACTTAGCCACGTTGTCACCGATAGCCTTCGTGACATCATCGAGGGGAGCGAAGGCGCCCTCGTCGTTGGGCTCGCTCGTACGGACGACACCGACGATCTTAGCAGGGTCGACCTTCACGAAGGGCTGACCGACGCGATCGCTGGGACTATATACGGGCATATCACGGCGATGAGGAGGATCGAGAGGCTCAGCGATGTCATGGATACCGCGGATTTCCTTGGGGTGCTTATCGTTCAGCTCGACGATGATCTTGTCCGCCAGGCGGCAGATCGTGGGGAGGATACCGACACCAGAGGTAGGTACGATCTCACCGTCTTCGGTGACGTCAGCAGCTTCGACGATAGCGACGTCGATCTTGCCGAGGAAGCCATAGCGGAGCTCCTGAGCGAGCATCGAGAGGTGCATATCGAAGTAGGGGTGTTCACCGGCGTTGATGCCGTTGCGCATATCCTTGTTCGACTGGTAGGGCGTGCGGAACTTAACTGCACCTGCGCGAGCCAGTGCGCCGTCGAGACGGTCGCCCGTGCTGGCACCAGTGAACATACCTACCTTGAATGGGCGGCCTGCAGCATGCTCTTCTTCGGCGCGCTTAGCGATAGCTCCAGGTACGACCTTGGGGCAACCTGCGGGGGTAAAGCCGCTGAAACCAATGTTGTCGCCGTCCTTTACGAGTGCGGCTGCTTCGTCAGCTGTGATAAACTTCAAAGCCATGATTCTTCGATTATAGTGTGTTATTTAGTGACTTATCCAAAGCGAAGCGACGGGCACACGAGAGGGTGCGGCCGCGGGCTTCCTACCCAAGGTCCCTCCGTAGTGACCCATCCTAAGGGCAAATTTAGGAATTAATTCGCTATTTCTCGTGACCCAAGTGCTTCTTGTAGAGGTCGGGTCTCAGGCGCTTTGTACGCTCGAGGGCGCACTCCATCTTCCACGCTTCGATACGGGCGGCGTGCCCACTGAGGAGGACGTCGGGCACCTTCCACCCCTTGTAGTCGGCGGGGCGGGTGTAGATAGGTGGCGCGAGGAGGTCGTCCTGGAAGGTGTCAGAGAGCGCACTCTCTGCGTCGCCGATGACGCCAGGCAGTAGGCGCACCACGGCATCTACCATGATAGCAGCTGGTAGCTCACCGCCCGTGAGGACGTAGTCCCCGACAGAGATCTCACGTGTGATGAGGTGCTCACGGATGCGCTGGTCGATCCCCTTGTAGTGGCCGCAGAGGATGATGAGGTTCTCCTGCAGGCTCATCTGGTTCGCAATGCCCTGATCGAAGGTCTCCCCATCGGGCGAAGTATAGATCACCTCATCGTAGTGGCGCTGGCTCTTGAGGTCGGCGATAGCGCGGTCGATCGGCTCGATCTGCAGGATCATTCCTGCCTCCCCCCCGAAGGGATAGTCATCGACACGGCGCCACTTATTCGTAGCGTAGTCACGGATATTATGGACATGAAGCTCGAGGAAGCCCTGCTGCTGGGCACGGCCGACGATGGAGTGCTGGAGCGGGCTCTCGAGGAGCTCGGGCACGACGGTGAGGATATCTATTCGCACGTAGGGATATACTTATTTGATCGGGTTAGACGGAGGGAAGGGGGATTAGTTCTTAGGCGCGGGATCAGCGAAGTACGTATAGCTGATATTCGCCGTGTAGGTGGTCTTCGTTTTAGCGACACCCTTCTCGACGGTGACCTCCATCTTCGTGGGGAAGCCCTCGGTGTTGGTCTGGGTGTACTTCACCTCGTAGTAGTAGCGGTCGATGAGCTTGAGCAGGGGGAGCTTGTGCTCTTTGTCGGCATCATACTCAGCCTGCGTACGGGGGCCATGGGTCTCGCGAAGCTCGCGGACGATGTCGCCCGTATCGCCATAGGTGTAGATCGAGACGGTAGCGCCATTGGGCTTCTTGAGGTCCTGCTTAGCTACGCCCACTGAGGTGTCGAAGGTGTGGATCTCTTCGAAGAGCTTACGCCCGTAGTAGTCCACACGCATACGCGCCTGCTCGTGGTAGAGCGCGCCCGTACCGCCGACAGCCTTGGGGTCGGTGACGAGGGTGAAGGTGCGGGACTCGATGATGGGGTCCATGTAGGTGTAGTTCGTGCGCAGGACAGTCTCCTTGGGATTAGCCCCTCCAGCAGAATAGTCATAGACGGTGCGGATGACACGGCTCAGGCGCGAGCCCTCGAGCTCATGCGTCACGTCAGCGACGAGACGACCTTGGGAGTCATATTCCTTGTAGTTGCTGACGTAGCTGACCTGCGGGGAGAAGGGGCGATAAGTGTACTTCGTCTCGGTACGCTCCTTCGTGCCGGTGGCGGTGAGCTTCTCGACGACCTCACTGACGCGGTAGCCCTGCTCGTCGTAGGTATTCGTCGTCGTCTCGATGGGCTGCAGACTGCCCCCCGAAGCGGGGATGCCATAGACGACCTTCGTCAGAAGGCCACCCCTACGGCGGTAGACCTCTTCGGTCCGCTCCTCTTCGGTGCCTGCTGCAGAGAGACGGGTGATGACGCGCTTCTCTACCTTACCCGTGAGGGTGGAGAGGGGCTTGATTGATGGCACGTCGGGGGTGTTCTTTCCCTTACCAAGGCAGCTGGGCAGCATCAGAAGGGCTGCTGCCGACAGGGCGGTAAGGCGGCTGATGATTCTATTCATATCGGTCACATCATTGGGATAGGGATGCGGTGCTCTCGGGGAAAGGCTACACCCCTACATATTATACAATAGGTACTACAAAGCTAAGACAAAATGCACATATCGTCCTGTCACGCCCTCTGTGCGCAAAGCCCCCGAGCAACGGCTACTCTATGCAGGAAAAAGCGCCGCCTCACGATATGCGGGGAGACTTCGCGATAGCGAGCGAGGGGATAGCGAGCAGGCTTCGCTATCCCCTCGGCTCTATTTAGATGGAGTGTAAGGGCGGTATTTATACGGCTAATAGACTACTGAGCGGGGGTATTCATCCCTTCGCTTGCCCCCGTAGTGAGGCGCTTCAGGTCATCATACCGTGCACGCGTATCCTGCGCCTTGACGCTCTTCTTCCCCCCAGCTGTAGGAGATAGTAAGCTCCAGGCGTGGGCTGTGCCAATTACGCTCAAAGGCGAGAGGGGGGGGGGCACATCTAGGTTGTAGCCCCCGCGCGCTATATTCGTATTGAAGGGGTCGCGGGCGGAGAGCGTAGCGCGTAGGTTGCCCATACGCTTGCTCACCGAAGCATGAATCCACCACTGGCGCTGGATGCGATAGAGCTCATAGAGCACTCCACTATAATAGGTCACACCGAGGTCGATCGTCCAATATGAGGGAGCACATTGCTGACACGCATGCTCCTTAACGCATTGAGTATGGCAAGCATGGTAACACCTACATCAGCAAACACGGCTGCCCACATATTGACAACGCCCAACGCTCCCAACAGCAACATCAGGAGTTTGATGCCGATGGCGAATACGATATTCTGTTTCACTATGCTTAACGTCTTGCGCGCTATCATCATCCCTTCGACGATATTCATGGGATTATCATTCATCAATACGATGTCGGCCGCTTCAATAGCGGCGTCACTGCCGACAGCCCCCATGGCAATGCCTATGTCAGCAAGTTTGATGACCGGAGCATCATTGATGCCGTCGCCGACAAAAGCGATGGGAGACCGAGCATGTTCTTTGCGCAGTGCTTCGACAAATCTCACCTTGTCTATCGGCAGCAGTTCGGCATGGAACTCATCTATGTTCACTTTTCCGGCAATATCTTTAGCCACATCACTGCGGTCGCCCGTAAGCATGATTGTTTTTCCAACCCCGGAGGCTTTCAGCCTTGCGATGGTCTCGGCGGATTGCGGCTTTAGGTTATCGGAAACGACGATATGTCCCATATAAACGCTGTCTACGGCGACATGGACGATGGTGCCTATCTTTTCACATGACTGGGGGGGCACACCGGCACGCGACATAAGCTTTTCGTTTCCGGCATAAACCTTACGATTGTCGATGATTGCCATGACACCTTCGCCTGCAATGTTCTCATAACCGGTCACTCTTGTTTTGTCCAATGGCAGATGGTAGGCATCCCGTATCGATGCCGACAAGGGATGGTCAGAAAAACTTTCCGCCAATGCAGCCAATTCTATAAGCTCATGCTCCGACATCATTTGGGAATATACGGCAGTGACCGAGAAATTGCCTTCTGTCAGAGTCCCGGTCTTGTCGAACACGACTGTTTTTATATACGCCATCATTTCCAGATAGTTGGAGCTTTTTACGAGAATGCCCTTTCTTGATGCTCCACCTATTCCGCCAAAGAACGTCAGCGGGACAGACACGACCAGTGCGCAGGGGCAGGAAATCACCAGGAAAATCAGAGAGCGGTTTAACCAGACAAGCCATTCGCCGCCCACAATCAGCGGAGGAACCAAGGCGAGCAATGCAGCCACAGCTACGACAGCAGGGGTATAATAGCGTGCGAAACGGGTTATGAACTTTTCACTCTTCGCCTTGCCTGTATCCGCGTTTTCTACCAAATCGAGGATTTTCGCAACGGTCGATTCTCCAAATGTCGCCGACGTACGGATATGCAGAACACCTGTGAGATTCAGGCTTCCGCTGATAACGGTATCACCTTCGGAAACCTCACGCGGAAGGCTTTCACCTGTCAACGCCGCCGTGTCGAGAGTCGTACTTCCGGAGATTACCTTTCCGTCCAATGGTATTTTCTCTCCCGGTTTCACTACGATGATACTACCGACCGGGACATCCGATGGAGACACCCGTGTTAGACTTCCCTCTTTCTCAATATTAGCATAATCCGGACGGATATCCATCAATGCCGCAATCGAAGCCCGGCTTCGTTCCACCGCTATATCGGAGAAAAGTTCCCCAATCTGATAGAACATCATCACTGCCACTGCTTCGGGGTATTCTCCGATGACAAATGCTCCGACGGTCGCAATAGTCATAAGGAAACTCTCACCCAAAAACTGCCCTTTGCACAAATTACGCAAGGCGGCATAAACGATGTCCGCACCGATTATGACATAGGCGATGGCACATAATCCGATGCGAATCTCTTCCGGAATAGCCAGAATATATGTCGCCATTAGCAAAACGATGCTCGCAATGATGCGTATCACTTTGATTTTTTGTTCTTTTTCCATAACTAATCATTTAATCCGCTGCAAAAGTACGGAATAAAAACTGCTACCAAGTTGCAAAGTCAGTCGTGTCGCTTGTTTCGGCAATCAGGGCAAAGACCTTTCAATAAATAATCGGCACTATGCGACTCAATTCCTCTCGGACAATGCACCATCGGAATATAGGTATGGTCGAGACAGTATGTTTTATGGCAACTCTAACAGTAGAAATGACAATGTATTTTCCACTATGAAGCGCAACACTTTGGTTGCAAATTCAGGTAGAAAACCTCGTGTGGCGTGTGGCAACCTAACTTCTTTCCCGGGCGGTTATTGAGGCTCCACTCAATCTCCTTAATATCCTGCGCCGCCTCACGATATGCGGGGGACTTCGCGATAGCGAGCGAGGGGATAGCGAGCAGGCTTCGCTATCCCCTCGGCTCTATTTAGATGGGAGTGTAAGGGCGTATTTATACGGCTAATAGACTACTGAGCGGGGGTATTCATCCCTTCGCTTGCCCCCGTAGTGAGGCGCTTCAGGTCATCATACCGCACACGCGTATCCTGCGCCTTGACGCTCTTCTTCCCCCAGCTGTAGGAGATGGTAAGCTCCAGGCGTGGGCTGTGCCAATTACGCTCGAAGGCCAGGCCGTTGACCTCCGGATTATAGCTCCCGCGCGCGATATTCGTATTGAAGGGGTCGCGGGCGGAGAGCGTAGCACGTAGGTTGCCCATACGCTTGCTCACCGAAGCATCGATCCACCACTGGCGCTGGATGCGATAGAGCTCATAGAGCACTCCACTATAATAGGTCACACCGAGGTCGACCGTCCAATCCGAGGGGAGGCTGAAGCTATGGCGGTGCTGGACGAACTGGGTATTGAGCGCAGCGCTGTAGTCCGTCATCTCGATATGCCCCGCATCCCACTGGCGCTGGGCTGCGAGGATGGTGAGCGCCAGCCAGCTGAACTTCTTCTGACTAACCAGCGGGAGGGGTAGGACCAGCAGTGCACGTAGCGTACGGCTATAGTCGAGGTTGTACCGACGCAGGGTGATTCCACCCCCATACATCGGGGGTATAGCTTCTACGATGGGATCCTCGGTATCGGTGTAGCTGAGCTCCAGCTGAGCCGCACGCATATAGGTATAGTTCAGGCTGAGCCCCCTGCGATATGCTGTCCGCAGCTCGGAATTCCCCTTGCGCAGGAAGGCTGCCGAGGCTACGCTGGTATATCCGAGGAGGTCACGGTAGCTCGGGCGGGTATAGCTGGAGGAGTGGGTCAGGGAGAGCTCATGGTCGCGAGCGGGTGCGTAGCGGAGGGAGGCGGAGGTGAGAAGCTCAGTGCCTGAGCGGAAGAAGTCGCCCAAGCCACTGCCCAAGCTCCCCTTGCGGTCTTCGCCTGCGATGCGTAGCCCCACAAAGCCAGAGACCTTCGACAGACGGAAGCCCAACTTCGTATAGCCCTCGATATTCCATTCTCTTAGCATCAGCTCGTCCGCTCTACTGGTGAGGCGAGAGTCCACTGCTACACGGCTGACCTCGGCACCAGCGTAGAGTGTGAAGATGCTCGAGAGGCGATGCGCAAAGTCCAGGGCAATACGCGCGAAGCGGTTGTCATCCTTGGTCGCTACATCCATAGCCCCCTGATCTCGGCGCAGGTCGGAGCTCCCACGCGAGCCCTCGGCGGTCGTCTCGCGGAAGGTATGGAAGAGCGTGGCGTAGAGGTTCGACCACTTTATGCGATTGCTCATCCCCTGCGAGAAGCGGAGACGCTCGTCGGCATAGTTCCCGAGGAATTGCACCCCGAGGGAATGCCCCTTGCCCAGCGTGAGGTCCGTACCCAGACCGACCTGATGGGAGACTCTGGGATCGACACGCAGGTCATCGACGACTCCCGAGGAGAGGGTCGTGGTCTCACGATAGCGCTTATTCCCCAGCGTGTAGGAGACGTAGGAGCGGCTGCGCCCATAGTTGAGATTGACCCGAGTGGAGAGCTGCTCGGAGAAGAGCTGATGGTAAGTACCGACAAGGCTGGTGAAGCCCTTGATACCCTCGTCGGCTCGCGTCTTACGCTTGATATTCAGGATCGGCGTCGTCACACCACTGTACTCGACACCCGGCTCACGGATGAGCTCGACCTGAGCGATTTCGCTCACAGACATCCCCTGCAGGAGGGCGATGACTTCGTCTTGTGACATACGCTGCGGGCGACCATCGATGTAGACAGCCAGCGTGGAGAGGCCGTAGAGCTTGAGCTTATTGGCACCTTCGAGCTGCAGGCCTGGGATGAGTGTCAGCCCATCCAGCACACTACCGCCACGGGCTTTGGCGAAGGCGGCTTCACCGAAGATGAGCGTTGAGCCTTCGTAGCGCACAAGGGGAGTCTTCCCCGCTACGACGACCGCCTCCAGCTCGCGGGTCAGCTCTACGGGAAGCGTACCCAGCTGGAGCCGCCCCGCAGGTAGCTCCAGCGAAGGGCGAAGGATGATGGTCTGCTGGACGAAGGTGGCAGCAAGGCGATACTTGCCCGTCGGGGCCTTGAGGAGGAAGTACCCCTTCTCATCGGTGAGCGCACTGAAGGGCGTGTCCACTCCGTCGGCAGTACGCAGTACGACGAAGGCATTCACGAGGGGCGTCTTGTCCGTCTTGCTGACAACCGTCCCCTCCAGCCACGCCTCATCGGGGCTTTGGGCTCTGAGGACTCCTCCGAAGGCAAGGACGAGGAGGAGAAGTAGGATGTGTCTCATAGGCTTATCTTCTCTTTGCTTAATTCTCTTTCCCACGTGGAGTGTGGGCTGCGTGTGGGTTTAGTTGATAGAGAGGACGGGGCCTCCCGCGTGAAGTACTGAAGTACTTATGCTATGTAAAGGAAAGGATAATCTACCATATATAATAAGGCCCTCGCAAGAGTCTGTACGACAGCCTTCTACAAGGTCGGTTTTTCGACCAGTACTGGTCGGTGAAGTGACCAGTACTACTTCACGTCGTGACCAGTACTGGTCGCATTTGCCCCCTGCGGCACACAGCGAAGAGATAGCCCCTAAGAAGACGCCTTTACTTCGGAACAATCCCCTTACTACAACGACTAATCCCCCAAGCCGAGAGGGCTCAGTCTCCCCTCACGGAGGAGGGAGAAATGCCCCACCGCACCTCTTCGAGAGCAACCTATATTGGTCGGCGGGCTGACCTATATAGGTTCGCATCGCGACCAATATAGGTACATACCATCGACCTATATAGGTCAGCCCGCCGACCAATATAGGTTCGCACCACCCCCTCACGGAGGAAGGGCAAACGACCTTATACGACACGGCAATTTGCTCTCAGCAAGAGACACAAAGAGACCACACGAAGAGGGCTCGACAGACAGCGCTTCGACCCCCACCGAAGTGGGCTGAAACGCCCTCCTTTTCTATAATATTTTAGGATGTCAAGCTGTATAGGTTAGTTCCGTAGAACTCCTTACCTTTGATGTGCAAGTACAGCTCACAAACTACATTAAAGCAACCAACATGAAGACAACTCCATTCACCGAGATCCACAAGGCCTTAGGTGCCAAGATGCATGAGTTCGCAGGCTATGATATGCCCATCGAGTATCCTACGGGGATCATCGAGGAGCACATGACCGTCATCAAGGGTGTCGGCGTATTCGACGTCTCACACATGGGGGAATTCTGGGTCAAGGGACCCAATGCACTCCGGTTCATCCAAGATATCACCACCAACGACGCCTCTAAGCTCAAGGTCGGTGACATCCAGTACACCTGCTTCCCCAACGAACAGGGGGGTATCGTCGACGACCTCCTCGTCTACCACTACGAAGATGAGAAGTACCTCCTCGTCGTCAATGCCGCTAATATCGAGAAGGACTGGGCTTGGTGTCAGTCGCACAATGCCGCTGGCGCTATCCTCGAGAACAGCTGCGACAACGTCGGTCAGCTCGCCATCCAGGGTCCTCTGGCACAGCAGGTCCTGCAGCGCCTGACGGATGTAGACCTCTCTACCATCCCCTACTACACCTTCAAAGTCGGCACCTTCGCTGGCTGTCCTGAGGTCATCCTCTCCAACACGGGCTACACCGGTGCTGGTGGCTTCGAGATCTACTTCTACCCCCAGTACGGTGAGAAGATCTGGAACGCTATCTTCGAAGCAGGTAAGCCCGAAGGCATCCGCCCCATCGGCCTCGGCGCTCGCGACACGCTCCGTCTCGAAGTCGGCTTCTGCCTCTACGGCAACGATATCTGCGACACCACCTCTCCCCTCGAAGCTGGTCTCGGCTGGATCACGAAGCTCATCCCCGAGAAGAACTTCCCCAGCAAGGCATTCTTCGAGCAGCAGAAGGCCGAGGGCATCAAGCGCAAGCTCGTCGCCTTCAAGCTCTCTGACAAGGGCGTACCCCGCTCACACTATGAGATCGCTGACGCAGACGGCAACATCATCGGCGAAGTAACCTCCGGCACGATGTCCCCCACCCTCAAGACGGGTATCGGTATGGGCTATGTGAAGAAGGAATTCTCCGCTATCGGCACGCCTATCTACATCGTAGTACGTGGCCGTAAGCTCGCTGCCGAAGTCGTCAAGCCCCCTATGCGCCTCGTCGACTAAGCTCGTCCTTCACTTAGCCTGCACGGGATGCGGGCTACACGAAAAAGCCCCAGACGGCTCTCCCACCTCTCTCGGAGGTGCGATGAGCCGTCTGGGGCTTGTCTTTTGTCAGTCGGGGCTATCCCTTAGTGCTTGGGCTTCTCGCTCCGCCCATCGGCATTCTTCTGCACGAAGTAGAGGACGCCGAGGAGATTGATGACGCCGAGGCCTGCTGCCATACCGACGATCATACGCTGTGCCTCATTAAGGAAGAAGAGCGAGACGACCGCTGCGATGATGACGAGGATGATGAGCCCGATGATAATCTTCTTGATCAGCTGCATAGTGTGTCTATTAATTGTTGCACGGGCAAAGCTACGACAATTCTCCCGCACTGCCGCCCTCTCCCCGCGATAAAAAGGCTTCGCCCCCCGCTCACCCAAAGAGGCGAGCGGAGGGCGAAGTATTGAGAATTAAAAGAAGCGTCTACGATTAGTAGCGGCTGGCTACGACATCCCAGTCGACGATAGCCCAGAGATCCTTGACGTGATCAGCACGACGGTTCTGGTAGCTCAGGTAGTAAGCGTGCTCCCATACGTCGACACCGAAGAGAGGACGGAGGCCCTGGACGACAGGGTTGCTACCGTTAGGCTCCTTCGTGATGACGAGTTCGCCGTCAGCCTTAGCAGCGAGCCAAGCCCAGCCCGAGCCGAAGAGCGTGGTGCAAGCCGTGAGGAATTCCTGCTGGAAAGCCTCGAAGCTACCCCACTTAGCTACGATAGCGTCGAGGAGCTTACCCGTAGGCTGGCCACCCTTGTTGGGGCCGAACTGCGTGAAGTAGAGGTTGTGATTCAGGAGCTGACCTGCGTTGTTGAAGATAGGGCCTTCGCTCTTGCGAACGAGTTCTTCAAGAGGGAGCTCAGCATATTCCGTGCCTTCGATGAGGCCGTTCAGCGTATTGACATAGCCAGCGAGGTGCTTACCGTGGTGGAAAGAGAGAGTCTCAGCGCTGATAGCAGGCTCGAGGGCATTGGGAGCATAAGGGAGTTGGATGAGTTCGTACTTCATCTGTGTAATTGTTTATTGGGTGTGATTAAATCGGACAAATGAGGGAGGGCATTCGCCCTGTCCTATACTGAACTAACCCAATTAAGTCCATTATTGTTTGCTTCGGGCCAGCGCACTATTGTAGTAGCGGGGGTCGCCCGTCACCTCTTTGCCCACCCAGGGCGGTAGGTCGAAGGTCTCGTCTTCGCTCTTCAGCTCCAGCTCCGCCAGGCAGAATCCCTCGAGATGACCCGCAAAGAGGTCGACCTCCCACGTATGCCCGTGGTAGGGGACGAGGTAGCGCGTCTTCTTCAGACGGTGCCCTCCGCACAGCTCGAGAAGTGCCTCGGCATCCGCCAGAGGTATCTCATATTCGTACTCATCACGCACCAGCCCCTTGGTATCGGAGGGCGTCTTCAGCGTGAGGAAGCCCTGATCACCACGGCGACGCACGCGCACCGTGGGGCGTGTCGAGTGGAGGTAGCCCTGATCAATATGCAGCGCATCGGTAGCCTCGGCGAGGAAAGCCAGCGAGGTCACGAGGAATTTACGTTCGATCTCTTTCATAGCCGCCTCTTAGCCGATAGTCACTTGCGTAGCGCCGTAGCCGTACTCCTGGAAGGACGCATCCTGGAAGCGGCACGTAGGATACTTGCGTCGTAGCTCACGCTCGATAGAGGCTCTGAGGACGCCATCCCCCTTCCCATGGATGAAGACGATCTTACGCCCACGCTCCCGTATATGCTCCTGCATCGTACGGTGGAAGTAGTCACGCTGATAGTCATGGATATCTGCGCTCGACATACCTGCCGTCGTCTCGAGGATCTCTGAAGCATGGAGGTCGACGACGAGAGGCTCACCACGGCGAGGAGAAGAGGGCGCAGCCTTTGAAGCAGGCTGCTTGTCCTCCTTCTTCGTCTGCAGGGCAGAGGCCAAAGCAGATGCGTCCACCTCGGGCTGCGCCTGCTCAGCGCCACGCTCTACGATAGGGAGCATCAGCGCATCGTCGGTGAAGTAGTCGTTGGGGCGGAAGGAATGGAGCTTGAAGAACTTCGTCACATCGAGCTTGAGGCGCACCGAAAGTGGATTCTGTAGCTTCGTGATCCCCCCGTCGTGGAAGGGAAGTATCTGGATGGCGAGCTGCTCGAGGTCATTGAGATCAGCTGGGGCGAACTCCTCTAAGAAGGCATCGCTGTGAGGCTCGATCGTACCCGTAGAGCGCACCTTATAGCCCGTACCCACGGCACTCAGATAGACGTAGTAGAGGGTGAAGCCGCTGTAGTTGACAAGGTAGGCTTCGTAGTTCGTCAGCCCGAGCTTAGCCCGATCCTGTGGGAGGAAAGCCAGCTGTACAGTCAGCTCATCCTCACCAGCACGCAGAGGACGAGCAGGGCGAGGAGCAGGAGCTACGGGGCGACGCACTTCGCTGGGGGCAGGAGCAGCGGGCTCCGTGCGCCCCTGACGGAGCTTCTCCTGAATGATCTTCGGAGGGCGAATCTCAGGGATGAAGGTGTCGCCCGCTTCGACGACGACGCAGTCCTTGAGCGGTGTGGGGATCTCGAAGCCGTCGGCATCTTCGACCCAAGCTGTATCAGCGGTGATGCGAGCTACACGCCCGCCCCCGACCGTATTGAGGAAGCGCACTTGGCTCCCTACCTGTACATTGTTAGGGTTATGCATAGAGGAGAGGAATAGCAGAAATGACAGAGCGCCTTAGCCTACTCGGCGAAAGAGCTCAAAGAACCCCAGCGCATAGAGATACTGGCTGAGGAGCAGGACGAGAAGGATAGAGCGCAGGACGAGTGCCATACGCTGCGGGAGCAGCCCCATCCCTCGCGCGATGAGGAAGGCGATGGGTAGCAGGGTGAGCTGGAGGAGTGCAGCCGATTCGCCAGCCACGAAGGGCACAGCGAGAAGGAGGACGAGCGGATAGAGCTGCATCGTCGAGAAGAGGTCACGGTGACGTACACTCTCCCGATAGTAGCGGCGACGATAGAGCAGGTAGCCGACGAAGAAAGTGACGAGCACCACGGCGTACGAGGCGAGAGGCACAGCCTCAAAGCTCTTCAGCTCCTGAGGCATCGGGAGCGGGAAGGCTCTCAGCGCAAAAGCCCCATAGGCCTGTAGTGCCCCATTCCCCATCAAGAGAAGGACGGGCACGAAGAGCCACAGCGGGAGGATCACCCCGATGAGGAGCGCAATGATGGGTCGCCAAGCGATGGAGCGCAGATGGTATTGGCCCCAGATGATGACGGGGACCAGCAGGAGGTAGACGGGAGAGACCAGCGAGAGGACACCCACAAGAAGCCCGATGAAGAGGCTGACGCGTGGCTGGTGCGTATCCTGATACGTGCCGAAGCTCAAGAGCAGGATGAGGAGCTGGAAGATAAGTGCCCCTGCCGAAAGGATACCTATAGAGGGCGTCGTCGTGAAGATCGCCAACATGAAGAGCACCAGCAGTGGCCGCTCCACACGCTCGATGAGCAGGAAGTATTCCCCGATATAGATAGCAAAGGCAGAGAAGCCAGCCAGTACCAAGAGCCCAGAGAGACGATAGGTCCACGACGTCGCTACGGGGAGTAGCGGCGCGAGGACACCCGCCCCTTCGCTCACCTCACCCGTAGCAGGTGGGAGGAGGTACACAAGGAGGAAGGTGAGGAGCCATAGAGTGAACTCCAGCCAATTGGTACGCTGTCGCGAAGAGGTGAAGCGAGACATATCGAGGGGATAGCTGGTGGGAGGGCGGGGAAGCCCTCACGAGGAGAGGGAAAAGAAATGCCTACGAGAAGGGGCTACCCGTTAGTAGTCACCCTTCTCATAGGCATCTTCATCTGTGGGAGCTACGAAAGCTTCAGGAGGTCTTGACCGATATCACGACGAAGCGTCTTACCGGTGTACTGCACGCGATCAGCGAGTTTGTAGCAGCGCTCCAACGCTTCGGCAAGGGTTGAGCCAAGACAGCTGGCAGTGAGGACACGCCCACCCGAGGTAACGAGATGACCCGAATCATCGCACGAGGTACCGGCATGGAAGAGCAGCGAGTCGAAGGTCGGTGCGTGGGGATAACTGATGGGGATCCCCTTAGCATAGCTCTCGGGATAGCCCTCGGAGACGAGGACGACGGTAGCAGCATACTGAGAGGACTCCTCGAGATGGTAGTCGCCGAGATGGCCACGAGCCATACGCTCCAGGAGCTCGACAAAGTCGGAGTCAATACGCAGCATCACCGACTCGGTCTCGGGATCGCCCATACGGCAGTTGTACTCGATGACGTAGGGGTCACCACCTACGTTCATCAGCCCAGCGAAGATGAAGCCACGATAGTCGATCCCTTCGGCACGCAGGCCTTCGATAGTGGGGCGGATGACACGCTCCTCGACACGCTGCATGAAGGCTTCGTCAGCGAAGACCACGGGAGAGACTGAGCCCATACCACCGGTATTCAAGCCCGTATCTCCCTCGCCAATACGCTTGTAGTCCTTAGCAACAGGGAGCACGCGCCAGTCACTACCGTCCGTAGCGATGAAGACCGAGCACTCGATACCATGGAGGTACTCCTCGATGACGACACGCGTGCTGGCAGATCCAAAGCGCCCCGAGAGGAGCCCACGCAGCTCGTGCTCGGCTTCCTCGAGGCTCTCGCTGATGATGACGCCCTTACCAGCCGCCAGACCGTCAGCCTTCAATACGTAGGGAGGCTGGAGGGTCTTGAGGTAATCGATGGCCTCACTAAGAGTAGACTTATCAAAGGTACGGTAAGCCGCTGTGGGGATACCGTAGCGCTGCATGAACGCCTTGCTAAAGTCCTTACTTCCCTCGAGCTGAGCTCCCTTGGCATCGGGCCCCACAATAAGGAGGTCCGTCAGACCTGCTTCGCCATGCAGATAATCGACGATCCCCTCGACCAAGGGGACCTCGGGCCCTACGACGAGGAGCTCAATATGCTCCCGACGGATGAGGGCCGCGATGGCAGCGAAGTCCGTCACCCCGATACGCGGCATACACGTACCGTAGAGTGACATCCCCGGGTTGCCCGGCGCAATGAAGAGCTGCGAGAGACGGGGACTGCGAGCGATGCGCCATGCCAGGGCATGCTCACGCCCCCCCGAGCCCAATAGAAGAATGTTCATACAACTGATAAGATAATAAGTAGGATGATGGCGAGTGGGCGACTACAGGTGGTCCATGAAGTAGCGCGCCATCGTATAATTGAGGTGGACACGATCGACCCCGAGGACGTTATGCTTATGTTCGGGGTAAATCATGTAGTCTGGATACGTCCCAGCCTTGACACAGGCATCAACGAAGAGCTGCGTGTGCTGCCAGACGACCGTGGGGTCAATGGTACCATGGATGAGGAGCAGGCGGCCCTTGAGGTTGCCCGCACGCAGGGAGAGGTTCGTCTCCTTGTAGCCCTCGGGGTTGTCCTGTGGGCTATCCATATAGCGCTCCCCGTACATGATCTCGTAGCGAGCCCAGTCGGTGACAGCACCACCAGCAGAGCCTACCTTGAAGACATCGGGGTAGGTCAGCATGAGGTTCGTCGTCATGAAGCCACCATAGCTCCAGCCAGCGACCCCGATGCGGTCGGCATCGACGTAGGGCAGGCTCTTGAGGAAGTCTACGCCCTTCATCTGGTCGGCCATCTCATTCTTCCCGAGGTGGCGGTGGATGACCTGCTCAAAGGCTGCCCCGCGGTGGGCTGAGCCTCGGCCATCAACGGTGAAGATGACGAAGCCCTTGGTAGCCATATAGAGATCCCAGCCGAGGCAACCTGCGTGGAAGCGGTTCTGCACGAGCTGAGCGTGAGGGCCATTGTAGACGTAGACGATCGTGGGATACTTCTTCGCAGGATCAAAGTTCGTAGGCTTGAGGAGGCGGTAGTGGAGGTCTGTCACGCCGTCAGCAGCCTTGATCGTACCGAAGGTGATCTCAGGATTGATGAAGCCAGCTTCGGGATCCTTCGACTGGTAGAGGGTAGCGATAGGCTTGCCCGTAGCCACAGAGAGGAGGCGGTTCTCCGTAGGGTTCTTCAGCGACTCATACGTGTCGAGGAGGTACTTCCCATCCGAAGAGAGCTGCCCGACGTGCCAGCCTGCCTGTGGGGTGAGGATGCGCATCTTGCGACCGTCGATGCTGACCGAGGCGATGACACGGTCAATGGGGCTCAGCTGCGTGGAGCTGTAGACGATGGTCTTACCGCCGTCAGCGAAGCCGAGGAAGTCAGTGATCTCCCACTCGCCACGGGTGATCTGCCCGAGGAGCTTCCCATCGACATTGTAGCGATAGAGGTGCGTGTAGCCGTCACGGCGCGTCTGCCAGACGAACTCCTTATCACGCCCAGGGATGAAGCGCATGGGCCACTGGGGCTCGATGTACTTATCGTTGTGCTCCGAGAAGAGGGTCTTGATGTAGTCACCCGTAGCAGGGTCGTAGGCCTTGAGGTCCATGTGATTCTGCTCACGGTTGACCTCTGCGATATAGACCGTCTTACTGTCGGGAGCCCAAGAGATATTCGTCAGGTACTTCTCCTTAGGCTCACCCGTCTTGATGTAAGTGGTCTTCCCCGAAGCCACGTCATAGATCCCGAGGGTCACGTGGTGGCTGGGCATACCAGCCATGGGGTAATAGAGCTTCTCCTCGGTAGCCTTGCGGGTATTGATATGAACGAGGGGATAAGGAGTCACCATGCTCTGGTCCATGCGATAGAAGGCCAGGCGGCTCCCGTCGGGGCTCCAGAAGAGCCCGCCATTGATCCCGAACTCATTCTGATGCACGCTCTGCCCGTAGACGAGGGTGGGCGTGCCATCGGTCGTCAGCTGCTTCGACGAGCCATCGGGGAGGAGGAGGAAGAGGTTGTTGTCTCGTACAGCCACAGCGTGCTTAGCACGAGGAGCCAGAGCGAAGGCCTGCTCAGCACGGCCAGCGCGCTCGAAGGCTGCGAGCTGCTTCTTCGTCTGTGGATCGATGAGGTAATGCTTCTTACCGAAGGGGATGAGGAGCCCCTCATCTACGACGGAGAAGGGCGTGAAGTACTTAGCCCCCGCGCCCTTTGTCGCCTCGCCGATGATCGCGAGGAACTCATCCTGACTCAGCAGGGTCTTCTCTGGGTGAGCGGCTGTCGGCGTGCCGATCACGAGGCGCGTGCTATCGATGTACACGTAGTCGCTACCGAGCCAGCGAAGGGAGCGGAGCGAGGTACGACGGAGCGCCTTGGGCGAGCCAAGCGTATATTCTTCGAGGGTGGGGCTACGGTGCTGCTCCTGCGCGGGAAGCTCAGTCACCGCGAGGGTGGTGGTCGCCATAGCAAGTAAAGCTAACGTACGGATGTTCATCATTGCTTAGTTATAGTGTGAGTAGTAGTCGATCCTATCTACAAAGATAGTCAATGTCCCGGCTTCTCCGGGGCACTAAAGCTGATAGGAAGCGGAGCACTTACGGGTCTCCTCGACGCGGCATGCCACGAGTGTAATCCCCGTCCCTTCGAGCTGCTGAGGACCGACGACGGAGACCAGGTGCATGGCGATCTGCTCAGCCGTAGGATTGAAGGGGACGACGCACAGATCCTCAGGTACGAGACGGCGCAGCTCGGCGAGCAGTGGGTCTTCACTCCAGAGCACCATCTTGTGATCCCAGTTCTCCTCAAGCCACTCGCATAGACGCTCCTTGATCTCGGAGAAGTCAATGACACGCCCTACCCCATCGAGCTCGGGAGCCGTACAGACGAAGTGGATACGATAGTTGTGCCCGTGCAGATGACGGCACTTGCTCTCGTGCCCGACGACACGGTGACCCATACTGATATCGTGGTAGCGCTCTACTGTGATCATATCTATCCTAATTAGCTATACAAAGATACGGCATCTTGCCCATAGCCTAAAGGGAGAAGAGCACCCAGAGGCAGGGCACCTCAACCCCTATAATGGCGCACGGGCACGACATCTCCGAGGGAGACATCGTGCCCGTGGCTAATCAGTAGGTCGGACCTATTGCTTACTTAGCGATAGAGTCAACAACAGCCTTAGCTGCAGAGTCTACAGTAGCAGCAGCGCTGTCAACCGTAGAAACTACGCTTTCAACCATCGTAGCGCTGTCCATAGCCGTAGAGTCCTGAGCGTTCTGCTCGTTGTTACCTGCACATGAAGCAAAAGCAGCTGCTACAGCTACAAATGCGAATGCGAAAAACTTCTTCATCTTTCTTTCTTACGTTAATTAGTTATTGATTTCGAATTCGTAATGAATAACACTGCAAATATACGGCAACAATCCGTTTCGGCAATAAGCCAAGACGTCTGAGCTACCGTGATCGCAGGGGATTTCTTCCGTTACCCACCCGCTGACAAGCGTCGTTGAGGGCCTTTTTCTCATTAGGCAACCTCCTGTGCGCCTTCGCAGTATTATACAGACAAGGGGGCTGTGAAGCACCCTCAGAGCTGCGTGGAGTATAGCGGACTCGAACCGCTCACCTCGACACTGCCAGTGTCGCGCTCTAGCCAGATGAGCTAATACCCCATATATATAAGTGTGACGAGATCCGCTTGATCTTCATTGTCGGTGCAAAGGTAGTAAATATTTTATTTCAAAGTATCTTTGCCCCAATAAGAGAGCGAAAAAAATCTCGCACTCACCACCCTCTTTCCCCACGACCATTCCGATGATCCTATACAATACGACCTTCGTCCTTGCCCCTCAGACTCAGCAGGCTTTCCTCGCATTCATGCGTGAGGTTTACCTCCCTGCACTCCATGCTGATAGCCTCGTACAGCACCCCCGCCTGCACCGCATCGTCCCACACGAAGAGCATCCCGAGGCACTCTCCTATGCCCTGCACTTCTACGCCGAGGGCGAGGTGCACCTGCAGGATATCCTCTCAAACACGGGGCTCCGCCTAGCCGATCTCCTCACCAAGCAGTTCGGCGAAGCGGTCTTAGGCTTCAGCACGATCATGCATGTGGTCGACTAATCATCTGCCACCGAACTATACCGTATATAAGGAGTAGCTATGTCAGAGCGCATCATCATGGGCATCGACCCCGGGACCATCGTCATGGGCTACGGCCTCATCGAGGTCCGTGGGCAGGAGGCACGTCTCTTGGCTCTCGGGGTCATCAGCCTCAGCAAGTACGAGGACCATTACCTCCGCCTCAAGCGCATCTTCGAGCGGGTGCAGGGCCTCATCGATGAATTCCACCCTGACGAGCTGGCTATCGAAGCTCCCTTCTTCGGGAAGAACGTCCAGAGTATGCTCAAGCTCGGCCGCGCCCAAGGTGTGGCAATGGCAGCAGCTCTCACGCGCGACATCCCCATCACCGAATACGTCCCTATGCGCATCAAGCAGGCCATCACAGGGAACGGCGCCGCCTCCAAGGAGCAAGTCGCGGGCATGGTACAGCGCTATCTGAAGATCCCGCAGGATCAGATGCCCCGCGAACTTGACGCCACCGACGGCCTCGCCGCCGCCCTCTGCCACCACTTCCTCACCTCCTCTCCCCTACGCTCCGCCTCT
This sequence comes from Porphyromonas sp. KLE 1280, assembly GCF_000700805.1. NCBI lineage: Bacteria > Pseudomonadati > Bacteroidota > Bacteroidia > Bacteroidales > Porphyromonadaceae > Porphyromonas > Porphyromonas sp. KLE 1280. The sequence goes on from NZ_KL362966.1 coordinate 103,943, forward strand.
GCAGGCGCCACGAAGAACTGGGCAGACTTCGTCAAGCAGAATCCCTCCCGCATCAAGGGGCTGAAGAAATAGCCCCGCATCCCCAATCCTCTCCCCCGAGAACACCACCAGCTCTGCGCCCAGCCTACCAGCGCAAAGCGCCACGCACAATCCCCCCACATACATACGCTTCACACCGCCCCTCGAGAAGGGCGCGGTGCGACCTATATTGGTCGATGAGCGAACCTATATAGGTCACCAATAGTAAGCTATATTGCTTCGCGCGCGGACCTATATAGGTTCACCCGCTGACCAATATAGGTTACTCCTACTCCCCTACACAAAGGCATATACCTCCATCGCATAGAGCCCCGAAAACAAGGGCTATTTACCCTTAGAAAAGCACGAGTGAGAAGGGGGGACTCCAAGGAGCTCCCATCCCTTCACAATAGAAAAGCCCAACTCCATCCAATCGATGAAGCCGGGACACCCTTCGCTAAATATTTTAGTATTCTCTGGGCAAAACATCGCTCTATCTCGCTGATGCAAAGCGTAAAAAAGGATGGAGATACCCCATCCTTTTTACTATTAAACCCGCCTTTTACTGGTTATCCGCGGGGACACATGTAAAGGGAGATTAAAGTTTTTCCGCGGCGCGAAATTGCTTGCTTTTGCGCAAGAAACTTCACACCTTTGTTTTACCAATTCGAAGCAATCTTATCGTGCCTCAAATCTAACGGTCACCTCACCGGACCAGCGCCTGACAAATACACATGGATTGTACGGCCTCAGCTCTTCCTCCTTCCGAGCTGAGGCCGCTTTCTATCTATAACGTCCATACTCATCATCTGATCCATCCCCACCTCTCATAGAGAGAAGCCCCGCACTCAGCATCAGTTGTGGTGCGGGGCTTATACTTTACTCGGATGAATACGAGCAGCTACAGATGCGCCTCATGCGAACGGGTGACGACTGGCCTCACATGCACGACCGAGCGCAGATCGCGCTCCTCAGTCAGTGGGCGCTGATCCTTCGACAGGTCAGGGGGCAATGCAGAGCCTGGGCGCAGGATACGTGTCAGATGGATGCGGTACTCATTACCACGCACCAGCCCGTAGCGCCCATGCGCTGTCTTCTCGGGAGCTTCGCTATCATCGAAGTGGCGGATGGGGATCGTATAGTAGCAGTAGCCACGATGGTGGAAGCTGATACCATGTGACTCAAAGGGTGCAGACAGCGAGCCCTCCGTCAGCGCAGCCTCTTGGACAGCCTGCTGGAGACGTGCATTATCCGCCTTCCCCGTCTTGATGATTTGGCGTAGCTCATGCTCAGCATAGTACAAGCCATCGAAGCTGAACCAGCCTTCATCGCCCTGCAGGCTAAGCCCCGCAGGGATATAGGGGAAGCGCAGGATGACCGTGGGGACACCGCCAACGAGGTAGGCCGTAGGAGGCACGGTCGTCTCGCGGATGTAATAAGGCTGGCTCTTACGTGCCGCATCGAAGGCAGCTTCATTCGCGAGGAAGGCAGCACGTGGGAGCACCACCGATGTCTTCCCGAGGATCATGTCCTGAGTATAGTGAGCGAGGTACTCGCCGAAGTTCGTCGGAGCTGCGGTCGACCACTTCTCATAGAGGTAACTCGAGGGATAGCGGTCTGCAGCAGCCGAGCCATCGCCCGCCGTCTCCTTGACGCCCGAGCGCAGAAGTCCCAGCGGACGGAGTGGTGCCGTATAGCGCGTGACACCCGTCACCAGATAGTCCGCAGGAGCACTCCCCCGTGTGACACCCGAGGGGAGCTCGGGCTCACCATAGACGAAGACGCGTGCGAGAGCTGGCTCCAGAGTCACCTGCAGCTGAGGCGTTGACGCTCCGAAGGCGGAGGCAGGCACCGAGATAGCCCCCTGCTCATTGAGCTGGGAGACGGTAAGCTTAGAGCCCGAAGCAGTAGAGAGCCCATCTACAAAGAGGGTCATGTAGCCCGTGACGGCGCTCAGCGGCCGGCCGATAGCGATCTGCTCCAGCAGGGGACGGGTGGCATTCGCCACGACGACGAGCTTATAAGCCCCCTCGGGCAGGGAGAGATTGATGTCCTTCAGCTGCTCGGTAGAGGTAACCTTCACTTCACGAAGCTGGGTGGAGAGCTGAGTCGCCTCTGAATAGAAGGCAAAGTGAAGCGTGGAGATCTGGAGCATCGGATCCTCTTCGTCGAGTCCGCGCAGGGCAATGCTCCGTGGGGCACGTACCGAGAGGTGCAGGGTTGACGAGCCTTCTTTAGGCTGGGGCTTAGGCAGAGGCAAGCCATTATCTCGGGCACTACAGCCAGCGAGAAGCAGAAGGGAGAGGGACAAGGAAAGGGCACGCCGCATAGGCGCACCAAGGGGTAATGTGTAGCTCATGATGGATGGGTTGGGTGGTAAAAGAAGGGAAAAAGCAACAGCCCCCGAAGAACTCCCAGGAGGGAAGGCTTCGGGGGCTGGTGCGAAAGGGAGGGGCAGTCTCTTAGACGAGCTCGTGGATGATGAGACCTGAGCGGAGCTTAGGCTCGAACCACGTCGTCTTAGGAGGCATGATATTGCCCGAGTCAGCGATATCGATCAGCTGCTTCATAGAGACAGGGTAGAGTGCGAGAGCAAACTTCATCTCACCGCTATCGACGCGCTTCTTCAGCTCACCAAGGCCACGGATACCGCCGACGAAGTCGATACGCTTGTCAGAGCGGAGGTCCTTGATGCCGAGGATCTCATCGAGGATGAGGTTAGAAGAGATCGTCACGTCAAGCACGCCGATGGGGTCGTTGTCATCGTACGTACCGGGCTTAGCCGTGAGTGAATACCAGTGATCCCCGAGGTAGAGGGAGAAGTTGTGCAGCCCCTTAGGCGTGTAGATCTCCGTACCCTTGTCCTCGACGATGAAGTTCTTCTCCAGCTTCTGGAGGAGTTCTTCCTTCGTCAGGCCATTGAGATCCTTGACTACGCGGTTGTAGTCGATGATCGTCAGCTGGTCATCAGGGAAGCAGACAGCCATGAAGTAGTTGTACTCTTCGTTCCCCGTGTGATTGGGGTTCTGCTTACGCTTCTCATCACCTACGAGAGCAGCAGCCGCAGAGCGGTGGTGGCCGTCAGCGATGTAGAGAGCGGGCATCTCTGCGAAGAGCTCCGTGATGCGCTGGATGTCGGCAGCATCATCGATGATCCAGAACTCGTGACCGAAGCCATCGAGAGGAGCGATGAAGCTGTAGACGGGCGTCTCCTTGGTGTACTTAGCGACGATCTTATTGATCTCATCCTTCGCGGGGTAGGCGAAGAAGACGGGCTCGATGTTAGCGTTGTTCACGCGGACATGCTTCATGCGGTCTTCTTCCTTATCGCGGCGGGTAAGCTCGTGCTTCTTGATCACACCGCTCATGTAGTCTTCTACAGCGGCGCAGACGACGAGACCGTACTGCGTCTTGCCATTCATCGTCTGGGCATAGACGTAGTAGTTCTCCTTAGCGTCCTGTACGAGCCAGCCCTTCTCACGGAAGAGGCGGAAGTTTTCAGCAGCCTTCTGGTAGACCTTCTCTTCGTGCTCATCGGTGCCCACGGGGAAGTCAATCTCGGGGCGGATGATATGATAGAGAGACATCTCATTGCCTTCAGCCTCAGCACGGGCTTCTTCGCTGTTGAGTACGTCGTATGGACGAGAAGCTACACGCTCTACAAGGTCCTGTGGAGGACGGATACCACGGAAAGGTTTGATGATAGCCATGGAGGTTAAGTCTTATCTAAGGTGGGAAGATAGTGACGTAAGGTAGTCGGACTACTTATTCAGACGGAAGCGTTCGTTGCCTTCCTTGATGAAACCGACGATCTGACGAGCAGCAGCCAGACCAGCGTTGGTGTTGGCTTCAGACGTCTGAGCACCCATCTTCTTGGGGGTCGAGAAGTAACGGTCGCCAGCAGCAGCTTCGAATTCTTCGTGAGCGCCTGGACGGATATCAGCGAAGTAGCGGAGGTCTTCGCGTTCCTTGAGGAGGGCGATGAGCTCGGGTTCGTTGATAACTTCCTTACGAGCGGTATTCACGAGGATACCCTTCTTAGGCATGAGGCTCACGAGTTCGCGGCCGATAGAGCCCTTAGTCTCAGGCGTAGCGGGGATGTGGAGGGAGACGATGTCGCAGGTAGAGAAGAGTTCCTTCTGGCTGGCGACAGCGTGTACACCTTCCTTCTCGATGACTTCGGCAGGCGTGAAGGGGTCGTAAGCATAGATATCCATGCCGAAGCCCTTAGCGATGCGAGCTACGTTGCGGCCCGTGTTACCATAAGCGAGGAGACCAAGCTTCTTGTCCTTGAGCTCAGTACCAGAGGTGCCGTTGAAGCGGTTGCGTACGCCGAAGAGGAGCATAGCGAAGACGAGCTCAGCTACAGCGTTAGCGTTCTGTCCAGGAGTGTTCATCACGCATACGCCGTGAGCGGTAGCGGACTCGAGGTCTACATTGTCGTAGCCGGCACCAGCGCGGACGACGATCTTGAGCTGCTTAGCAGCGTCGAAGACCTCGGCATCTATGATGTCGCTACGGATGATGATTGCTTCGACGTCGGCGACAGCTGCGAGGAGCTCGGCCTTAGTCGTGTACTTTTCGAGGAGGACTACTTCGAAGCCAGCTTCGGTGAGGATTTGCTTGATACCAGCTACTGCGGGAGCAGCGAAGGGTTTTTCGGTGGCAATAAGAACCTTTGACATGATGTATAGATGTGTATTTGAAGCGTGTGAGATGGGGTAGAGATAAGCGACGGCACAGACCACTCTTCGCCCACAGCGATGAGGGTCGGGGTGGTCTGTGCCGTTACGTTTATCTTCTTAAAGCGAGGGAAGCTTAGTGCTTACGTTCGAATTCCTGCATCAGGTCGACGAGGAACTGGACACTGCTCTTAGGCAGAGCGTTGTAGAGAGAAGCTCGGAAGCCACCTACAGAGCGGTGACCCTTGAAGCTGTATGCACCGCGAGATACTGCGAAGTCGTAGAATTCCTGTTCGAGCTCCTTGTACTCGTCGTTGAGGACGAAGCATACGTTCATGATCGAGCGGTCTTCGGTATTGACGGTACCGCGGAAGAGGCGGTTGCGGTCGATTTCATCGTAGAGCAGAGCTGACTTTTCGAGGTTCATCTGCTCAAGGACCTTGACACCACCGAGTTCCTTGTACCACTTCATCGTCTGCAGAGCTACGTAGACGGGGAAGACAGGAGGCGTGTTGTACATAGAGTCCTTGAAGTGCGTGTCGTACTTCAGCATCGTGGGGATGATGCGGTTGTCTTCGATGTGACCTACAGCGTCGCGACGTACGATGACGAAGGTAACACCAGCAGGAGCGATGTTCTTCTGAGCACCACCATAGATGAGGTCGTACTTAGATACATCGACAGGACGCGTGAAGATGTCAGAAGACATATCCCCTACGAGACGGACCTTTACATCGGGATCGTAGCGGAGCTCCGTACCATAGACCGTGTTATTGCTCGTGATGTGGAGGTAGTCCACGTCATCGGGTACCTCATTCTTTTCCCATGGCTTGGGGTACCAGATGTAGTTGTCGTCCTTAGAGGAGAAGGTGATGACCTCACCGAAGGCCTTAGCTTCCTTAGCAGCCTTATTTGCCCACGTACCTGAATCGACGTAGGCAGCCTTCTTCTTGAGGAGGTTCATAGGAACCTGTGCAAACTGCAGGCTGGCACCACCACCGAGGAAGAGCACTTCGTACCCCTCGGGTACATCGAGCAGTTCCTTCATGAGGTTACGTGCTTCCTCCATCGTTGCGGAGAATTCCTTAGCACGGTGAGAAACTTCGAGGATAGAGAGGCCAGTTCCCTGGTAGTTAAGGACTGCACCAGCAGCATCTCTGATTACGCTCTCGTCGAGGATCGATGGCCCAGCCGAGAAATTGTGCTTCTTCATAAGAGCAGATATTTGTGGATGAATATTTATAGGAGCATCTATATGCGAGCAGCTGGCGACCTGCACGCTGCGATCATCGCCTCTGCTCGTAGCAAAGTTATCAATAAAAAGATGAATAGCAAGCCCTTCGCTTAGCTTTTATTTACCCCTTCGGAAGTGCCTCAGATAAAGCATTAGAAGATAGCTTAATAAAATACTTAATGATGCGCACTCGCACCCTCCTTCCCTGCCACTTCGGTGTGTGATATTGACAGGATAAGCGCTACCCTATCCCCATATCGCACCTACAAATCAAGACAAACGACAGAGAACACCCCCCTCTCGGCAGCTCACTTTCGCACGAAGCGAAGTCGGCTGATCGCATCAACCGCCCCCTTCTTCGCGCCCTTAGTTCGGCCCTTCGAGCCACTTGAGACTGTTGCCGCGAGTCCTGCCCTCTACTTAGGGTGCTAAGGCATCGCACGCCCAGCTCCCCGATATGCCTCTCCGAAGTGATACATAAGCCCTTCTCCTTATCGCGAGTATTCCTTATCCAGCGGAGAGAAAAGTGCTGTTCCCGTGAAGGAAAAAGCGCCTTCACGTAGTGCTTTTCATCTGTCTATGCACGTAGTCTTAAAGACCAGGCATGTAAATCCAAATATCCACGTACGTAGATTTATCGTCCACGCACGTAGCCCAAACTTATCTGCCACGCGTCCACAACTTTTATCCCTACGCGGAGCAACAATCTAAATACAGATCACTTCACAAAGCTATATAGCATTCTTCACCATCCTACATAGCTCGACACACGCACCCGACAGGCATAAATAAAAGCACCCAGCAGATAGACCTCATAGTAGTCTACTGCTGGGTACTTTTTATTTCTCCTATGGATATGCGAGGCGAAGGGCTTAGCCTAAGACAAATGTCCAGTCGCGATCGGTCGACTCCTCGGGCGCGAAGACAAAGCCCTCGGGAGTGAGCGCACGCAGGGCTTCCTCATCCTCGAGGCGCTGACGAATGACTTCGCCCGCCATCGCCCCACGCGCCATCTTCGTGTAGACGACGATTTGCTTGAGGCGTCCCGTAGGCTGGCGCACGAGGAAGGACGGCGTGATGACACGCACGGCACGCTCGACCTCCGCCCAGTGGAAGAGCCCACGCATCTCGTCACTCGCCAGGAAGAGGAGCGTACCGCCAGCACGCTTCACCTCCTCAATGAGGTAGGGCGTCAGGCGGTCACGCCAGTAGTCGAAGAGCCGCCCATCGAAGAGATCAGGGAGCTGTACCGCACCCTCCATACGGTCGTAGCGAATAGCTGTTTCGGGCGAGAGCAGCCCGTAGACGAAGGAGGTAATGCGCAGATGCTCGGCCGCATAAGCCCAGTCCTCCGCTGTGAACGTAGGGGGCGAGAGCTTACGGAAGACCATCCCCGTGTAGCTCAGCGCTGCGGGCATCTCGGTGACCTCGGGATCGAAGAAGGTGCGCAGACGGGCATAGACCTCGTCACGGAGCTTGGGGCTGAGCTGGAGCATCGAGGCAAGCTCCTCACGGCTGAGGCGAAGGACAGAGGCCATGATCGTACACGCCTCCTCAAGGAAGCGGGGCGAGGTCATCGTGAGGTCACGAGGTACTTTAGCCTTTGTCGCAAAAGTCTTGGCGGGGGAGATAAGTAGGAACATACGCAGGACAAGCGGAGGGATAGTAAGAGAGAATGATATGAGAGGCTACCTCGGCACACGAGCACGGAGCACCTCACGCTTCCCCGGAGGGCCAGGGAGACGCTCAACGAGGAAGCCCGCACGCTGGAGGCGACGGCGCACCTCGCCCTTGGCGCAGTAGGTCGTGAGGACAGCTTCGGGGAGGGCGACAGCAAAGAGGCGAGCGAAGAGCTCCTCTGCCCATAGCTCCGGCTGGCTATCGGGGGAGAAGGCATCGTAATAGATGACCGACAGCCCCTCGGGGAAGGTGCATTCGGTGAGGTCGCTGTGGAGCTTCTCGATGGTGAAGAAGGGGCTAAGCGCCACCGCCTCGCCCCACGGAGCGGTATGGAGTGCGCCGAGGGCTTCGCCCGGATCCAGTGGCCCCGTCACACCCTCATAGTGGAGGGCTTCGTAGACCTCGGGGCCGACGGGATATTTCTCTATGGAATAGTAATGTACGGGCCTGCGCTCTGCCTCGGCTCGCTGCCAAGTGAGGAGCGCATTAAGCCCCGTGCCGAAGCCGACCTCGAAGAGTCTGAGGGGCTCCGTCGCACCTCGCTCCGCACGGAGACGCTCCTCGAGTGCCATACCTATATATATATGTAGGCTCTCCTGCACGGCGCCATGCGTCGAGTGATAGTGTTCGCCAAAGGTCGGAGCAAAGAGCGTGAGGCTCCCGTCCTCGGTCGTCTCGACAAGGGGCGTAGCGTCGTGGCTCATCGGCTGAGTGTGGGGAGCAAAGGCGCAGCGAGCTGCCAGAGGGCGATACCTGCTGCGACGCTGACATTCAGGGAGTGCTTCGTGCCGTGCTGGGGGATCTCCAGCGAGGTCATGACCTCAGCCATCACCTCATCACGCACACCGCGCACCTCGTTGCCTAAGACCAGAGCATAGCGCACCCCAGGCTGAGGGACGAAGGTCTCCAGCGATACGCTGTCGTGGACCTGCTCCAGCGCCAGGACTTCGTAGCCCGCAGCACGAAGCTCGCGGACCGCCTCGACGCTGTCGGCAGCATAAGTCCAAGCGACCGAATCCTCGGCACCGAGGGCAGTCTTGTGAATATCAGGATGGGGAGGACGAGCCGTGATCCCGCAGAGGACGAGTCCCTCCAGACGGAAGGCATCAGCGGTGCGAAAGACCGACCCGACATTATTCATGCTCCGCACATCATCGAGGACGACGACGATGGGGAGCTTCGTTTCACGACGGAAGGCCTCTGTCGTGAGGCGCTCCATCTCCGTGATCTTTAGCTTCTTCATTGCCTGCAAAAGTAGTGAACTCGCACGTATCTCTCCCCCTATACAACGAAGCACCATGCAGCCGGGAGAGGGTGCATGGTGCTTCGTCGTAGTCTTGTGGGAGGGGAAGGGCGGGCTTATTCGTCCAGCTCTTCGGCTCCACTCTTGAGCTCTCGGACGAAGGCGGGATCCGTCATCAGCGGAGCCAATGCCGCCTCAGTCTCCGCCTTGTAGACGAGGAAGCTCTGGAGCTTCACTGCGCGCAGGAGGGCAGCCTTCGCCTCTTCGTGACGTGAGAGACGGGTGAGACAGATCGCCTTGAGGTACTCGACCTTGCCGTTGGCACCGAGCTGATTGAGCACCATCAGGGCACGCTCATCTTCCTCCATACCAGCCAGCGCCAGTGCGCCATTATAGTCGGGGTACTTACGGAGGTACTCGAGGGCACCACGGTAGTCACGGGCGGCCATACGCTCCAGACCGAGCTTGTACTCGGCAGCCGCCTCGGGCTTCTCGTTGAGGCGATCGATGAGGGTAGCATCGACGAGGTCATTGATCCCCGAGATGACGAAGGTCAGGGTATCGACACCACGCTGCATCCACGTGCTCTGGTCGATAGCTGAGATACGCGAGTCGACGATGACCTTCATACGCTTCTTCATCTGTGGAGTCACCTCAAGGTCACGGCTATAGAGATAGACGAAGTCCTTGTCAGGGGTGACGCCAGCTTCATACTGCGTCTCCTCGATGAGGGGGAAGTGGACGATGTGGCGACGGTAGGTATCGGCGTTCGTGCGGCGGCTCTCGTTGTGAGCGATAGCACGGAAGTTGTACGTATGCTGGGCTACCTCAAGGGAGTCCTTCTCGGTGAAAGACTTATTCTCGATGGAGTCCATCGTCCAGCCACGCTCGAAGAGCATACGGAACTTCCCAGGGACGTTCGTGCTGTCGAGTTGACGCTCGCCACGTGCCAGATAGGCGGCACGGCGCTCGGGACTATAGAGCATATCGAAGCCCTTACGCTGGCCGACGCTGTCGCGACCTGAGAGTTCGTCGCGGTAGGCCGCCCCGAGCATATCGAGGGCCTTCGCGTGGTACTTGGTGTCATAAGCCCCTGCACGAGCGGCATTCGCATTGAGGTAGCGCTCCTCCATGATACGGCGCCAGCGCTCATAAGCCAGCTGCAGGGAGAACTGACGGCGGTAAGCCGAATAGTAGTCCTGCTGCAGGCGTCCCATGAAGGAGCGATGGGCCTTGCGATTGAAGAAGACGCTATCATACTTCGAGGGATCGACGATGCTCTCTTGGAAGGCTAGCAGAGCCTTCTGCTCCTTGTCCTGAGCCGCCTTAAATTCACGTCCCTTCAGCACGACAGGGGGTAGCGTCATCGTCGTGTCCTCGGTGAGGAGGCGTGGGGAGAGGACGACCTGGTAGCGCTCGTCCATCAGCGCACGAGGCACGGTGACGAGGAAGGTGAGGTTGATACGACCCTTACGCAGGGTGGAGATCTTCACACGGGGGCGCTCAGCGGTGACGGTCACCGCCTCGATGACCTGTGTCTTGATGCCGTCTTCCTTGGGCTTCTCATCGCCCTTGGTGGCACGGCGTATCGTGTCGGCCTTCTGCGAATAGGTGACGATCTCGGAGAGCATACCTGTACGGCCGGCCTTCTCTTCCTTGTCGGTAGGCAGGTAGGCATGGGGGCGTGCCGAGGTGAAGTAAACTTTCTTCGTCAGCGGCTGAGCACACGAGCCGAGGACGAGCCCCGCCAAGAGGACGGAGGCAAGGGTATATATTTTCGTTCGATTCATCTATCTGGAGATTGCGTTAGAAGACATAGGCCAGGCTCAGGCCGATACGTGAGGGCAGGACCATGACGCGGCTCTTATCTGCCGTACGCACCTGCTTAGCGCTGTAGCGCTCATCGTAGTGGGTCCATACACCAGCCAGACCGACCTCTGCCTCGAGGTTCCAGTGGGGCGCAAGCTCATAGCTGTAGCCGATAGAGCCCCCAGCCCCGACGAGGAAGCCCTCAGAGTACGTCCTGGAGAGACTGCCCCCGCCAAAGCGGTAGACCATCCCGAGAGCATGCCCCGAGACGAAGAAGCCACGGTTGTAGACGCCCTTCGTCCAATAGCGCAGGGCTGGGCTGAAGGCCGCCATCTCGGCGTGCTCTACCGAGCCCCACTTCAGGCGCTCGCTGAAGCCGACATTACCCAGATGACCGTAGAGGGTATTGATAAGCCCGACGGGCATGGGGAGCTTGAAGAGGCCTGGGCGAGCCGAGAAGGAGAGCTGGAGCGAAGTGCGATCACCGAGCGCCACCGACGGCTCCACACTGATGGTCCCCGTAAGTAGGGCGGGGAGGTTGGCGCTCACGGCGAAGCGCTGTGCATGTAATCCCTCAGTCGCACCCACGAAGGCGAGGACGAGTAGGAGGGCTATTCGTCTGATCATTTGCTGAACGTTCTGATAAAATTTCATTGGGAGTGAGCTACTTCCAAGAGGATGGATAGCTCAGGAGTCATACCAAATTGGGTGCAAAGATACGCAATATCATTTTTTCACACATTCACACTTCATTCCGAATTATCACAGTTCCCTACCACTACACCCAAAGAGGCGTGGAGTAAATGGGCGCATTTGGCACAAATCGTATGAGAAGAATGGGGGAAGAAGAGGCGCACCGAGCAGGTGCGAAGCACTATGCGGATGCGTCACCACCCTATAGTCCTCTGACGCTGAACCCATAAAGTCCAGGGCACGAGCCAATAGATGAACGGACGACCGCCTCCGATTGGTACACACCCCACCCCACACGGATCCCCCCACATGAAGCAGACGAGCAAAAATAAAAAGCACCCGAGGCAAGCCACCCGCCAGCGCGAATCAATAAAGTAGCTGGCGAATAAAAAGAGTGTGGGGCAGTATCCAAGCGCTTGGATACTGCCCCACACTTGGGGAGATCGATGAGCGGGGCATCCCCTACTTCACCGAATGAGTTGCTCTAAAAGCGAATCCCGTAGGTCATCTCCAAGCTCACAGGGATCACACCCTCCGTTCTGGGTGTACGCCAGGGGCTCCCCCCTTCATTATAGGACATCTTGGTACGGAAGAACTCCAGGCCAGCGGAGAGTCCGATGTAAGAGTTCTCATTCACACCAAAGACCCAGCCGAAGCGTGGGCTAAAGCCCAGCGTGTACAGTGGGCGATCATACCCCTTGGGATAGGACGGCCCGAAGATCGTCGCACGATCCCAAGCGCCATTCAGGCGGACGCCTAAGTAGCCGCCCGTGTGGAAGAGATCACTCGCGGACTCTCCTGAGAAGTGCCAGCGGGGCTCCAGACTCGCGAAGGGAGTAAACCCACCGAAGCTGAAGCGCTTGCCATTTACATCCTTCTTGCCACTAAAACCAGCCTCAAGGACCAGCCCCGCCTTAGCCGTGACAGAGAAATGTCGACCAAGAGTCAGGTCATAGACCGCCGCATTATGCGAACCCAATTCGATACCCAAGGAGCGCTGACGCACCTGAGCTGTTGCCGTGCCCACCCCAACAAGGAAGAGGGCCATAGATAGAAATACCAGCTTCTTCATTATGTTCATATAAGAGTTACCATGACAAGTTGTACCCTTCCCAGCTGCCATTATATGCGATGGCATAGAAGTCTCCACCAACGAGAGTACCAGCTCTTTTACTTGAGGTAATTGAGAGATTCATATTACCAGCTCCCATATTCACACCTTCTACTGATGGCGTAAACGTATGGAAGTTGAAGCTGACATTGGGATCAAAGTGGGGTCTAGAGAAGTCAAAGCCGAACTTGTTTAGTTGCCCCTGATACTCGATCTTGAAATTCCCATATCCACCATCTAATTTAAAGTCTACTTCCGGCTGGTCTTCTTGACGATTTGTCATCCAGCCACCTGAATAGAATATATAGATACCATCTTGGGCATAAATAGGAACTGCACCAGGGACGAAATCATCCATCTTTAGAGCTTGTATCGTTCTCTCCAGCTCCGCTTTATCTTTCTTCGAGGTGAAGATATCATGATCTGCAAATCTCTGACGCTCCCACGATGCCCCAGCCTGAGAGCGAATAAGACTTTTAATCTTATCCCCAGCTATTGAAAGAACATCTTGATAGGTGAGCTTTGCCTTAAATAAGCCCAGCAGTGGCTCCGTGAGACCTAGTTCCGTCTTAAACCATGATGGATAGGGAAGACGAGATAAATAGTCACTCTGGCTTGCCGCATAGAGCTCATAGGGAGATGGATTAGGAATCTTTGCAAATGCCTCCTTGAGCGCCGCATACATAGTATTATCTGGATATGGATACTTGACCAAGGCATATCGATAACCCACAAGGATCGTATTTTTAGGCCAATACTTCATTTTCGCCCATCCTGGATAAAACATCTTCTTCTGTACTTTCGCAGTGATACCTATCGAGTGATACACAAGATAATCAAAGTCATATACAGCACAGTTCACACGACGACGGGGATTCGCAGGGAAAGTTGCCACGTGTGATTTTCGAACGGATATACTCTGAAATATCTTTCCTGCCCAAGTTATTCTTCGACCTCGTTCTTTGGGAAATGAGTTTAAGTCTGGAAGTGGTATATTCCCCGCCAAAACAGGACCGATACTCCTCGCCTCATTATCTCCGACTTCTTCCTGAGAATCAGGAGCATCTACGTCATCCTTAGAGAATTCGGCATTTGCAAAAGTCTCATACAAGTATACTTGTCCAACCTTGAACAAATGCTCACGAACAAGCTCACCTGCTCCAGGCTTATAGTCCTTAGCTACGGCTCTAAGCTCTTGCAAAGCCTTCTTCGGTGCATAGAAGGTTCCCGCAGGTGTAATACAATAAATTGTATCCCCTACCTGAATTTCACCACGCTCATTTAGGAGCTTTCGGAATGCCGTTTCTGGCACCATCACTGAGTAGGACAAGCTCGAGATAGAGTCCCCACTCAAAGTCCTTGGTTGATTAGATTTAAGCTGATCCGCAGGATGTGCTAGGCTTCGGCCTCGGGAATCGATGCCCTTCCCTTGTTTGACAGCTAGTTCAAGCTGTTCTTTGTTCTGGAACACAAGCAGATCCACGGACTCCCGCCCGCTACCACCATGTACATCGACCGAAGGCCCAAATACATCTTGCTCCTTTCGACAAGAAGAAATGGCAGATAGAACCACCATCAATCCCCATACGAGTCTAGTTGTTTTCATTCTTTGTTTTATTTGTTATAGCGATTTGGGCTGGGCTCCCAAGATATGCCTCAAGGAGAATCCGCCCTTCGGCCTGCAAAGATATAAAACAAATTCAATTAGCCTAAAAGGAGCAGCTTTCCGCCACCGAAGCCCGTACAACTCCCCACAAACGTCAGCCGAAGAGCACCGCCTCACACAGAGGAGCAACGACCGATTGCATAGCAAGATAGCCCCCTTCAAGAGGACTTACAAAAAACCTCTCGCAAGGGGAGCTAAAACGAACCAGTACTGGTCACCGATCGGAGCAGTACTGGTCGCGCCTTCGACCAGTACTGGTTACTACCACTGACCAGTACTGGTCACATCGGCGACCAGTACTGGTTGATTTTCTCCTCTCGCATAGAATACCGCGAGTGCAGCTCATCCCGATGCTGTTATCCGCCCTTGAGCTCTGGTGAATTCCAACTGTGTATGATGCGTCAGCCCTGAGGTCGGGATAGCGACCTATATTGGTCAGCGGGCGAACCTATATTGGTCGTCATCGTGACCTATATTGGTCGGGGCGTCAACCTATATAGGTTCGCCCGCTGACCAATATAGGTTCATACCACCCCTCTATATAGGCCCAAGAGTGGACTACGTACAAAGCCCACTCAGAATCGAGGAGAAAAGCCTGTGGGAGGGAATAGGGCGGGATGCAGTACCTTTGCAGGAAAAGACAGAAGCAATATATGAATCAACTTGATCTCTTCCTGGGGGCAGTCGTCCTGCTCTTCGCCCTCGGGGGACTCTTCGGTGGCGCTGTACGCCGCGTCATCCAGATAGCTGCACTCATCATCGCCTTCCGCGAAGCGTGGCGCTTGGCCCCTTGGGTCGAGAGCGTGCTGGGCGGAGGTGACGGGCAGAGCATCGGTGGCTGGGGCTTCATCGTCCCCCTCATCGCCTTCGCCCTTATATATATCGGTATCCGCCTCGTGGGAAACTGGTTCAGCTCGCTCACCAAGGGCACGTTCCTCTCCGTCATTGACCGCATCGTCGGCCTCGTGCTGGGCCTCCTCGTCGGGGTCTACCTCATGGGCTATGCCTGCCTGCTCTTCGAGGGCATCTTCCCCATGGAGCAGTACAACGCCAGCAGCTCCACGCCCCCGACGACACGCCAGTCCTCCTACCTCTACCCCCGCCTCATGCAGTCGGTAGAGGATATTCGTCATGCTAAGTCCCTCCTCTTCGGAGGCGACGACAGCAAGACCACCGACACCGAAGCTCCCGCAGAAGCCACCCCCGCAAGCAAATGATAGACACCCTCGCCATTATCCATCGCTACTACCCCGAGGGTAGCGACATCGAGCGCGTACTGCGCCAGCACGCCGAGGACGTCACGGGCCTGGCCCTCGAGCTCGTCGATGCGCACCCCGAGATGGGGCTCGACCGCGAGTTCGTCGCAGAGGCGGCGATGCTCCACGACATCGGGATCTATCAGACCAGTGCACCCGAGATCTTCTGCACGGGCAAAGCTCCCTACATCCTGCACGGCTACCTCGGTGCCGAGCTCCTGCGCTCGCTGGGCCTACCCCGTCACGCTTGGGTCGCTGAGCGCCATACGGGTAGCGGACTTACTCCCGAGGAGATCGCCGCACGCGCCATCCCCCTCCCCCCAGGCATCTACACACCGCAGTGCCCCGAGGAGGAGCTGATCTGCTACGCGGATAAGTTCTACTCCAAGACCAAGCTGGGGCAGCGCAAGGCGCTGGAGCGCGTGCGTAGTGGATTCAGCAAGCACGGGGAGGCCGCTCTGGCACGCTTCGATGCCCTGCACCAGAAGTACGGCCTTTAGCCTGAGGCATCTCCCCATATTTTCCTATTTTTGTACTCAAGCAAAAACAATCTCTAATCAATCATTTTATATGGCTACTACAGCAGACTTCCGTAATGGTATGTGCCTCGACATCGACGGGCAGTACTACTTCATCGTCGAATTCCTCCACGTAAAGCCCGGTAAGGGTCCCGCTTTCGTTCGCTCAAAGCTCAAGAACGTCGCTACGGGTCGCGTGCTCGATAAGACATGGAATAGCGGGGTGAAGGTCGAAGAAGTACGCATCGAGCGTCGTCCCTATCAGTACCTCTACAAGGACGAGATGGGCCTGAACTTCATGCACCCTGAGACCTTCGAGCAGATCTCCATCCCCGAAGCTGTCATTGATGGCGTCCAGTTCCTCAAGGAAGGCGATATCGTCGAAGCAATGGTGCATGCAGCCTCCGAGACGGTGCTGACGTGCGAGCTCCCCGCTCACGTCGACCTGCGCGTCACCTACACCGAGCCCGGCCTCAAGGGTGACACCGCTACCAACACCCTCAAGCCCGCTACCGTCGAGACGGGTGCAGAGGTACGCGTACCCCTCTTCATCAACGAAGGCGAACTCATCACCATCGACACGCGTGATGGCTCGTACGTAGGTCGTGTGAAGGAAGCCTAAGCGCACCCCTTCGCCCTTACAGCAATAAAGATCCCGCCCCGACTTCTCCCATCAAGAGAAGTCGGGGCGGGATCTTTTGTATCCTTATATATGCTGGCGCCTTAGTCGAGAAGCGAGGTGAGGTGCTCCGCGTAAGCGTCCCAGTCGGTGATCGTGTGGCGCGCTACCCCACTCTCGATAGCGGCGCGAGCCACAGCCGTAGAGACCTCGACGATGAGACGACGGTCGACGGGCTTCGGGATGAAGTAGTCTGGACCGAAAGTGAGGCCCGTCGTCCCGTAGGCTTCGTTCACATAGTCGGGCACGGGCTGCTTAGCCAGCGCAGCGATAGCGCGCGTAGCGGCCAGCTCCATAGCGCCGTTGATAGCCGTAGCGTGCGTGTCGAGTGCCCCACGGAAGATGTAGGGGAAGGCCAGCACGTTGTTGATCTGATTGGGGTAGTCGGTACGCCCCGTGCTCATCAGCACCTCGGGGTTAGCTGCCTTCGCCTCCTCGTAGGAGATCTCAGGCGTGGGATTAGCCAGCGCGAAGATAATAGGGCGTGCAGCCATCGAGCGTACCATCTCCTGCGAGACCATACCGCCCTTGGAGAGCCCGACGAGTACGTCAGCCCCGCGCATCGCATCGGCGAGCGTATGGAGCTCGGTGCGTGTGGTAGCGAACTCACGCTTCATATCATTGAGGTCGGTGCGGTCAACCGTGATGACACCCTTCGAGTCAGTCATCACGATGTTCTCGTGCTTGGCACCCAGATCGCAGTAGAGCTTAGCGCAAGCGATGGCGGCAGCACCAGCACCGCTGACGACGATACGCACGTCTTCGATGGGCTTGCCGACGAGCTCCAGCGCATTCAGCAGGCCTGCACCCGAGATGATAGCCGTACCGTGCTGGTCGTCGTGCATCACGGGGATAGAGAGCTCAGCCTTCAGACGGCGCTCGATCTCAAAGCACTCAGGCGCCTTGATATCCTCGAGGTTGATAGCGCCGAAGGTGGGGGCGATAGCCTTGACCGCAGCGATGAACGCCTCGGGCTCGGTAGCATCGACCTCTATATCGAAGGCGTCTACACCCGAATAAATCTTGAAGAGCAGCGCCTTACCCTCCATGACGGGCTTGCTGGCGTCGGCACCGATATTGCCCAGTCCGAGGACGGCAGTCCCGTTGGAGATGACGCCGACGAGGTTACCTTTCGCCGTGTAGCGATAGGCAGCGCTGGCGTCTTCGGCGATAGCCAAGCAAGGCTCAGCTACCCCAGGGGAGTAAGCCAGAGAGAGGTCATAGGCCGAGCTGTGCGGCTTGGTAGGGACGATAGCGATCTTGCCGGGGCGTCCCTCTTCGTGGTAGCGCAGCGCGGCTTCTTTCGTAATCTCGGTGGGCATATATTCGGATGGATAAGAATAATTAGACTTGTGAAACTACAACAAGCTAAGTGGGAGAATGTTCCGCATTCATTAGCTCAACAAAGATACGGATAGAAAATCACGCAGACGACTGGTGACAAGCGACGAGCGAGCTGACAATCCCCCCACTACTCGCCCCAGGCACTTGACACAAGGAGCACGCCAAATGCAAGAAGCCCTACCTGAGAGGTAATGACCTCATCAGGTAGGGCTTCTGTTTATGCGCTTAAGTAGTTACGCTGGAGAGCGCCTTACTTTACCTTAGCGACGATAGCCTTGAAGGCTTCGGGATGGTTGACAGCGAGGTCAGCGAGGACCTTGCGGTTGATCTCGATACCCTGAGCGTGGAGGGCACCCATCAGGCGAGAGTAAGAGAGACCCTCTAGACGAGCAGCAGCGTTGATACGCTGGATCCACAGAGCACGGAAGTTACGCTTCTTGTTCTTACGATCGCGGAAGGCGTAGGTCAGACCCTTTTCCCAAGTGTTCTTGGCTACGGTCCAGACGTTCTTGCGAGCACCATAGTACCCACGCGTGAGCTTAAGGATGCGCTTGCGCTTAGCGCGAGAAGCTACATGATTGACTGATCTTGGCATGATGTTTCTTCTTTGTGATTGGTAGCGATCTGCCTCTCTCCCGAGAGAGCGGAGAGCAGATACTTGATTGGCTTACCTCTCTGTTACTGAAATAATCGTTGTGCTAACTTGCCGTTTAGCGGAGGCGGAGAAGTTCCTTGACTTCGCGTACGTCTACCTTGTCCACAGTGGTGAAGTAGGTGAGGTTACGCTTCTGCTTCTTCGTCTTCTTCGTGAGGATGTGACTCTTGAAGGCATGTTTGCGCTTGATCTTACCAGAGCCAGTGAGCGCGAAACGCTTCTTAGCACTGGAGTTTGTCTTCAGCTTAGGCATTTTCTTTCTTGTTTATATAAGTTATTTCATTGACCCAGCTCCACTGACGCAGCCTATGCGCGAGGTGCTGGGATGGGGGATACGTTGATTAGTCTTCGTCGGAGGCATCTTCCGAAGCCTCTTCCTTAGCGCCCTTCTTAGGGGCGGGGGCAGCGGCCTTCTTAGGGGCGAGCATGATGGTCATGCGCTTCCCTTCGAGGACGGGCATACTCTCTACGCGACCGTAGTCCTCGAGGTCATTAGCGAAGCGCAGGAGGAGCACTTCACCCTGATCCTTGAAGAGGATGGATCGACCACGGAAGAAGACATAAGCCTTGACCTTCGAGCCTTCGCTGAGGAAGCCCTTAGCGTGCTTGAGCTTGAAGTTGTAGTCGTGGTCATCGGTCTGAGGTCCGAAGCGGATCTCCTTGACGACGACCTTGACGCTCTTAGCCTTCTGTTCCTTCTGCTTCTTCTTAAGCTGGAAGATGAACTTCTGGTAGTCGACGACGCGACATACTGGAGGATTGACATTGGGAGAGATCTCCACGAGGTCAAGCTCTTGGTCGTTAGCGATACGGAGAGCTTGCTGTATCGTATATACTCCCTGCTCTACATTGTCCCCGACGAGGCGTACTTCCTTTACGCGGATAGCCTCGTTGATGCGGTACTGGAACTTTTGTTTGTTGTCTACTGCCATTCAGTATGTGTTGATTGTATGCTTAGCGAGTGAGGTGGACTACTTAGCTTCGGCCTGCCAGGCGTTGATCTGGCGATGTACCTCCTCGGCAATTTGCTCGGCAAAGGTAGCAATTTTCACTGAACCCTTATCACCCTCACCTTGCACGCGTACAGATACTTCGCCTTCCTGGGCTTCCTTTTCCCCGACGATGAGCATGTAGGGGATACGCTTGAGCTCATTGTCACGGATCTTACGGCCGATCTTCTCGTTGCGGTCGTCGACCTGCGTACGGATATCCTGAGCGTTGAGCGTGGCGGCTACCTCGTGAGCGTAGTCGTTGAACTTCTCACTGATAGGCAGCACGACGACCTGGTCAGGCGTGAGCCAGAGGGGGAAGTGCCCTGCGGTGTGCTCGATGAGGACAGCGACGAAGCGCTCCATAGAGCCGAAGGGTGCACGGTGGATCATCACTGGGCGGTGCTTCTTGTTGTCGGCACCCGTGTACTCGAGGTCGAAGCGCTCAGGCAGGTTGTAGTCTACCTGGATCGTACCGAGCTGCCAGCGGCGGCCGAGGGCGTCCTTGACCATGAAGTCCAGCTTAGGCCCGTAGAAGGCTGCTTCACCGTACTCGATCTTGGCGGGAAGGCCCTTCTCAGCACAAGCCTCGATGATGGCCTGCTCGGCGCGCTCCCAGTTCTCTTCGCTACCGATGTACTTCTCGCGGTTCACCTGATCGCGTAGGGAGATCTGAGCCTCGAAGTTCTCGAAGTCCAGCGCCTTGAAGATGATGAAGATGATATCCATCACCTTGCAGAACTCCTCCTTGATCTGGTCGGGGCGGCAGAAGAGGTGCGCGTCGTCCTGCGTGAAGCCACGTACACGCGTCAGCCCGTGGAGTTCACCGCTCTGCTCGTAGCGATAGACCGTACCGAACTCAGCCAGACGCTGGGGCAGGTCACGATAGGAGTGAGGGCCGAGAGCCTTGAAGATCTCACAGTGGTGAGGGCAGTTCATAGGCTTAAGCATAAACTCTTCACCCTCCTGAGGCGTAGTGATGGGGCGGAAGGAGTCCGCACCGTACTTAGCCCAGTGACCGGAGGTGACGTAGAGCTGCTTCGAGCCGATATGTGGGGAGATGACCTGCTGATAGCCGAACTGCTTCTGGATCTGCTTGAGGAAGTCCTCCAGACGCAGACGGAGCTGCGTACCGCGAGGCAGCCACAGGGGCAGCCCTGAGCCGACGTTCTGCGAGAAGGAGAAGAGGCCGAGCTCCTTACCGATCTTACGGTGGTCGCGCTTCTTGGCTTCCTCCAGCAGCGTCAGGTACTCATCGAGCATCTTCTTCTTGGGGAAGGTGATCCCGTAGAGACGCGTGAGCTGCTTGCGCTTCTCGTCACCGCGCCAGTAGGCACCAGCTACGCTCAGCAGCTTGATAGCCTTGATATAGCCCGTATTAGGCACGTGAGGGCCACGGCACAGGTCCGTGAAGTCGCCCTGCGAATAAGTCGTGATCGACCCGTCGGGGAGGTCTGCGATGAGCTCCAGCTTGTACTCGTCGCCCTTCTCTTCGAAGAACTTCGTCACCTCAGCCTTCGTGATGTCGCGGCGGATGATAGGCTCCTTGCGGGCAGCGAACTCCGCCATCTTAGCCTCTATGGCTGCGAGGTCGGCGTCGCGAAGCTGCACGCCTTCGCCCAGGTCAATATCGTAGTAGAAGCCATTCTCAATAGCAGGACCGATACCGAACTTCACACCAGGATAGAGCGCCTGAAGGGCTTCGGCCATGAGGTGCGCACTGGAGTGCCAGTAGGCATACTTCCCTTCGGGATCTTCCCACTTATAGAGCTTCAGCTCGGTGTCCTCCTTGAGGGGACGCATAAGGTCCCAGATCTGGCCATTGACACCAGCGGCCAGCACATCCTGCTGCAGGCGGGGGCTGATGCTGCCAGCTATATCCCACGAGGTCGTACCCACAGGGTACTCACGCTGACTGCCGTCAGGGAACGTGACTTTTATCATTGAGCTCATTCTTATACAGATTGATTACTTAGTTTGTCGTGCAAAGGTACGATAAATACGATAAATACGATAAATAAAGGGACTTATCCACGAGGAGTGCAAGGCACGTCGCCTGTACCCTCCGCGCTCCGCTGACAAAAAGAAAGCGGGTATCACTTCGAGAGAAGCAATACCCGCTTGACTGGTGACCCCGGTGAGGCTCGAACTCACGACCCAGTGATTAAGAGTCACTTGCTCTACCAACTGAGCTACAGAGTCATTCCGATCTCGGCCGTTTTTCCTCGCCTTGGTGAGCGACGGCTTTTGATTTCGGCTACAAAGGTAAAGCAAACTTTTTATTTGTGCAAATCCCCTACTCCATACGCTTGCGACAAACAGCCTCATACGAGGGGACTCCCCCGCCTTAGGCTGAGCTAAGGCGGGGGAGCACCGTGAGTGGAGCGGCTAAGCGCCGAAGGCAGAGGTTAGATACCTACATGACCGCCTGCGCCAGGAGTCCCCTCGGCAGGAGTCCCCTCGGCAGGGTGGCCGCCTTCCTTCGGCTGTGCGCCCTTACCCTTCTTCCCCTTGGCCTTCTTCTCCAGAGCAATGCGCTCGAAGGCTACATCATCCAGACGGAAGAACTTAGGATTGGGGCGAAGGCGTACACGTGCTCTTGAGATATGCGTCATCGCATTGAACTCCTCACCCTGGGCTACGGCCTTACTGCGGAGCGTGGGTGAGAGGCTCCCCAGACGCCCGAACTCGACAGACTCCCCGCCTGCGACCAGAGCACGCGCCGTATCGGCTGCGAGGTTAAGGATAGAGGCTACCTCCATATAGTTGAAGGTCGTGTGCCCTGCCACCATATCGCAGAAGCGCATGAAGGATACGCGGCCTCGAGTGCGGGCGGTAGCGATGGTGACGGTCTTGCCGGCAAGTTTGCCGATCTTCATCTCGGCATTGCGAAGCGTGTAGCCGAGAGCTTGCTTTGTGGTTCCCATAATGGATACGAATAAAAGTGAATAAAACGTACTTGTGCCCTCCTATCTCTTGGAGGACACTGCAAAGGTAGAGCGCCCAGCCACGGGGGTGAGACAAACTCTGTTCACTTTGGTTAGCTTGCTGCTTTCATGGGATTACTTTGGCCACTATTCAGGGGATTCACGGCTACCCCCATACCTTTACATATAATAGGTATGGGCAAGGCATCAAGAGAGGCGCCGAGGGGAGGAATAGCAACCTATATAGGTCGGCGGGCTGACCTATATAGGTCCACGTGACGACCTATATTGGTCGATGAAGCGACCTATATAGGTTCACCCAGCGACCAATATAGGTTCATAGCACCCCCTTCGGGAGGAGGGTGCAGGAGAAATTTGGCGGGGAGAATAAACCTTCGGGAGGGACGGGACTCTATATATATATGCGAAGCAAAGCTCCTAATATAATAATATAATAGGTACGCGCGAGGGAGAGCGGGCAAATGCTCCGCCACACCCACCCGAAGCGAGGCTCATAGCCCAGGGAAAAGCCAGACGGCTGACCTCACAGCCTCGATTTATAGTATCTTCTCGATTTATAGTATCTTTACATACCCCTATCCCGCCCTACTTGCCCCGCACCACCAGCGGTGACGAAGTGGCGGGAAGTCCCTTTCGACAGCCCCACCCACGGGGCACTCTTCATCAAAAGACAAACCAACAATACAACCCCACAAGAATTATGACGCATCAACGCCTTACCGTCTCGTGCCTTAGCCTCCTGCTCCTCACCGCAGGGATCACGCTCCTGCCCGCCTGCTCCAGTCAGTCGGCTCAGCAGGGACAAGCTCAAGGCCCTCAGGAACTCCCCGTACGCACCCTCTCCGCAGGCGACTTCTCCGCCGACAACAGTTACCCCGCCGTCATCCGAGGCGAGGACGATGCCGAGATCCGCCCCAAGGTATCGGGCTTCATCACCAAGGTCTACGTCACCGAAGGTCAGAGCGTGAAGGCAGGTCAACCCCTCTTCCACCTTGACGACGTCACCTATCGCGCCGCCGTCTCGCAGGCTACCGCCAGCCTCTCCGCTGCACAGGCCTCACTCGCCACGGCGCAGCTCAACCAGCGCAATAGCCAGGATCTCTTAGCCAAGAACATCATCAGCCAGAGCAACTACGAAGAGGTCTCCAACGCCCTGAAGAGCGCTGAGGCCAATGTCGCCGTCGCCAAGGCCGCCCTCGTCTCGGCACGCGAGAACCTCTCCTACTGCACTGTCACCAGCCCCGTCTCGGGCGTCGTCGGCTCCATCAACTACCGCGTGGGGAACCTCGTCAGCCCCCAGAGTGCTTCGCCCCTGACGCAGGTATCAAATACGCGTCAGGCCTACGTCTACTTCTCCGTCTCTGAGCGTGAGATGCAGACCCTCGTGGGGGATGGCACGACCGCAAAGAGCCTTCCCAAGGTGCGCCTGCGCCTCTCCGACGGCAGCGAATACCCCGCCGAAGGGACGATCCAGGGCGTCAGCGGCGTCGTCGACAAGACCACGGGTGCGATCACGCTGCGTGTCGACTTCCCCAACGCTGAGGGCAAGCTCCGCAGTGGCTCGGTAGGTACGGTCCTCGTCCCCACCCAGACGGCAGGGGCTATCCTCGTGCCCCAGAGTGCCACGGTTGAGCTGCTCCACAAGAAGTTCGTCTACACCGTCGACAAGGACGGCAAGCTGACCTTCACCGAGATCACCGTCAGCCCCGTCGATGATGGGCAGAGCTACACCGTCACCAGCGGCCTCAAGGCTGGCGACCGCATCCTCGTCGCCGGCACCACGGGCGTCAAGGAGGGCGAGGTCATCAAGCCCCTCACCGAAGAAGCCTATGCCAAGCAGCAGGAGGCTATACGCCAGCAGATGATGGGCAAGGGCGGCGCTGCTGAGAAGCACTAAGCCCTCACCGCCTTAACCGGAAGCATATAGAGCAATGAATTTCGATAGATTTATTACCCGCCCCGTGCTCTCGACGGTGATCTCCATCATCATCGTCATCCTCGGGGTCATCGGGCTCATACAGCTGCCTATCGAGCAGTACCCCAACCTCGCACCGCCCACCGTACAGGTCTCCACAGCCTACGCAGGTGCGGACGCCCAGACGGTGCTCAACTCCGTCATCATCCCCCTCGAAGAGCAGATCAACGGGGTCGAAGGCATGACCTACATGACCTCTACCGCCACGAACTCGGGCGGCGCCTCCATCACCGTCTACTTCAAGGAAGGTACCGACCCCGACATGGCAGCGGTGAACGTGCAGAACCGCGTACAGCAGGCTCAGGCCCTCCTCCCCGCTGACGTCGTGCGCGTCGGGGTGACGACGCAGAAGCGCCAGTCAAGCATGCTCCTCGTCTACTCGCTGACGAGCGAAGACGGGCGCTACGATGCGCAGTTCCTCGCGAACTACGCCGACATCAACATCCTGCCCGCGCTGAAGCGTGTGCCTGGTGTCGGCTCGGCAAATACCTTCAGCCAAGGCACCTACGCCATGCGCCTCTGGCTCGACCCCGACAAGATGCGCGCCTATTCCCTCGTCCCCAGCGACGTCTCAGGCGTCCTCTCGGCACAGAACTTCGAGGCTGCCCCAGGGAGCCTCGGCGAATCAGGTGACCGCACCTATGAGTATTCGCTCCGCTACAAGGGCCGTCTGAAGAGCATCCCCGAGTACGAGAACATCATCATCAAGTCCGACGACGCGGGCAACATCATCCGCCTCAAGGATGTGGCGAAAATCGAGCTGGGCTCCCTCAGCTACAGCATCAACTCCCTCTCCGATGGCAACCCCGCTGTCACGGGGATGGTCTCGCAGATCGCAGGCTCCAACGCTAACGACATCGTCACCGCCATCAAGGCCGAGATCCAGGAGCTGGAGAAGGACTTCCCTCCCGGCATGAAGATGACCTACGTCCTCGACGTCACGGACTTCCTCTACGCCTCCATCTGGCATGTCATCCAGACGCTCCTCGAGGCCTTCCTACTCGTCTTCATCGTCGTATATATCTTCCTGCAGGACTTCCGAAGCACGCTCATCCCCGCCATCGCGGTACCCGTGTCGCTCGTCGGTACGTTCTTCTTCCTGCAGATCTTCGGCTTCTCGCTGAACCTCCTCACGCTCTCGGCACTGGTGCTCGCCATCGCTATCGTCGTGGATGACGCCATCGTCGTCGTCGAGGCCGTACACGCCAAGCTGGACGAGGGCTACGACTCCGCCCGCACAGCCAGCATGGACGCCATGCATGAGATCTCGGGCGCTATCATCTCCATCACGCTCGTCATGGCTGCGGTCTTCGTGCCCGTGTCGTTCATCTCGGGGATCAGCGGTACGTTCTACCGTGAGTTCGGGGTCACGATGGCCGTCTCTATCGTCATCTCTGCCGTCAACGCTCTGACGCTTAGCCCCACGCTCTGCGCCCTTCTGCTCAAGCCCCACAAGGGTCACGAGGGGAAGAAGCTCAGCTTCATCGACCGCTTCCATCTGGCCTTCAACGCTGTGTATGAGAATCGCGTCCTGCGCCCCTACCGCAAGGGGGTCGAGTTCTTCGTGCGCCATCGCGTCACCTCGGGCATCATCGTGCTGGTAAGTATCGTCATCATGGTCGTCCTGATGAAGTTCACCAGTAGCGAGCTCGTGCCCCAGGAAGATACGGGTACGGTGATGGTCACCGTCGCCACACCTCCAGGTACCAGCCGCGAGAAGACGGAGAAGGTGCTCAAGGACGTCGCCGACGTCGCGAAGGCACAGGACGGCGTGGAGCAGGTCATGAGCATCTCGGGCTTCAGCCTCATAGGTGGCTCGGGCTCGAACTATGCCTCGATGTTCGTCCGCATGAAGCCCTTCGGTGAGCGTAAGACGACGACGAGTGAGATCGCAGGCAAGCTCTTCGCCTATGGCGCTACCATCAAGGATGCCTCCGTGCTGGCGATGACCCCACCGATGGTCCCGGGCTATGGTATGGCCTCGGGCGTGTCGCTGACGATGCTCGACAAGACGGGTGGCGAGCTGGATAAGTTCTTCGCCGAGACGCAGAAGTTCCTCGCCGCACTCAATGCACGCCCCGAGGTAGCCTATGCGATGACGCAGTACAACCCCAGCTTCCCCCAGTACGTCATCGACGTCGACGTAGCCGCCACGATGCGTGCCGGCACGACACCGCAGACCGTCCTCTCCACCCTGCAGGGTTACTTCGGGGGGATGTACGTGGCGAACTTCAACAGCTACGGTAAGCTCTACCGCGTACTCCTGCAGTCCGCCCCCGAGCAGCGCCTCGACATCAACGCCCTGAGCAATATCTATGTGCGTACCGGCACGGGTGAGATGGCGCCTATCACCTCCTTCATCACCACGGAGAAGGTCTACGGCCCTGCGAGCGTGAACCGCTTCAACCTCTACACCTCTATCGACGTGATGGCCTCCCCCGCCCCAGGCTATGCCACAGGGGACGTGCTGAAGGCCGTCTCCGAGGTCGCCAGCTCGACGCTCTCGGCAGGCTACGGCTACGACTACTCGGGTCTGACGCGTGAGGAGCAGGGCTCGTCGGATACGACAGCGCTCATCTTCGGCCTCTGTCTGCTCTTCGTCTACCTCATCCTGAGTGCACAGTACGAGAGCTACCTCCTGCCCTTCTCGGTCATCCTCTCCATCCCCTTCGGGCTCTCGGGTGCCTTCATCTTCTCGAATGTCTTCGGGCACACGAACAATATCTATATGCAGATCGCTCTGATCATGCTCATCGGTCTCTTGGCGAAGAACGCCATCCTCATCGTCGAATTCGCTCTGGACCGCCGCCGCACAGGTATGGCGATCACGTGGAGTGCGATCCTCGGGGCGGTGGCTCGTCTGCGCCCGATCTTGATGACCTCGCTCGCGATGATCGTGGGGCTCCTCCCGCTGATGTTCGCCAGTGGTGTCGGGGCTAACGGGAACTCCACGCTCGGTGCCAGCACCGTCGGCGGGATGCTCATCGGGATGATCCTGCAGATCTTCATCGTCCCCACCCTCTTCGTCGTCTTCCAGAGCCTGCAGGAGCGCTTCAAGCCCCTACGCTTCGACGACATCATCACCTCGAAGCCCTCGGGTGAGATCCTTCAGTTCTCCAACACCTCCAAGACCGACTCACAAGATGACGCTCAAGCATAGCCTTCCCCTCCTCGCCCTCAGCCTCACACTCACAGGCTGTGGCGTCTACAAGAAGTATCAGCGTCCCACGGTAGATACCTCCATCTACCGTGGCGACAAGATCGACACGCTGAGCCAAGACACCACGTCCTTCGGGCAGACGCCCTGGCGTGCGCTCTTCACCGATGCGCCCCTGCAGGCACTCATCGAGAAGGCCCTCCAGCAGAATGTCGACCTGCTCTCGGCGAACCTCTCCACCCAGCAGGCTGAGGCCCAGCTCAAGGCCGCCCGCCTCTCCTTCTTCCCCTCGCTGACGCTCGCTCCCTCGATCTCAGCAGGTAAGACCGAGGGCGTACCCGCCAGTTACAGCTACACGCTGCCCGTGCAAGCCAGCTGGCAGGTGGATCTCTTCGGCTCGCTACTGAATGCCTCCCGCTCGACGCAGGCCCAGCTCCTCCGCGCTCAGGCCTACCAGCAGCTCGTCCGTAGCCGTGTCATCGCGAGCGTGGCGAATAGCTACTACACGCTGCTGATGCTTGACCGCCAGCTCCAGCTCACCCGCTCGGCTGCCGAGCTCGCCGCCCACACCCTCGAGGTGATGCAGGCGCAGAAGGACTTCGGCCGTGCTATGGAGTCCTCCGTGCAGTCCGCCCGTGCCAACCTCCATCAGGTAGAGGCCTCCATCCCCGAGATCGAGCGCCAGATCACCACGACGGAGAATGCGCTGGCCCTCCTCCTCGGTGAGTCGCCCCGTGCCTATAGCCGCTCCACGCTCGAGGCACAGCAGCTCCCCAGCACCTTCGCCGTCGGCGTACCCGCTCAGCTACTCTCGGCACGCCCCGATGTGCGCGTAGCGGAGATGGCACTGGCCAGCTGCTACTATCAGACGAATGGCGCACGTGCCGCCTTCTACCCCTCGCTCACCATCACGGGGAGCGCAGGCTGGACGGGCGCTCTTGGGCAGGCCGTATCGAACCCGATGAAGTTCATCGCCTCGGCTCTTGGCTCGCTGGCACAGCCTATCTTCGCCCGTGGCAAGCTCGTCGCAGGCCTTCGTGTCGCTGAGGCTGAGGAAGAGAAGGCACGCCTGGCGTTCCAGCAAAGCCTCTACAATGCCGGTGCTGAGGTAAGCAATGCCCTCGCCCTCTATGAGGCCTCCGAGGCGAAGATCAAGGCCGAGACCCTACAGATCGAGAGCCTCGAGAAGAATGTCGAGATCGTCGAGACCCTCTTCAAGACGGGGAAGACCTCCTCTTATCTCGAGGTCATCACCGCCCAGCAGGCACTCCTGCAGGCTCAGCTCTCCCAGATACGCGACCGCTTCAGCAAGATGCAGGCCGTCGTGAACCTCTATAATGCCCTCGGCGGAGGTGCCCAGTAATCCCCTATCGCTATGATCAGTCCACAAGCCTTCATCGCACCTGGCGCCCAGATCGGCGCCCGTGTGACGATCTATCCCTTCGCCTACATCGAGGACGACGTCGTCATCGGTGACGACTGCACCATCTACCCGCACGTCAGCCTGATGAATGGCACGCACATCGGTAGTGGCAACACCATCTATCAGAATGCCGTGCTCGGTGCCTCGCCCCAGGACTTCTCCTACAAGGGCGAGAAGTCCACACTCATCATCGGCGACAACAACGTGATCCGTGAGAACGTGGTCATCAGCCGCGCCTCCCGCAGCGACGTCTCCACCGTCATCGGCAGTGGGAACATCCTTATGGAGGGTACCCACATCTCGCACAACTGTCAGGTGGGTGATCAGAATGTCTTCGGCTACGCGGTCAAGATCGCCTGCGACTGCACCATCGGCAGCCGCTCGATCTTCAGCAGCGGCGTCACGGCCAAGCCCCGCTGTCGCATCGGCGATCTGGCGTTCATCCTCACAGGCTGCCGCTTCGGCGAGGACGTACCGCCCTTCATCACCGTCAAGGACAACCCTGCCGTCTACGCTGGGATCCATGCGGGTATGCTCTCCAAGGCGGGTATCGACGAGCGCACACAGCGCCATCTCGCGATGGCTTACCGCCTGGTCTTCAATGGTAAGATCAGCCTCTACGACGCCATCCTGCAGATCGAAGAGCAGGTACCTGACGGCCCCGAAGTCCAGCAGGTCATCGCCTTCCTCCGCTCTTCCGAGAGCCTCATCATGAAGTAAGGCCCCGCTGCTCTCTCCCCGTGGGTGAGGCTGAGATACGCCCTATCCATACAGTCCGAGGCCCTGCCGTGCGATGCACGGCAGGGCCTCGGACTATCTATGTAGCCGTGTGCAGGGACGGTCGGATGCGCAAAGGCAGAGATCTCAGAGAGGTCCACGCTTCCGTCTATACCGAGCGCCGAAGCGAAGGACATACACTATATATGACGGACTGCTAACACCTCACAATGATAGCCTACCGACCTATATAGCTTCGCACCCCCCTCCTCTATGGGTACGGTCAACACCTTTCAGAGAAAACAAAGAAGCCTCCCCGCAGAAGAAGCGCAGGGAGGCTCTATAATGCGATCGCCCGTCCTCAGGAGCCGTGGGCTCAGGAGGGCGGGCGATACTACACCAATCTAACCTATTCAATCCAGGAGGTGAATCCTGAAGAGAGCGATGGTAGTCGGCTCCGTATGACTTCTCCCGCGAAGGGGGAGAAGCCGCCACAGGAGGCCGAAGAGAGGGATTCGCCTCGGAGCTTAGTCCTTGAACTTAGCAGCGAGGAACTCGCGGTTCAGACGAGCGATATTGGAGATCGAGATGTTCTTGGGGCATTCGACTTCGCAAGCACGAGTGTTCGTACAGTTACCGAAGCCCAGCTCATCCATCTTAGCGACCATAGCCTTAGCACGACGGGCAGCTTCGACACGACCCTGTGGGAGGAGAGCCAGCTGGCTGACCTTAGCAGAGACGAAGAGCATAGCCGAGCCGTTCTTACAAGCTGCAGCGCAGGCACCGCAACCGATACAAGCAGCAGCGTCCATAGCCATGTCGGCGTTAGCCTTAGGAATGGGGATAGCGTTAGCATCGGGTACACCACCGGTATTGACCGACACGAAGCCACCAGCCTGGATGATCTTGTCGTAGGCCGAGCGGTCTACCATGAGGTCACGGATGATGGGGAAGCCAGCCGAGCGCCAAGGCTCGATGGTGATCGTGTCGCCATCGTTGAAGCGACGCATGTGCAGCTGACAGGTCGTGATGCTATCATCGGGCCCGTGGGGGTGCCCATTGATGTAGAGCGAGCACATACCGCAGATACCTTCGCGGCAGTCGTGGTCGAAGACAACGGGCTCCTTGCCTTCGCGTACGAGCTGCTCGTTGAGGATATCGAGCATCTCCAGGAAGGAGCTACCCTGAGAGATATTCTGCAGGTCGTAGGTTTCGAACGCACC
Organism: Porphyromonas sp. KLE 1280; assembly: GCF_000700805.1. Taxonomy (NCBI): domain Bacteria; kingdom Pseudomonadati; phylum Bacteroidota; class Bacteroidia; order Bacteroidales; family Porphyromonadaceae; genus Porphyromonas; species Porphyromonas sp. KLE 1280. Next base: position 134,963 of record NZ_KL362966.1, read on the forward strand.
CTTTACCTCGGGGCCACGCTGACGCCAGACCTTAACCTTGATATTTATATTCTTGTCCATTGTGGATGTTGGCTTGGGGTTAGTTCTTATAGTTACGCTGCTGACGTACGACGAACTCGTAGTCCAGAGGTTCCTTCAGAAGGACGGGATCCTGATCTTCGCCCTGGTACTCCCAGCAGGAGACGTAAGCGAACTGATCATCGTGGCGCAGGGCTTCACCTTCGGGCGTCTGGTGCTCGAGGCGGAAGTGACCACCGCAGCTCTCTTCACGGTCGTGAGCGTCACGAGCCATAAGTTCGCCGATCTCGATGAAGTCAGCCAGACGAAGAGCCTTCTCGAGCTCCACGTTGAGGTCATCAGCCTTACCAGGGATACGGACGTCGCTCCAGAACTCCTTCTTCAGAGCCTTGAGCTCGACGATAGCCTTCTCGAGGCCTTCGCGCTCGCGCCCCATACCTACGAAGTCCCACATGATGTGACCGAGCTTCTTGTGGAGGCTGTCGACGGACTGCTTACCCTTGATGCTCATCAGGCGAGCGATACGATCCTGGATACCCTTTTCAGCTTCGTCAAACTCAGGACGGTCCGTGCTGAAGCGGGGCACCTGAATCTGGTCAGCCAGATAGTTCTGGATCGTGTAGGGCAGTACGAAGTAACCGTCAGCGAGACCCTGCATCAGAGCCGAAGCACCGAGGCGGTTAGCACCGTGGTCGGAGAAGTTAGCTTCACCGATAGCGAAGAGGCCAGGGATAGAGGTCATGAGCTCGTAGTCCACCCAGATACCACCCATCGTGTAGTGGATAGCGGGATAGATCATCATCGGCGTCTCGTAGGGATTGTCGTTGGTGATCTTTTCGTACATCTGGAAGAGGTTACCATAGCGAGCTTCTACGACATCCTTACCCAGACGCTTGATAGCGCTGGAGAAGTCGAGGAAGACAGCCAGACCCGTGTTGTTGACACCGTAGCCAGCGTCGCAGCGTTCCTTAGCAGCACGGCTGGCGACGTCACGAGGCACGAGGTTACCGAAGGCGGGATAGCGGCGCTCGAGGTAGTAGTCACGATCCTCCTCCTTGATATCGGTAGGACGAAGTGTACCAGCCTGGAGCTTCTTAGCGTCTTCGAGGTTCTTGGGCACCCAGATACGGCCGTCGTTACGGAGCGACTCAGACATCAGCGTGAGCTTAGACTGGAATTCGCCGTGGACGGGGATACACGTGGGGTGGATCTGTGCCATACAGGGGTTAGCGAAGTAAGCACCCTTCTTGTAGCACTGCCAAGCTGCTGAGCCGTTAGAGGCCATAGCGTTCGTGGAGAGGAAGAAGGCGTTACCATAGCCACCGGTACCGATGACGACAGCGTGAGCGGCGAAGCGCTCGATCTTACCCGTGACGAGGTTACGGGCGATGATACCACGAGCACGGCCGTCGATGATGACGACGTCGAGCATCTCATGGCGGGTGTACATCTTCACCGTGCCCTTACCGACCTGACGGCTCAGTGCAGAGTAGGCACCGAGGAGGAGCTGCTGCCCCGTCTGACCACGAGCGTAGAAGGTACGAGAGACCTGTGCACCCCCGAAGGAGCGGTTGTCGAGAAGGCCGCCGTATTCGCGAGCGAAAGGCACACCCTGAGCGACGCACTGGTCGATGATGCTATTAGCCACTTCGGCCAGACGATAGACGTTTGCTTCGCGAGCACGGTAGTCACCACCCTTGATCGTATCGTAGAAGAGGCGGTAGACGGAGTCACCATCGTTCTGGTAGTTCTTAGCGGCATTGATACCCCCCTGAGCAGCGATCGAGTGTGCACGACGGGGAGAGTCCTGGATACAGAAGTTCAAGACGTTGAAACCCATCTCAGCGAGCGAGGCGGCAGCGGAGGCACCAGCCAAGCCCGTACCGACGACGATGATGTCGAGGCGGCGCTTGTTTGCAGGGTTGACGAGCTTCTGATGGTCCTTATAGGAGGTCCACTTCTCGGCCAATGGGCCGGCGGGGATCTTCGAATCTATCTTAGACATAATCTTAGAGGTATGGATAGCTTACTTGTGGGATGAACTGTGGTTAGCAATACCACAAGGAGCCCCCGCAGAGGGCTTGGATGAAGTAATAGATCACGACGACAGCGAAGCCGAGGACGATGACCGTCGTATAGATGTTGGAGATGCAACGCAGACGCTCGAACCAGATGCGGTTGTTGAAGCCGATGGTGTGCAGTGAGCTCCAGAAGCCGTGAGACAGGTGGAACCACAGTGACCCGAGCCAGATGAGGTAGAGGACTACGAAGATGGGATTAGAGAAGGTGTAGCGGATCAGACCAGCGCCGTCCGTAGGACCAGTGACACCATTGATACCGAGGTCATGCTGACCGATGATCTCTGCGAGCTGCATCTTAGCCCAGAAATTGAAGAGGTGCAGGAAGATCCCGAGGACGATGATGACACCGAGAGCCATCATGTTCTGCGACGCCCACTCGACACCCTTAGGCTTGTCGACGACATCATAGCGGTCGTTACCGCGAGCCTTGCGATTCTGAAGCGTCAGGATGAAGGCATAGACGATGTGGACGATGAAGAGGACTGCCAGCCCCATCGAAGCGACCAGGGCATACCAGTTAGCCCCGAGGAACTCACACACGGCGTTGTAGGCTTCTTCAGAGAAGAGCGCCACAAGGTTCATCGACATGTGGAAGGTCAGGAACAGGATAAGCGCGAGGCCTGAGATGCTCATGACCAGCTTACGCCCGATCGAAGATTTAATTAACCACGACATAAAGTTGCTATTTAATTGATTCTATGTTATTGCCTTCTTGTAGAGATATATTGCTATCGTGCAAGACATTAGGGCGCCCCATAGCTGTGTCGGGACGCACCACCTCATGCAATGCACGGTACAAAGATAGCTTAATTAGGTATATGCCGTACTAACATTAGCGAAAAAAAGGCATAATCCTACCACTGCACATACCCCATAGTAGGTATATGCACCACAAAACTGGCGCACCACGGTGTGGCTACCTACCTATATGTAGCTAACCACATCGCTGTATCAGCGAAGAGAAAAGAGGGGGAGAAAGTAAAAACGAGACTACCTCAAGCGCGCACCAAGACGCGGAGATAGCGAGCAATGAGATAGGCGCCGAATATAGTGGCAGTATAAACCACTACAAGGTAAAGTAGTGGCGACTGAATATAGATGACTGGGCTCCTAAAGAAGTTCACGAAGGACATATGCAGAAGGTAGGTCTCAAGCGAGATACCACCGAGCCACATCAGAGCACTCCCAACGGGGCCGTGCGCACGTCGCATAAAGAGATCTGTCTCCCCCCAGACTTTGCTAAGCGCGGTAAGCATCACGGGTAGGGCGAAGTAAGCAAGATGGCTGGCGAGCATCAGCATGATGGGATGATTCGGGAAGATCAGCACACTCCATATATATACCCCCATCAAGAGTAATACTGCAGGAAGGCAGAGGATGCGATACGCCTTTATCTGCTTATATAGACTCCTCTCATAGATAGCATAGGCCACACCCACCGAGAAACAAAGAGGATAGCGGATCCAGTAGTACCCGAAGCCGACTTGCCATGCAACTAACACAAGAAGGAGCGTAAGCAAAATGAGCACGAGCATAGCCCTACCCCAACGACGGACATACCGGAAGGAGAAATAGAAGAAGACATAGAGCGCCATCAGCTCCAAGAGATACCAAGCAGCGGTCAAGGGGCCAGGAATACCAACCTTCCAAATAATGAAATTAACCTTGAGCTGTGCCAGCGCTTGGGGAATATGGTCAAAACCAAACCCTGCAAAGAGGAAGAAGAGTGCCACAGCATAGAAGAAGAGGAACGGCTTCAGGAGTCCCCAGAGTCTTCGGGGGAGCCAGCCCGTCCAGAGAGCTGCTGGAGACGTAGTAGGTGTACGAAGGGTACGCAGACGCAGCTGGGTCATCAGCCCATAGCCCGAGAGGAAGAAGAAGAAGACCAGGGCAAGCGGCGTAAGGAGATTACACACACGTAGCCACAGGAGCGCCTCATCAGGCTGGCACAGCGAGCTGATATGCGTCCCTACAATAAACAAGGAGAGGGCTCCCTTTAGAGCTACCGAAAATTCCTTGGGCAAAGTCGAATCTACCACGTCGATGATTACTTATTAGACATCTGCTATAGTACAAAGATATAGCATCCGGAGGCATCACAACGAATAAGCCTCAGGCAGGAGTCCTGACCCGCGAGTTTCCCCACCGTCCTGGACGCCACCTGAGGCATATCCACTAAATCATTACGGCAAAAGTACCACTGCCCACTTTATTCAAAAGAGCGGACATCCTCTTTGGGGAATAAATTCCAAGCATGGAGACCCACACTTGTAGCTTTCCTCGAAGCATTTTGAATGAGCGTTGCAGGTCTTCTGACTCGTGCACCTTGTCTCCCAGCCACCCTTCCCAGAGACACAGAACCTCCAGTGGTCAGGGCTTCGACATAGCCCTCGGCAGGGAGCAGTATGATGCACATACAGCAGCGGGACTGTTCGAGATTCTCACTCGATTCCCTTTTAAGCCCGACACACAGCACACAGATCTCCGCGTGTCAGGCACAACGCCTTTACAAAGATACGATATTATCTCTGATCACCATCCATCTGCGCACTCAGATTGCGCTGTGGCTGTCTGTCGCTGGTCAGCAGCTCGCGCTTGCCCTCTGGACGATAGCAGCGAGTGAGCAACGTGAAGCGATCGGGTATATACACCGTGACCGATTCGCCAGCATTACGCAGGACCACGAGGCCCATGTGCCGGATGAGTTTTTCTTCCAGTCGAGCATCAGGGCAGCCCATGCGAGTGGACATGGTCTTGCCATCACTCTTGAAGATGTAGGGAAGGTTCAGCCCTTCAGCTTCCATATCGAGCTCGAACTTTCCGCTCAGTACATGGATATTGCAGTCGACCTTCTTCCGTATGCACGGGATCAGCTCAATATAGTAGTCTGGGCTATTGCCCTTATGACGCTCGGGAGCGGTGATGACGTAGGCCGTATAGCCTCGCTTGCGGGGAAGCTTACTGGCCGCGGAGTCTGGGCTGACCTTCGTCGCCTTGCCCATAGCGCGCCAGATACGGTAGACGACACGCACACTATCATTGATCGTGATAGCCAGCTCCTTATTACCACGGAAGGGCAGAAGGAGGGGCTCACCATAGAGGAAGGGCTTAGGATCCAGACCCTTGATAGGCTTGTCGAAGGCTGAGATAATCCCCTCGCCATGCTGATAGCGGTAGGAGGAGAAGACATCCACCTGGGTACTGGGTACGAAGCGCCCATCGAGGCTGGTGTGCGTCGGGTCGGTATTGGGAAGAGCCGGTACGATCTCCACTCGGAAGTCCTCGAGGGGGCTGGCATGTGGGAGCGTCAGGCGGTAAGTATGCGGGGGGAGCGGGACCTTAGAGTAGTCTTCGGTATAGCTGACGACTCCCTCGCGAGCCTGATCACCCTCTTCACCATTCTGCCCATCGTGGGCAGCTCGACAGCTGGGGCTAAGCAGGACAAGAGCAATAAAAGCTAAGAGGGAGGTTAGGTGGGCGCTTGAAGTAGTCATACATCGTCGATAGATGAGCTATCTACTAAGATCAACGGGTATCCCCCCGAATTTATTTCGATAGGATACCCGTAATAATCTTTTTCTTCTGAGCGACGCTTGTTTCTAAGCCTGAGGATGGAGTGGAATGTCCAGGGCCTTGAAGACCTTGACGAGCGCCTCGATAGCGCGGTCAAGCTGCTCATAGGTATGGGTAGCCATGAGCGAGAAGCGGATCAGCGTATCGCCAGGAGCGACAGCTGGAGCCACGACGGGATTGACGAAGACACCTTCCTCGAAGAGCAGAGCTGTCACGCGGAAGGTCTTCTCATTATCACGGATAAAGAGGGGGATGATAGGCGTCGAGGTATTACCGATCTCGAAGCCCAGCTTACGGAAGCGATCCAGGCAGTAAGCCGTCTTCTCGCGGAGCGATGCTACACGCTCGGGCTCACGAAGCATGATCTCCAGAGCCTTGGAGGCAGCAGCCGTCGAGGCAGGCGTACAGCTGGCGCTGAAGATATAGGAGCGAGCGTGGTGGCGGAGATAGTTGATGAGTACCTTGCTACCAGCGATGAAGCCACCGAGAGAGGCGAAGCTCTTACTGAAGGTACCCATGAGGAGGTCGACCTGATCAGTCAGACCGAAGTGGTTACACGTACCGCGACCGTGGTCACCGAGTACGCCGAAGCCGTGAGCTTCGTCGACCATCACCGAGGCGTTGTACTTCTTCGCCAGACGCACGATCTCGGGGAGATTGCACAGGTCACCCTCCATGCTGAAGACACCGTCGACGACGATGAGCTTGATGCGATCGGGGTCGCACTGCTTGAGGCGACGCTCGAGAGCTTCCATATCATTGTGCTTGTAGCGGAGGCTCTTAGCGGGAGAGAGGCGGATACCCTCGATGATCGAAGCGTGATCGAGTGCATCCCAGATGATATAGTCTTCACGGCCAAGGAGGCAGGAGATGACCCCGAGGTTGACCTGGAAGCCCGTGGAGAAGATGATGGCATCTTCCTTGCCGACGAAGGCAGCCAGCTGCTTTTCCAGCTCGAGGTGCGTATCGAGGGTACCGTTGAGGAAGCGGCTCCCTGCACATCCCGTACCATACTTCTCCGTAGCGGCGATAGCAGCAGCCTTGATCTCGGGATGGTTCGTCAGTCCGAGGTACGAGTTCGACCCGAACATGAGGACCTTACGGCCATCGATGACGACCTCGGTATCCTGGTCGCTTTCTATCTTTCGGAAGTAGGGATAAATCCCTGCAGCCTGAGCCTTCTGGGGCTCGGTAAAGGATGCTAATTTCTGCTCAAGTAAGTTCATCTTATATCGGTCAAGCATCCGCCCATAGTGCGAAACGGGCACCTCACGGGCGCTCTCACCATGGAGTGCGCGATGGGCGGACTGGGTCGGGGAGCTGCGATCGCAAGGAGCGCCACAGCCCGGACACCTATAGTAATAGAGCTCTTATTAGAGGTGGAGGAAAGGCCTCCACACGAGCGTTATAAATACGGGCAAAAGTACACATTTTCCCCTAATTCGTGCACCGCACATTCACCTAAGCCGCTTTTCCAGTGCAAATGCGGGACAAACAGCCCCTCCAAACAGCCTGAAAAGCCATAACCTCTCCCCTACTTCCGCAGCCGAAATCACGATGCCTTGGCACCACTGCTTAGGCCACTATCACACAAGCAAATCGCCACGCTCACTGCCCCTGTCCACCGAGGAGGGAAAATGAAGTAGTACCGGTCACTGCATCGACCAGTACTGGTAGGCATTAGTGACCAGTACTGCTCTGCGGTGTGACCAGTACTGGTCCGATCGCCGACCAGTACTGGTTACTTTTACCCCCTCCACGCGCCCCCTCTACACACACTTCGGCAGGGTGCTCTTTGCCCACCACTTGGGATGTGCGTCATGGACACATTCGCCTCCTTTACGCCTTCCCTCTATTTATCGTATCTTTGAGCATATACATGGTCTCGAACCACATACACAATCATCACTATAAGCAATGGATATAAAGAACCCCCTTCTCTGTGGGCTTCTCCTCGGTGCGGCGGCACTCTCCGCCTCTGCACAGGAGCGCCCGCTCTGGCTGCGCTATCCTGCTATCTCCCCCGATGGCAAGACGATCGCCTTCGCGTACCAAGGCGACATCTACACCGTGCCCACCGTGGGTGGTGAAGCCCGTCGCCTGACCTCGACCGAAGCCTACGAGTGCTACCCCGTCTGGTCACCCGATGGCAAGCAGATCGCCTACACCTCCGACCGCAATTCCTCTGGCGTCAACATCTACATCATGCCAGCAGGTGGCGGTAAGGCGCGTCAGCTGACGACCCACTCGGGACGTGAGATTCCCCAGGCCTTCACTCCCGATGGCCGCTACCTGATCTTCAAGGCACACATCCAGGACCCTGCCAGCTCCGCCCTCTTCCCCAACTCCCTGCTCACCGAGCTCTACCGTGTGCCCGTCACGGGTGGTCGCCCCGAGCAGATCCTCGCTACACCCGCCGAAGCAGTGAATGTCAGCCGTGATGGCCGTCGCATCCTCTATCAGGAGATCAAGAGCTTCGAGAACGAGTGGCGTAAGCACCACACCTCCTCTGCTTCACGCGACCTCCTCGAGTACGACTTCGACAAGAAGACCTACCGCTTCGTCGCCCGCCACGATGGCGAAGACCGCGATCCCGTCTACTCCCCCACAGGTAAGTCCTTCTACTTCCTCAGCGAGCGCAATGGTGGCTCGATGAATATCTACGAAGGCAACCTCGCTGGCCCCGCCACCGAAGCCAAGGCACTCACCCAGCTCAAGGGTGACCCCGTACGCTTCCTCTCCAGCTCAGCCGACGGCCTGCTCTGCTTCGGCTATGCCGGTGAGATCTACACCCTCGTCCCTGGTCGCAGCGAGCAGCGTGTACCCATCCATATCTCCAAGGACCAGGCTCCCGACGAAGAGCTGCACCTCTCGATGAGTCGTAGCCTCGGCTCCTCGGCTGTCTCTCCCGATGGCAAGCAGATCGCCTTCCTCTCGCGTGGTGACGTCTTCGTCACCGCTACCGACTACACCACGACCCGTCAGATCACGAAGGGCTCACAGGCCGAGCGTGGTGTCACCTTTGGCGCGGACAACAAGTCCGTCGTCTACGCCAGCACCAAGGACGGCTCATGGGATCTCTACATCGCTAAGGTCGAGCGTGGCGAAGATCAGAACTTCCCCAACGCCATGGCTATCAGTGACGAGAAGCTCATCCCCTCGCTCAAGGGCGAGAAGATGTACCCCTCCTTCTCCCCCGATGGCAATGAGGTAGCCTTCCTCTACCAGCGTGAGAAGCTCATGGTCTATAACCTCAAGACCCGCCAGACTCGTCAGATCACCGACGGCAAGCAGACGCTTGATCCCGACTTCGTATGGTCACCCAATGGGAAGTGGATCGCCTTCTCCTACGTCTCCCGCGGCCGTGGGCCCTACACCGACGTAGGTATCGTCAGCGCTCAGGGTGGCCAACCCATCCAGAACCTCACGAACAGCGGTTACTTCAGCAGCAACCCTCGCTGGTCTACCGATGGGAACATCCTCCTCTACGCTACCGATAAGTATGGTATGCGCAACCACGCTTCGTGGGGCTCTATGAATGATATTATGGCGGTCTTCCTCAATCGCGCGGCCTATGAGAAGTTCCGCATGAACGACGAAGACCTCGCTCTCCTCGAGGAAGCCGAGAAGCAAGCCAAGGCCGACACCACGAAGACGAAGAAGGCTCAGCCCACCAAGAGCACCAACGGCGTCATCGAATGGGACAACCTTGACCTGCGCACCGTACGCATCACCCCCACCTCTTCGCGCCTCGGTGACTACATCCTCTCGTCCGACAACAAGAAGCTCTTCTACTTCTCCGCTACCGAAGCAGGCCAAGACCTCTGGGTCTATGATATGCGCAAGCACACGACGCAGCTGCAGAAGAAGATGGACCTCTCCTCTCCCTTCTTCGCTTCGGACAAGAAGGGCACGAAGCTCTTCATCCTCGGCGCTTCACCCATGACGCTCGATCCCAAGACGGATGCCACAAAGCCCATCACGATGGCTGGCCACCGCCACATCGACCGCATCCGCGAGCGTGAGGTCATGTACGAAGAAGTCGTCCGTGAAGAAGAAGCACGCTTCTACCGCAAGGATATGCACGGCGTGAACTGGAAGAAGCTCACCGACCACTACCGCACCTTCCTCCCCTACATCGACAACAATCAGGACTTCGCCGAGATGCTGAGCGAGCTCCTCGGCGAGCTGAACGTATCCCACACGGGCTCTGGTGCTCGCAGCTCATCGTCGGCCTTCCCCACGGCTGAGCTCGGCGTCTTCGTCTCACCTGTAGCAGGCTCTGGTGCCCTGCACGTCGACGAAATCGTGGCAGGTGGTCCCTTCGACAACTCCCGCACGAAGCTGCAGAAGGGCAGCCTCATCACCGCTATCGACGGCGAGAAGCTCGAGGCAGGTAAGGACTACTTCCCTCTGCTGAATGATAAGGTAGGCAAGCGCCTCCTCATCTCCTTCCGCACCGCCTCAGGTGAGCAGGTCGACGAAGTCATCCGCCCCATCTCCTCCTCTGCCCTCAGTGACCTCCTCTACAAGCGCTGGGTCAAGCAGCGCGCCGAAGAGGTAGAGCGCGTATCGAAGGGCACACTCGGCTACGTCCACATCCCCTCGATGGGTGACCCCAGCTTCCGCACGGTCTACTCCGATGTCATGGGCAAGTACTACCAGAAGAAGGGTATCGTCATCGACATCCGCTACAACGGCGGTGGTCGCCTCCACGAGGATATCGAAGCCTTCTTCACGGGTAAGCACTACGCTGACCAGGTCGTCCGTGACCGCCAGTACTCGGAGATGTCCTCTCGCCGCTGGAATCGCCCCTCCGTCCTCGTCACCTGCGAAGCTGACTACAGCAATGCCCACGGTACGCCTTGGGTCTATCAGCACCTCAAGGTCGGTAAGGTCGTCGGTATGCCCGTAGCTGGTACGATGACCAGCGTGAACTGGGTGACGCTCCTCGACCCCAGCGTCTACTTCGGTATCCCCGCCGTAGGCTTCCGTCTCTTCGATGGTCGCTATCTGGAGAATACCCAGATGGAGCCCGACGTCGTCGTGCCTCTTGATCCCACGAAGGTCCTGCAGGGCGTCGACACACAGATCGAGAAGGCCGTCGAGGTCCTCCGCGCTGAGACGAAGTAATCCCCCGCACTTCACTAATCGTATTTATATAAGCGTAGCCCCTGCATCACTCGGGATGCAGGGGCTACGTGCGTAATGGCGTATCTTTGCGCCCGATGAAGAAGACCCATCCCACCCCATCCACCGAAGGCATCGACCTTCGTGATGTGCAGCGCCGCCTCGGTAGCTGGTACGACGAGCATGCCCGTGCCCTCCCCTGGCGCGAAGATGTATCGGCCTACCACGTCATGCTCTCCGAGATCATCCTCCAGCAGACGCGCGTGGACCAAGGGATGGCTTATTATCATCGCTTCACCGAGCGCTTCCCCACCGTACAAGACTTAGCCGCAGCGAGCGAAGACGAGGTACTCCTCCTCTGGCAGGGTCTCGGCTACTACTCTCGTGGGCGCAATCTCCTGCGTGCCGCACAGATCATCGTCTCGGACTTCGGCGGAGAGATCCCCCACAGCCCCGAGGGGCTGAGCCGCTTACCAGGTGTCGGCCCTTATACGCGCGGTGCGATCCTCTCCTTCGCCTACAACCTCCCTTACCCCACCGTGGACGGCAATGTCTACCGCGTGCTGAGTCGCCTCTTCGGCTCTACCGAGCCCATCGACACGACACGTGGCGTACGCTCCTACTGGGATCTGGCGGAGGCCCTCCTCGACAAGGCGCATCCCAGCCGCCACAACCAAGCCGTCATCGAGCTGGGTGCCCTCTGCTGTACGCCCCGTCGTCCGCACTGCGACGAGTGCCCCATCGCTATGCACTGCCTCGCCCATCGCGCCGGCATCGAGGAGCAGCTCCCTATCAAACAGGGCAAGACGAAGGTCCTCCCCCGCCATATGGACTACTTCCTCATCCGCCTCCCCCTCGCATCAGGGGGCGAAGGCCTACTCATTCGCCGTCGTGGTGCTGGCGACATCTGGCAGGGACTGTATGAATTCCCCCTCATCGAGACGGGAGAGACGGGTGTCACCGTCGAAGAGCTGACGAAGCTCCCCGCCTTCGGTGACCTCATCGCAGCACTCGAGCGCCCGACCTTCCACCCCACGCCCATAGCACAGTGCTCGCACAAGCTCTCCCACCGTGCTATCTATGCTCGCCTCTTCTTCATCGAAGCCGAGGGCCTCAGTGCGGAGCTTCCCTACCAGCATATACCGAGCACGGAGCGCAGTAGCTACGCCTTCCCCGTACTCATCGAGCGCCTCTTAGAGCAAGTGTCTTAGCGGAGGAAGTACGACGTACCTATGCCCAGAGCTAAGTCAACCTATATGGGTCAGCGGGCGAATCTATTATTGGTCCGCATCTTGACCCATATTAGGTTGTTGCTCCGCATAGGGAGAAAAGTTGTGGATGAGTGGGAGATAAGCTTGGTCTACGTACGTGGATTTAATATCTACGTACGTGGATATTTGGATTGACGTGCCTGGTCTTTAAGACTACGTACGTAGATAGAAGAAAACCACTACGTGAAGGCGCTTTTTCCTTCGCGAGAAGGATACTTTTCCCTTCGCTGAATAAGAGGAATACGCGCGATAAGGCGAAGGGCTTGTGTATCACTTCGGAGAGGTATATCGTGGAGCTGGGCGTACGATGCCTTAGCAGGACAAATAGAGAACAGGACTCTCGGCAACAGTCCCCGATATAGGTTGACTCGATGACCAATATAGGTCACTACCACCCCCTAATATTGTGGGTCAGACGCCCCCCGCGAATTATGGTTGGATAAAATTCCCTATCTTTGTGGCTCAAATTGCAGAACATAGCAAAGTATAAGCAACTAATATATTAGACAAACGAGATGAAAAGAACGTTCCAACCATCGAACCGCAAGAGAAAGAACAAGCACGGTTTCCGTGCACGTATGGCTACGGCTAACGGTCGTCGCGTACTGGCTGCTCGCCGTGCCAAGGGCCGTGCTAAGCTGAGTGTCTCTGACGAGTACTAGGCCAAGCCTCTTGCATTTAGGTCACTGACCTACCCCTTAGAGGGCTCCCGTAGTGCGCACTACGGGAGCCCTTTTTCTTTGCCTTGATACGATGAACACACCGAGAAATACGCACACATCTGAGCGAAGTGTGCATATTTCTCTATCTTTGTCCTGCCTCCCGTGAGGCAAGCCCCCCACTACGGGGCGACAAATCATCCTATATAGCAATGAAGAAAACGCTACTCCTGGGCCTCATCGCCCTCACCGCCGCCCCCGCAGCACACGCTGGGGGTCTGCTGAACAATACCAGTCTCCACGCCCTCTACCTGCGTAGCCTCGCGCGGAATGCCTCGCTCGCTATCGACGCGACCTACTACAATCCCGCAGGTCTTGTCTTCACACCCGACGGCTGGCGCTTCTCGGTCAACAGCCAGACCGTACTCCAGCGCCGTGACATCACAGCCTCCTTCGCACCCTTCGCCTACTCAGCCAACTACACGGGTCCCTACTCCAGTCAGGAGACCGTAGCGACCAAGCGCTTCGAGGGGAAGGCCACCGCGCCCATCGTCCCCACGATCATGGCTTCGTATAAGAAGGGTGACTGGGCATTCTCAGCTGTCGCAGGCATCTTCGGCGGTGGTGGTAAGGCCAGCTTCACGAGCGGGCTCCCTCAGTTCGAGGCGAACGTAGCACTCGTCCCCACGATCACGCAGGCCATCGCTCAGAAGGCTACCGCCATGATCGCTACCCTCCCCGCAGGGGCTCTCTCCCCACAAGCTCAGGCAGGCTTTGCCAAGTTCATTGACCCGATCAAGGCTGCCAACAAGTACTCCGTAGATAGCAAGCTCGAGGGGCTCCAGTACGTCTTCGGCCTGCAGGCTGGTGCAAGCTACAAGATCAACCAGCATCTGAGTGCCTACCTCGGTGCGCGTCTGAGCTATGCCTACAACACCTACACGGGCTACATCCGTAACATCCAGGTCAGCGGTGCTGACGGCACTATGCACCACGCTCCTACCTACTTCGGCGCTATCGCCGTAGGGGCTAAGGCTGCCGAGCCTATCGTCAACAACCTGCCCGAAGGGCTCAAGCAACAGGTACAGCCTGTCCTCGCCGTCCCTGGTCAGCTGGCACAGACGACCCTCGACAAGCGCATCGAGGTCAAGCAGACGGGTATCGGTCTGGCGCCTATCGTCGGGCTGAACTTCAACTACGAAGGGCTGAACGTAGGGGCACGCTATGAGTTCCGCACCGCCATCCGCGTGAAGAACACGACTAAGGCCAATGACTCCGGCATGGAGCAGTTCGCCGACGGTGCTAAGGTCGCCAATGATCTGCCCGCTGTACTCGGTGTAGGGGCTTCGTACCGCATCCTCCCCACGCTGACGGCTGCAGTCAGCTACAATCACTTCTTCGAGAAGTCTGCGAATATGGCTGGTGACAAGCAGAAGACCCTCAAGGGCAACACGAACGAATACCTCTTCGGCGTCGAGTGGAACGCCCTCGACTGGCTCGACGTCAGCGGTGGTGTGCAGATCACGCGCAAGGGGGTGAGCGATGCTTATCAGAGCAACATCCACTTCGACATGAGCTCCACATCCTACGGTCTCGGCGTCGGCCTGCACCTCACGAAGGAAGCCCAGCTGAACCTCGCCTACATGATCTCCAGCTACGGCGATCACAAGAAGGCTGTCAGCACCTACGCGGCTCAGCCCGCCCTTGGCATCGCCCTCCCTGGTAGCGAGGTCTTTTCGCGCAAGAATCAGATCTTCTCCATCGGCCTCGACTACACGCTCTAAGGCCGAGCGAGTCCCGCTAAACGACCGAGCCCCGATCTCCCACGTGGGAGATCGGGGCTCGGTCGTTTGGTAGCTACCGTAGCCTAACGGCTGTGCTCACAGCACCAGTCGTAGGCATTGCGGAAGGCCTTCATCCATGGAGTCACCTCGTGCTCACGGCGGTCAGCCTCGGGGTAGTAAGCGCACTGCCAGGGGAAGATCGCACGCTCGGGGTGAGGCATGAGGGCCAGATGACGGCCATCAGAGCTGCACAGCCCTGCGATAGCGTCGGGCGAGCCGTTGGGGTTCGCGGGGTACGCATCATAGGCGTAGCGTGCGATGACGTGGTAGCGGTCGCTGTCGTAGGGGAGGTCGAACTTCCCTTCGCCGTGAGCTACCCACACACCGAGCGACGCACCAGCCAGATCACGGAGCATCACCGAATGGTTCTCGGGGATCGTGAGGCTGACGAACGAGCTCTCGAACTTGTGTGAGTCGTTGTGCGCCATCTTATGCTTCAGCTCGTGCTCAGGATAGAGGAGCTCCAGCTCGGCCATCAGCTGACAGCCATTACAGATACCGAGGCTCAGCGTGTCGGGGCGAGCGTAGAAGCGGTCGAGCGTAGCCTTCGCCTGCTCATTGAAGAGGATACCTGCTGCCCAGCCCTTAGCCGAGCCGAGGACGTCTGAGTTCGAGAAGCCACCGCAGAAGACGATGAGCTGTACATCATCGAGCGTCTCACGACCCGAGATGAGATCGGTCAGATGCACGTCCTTGACGTCGAAGCCAGCGAGATAGAGGGCATAAGCCATCTCACGCTCACCATTCGTCCCCTTGTCACGGAGGATGGCAGCACGGACAGGCGCCTTCGCTGTGCGATCGGGATCGAGACCGAGGTCAGCGAGCTTACCCGTGAAGCCCTTAGGAGCCGTGAGGCGGAGGGGCTGATTCTTATAGCCTTCGTAGCGAGCCTTAGCCAGCTCTTCGCCGCTCTGATACTTGTCCATCAGATAAGAGGAGCGATACCAGAGGTCGCGCTTGGCATCGATGTCGAGCGTGAGCGTAGACTTCTTGCCGTAGCTTACTGAGAGCGTGCGCCCGTCGGCCGTAGGCGTGGCGATGCGAGCGAAGCCGATGCTGGCATCACGCAGTACCTCTTCGAGGACTTCGGGATGCGAGGTCTGCACGAGCACACCTGGGTTCTCGGCAAAGAGGAGCTTGACGATATCGTCCTCAGGGAAGGCCGTGAGGTCAACTGACAGCCCACCCTTCGTAGAGGGGAAGCACATCTCTAAGAGCGCCGTGATGAGACCACCGCCCGAGATATCGTGACCAGCCGTCAGCACACCGCGCTGGATGAGCTCCTGCACAGCCGTGAAGGCTTCGCGGAAGTATTCGGGCTCCTCGATGCGGGGCGTCTCATCACCGAGCTGACCGAGGGCCTGTGCCAGAGCAGAGCCACCGAGCGCCAGCGGAGAGAAGCTGAAGTCAATATGATAGACAGGGTATGCGGGGTTCGCGACGAGCACAGGGGAGAGGATCTTCTTCACGTCAGAGACCTCACCGATAGCGCTGATGATGACGGTGCCTGGGCTCAGGACCTTCTCACCGTTGGGGTACTTCTGCGTCATAGAGAGCGAGTCCTTACCCGTGGGGATATTGATACCGAGCGAGATGGCGAGGTCCGAAGCAGCCTCTACCGCGTCGTAGAGACGAGCATCTTCGCCCTCATTGCGGCAGGGCCACATCCAGTTGGCGCTGAGGGAAACACCCTCGAGGCCGTAGGTAAGGGGCGCGAAGACAATGTTCGTCAGTGCCTCTGCGATGGCGAGCTGGCTACCAGCGACGGGGTCTACCAGCGCTGCTACGGGAGCGTGACCGATAGAGGTAGCGATACCAGCACGGCCACGGAAGTCGACGGCCATAGCACCGCAGTCGCTCAAGGGCAGCTGGATCTCACCCTGACACTGCTGGCGAGCTACACGGCCCGTGACGGAGCGGTCGACCTTGTTCGTCAGCCAGTCCTTACAAGCGACCCCCTCCTGCTGCAGCACCTCATCGAGGTAGTGCTCGAAGCGAGCAGCGTCATAGCTGAGGGCGGGATAAGTCTTGTCGATATGCTTGTCGACCATGTAGGTCTTGGGCGCCGAGCCGAACATATCCGACAGCGCCAGGTCAATGGGCTTATCACCACCTGCCTCTTCGAAGGTCAGGTGCATATCGTCCGTGGTGCGACCGACGACGTACATCGGAGCGCGCTCACGCTCGGCGATACGGGCGATACGCTCTACGGCGTCGCCCTTGACCAGAAGGCCCATACGCTCCTGGCTCTCGTTGCCGATGATTTCCTTCGACGAAAGGGTCTCATCACCGATGGGGAAGGTGCTGAGGTCAAAGTGTCCACCCGTCGTCTCGACGAGCTCGGAGAGGCAGTTCAGGTGCCCCCCTGCCCCGTGGTCGTGGATGGAGATGATGGGATTGTCTTCACTCTCCGAGAGCGTGCGGATGACGTTCTCGACACGCTTCTGCATCTCGGGGTTAGAGCGCTGTACGGCGTTGAGCTCGATAGCGCCAGCATACTGCCCCGTATTCACAGAGCTGACGGCACCACCGCCCATACCGATGCGGTAGTTGTCACCACCGAGCAGGACGACCTCTTCGCCAGGCTCGGGAGTGCCCTTCTGTGCATCGCTGCGGCGGGCGTAGCCGACACCACCAGCGAGCATGATGACCTTGTCGAAGCCGTAGGTAGGTTCGTCGGCCTTGCCTTCGTGCTCGAAGGTCAGCACCGAGCCACAGATGAGTGGCTGACCGAACTTATTCCCAAAGTCGCTCGCACCATTGGATGCCTTCGTGAGGATCTGGCGGGGCGTCTGGTAGAGCCAAGGGCGGGCAGCACTGTGCTGCTCCCAGGGGCGATCGGCTGCTGTGCGGGGATAGCTCGTCATGTAGACGGCCGTCCCAGCCAGAGGCACGCTGGCACGACCACCAGCCATACGGTCACGGATCTCACCACCAGTACCGGTAGCAGCGCCGTTGAAGGGCTCGACGGTCGTGGGGAAGTTGTGCGTCTCAGCCTTGAGGCTCAGCACGCTGTCGATGGACTTACGGACGAAGAAGTCGGGCTTGTCACCCGTAGCGGGGGCGAACTGCTCAAGGTCGCTGGGGCCGTCGATGAAGGCCACATTGTCCTTATAAGCCGAGACTAAGTGATTGGGGTTCGCAGCACTCGTGTCCTTGATCATCGAGAAGAGGCTACGCTCTTCTTCCTCCCCATCGAGGACGAAGGTACCACCGAAGATCTTGTGACGGCAGTGCTCGCTATTGACCTGCGAGAAGCCGAAGAGCTCGCTGTCGGTGAGTGGACGCCCGAGACGCTCGCTGAGCCCCTCGAGGTAGGAGATCTCCTCATCGCTGAGAGCCAGACCGTGGGCGTCATTGTAGGCACGCAGGTCCGTGATATGCTCGATAGGCGCTGCCGTGATGTGCGTGTCGAAGACCGTAGCATCGATCCCCTCATAGAGGGCCTGCAGCATGGGGTCGAAGGACGCATCGGGCCCCGAGACCTCGCAGAACTCCTCGATGCGCGTGACCGTGGGGATGTTCATATTGCGCACGATCTCCACCGCATTGGTGCTCCAGGGCGTGACGAGCTCACGGCGCGTCCCGACGAAGAAGCCCTTGAGGGCAGGGGTATCAAGCAAAGTAGCCCCACCAAAGAGCCAGGTGAGGCGATCGAGGGCTTCGGCAGCCAAGGGCGCCGTGCTCTCCACGACATAAAGCACGGGGGAGCTGTGCTTCCTAAAGAGAGTAATCATTCGGAGACTATAAATATTGTCGTAAGAGGGATGTGATCCTGAGGAGATCGAAGCAGAGGGAGCTGGGGCACGGAGCCCCATTCCTATGAGCAAAGATACGGAAAAAGGCAAGGCCTCACTGCCCAGAGCCGGGGGCTCTAAGCGGTGAGGCCTTGTAGTGTGTCGGCGAGCATAGCTTACGACGGTGCGGTAGGCTTTAGCTCGGGATGCGGAGGGTACGCCCTGTGGAGAGCTTGGCGCGGGCGGAGATGCCGTTGGTGCGGCAGAGCTTGCTTACCGAGACGCCATACTGAGCTGCGATAGCGCGGACGGTCTCGCCCTTCTTGATGCGGTGCGTCTTGAACTGCTCTTCGTTCGCCTCGCCACTCTTCTTAGGCTTGGCAGCTGCCTTAGCTACTGCGAAAGAGCGAGGCGTGCGATAGGCACCCTTGACGAAGGCGAAGATGTCGTAGCGTGGGACACCTGCCTGGAAGTCGAAGAGGTCCGATGGGTCGATGGGGATACCCATGAAGCGTGCTTCGAAGTGGAGGTGGGGCCCAGTAGAGCGGCCCGTGCTACCGCCGAGACCGATGGGGTCACCAGCGCGGACGACTGTCCCTTCGCGGACGATGGAGCGGCTCATGTGTCCGTAGACCGTCTCCAGACCATTGGGGTGGCGGATGACGACGTAGTTGCCGTAGCCTCCACCTTCGTAGGACTTGATACGCACCTTCCCAGAGAAGGCTGCACGTATCGTGTCCCCGTGGCTCAGCTTGAGGTCCGTCCCGTAGTGCATACGCCCGAAGCTATGGCGATAGCCGTAGTTCGAGGTGACTTGGTGGGTGGCGATGGGCATCACGAATTCCTGCAGGTCGATGTCTTGGCGGTCGGGGATGTTGACCGACATACCTGCGAAGGGGTTTACGTGACTTCCCCAGGACTCTTCGCCGTAGAGCTCGGAGGCCGGTGCCTCGAGATCTTCGTTTTGCTTCTTAGCTTTCAGATCAGCCTCGCGACGCTGCTTCTCCTTGGAGAGACGATTCTTGATCTCGAGTCGGTCGGCCAGGAGCAGGTGTTCACCAGTGGTGCTTGCCTGCTGACCGGCTGTCGTGCGTGTCTCCTTCTTCGGTGTCTGGGCCTTCCCTGAGGGGGGCGTTGCAGCCCAGGCAGGGAGTGTCGTGGCAGCCAGACACAGAGATGCGCATAACAGTCGCATTCTTTTTCTTGTCATACCAGCTTTTGATACTACATTAATGATAATACCTGGCGGGAGCGCGCCTCCCGTCGGTGTGCACGGATGCAAAGCATACACCATGCGACAAATGCAAAGATAACCAAATAGATACAAACGCCAACACTGCACAAGCGCGCAGTATCTGTGCAGTCCCCGACCTACTTTCTGCCCTTCCGAGCTTCAGGTGTTGGGCGCATTCACCTTAATAACGTGGGGCTTTTTACTCAAGGTATATCCCTCGTCACTCGCACCACCTCCGACAGCTCACGGGATCGCTTCGTGAGGGAGTTTGCAAACTTATCCACCATTGCCGTCAAGCAGTGAGCTTCAGAAGAAGAGAATAAGCCCTCCTCAGCATCAGCTAGTTTGCAAGGAGCGGATACTAACCAATAGTGGTGGGTGGTGTGAACCTATATAGGTCAGTGAGTGAACCTATATTGGTTGCATCACCGACCTATATAGGATGGCGCAGCAAGCTATATAGCATTGTGAAGTGACCTATATTAGGCTGCTACTCCGCGTAGGGATAAAAGTTGTGGACGAGTAGCAGATAAGTTTGGACTACGTACGTGGACGATAAATCTACGTGCGTGGATATTTGGACTGACGTGCCTGGTCTTTAAGACTACGTACGTAGATGCGAAAAAAACACTACGGGAAGGCGCTTTTTTCTTCACAAGAAGGACACTTTTCCCTCCGCTGGATAAGAGGAATACTCGCGATAAGGCGAAGGGCTTGCGTATCACTTCAGAGAGGCATATCGGGGAGCTGGGCGTGCGATGCCTTAGCACAATAAAAATAGAGGGTAGGACTCTGCCGCAACAGTCTCATATAGGTTCGCACCACCCCATGAGGGAAGTGCACAGCTTGCACACGGCCACAAAAAAAGTTGGCACCCGCAGATGGGTGCCAACTTCTCTATATACAATAAAGGAGGGAGCGAGGCGGGTGCTATCGCTTGTGACGCTCGAAGAAGCGGCGGGCGAAGTCCTTGCAGACCATCGGTAGGCGCACGAGCTTGTCTGCGGGGAGTGAGGAGCGACAGCGCAGGTAATAGGTGCGCTCCAGCTCGGCTTCGCGGACGTGGAAGTCCAGCATCTGCTCGAGGAAGGTATTCAGCTCGGCTTCGGTCAGCGTCTTGTCGCCCTGACGTACACGGCGGCCGAGGGTTTCGGTCGAGCGCCATAGAGCGAAGCGCTTATCGTCAAGTTCGTTTAGCACGGGCATCAGTGCATCGACTTCGCCAGCGGTGAGGGAGAGCTCACGCATCAGGAAGGCACGCTTCTCAGCACGCACCTTCTCGCGCATATCCTTATGATGGTCGGCGCCCTTCTTCTTGGCTTGCGCGGACAGCCCACCCGTCAGGAGGAGGATGGAGCAAAGGATATAAAGGATTCGCTTCATTGTCTTCGTAGGGGTTAGCGGGTGGTAGTAAAGGAGGTATTCGTCATCGTCCCGAAGTCGGAGAGGAGCGAATTGTAGTAGGAGTCATAGCCTGCTACGGCCGTCATGCGCTCACCGTAGTCAGCGTAGTAGTTGGCATACTCATCTTCGCTACTGACCTCAGTCTGGGCCGTAGCGACGGACTTATCCTCGGCAGTCTTCGGTGCGAAGGCACGGAAGATGAGGTTCATCGAGACAAACATCGCCGCCAGATAAGCGATGGGGCGCAGGCGCATCCATAGACTGACGCGAGGAGCTTCGGCGACTTCCTCGGGGGTCTCCTCGGGGATCTTCGCCATGATACGCTCCTCGAGGCTATCAAAGTAGCCCTCGGGGACGCTATAGTGCCCACGACTCTCGGCGGGAGTAGGTAGGTTGGTTTGCTTATTCATCTCTAAATACATGCGCCCTTATCGGGGCTTCACTCTGTGTGACAACTGGTAGGGGAAAAGGTTTATTCGCTGCGTTGAAGTTCTTCGGTTACCTTCTTCATCGCGTGGTGGTAGGAGGCCTTGAGCGCGCCCTCAGACGTGCCGGTAAGTGCGGCCATCTGGTCGTAGGGCATCTCGTCGTAGTAGCGCAGGCGGAAGACCAACTGCTGCTTGGCAGGTAGGCTCAATATAGCCTTCTGCAGGCGCACCTCTGCCTCATCGGCATCGAAGTACTCGTCGGCCGTGAGGCGATCCAGCAGGTAGAGCGAGTCACCCTCCTCCGAGGGGGAGATGACGTTCTCCTCTTCGTGACGACGCTTCTTGAGGAAGTTCAGGGCTTCGTAGAGGGCGATTCGGTAGAGCCACGTGGAGATCTTCGCCTCGCCACGGAAGCCTTCGATAGCCACCCAGGCCTTGATGAAGACGTTCTGCACGAGGTCATCGGTATCGTCGTGGTTGTAGACCATACGGCGTATCTGCCAGTAGATCTGCTGCGAGTAGAGGCGCACGACCGTGGTGAAGGCGCTTCGCCGGCGCTCCGGGTCAGCCAGCGCACGCTGGAGCTCCTCTTCAGTGACAAGTGTTTGGGGCATCGTCAAGATTTCTTTGACTTCAGGGTAGCAGGAGCTTTCTTTGCTCGCGTCGGGGCGTCGGCAGTACGGCTGGGCTGGATCGCGTAGACGAGCTCGCCGTCCTTCCCGAGGCTGACGACGAAGGTCTCACCCGCATGGAGCTTCTCCTCGAGGATGTGCTCGACGCAGGGATCCTCCACGAGCTGCTGCAGACGACGGCGCACGAGGCGGGCTCCGAGAGCGCGATGCGCCTCATCGATACCGACGAAGCGCTTGGCCTCCTCAGTGAGCGTCAGGCCATAGCCCGAGGCAGCGAGGCGCTCTACGATAGGCTTCAGCTCCAGCGAGACGATCTGCAGGAGGGACTCATCTGAGAGGCTCTCGAAGGCGATCGTACCGTCCAGACGACCCAAGAACTCGGGGCTGAAGGTGCGCTCCAGCGCCTTGCGGACAATGCCTTCGCTACGCTCCTGCCCATTGCTAAGGCCGGAGAAGCCGACGGAGCGGGCAAAGTCCTTCGCTTCGCGCGAACCGACATTGCTCGTCATGATGATGATCGTATTGCGGAAGTCCGCCGTACGCCCCTCCGAGTCCGTCAGACGGCCATCGTCGAGGACCTGCAGGAGGAGGTTATAGATATCGGGATGGGCCTTCTCGATCTCGTCGAGGAGGACCAAGCGATGGGGGCGGGTACGCACGGGCTCCGTGAGCTCGCCACCATTGCCGTAGCCGATGTAGCCAGGAGGAGGGCCGATGAGTCGGGAGACGCTATGACGCTCAGCGAACTCACTCATATCGATACGCACCAGCGCCTCTTCACTGCCGAAGACTTCCTTCGCCAGCGCCTTCGCCAGATAGGTCTTCCCTACGCCCGTCGGGCCAAGGAAGAGGAAGGAAGCGATGGGATGCTGTCCGTCACGCAGCCCAAGACGGGCACGCTGCACGGCACGGCTGACGACCGCCACAGCATTATCCTGCCCGATGATGCGGCTGCGGAGCTTCGCGGGGAGCTCACGTAGGCGCTGAAGCTCGGTCTTGTCCTCGATCTGCTCCACGGGGATATTGAGGCGACGAGCCAGGCCCTGCAAGAGGTCATCACGGCTGACAGTCCCCTTGCTTCGCGTGCCGCTCGTCATGCCATAGAAGTGGCGATGCAGACGGCGACGCGTCTCGCTGGCAGCAGCATCAAGGATCTCTCCGAGGACGTAGAGCGCTGGCTCCTGCGGGAAGTAGCGCTGAGCGAGTGCCAGCAGTTCCTCATAGGGCGTCTGATAGCTCACCGAGTGGTAATCCGCGAGGAAGGCACGGCGTCGCTCGTAGGCCTTACGGAGTGCCTCACCCTCGAGGGGCTTGATGATATACTTCGCCGTACTAAGCGAAGCAGCTTCACTGCGCTCGACCGACTGACTGTAGGTAGCGGGAGTAGCGTGAGCGATACACTGCATACGACGCTTCGCAAGCCCCACAAAGAGGGCCTCCAAGACTTCACCACCCGTACGACCGAGGGGCTTCAGGAGGCTGAGATCACCGATATATAGGAGTACAGAGGGATCGGCCTTGAGTCGCTCAAAGAGTGACTGCAGGTACTGCTCTGCCCCACCCATCATCTGGCTCGCAGAGGCTAAGCGCAGCGGGTCAAGCTCCAGCACCGACTGGTAGCGGAAGCCCTGTGGCGTGGCACTCAGCTTATCGGCTACACTCGCACTGCCACCCTTAGCATCCAGCTCAGCACGGCGGTCCATATGGCGAACGAGCGCCTTGATGATAGGCTCGGGGCTGTCATGGAGCTCGTGCACCAAGACCACCGAGGGGTAGCTCTCGCGGGAGAGTATCTGTATGAGGTCACGCGCTTCATCGTCGTAGGGCATCGGCTCCACCTTCCCCTCATGGGTCGTGGGGGCAGTGCTCGTCACACGGCGACCGAAGTCAGCGTAGGGGAAGCTCCCATCCTTCGGGGTTTCTTCGCCCTCAGGGAGCTTACCGAGCATGCGGTCGACCTGCGTGCTGATGCTCTCAGCGAGTGCCTGCAGGAGTTCGTCGCTGGGTGGCAGTTCGCCATCGCCACCGAGTGAGGATCCCTTCATCTGCGCCAGATCTATGCGGATGGGGATACGGCGGACGCGGTCTTGGGATAAGACGATCGCCTGGGCCTGCGCTGAAGGTTTATCCGAGGCGGGCTGGCTTGGCTTGGGCTCTACGAGCTTTGGAGCACTCTCCTCAGCGGTAGTCTTACTGCCCTCAAGGAGCATAGCGACACGATGGAGCTGGGGGTCGGTATGCTCGTTGATGCGGTGGGCGACGAGGTAATGCGTGAGGAGCGTCGGGGGCGAACAGAAGTATAGGCTATAGAGGAGGTGCAGCGCACTGATGGCCTGCGCCCCGAGGAGCGTGGAGATCTGCGCCGCACGCGCCAGCGTGCTATGCGCTTCGATGCTGTAGAAGACGTGTGCGGGATCTTCCTTATCGTCGGACTGGATATGCTCGTCCACCTCGCGTAGCACCTCCTTCACGGAGATATTACGATCCATCAGGAAGCGGATAGCGGCGCTGGTGCCTTCGCTGAGCACCCCCCACAGGAGGAGGTCATTCGTGATCTCACCACAGCGCAGCTCCTTGGCGTGCTCGGCAGCGAGCTCGAGGGCCGCGCGGAAGGTATCGGTATAGTTGTACTTGACAGGATTACGCTTCATCTCTGTGTCCGCTTAGGATTTGACTTGGATAGCATGCAGCTTGGCGTAGTGCCCTCCGAGGGCGAGGAGCTCGTCGTGCGTACCCTGCTCGACGATACGTCCGTCATCGACGACGCAGATGACGTCGGCATGGATGATCGTCGAGAGGCGGTGGGCGATGACGATGGTCGTACGGCCCTCCATGAGGTGATCCAAGGCACTCTGCACAAGGCGCTCGCTCTTGGTATCGAGGGCCGAAGTAGCTTCGTCGAGGATGAGGATCGGGGGATTCTTGTAGACGGCACGGGCGATAGAGAGGCGCTGACGCTGGCCACCGGAGAGCTTACCCCCACGGTCGCCGATATTGGTATCATAGCCTGCGGGCATCTCATTGATGAACTCATCGGCATGCGCGACCTCGGCAGCCTGACGCACCTTCTCGAGGGTAGCGCCCTCGACACCGAAGGCGATATTCTCAAAGACCGAAGCATTGAAGAGGATGGGCTCCTGATTGACGTTCCCCATGAGGCGGCGCAGATCAGCTACCGCGACCTCACGAATATCCGTACCATCGATGGTGATGCGCCCCTCGACGACATCGTAGAAGCGCGGGATGAGGTCCACGAGCGTGCTCTTCCCCGAGCCCGAATGCCCGACGAGTGCGACGGTCTGCCCCTTGCGGATCGTGAGGTCTACGTCACGTAGCACCCACTCCTCAGCGTAGCGGAAGGAGACCTTCTCCAGGCGGATCGCATCGTTGAAGACGACGGGCTTAGGCTGAGCGGGGTCTGTGATCGTGCTCTCGGCCTGGAGGATGCGGTCGACACGCTCCATCGAGCCCATACCACGGCGTATAGCATAGGCACCCTTGCTGAGGTCCTTCAGCGGGTTGATGAGGCTGTAGAAGATGACGAGATAGTAGATGAAGGTCGAGGCATCGATGCTGCTATCACGATTGAGAATGAGCGAGCCGCCATACCACAGCACGATAGCGATGGTCGCTGTACCGAGGAGCTCACTCACGGGGTGCGCGAGGAGCTGACGGCGGTTCACACCGATGACCGTCTGGCGGTACTCCTCGTTGGAGTCACGGAAGCGCTTGTCGACGAACTCCTCCGCAGTGAAGGCCTTGACGATACGCAGCCCGCCGAGTGTCTCTTCGACCTGACTGATGAGCTGCCCCCACTGGTTCTGTGCCTCGAGGCTGGTGCGCTTGAGCGACTTCCCTACGCGTCCCATGACGAAGCCCGCGATGGGCAGGACGAGGAAGACGAAGAGGGTGAGCTGCCAGCTGATGACGAGCATCGAGCCGAGGTAGACAAAGATGAGGATAGGGTTCTTCAGAAGGAGATCGAGCGAACTCATCACGGAGTTCTCCACCTCCCCGACGTCCCCCGTGATACGAGCCAGCACGTCACCCTTGCGCTCTTCGCTGAAGAAGCCCAGTGGCAGAGCCAAGATCTTTGCATTGAGCTGATTGCGCAGGTCACGGACGACCCCCGTACGGATAGGCACCAGGAAGAAGCCCCCGAGGTAGGTAGCACCGACCTTCAGGAGCGTCATCAGCACCAGATAGATACCGAGGATGATGAGCGTGTAGGAGGCTCCCTCGGTCTCGATGAGCTGAGAGACGAAGTAGCCGAAGTTATTCGTCACCACCTCCTTCATCTGCGACCAACCCGCTTGAGTGGTGAGGTCAAGCGAGCTGAAGGGGATATAAGTCGTCACCCGCTCCTCGATCTGGAAGAGGATATTGAGGATGGGCATCACGAGGGCGAAGGCCACCAGATTGAGCAGAGCGCTCAGGATGTTGAAGAGCACCGCAAGGCTCAAGTACCCCTTATAATAAGGAGCGATGAAGCGGCGGATCAACATGAATATATCTTTCATCTATGCATCTTAGGGCTCACGTACCGAGGGCTTTTACTGGGCTTAGCTTCGGCACGGAGGCTACTTATCCAAATGTAATAATCTTATCAAAGATACGACAATGCCGCGGCTTCCTCTCGAGCCGCCGCATTCGCTGTGCCGCCAAGGCAATACCAACACCCACTCTCCCTCTGCTATTAGATGCACTTCACCCCCCTATAGCAAGCATAGCAATAGGGGGGTGAAGCACTATTTAGGAGTGAATAATCAGCTCTTACGAATGAGGAGATTTGCCAAAGAAACCCAGCTCTTTGCACCAGTAGAAACTATAGGGTTAAGCCCCCAGAAGCGCAAATTACCTGTATCTTCCTGCTCCGTTCGCTGGACGAAGTCTCGGCACAGATACTTCGAGGACTTAAGACTCTGGAAGGTCCACAAGCCCGACTGCTGGAGGGTAGCCCTCCATCTAATTGGTGTTTGATCAGGCTCATCTAAAGTACGATGGGAGTCCGGGCCGATGTAGATATAGGCCTGAGTACTCTCATAGCGAGGGAGCATTACATTCAGACTGGTCGACTGGTAAGGGATCGTCTCATAGGTCTCGGGGTTAGATAAGACATACATCGTACTCCTCAGTTTGCTAGGTCGCACCAAGTCTAAGATCCCAGAGAAGTACTTTACCTTCAGCGGAATATCTGAGATAAGCGAGGGGATCGAAGGATTCCCTTCTTCAAGCTCTAAGAACGTCGTGTGCGCATTGGCATTGATCTGCTCTTGGAAGAGACGCTGATCATACTGCCCCACCGTATAGCCTGGATCTATGAGTGAGCTGAGGTTTGGCTCGTACTTACTGCCAGACTGTAGATAGGTTACCCCCAACTGCGAATAGTTGTTGCTCACCTTCTTCTGGAGCTCAGGAGATAGAATCCCCCCTCCTACCCAAAGCGCACCATGAATAGCCATGACTTCACTCTCAGTGAATAGTGATGAGTTAGCAGCCACGGCCAAGTCTTGAGAGGCACCCGTGGAATATGAAGTCACGACATGCGTCCCATATTTCTCCACCAGTTCAGCTGCCGAAAGCACTTTAAGATCTCTCACGAAACGCTTACTCAGATAGAACTCATAGTCCATCGGATCTGCTACTTCATATCGCTCGTAGAGATATTTATACCCCGTAGTATAGCGATAGACATACCGCTGCAGGCTCCCTACAGAGTATCTCCTATTGCCATAAGAGCAAGTCACCTTCTCGTAGCCCGGACCTACCGCTACGACCATTGAGTCACTGAATGGCTTATCCGCGGAGGACTGATAAGTCCGCTTAAAGGAGCGCTCCTCAGGCAGGACATTAAGCTCGGTATGCCGTGGCACACGAAGTGTAGGGGTAATAGCCCGACCAAAAGGAGACCATGGATCATTAGAAGCGATGCGCTTCTCATCCAAGACACTCCGCCGCGTAAAGCCCCCAGCATCATTAGCCGTATGTCCTACAAGGTCGAAGCACTGCCCCAGATAGCGCTCTGCTGGCAAGGTCTTAGGCTCTACCGCACGGAGGTACGTGAATTTGGGGTAAGTACCCTCGGATGCGATCTTCCGATCTGGTGATGGATGGTCTGGATCATCCTTCTCCTTACAGGAGCTAATGCTGAGAGCCATCAAGGCAACCAAAGCCAAATAGGAGGAGTTCCTTAGTGCTTTCATCTCTATGAAATGGGGGGACTTAATATATATACGTATTGGACAGGCGAGGCAGCTCCTCATAGGGAAGGCATAACTCTACTTTTCTCGACGCAAATATAGTACATACTTGAATACATCGGGGCATAGTGCCTACGGCCTCCCCTAAAGCGGACCATGGAGCTATCCACAGCACGAGGGATGCGGTGGGAACGCGGCTACTCACAGGAGGAGAAAGCGACGAGGCCACTACCGATATCTTTCGGTAGTGGCCCCGTAAAGAGGTATTCAGCGAAGTGCCGAATTACTTAGCGTTCTTAGCGAGGATCTCCTTGACCGTGTCGATCTCGAGCGAGTGAGCAGCACCCGACTGACCGATCGTACCGCTCATATAAGCAGCCTGCGTGTCTTCGCTGATGAGGCCTGACTCGATGAAGCTCTTGATACCTGCAGCCAGACGTGAGCCTGGGCAAGCAGCGTCTTCAGCGTAGTGAGCCGTCACACCGTAGCTGAGAGCCAGCTGACGAGCCAGAGTAGGATCATAGCAGACAGCGCAGACGGGGACCGTAGCACGGAAGGAAGAGAGGTAGCGAGCCGTACGACCGGTGAAGCTATCGGTGATGATAGCCTGCGTGTCGATCTGCTCGACGCTACGTACAGCCTGCTTAGAGAGGAAGGCCGTCGTGGTGCTCACTTCCTTAGAGTAAGGCACTTCGTCGTTGTATTCGCGCTCGAGGGTCTTCTCAGCCTCACGGATGATGCTTGCCATCGTCTGGACAGCCTCGAGGGGGTACTTACCATTAGCCGTCTCACCAGAGAGCATGACTGCGTCGGTGCGGTAGTAGACAGCGTTAGCGATGTCGCTGACCTCTGCACGCGTAGGCAGGGGGTTGTCGATCATCGTGTGGAGCATCTGCGTAGCGACGATGACGGGCTTCTTAGCAGCGATACACTTCTTGATGATCATACGCTGGATGGAGGGGACCTTCTCAGCGGGGACTTCGATAGCGAGGTCACCACGAGCGATCATGATACCATAGCAAGAGTCGATGATCTCGTCGATGTTGTCGACACCTTCCTGGTTCTCGATCTTAGCGATGATCTTGATGTCGCTCTTGTGCTCGTCGAGGATCGTCTGGATCTCCTCGATGTCCTTCTTGTTACGGACGAAAGAGTGAGCGATGAACTCGATCTTCTGGGGGATAGAGTGCAGGATGTTGCCACGGTCCTTCTCGGTGAGTGAGGGCAGGTCGATGCGTACGCCAGGGACATTGACGCTCTTGCGGCTACCGAGCTTACCGTTGTTCTGACAGGTCGTGAAGAGCTTGTCGCCTTCCTTCTTCTCTACGTCGAAGGCAAGAGCACCGTCGTCGAGGAGGATGCGAGCACCTACGGGTACGTCGTGGACGAAGTTCACGTAGTTCACGTTGATGACTTCGTTGTTGGTCTTTGCTTCGGGGTTAGCCTGGAAGATGACCTTGTCACCAGCGTGGAATTCGCGCTTGACTTCTGCGTCACCTTCGAGGACCGTCGTGCGGACTTCGGGACCCTTCGTGTCCAGGAGGACAGCGACGCTGGGCGATACAGTACGCGTATTGTTGATGACCTGGGTGATACCCTCCTTCGTCATGTGGGCGGTGTTCATACGTACGACGTTCACGCCAGCTTCGACGAGCGGACGGATGAATTCTACGTCGCAGCGCAGATCCGAGATAGTAGCTACAATCTTAGTTTTCTTCATAATGCTTAATTGGAGTAATTTATTCGTGGGTCGGTAGAGGTAAGCCCCCACACACGGCTTCGATGGCTAAGCGGTATCCATCGAGACCGAAGCCCGAGATCGTCCCTCGGCAGGCCTCTGCGATGAGGGAGCGCTGGCGGATAGGCTCACGCTTATAGATATTGGATATATGGACTTCGATAGTGGGGGGAGTGATAGCCCGGAGGGCATCGGCCAAGGCCAAGGAGGTATGGGTATAGGCACCGGCATTGAGGATGATGGCGTCAGCACCGGCATCGTGCAGCTCATAGAGCCTGTCAAGGAGCGCCCCCTCATGGTTCGACTGGAAATAGGTCAGACGAAGCTGGTGATCATAGCGCTGGTGCAGCTGCTCCAGGCAAGTGTCCATCGACATCGTGCCGTAGATGCTGGGCTCACGCTGGCCGATCCGAGCAAGGTTCGGCCCGTTAATGATCTCTATCCACATTCGTTATTTCGGGGGTATTCCTATTGTCTTCTTACCTTTGCAAAGATAAATTAAAATTCTCACTTTTTGAATGCTCCCTGACGATATACGCACGCAGTTCCTCTCGCACCTACGCTTCGAGCTCGGCCTCTCAGAGAATACGTGTGAGGCTTACCTCAGCGACGTCGATAAACTCCTCAGCTACATGGACGTCGAAGGTCTTAGCATCGAAGCCATCGACTATCCACGACTGCAGCACTTCATCGCCACGCTCCATGATCTGGGCATCGGCCCGACGTCGATCTCGCGCATCATCTCGGGTATCCGCTCCTTCGGGCGCTATCTCCTCCTCGAGGGCTATGTAGATAGCGACCCCACAGCACTCCTCGAGGTGCCACGCAAGGGGCGCTATCTGCCGACCGTGCTGACGACCGCCGAGGTCGACCGCATCATCGAGGCCGCAGGGAGCAAGGGCGGTGTCGAGGGCCAGCGCAATCGTGCCATCATCGAGGTGCTCTTCAGCTGCGGGCTACGTGTGAGCGAGCTGTGCCACCTGACCTTCCCCGACCTCTTCCTCGACGAGGGCTATCTGCGCATACAGGGCAAGGGGAGCAAGCAGCGCCTCGTCCCGCTGAGTGACTCCGCCATCGCCGAGGTTACCCGCTACCTCCGTGATCCCGACCGTGCCACCCCAAAGCGTGGGCAAGAGGACTACGTCTTCCTCAGCCGTCGTGGGCAAGCCATCTCCCGCATCACCGTCTTCGTCATGGTGCGCGAAGCCGCCGAGATGGCGGGCGTAGAGAAGAAGATCAGCCCCCACACCTTCCGTCACAGCTTCGCCACAGCGCTCCTCGAGGGCGGCGCGAACCTCCAAGCTATTCAGCTCCTCCTCGGTCACGAGGATGTAGCGACGACGGAGATCTACACCCACATCGACCGCACCAAGCTCCGCGAGCAGGTCGAGCGCTATCACCCCCGCAATCGCAGAGCGAGGTCGTAGCCGACCCTATCGCCCCGACACACGAATAGCCAAGAGGCTGGAGAGCATCCACTCTCCAGCCTCTTGGCGTGTATATGATTGGGAGAAGGCTACTCCCTCACGATCGTGACGTATAGATACTTGATGAGGTCCTTCATGCGGAAGCGCCCTACCCGCTCGGCTCCCCAAGTAAAGTAGGTGAACGATACACGCTCCCCGTCGTCTGACCATACCGCCGTCCCGGGCTTGATGACGATCCAATGAAGGCGAGCGATGCGGTTGCCTTTGGAGTCCGCCTTGATCAGCTTCGAGTCAATGAGCAGAAACGATCGGGTCGGCTTCCTCAGCGCTTCGATAATGGCTTTGCGATGCGCTCTCTCGGAGCCCCACCCCACGAAGCTCAACCTCTGTACAAAGTGCTCATTCGGGTAGATGCTCCTCAGCCAATACAGCATATCCTTCGGCGGACTAAATAGCGCTAACGGCCCAGCCTTGCCATCCACCCCGAAGAGCATATTCCGCCCCTCTCGCATCGCGCCTAAGAACATCCAGTCGATGCCCGAGATCCCTTCACGGGAACTCCCTCGCAGTCCCTTGCTTGCCTGCAGATAGAGGTCCCCGACAGCACATATCCCCGTCTCGTAGAGGGAGAGCATAGCGGATATATAAGCCACTGGATCCGTGAGCATCAGATCGTAGGCAATAGCCGCAGGGCCGCAAAGCTCAGTAACCCCTTGATTGGGGAGGGGATAGGACAAGGTAGTCCCAGCGTATGGATAGGACCGCAAGCGATCCGCCTCCTCTCGGGACATTTCTTGCCGACAAAAGCGTGCCTGCATCTCCAGAGCGACCTGCTCTCTACCATAGCACTCCCACACGCGAGGGGACGGCTCGGGCTTCTCAGCAAAGCGCTCGAGGATGGTCAGCTTATTTGTATTCATAGGACGCTCATCATGCGGGCTTACTCGTAGGCTTCGCCATCCCACGTAGCTTCGTTATTCTGGGAAAAGCCTCCTCTGCTGATCGCACAAGAAGGAGGGCTATCACCCCGAAATCGGCGTAGATGGCTACGATTTATTAGAACAGTATTCCCGATACTATACAGCACCTTCTCGAGAGCAAGACCTTCATCACACTGCCATTTGGCTCATATATTTACGGAGCGCCTCATACTCCATTACCCTCATTGTATGCTCCATCAGAGCATAATCAAGGGTACCATCATCAAGGACTGGAAGTAGAATAAGTTGGCGCTTCATCCGCTGCGCATTGAACTTGTAGCCGTACGCATACTTCCCTTTCTGCTGTGAGATCGCTGTGGACAGATAGAGTAAGGTGTACTTATTGTTTGCCTCTTCATCCTTCCAGCGCACACGCTTCACGTCATCCGAGAAGAGAGCCTCGTAAGGATGGTAGAAGGAGAAGCCAACACTACCATTATAATTCACCCCAAGGACATTGCTTGCCTGACTGGAGTTCGTATTATCAATGAAGCCCGTCACTCCATTATTGGATTCAGAAGCCCCAATGAAAGGTCTTATACCCTCGCGCATATCGGCCTTGGTGAGGCGTACGCCATTCTCAATAGATAGAACATCTCCTATGTAGAAGGGCAACATTTACCCCCCCCCCCATTAACATATTATCACACTCCTTCAGTCTGAAGAATGCTACGGCTTTGCTGAGAGTCTCATGCTCCACTCGCTGCATAAAGGCTGACATAAACTCCCAGTCAGGCGTGCCATCTGATTGAATGGGGAGGAGCAGGCGCTCTCGGGTTAAGCGATGAGGCCTAACTTGCTTAGCATACGAATACTTCTCCTTCAGACGAGATAAAGCTACAACAAGAAAAAGATAGATATACTTAGATTGGGAAACCGAGTTATCTAAGTTTAACACAGAGATATTGTCATCACACTTAAACTTATATCCTTGATAAAAGGCATTTGCGAACATATCAAGCGTGATTGCTGGACAAAATTCTCTCTGTGCTACATTAGATATAAATGAAGAGATCCCATTAAACTCTTCTCCGGCTGTAATCAAGGGAATATCCCCTTCTTCTCGATCTCTTTGGTTTAGTCTACTACCTCTTGAAATACCTCTAAACAGATCTTTAACAAAGAACTCTCCCCACTCCCTATCCGTCAGCTTTAACTCCTTACTCATCATTTCTCGTTGTCGAAGAGATAGCCTCTTCCGTGGGTAATCATATTGAACTGGAAGGTAAGATAGTCCGCCATCGTCTTACGGAAGTCTTCCTCACTGGGGATTTCATCATTGAAATAATAGAATGAATGAAGCCATTCATCCTCCGCTTCAATGGTGGTCTCTACACAGAACTTACTTTCACTCTCAGTGCGTCCATGCCACACATCGAGCAGGTGCTGCTTGCGGTCGGTAGCCGTCCCATTATCGACCAGCCCAACGTGCTTAGCTACGACAAATCCATCATCCTCAAAGTTGATAAACTTACACTTCTTCTGCGGTGGATGGGGAACATGGGCGGTAAAAATGGCTATACAGGGATTCGTCCCGACACCATAGAAGGTATTCGTATTGAGGGTGATCACTCCCTCAAGTGTATGCTTCTTGAGGATATTCTTCTTAATCTCCTTCTCCTTAGTAGTCTTCCCCGTAACGGCAGACTGGGGTATAATGACAACAGCTCGTGCATCTTCACAGAGCGAATCCAGCAAGTGCTCCGTAAAGGCAATCTCATATTTATCAGGATCCTCCTTGCTCCCTTGCGAATAGGGGGGATTCATCATCCCCACGGTGCAAGGCATATCCTTCTGGATCTTAGATGCAGGCTCGGCAAGAAAGTCGAAGTTATGTAGGTTACTCTTGCCATCGCCTCGCAAAATCATATTGGTCGTGGCAATGGTAAACATGTAGTCCTGCAACTCAATGCCCATAAGACGCTT
Organism: Porphyromonas sp. KLE 1280; assembly: GCF_000700805.1. NCBI lineage: Bacteria > Pseudomonadati > Bacteroidota > Bacteroidia > Bacteroidales > Porphyromonadaceae > Porphyromonas > Porphyromonas sp. KLE 1280. The sequence goes on from NZ_KL362966.1 coordinate 169,245, forward strand.
CTTGCGTATGGCTCGCTGCTCCACCTCATCATCGGTTTGCTTAAGCATTGAGTGCATCGCTGCGATCAGGAAGCCAGCAGTCCCGCAGCACGGGTCAAGCACTCGGTCTGTTGGCTTTAGGCTAATGAGATCACAGAAGAGCTCGGTGATATGCTTTGGTGTAAGGATGATGCCCAAGCTCTGTCCATCTTCCCCCGAGTAGGACATAAACTCTCCGTAGAACATGCCGAGGTAATCATCCGCAGACTGAGCATATCGGATAGAGCCATGAATACTCGTGCGTAAGAACTCCGTGTACTCTCTCAAGAGTGTACGCTGAGTCTTCGGGTCTTTGTAATTAATCTTAGGCGTATCGCGTATCACAGCAAACTTAGCGAGAATCTTATCACGCTTCGTTTCAGGCGACACATCGGCACGCATCAGATTAGCCTTAATCGCATCATAAATCTTCTGCCCATCAGACTTGATAGTATCTCCAGTCAAGTCGTCAACAGAAAACCCCTTAAAGCTCTCCTCTCGCAGAGCAAGCAAGATTCCCGACACAACAAGGGGCTTCCCTTGATTGGTCAGCCCGCCCTTCCACAGCATCTCGTGCAAAGTCTTTGCATCTTTGAGAATCTCGGCAGTGGTCTTTTCTTCCGCACTGGTTTCTTTAAGCACCTCACGGTGGTAGTAGTAATCAATATTGGCTTCATTGAAGGAGACAAAGGTCTCTACATTTGGAAGCTCCCTTGAATAGAGGCTATCATCAATAAAAATAGGAGTAATCAAATGGCGCTTCTCATCTCCCGAAACACCGATAGCGAAGACCTTCCTATAACTTGTATGCTTGATAATATGCCGCGCATAATGCAGTGCACCATTCAGAGCATAGGCTTGTTTGCTTGCAGTATCTTCCAGCAAGTTACCATCCTTGTCTCGAGATGCATGCTGAGAGGTCTCTGCTTTGTTCTCGATGACGAGGACAAAGTCCTTCACGACACCGATAAACTCAGGCTTGCCCACCTTCCCTGTGTCCGCCTTAGAGGCGGTTTTCAGTGCCTTGTCCAGATCAGAGATATCTGAGCCTTGATAGGAAAGCGTGATCTGAGCTGACTTGAGTAGCTCGTGTACCCATATATCTGTTTGTGCTTCTTTCTTCGCCATAATTAACTTGGATCGATAGGCTGCATTAATGGAGCCGACTATTCCTCTGCAAAGATATAATCAGCCTGAAGATTAGCCATATTTAGCCGTCCACTTCCTACGGCGACGCTGTCCATTCCTGCGGTCGCTCGACTCGAGACCAGCACAGGACTTCTTGCCATAGAGCCGAAGAAAAGGCGTCCAGCACTACGCCTAATCCTCCATCCACGCACGTGGTCATAAAGTCTATGCACGTAAATCCTATAATCCACGTACGTAGATTTAACGACCACGTACGTAGACAAAGGTTTCTCTGTAGTGGTATGCAGTTTTCCACGAGGTGCGCGGGAAGTTTTCCTGCGCTCGCTGGGAGTAGTCCGAATAGTCAAGCGAAGCCGCTTGCACTACGGGAGTAAAGCGACATCGCCCCCACAGATTCGGCGGAATCTGTGGGGGCGATGCTTGATTCTTTGCTTCGGGGAGAAGCTGGAGGCGCTTACTCGGCTTCGGGCGTATAGCCTTCGGCAGGGCGCACAGGCTTCCCGATGAGGGTCGCTGCCGTGGCGGACTCGATGCGTACGTCCACGTACTGACCGACGCGGTAGCCTTGCTTGTCGAAGACGACGACCTTATTCTGCTGGCTACGGCCAAAGAGCTGTTCGCGAGAGCGCTTGCTGAAGCCCTCGATGAGGACCTCGAAGGTCTTCCCCACGTCACGCAGGTTGCTCTCGAGCGAGAGCTGGGTCTGCAGCTCGATCATCTCGTTGAGGCGGCGGATCTTCTCGTCCTCAGGGATGTTGTCGATGAGGTACTTGGCAGCATACGTCCCTGGGCGCTCGGAGTACTTGAAGAGGAAGGCATTGTCGTAGACCACCTCACGCATGAGGCTCAGCGTATCCTGGAAGTCCTCCTCGCTCTCGTCGTGGAAGCCGCAGAAGATATCCGACGTGATGGCACAGTCGGGCATAGCACGGCGGATAGCCGCGACACGCTCGAGGTACCACTCACGGGTGTAGTTGCGCTTCATGAGCTTGAGGATGCGGTCGTTGCCCGACTGTGCTGGCAGGTGGATATGCTTGCAGATATTCGGGTACTTCGCCATCACAGCGATGGCCTTGTCGTCCATATCCTTGGGGTGAGGCGAGGTGAAGCGGATACGGATCTTAGGCACAGCGAGGGCCACCTGCTCGAGGAGGTCACCGAAGTCATACGTGCGATCCCCGTCCACAAAGCGGTAAGAATTCACATTCTGCCCGAGCAGCGTGATCTCACGATAGCCCTTGGCCTCGAGGTCCTTCACCTCACGGATGATGCTCTCCAACTCACGGCTACGCTCGCGACCACGAGTGTAGGGCACGATGCAGTAGGAGCAGAAGTTATTGCACCCACGCATGATGGAGACGAAGCCCGAGAGATTGAGCCCGCCGATCTTCAGCGGGAGGACATCCTTGTAGGTCTCGGTGGTGGAGAGCTGTACGTTGATCGCCTTCTCCCCGCGCTCGACAGCGCCGACGAGATTCGGCAGGTCGAGGTAGCTATCGGGGCCGACGACGAGGTCGACGTGGTGCTTCTCGATCAGCTCCCCCTTGGCACGCTCTGCCATACAGCCGAGGACGCCGATGATGATACGGCGGCGCTTCTTGCGGCGGATGGAGTGATAGTACGCGATGCGGTTGAGGACTTTCTGCTCGGCATTGTCGCGCACGGAGCAGGTATTGAGGAAGATAGCATCGGCCAACTCAGGGTCTTCGGTCAGGTGAAAGCCGTCCATCTGCATGATGGATGCGACGACTTCGCTGTCGGCGACATTCATCTGGCAGCCATAGGTCTCTATATAGACGCGGCGGGCGGTGGCGGTCGAAGGCTGAGCGCTCTGGGCGGGCTCGATCTTGGTCATGAACTATATGAATTGCTTAAGTGATGGTGGGAGGTGCGTAGACCTTCTTAAGAAGGGACTTCTCCCGCAGTTGGAGATAATATATTTATCTGTATATTTGCAATGAAAATGTAAGATTTTTCATAGTTAAGGTTTTGGTTAATAGGTTGGAGCTGGCTGGGAAGTCAGCTCCGCTTTTTTTATACCCATACCAAGACCTTCTACGATCTTCATCCCATGCCATATATCAAGGGGCATCGCCGATACGCAGGAAGTGATAGCCCTCACTTTGGAGCCAGCGCACGGCTTCGGGCATCGCTACGCGCATATTCTTCTCCGCCTTGAGCGAGTCGTGGAAGACGATGATCGAGCCGTTGCGCGCATAGCGCTTCACGTAGCCGACGATGGTCTCCGGGCTGAGCTCGGCATTGTAGTCGCGCGTCACCACGTCCCACATCACGATCTCGAAGCTATGACTAAGCTCCCTATTCTGCGAGAAGCGCAGGTGCCCGTGTGGCGGACGGAAGTAGCGTGAGTGGATGAGCTCATGCGCATCATACACGTCGCGCATGTACTCCTTCGTCGAGTGGAAGATACCCTGGATATGATGGTAGGTGTGATTGCCTACCGTGTGACCACGGCGACGTATCTCCTCGAAGAGCTCGGGGTAGCGTCGCACATTATCCGCCACGCAGAAGAACGTGGCCTTGATCCCTAACTCATCGAGCTGATCCAATACCCAAGGCGTGACCTCGGGTATCGGACCGTCATCGAAGGTAAGGTAGATACTCTTGCCCTTGAGCGCGGGGATACGCCAGCGCGCTCCAGGCACGAGCATGCGGTACCACATAGGTACCCGACAGAGGATGCGCTCGATCATCGGCGGAAGAGCGGACTACTGAGCTACGCCCAGACGGCGGAGCAATGCTGCGATCTCCTGCTCATAGCGGGAGAGCGCCTGCGAGTTGTAGTCCTTAGCGAAGTCGAGAGCGTAAGAGATAGCCGTATAAGCCTCCTGCAGCTCACCGTGGCGCGAGACCTCCTCGAGCTGCTCTTTGGGGAGCTGTACCGCCCAGGTCAGCGTACTCAGCGCACGGCGGGCGATAGCCTGCAGCACGTGGTCAGCCTCAGCACGCATATCGGCACGATAGAGGGCATCAGCGAAGTAGAGTGCGCTCGTCTCATAGGGGACGTTCTCCTCGAGGATGACGGAGAGACACTTCTTCAGTACGGCCTGTGCCTTCTGCTTATCGCCACGCTCGAGATAACCATTAGCCAGAGGCGTGAAGATCTGATTGCGCAGGGTCGATACGATGCCACGGGCGTTCTCATCGAAGTACGTACCCGGGCGATCAGCACCGCACCAGCGGAACTTCGTCATCACCGTCTCGTACATACGATCCAGATTGCCGATGCCGTAGTCGATAGCACGGCCCGTGCTGTCGACACGTGGAGCGAGCGGGAGGAGCTGCGAAGCCATACCCGTCTGCACCATGCTGGCGGTCATCCCATTGAAGGCATTGCGAGGCGAGGTGATCGCCCAGTAGATAGGACGCTCCCACTTATTGCCCGCGATGAGGTCAAGGACGCTAAGGCCACCGATATCGAGGAACTGACGGCCGTGCAGGCTCAGTGAGAAGTCGGGAGTGATATGCCCCGTGAGTGCGGGGAAGCTCTTCGCGATGCGCTGAGCGACAGCAGCCGAGTCGACGGCGACGTAGAGGTCGGGCGAGGGCAGCATAGCAGGTGAGCCAGGACCATGACCCTGCAGCGCCTTATAAGCCTCCTCGACGCTCAGGCGCTCACCGCCATTGGGATTCACAAGAGCGTAGTTGTTGTAGTAATAATAGGACTTGGGCAGGAGACCGATGGGCAGAGGCTTGCCTTCGTAGGCCTGCTTCTTCATCTGGTCGATGTACCAGTCACCCGAGAGATAGGAGAGGTTGACGGTGCGGACGTCCGTGCGGATGCCCTCGACTTCCTGTGCGTACCAGAGGGGGAAGGTATCGTTGTCACCGTAGCAGAAGAGGATGGCATTCGGCTCACAGCTCTCGAGGTAGTTGCGGCCCATGTCGCTGGCGACGGTGCGACCCGAGCGGTCGTGGTCGTCCCAGTTCTGCCCTGCCATCTGTATGGGGATGAGCAGGAGCGCCAGCGAAGCGATACCTGCAGCAGCCGTAGAGATGGTGACAGGTGCTTCCTCATCACTGGTCTTCTTCGCAGGTTGCTTGGAGAGGTAGCGGCTGGCGGTCGTAGCGATAGCAGCCACACCGAAGCCCACCCAGATAGCAAAGGCGTAGAACGATCCCACATAAGCATAGTCACGCTCACGAGGCTGACCAGGATACTGGTTGAGGTAAAGCACGATGGCAATACCCGTCATGAAGAAGAGCATGAACGTCACCCAGAAGCTCTCCACACCACGACGCCCACGACCGATCTGGAAGAAGAGGCCGATGAGCCCGAGGATCAGCGGGAGGGCGTAGTAGACATTGTGCCCCTTATTGGCCGTCATATCCTCGGGGTGCGTATCGCTATCCCCATAGAAGAAGCTATCGACGAAGGGAATACCCGTAGCAGCACCACCACGCAGGAGGCCGCCGTCACCCTGAAGGTCATTCTGGCGCCCAGCGAAGTTCCACATGAAGTAGCGCCAGTACATGTAGGTCAGCTGGTAGTTGAAGAAGTAGGTGAGGTTGTCCCCGAAGGTAGGCTGCGACATATCATCGGCAGCACGCCCCATCCACGTATTGTACATCTGCGCATGACCACGGTCATAGACACGAGGGAAGAGCATCATGCTCGAGCTCTCATAGACGGGCTCATCCTTGGGAGCACGTGCTACATAGCAGTCGGGGTCAGAAGGCTGAGCCTTATCGACACGGCCGTAGGTAGGCTCACCTTCGTCGAACTCAGGACGGCCGTCGGGACCGTACTTATAGGGCGAAGCGAAGGTAGGGCCGTAGAAGAGCGGTGCCGAGCCATACTGCTCACGCGCCAGATAGTAGCGGAGCGAGAAGGCATCAGCAGGCGCATTCTCATTCATCGGAGGGTCAGCCACCGCACGCACGAGGATCACCCCGTAGGAAGAGAAGCCCATAGCGATAGCCACGAGCGACATCTGTACCGTCTGGACGGCACGTGCGCGAAGGCCCTTATATAGGTAGAAGAAGGCAATGATACCAGCCGCCAGTGCGAGGGCGACGATACCATTTCCGATGAGGGGGATCCCCATCAAGATCAGCGACAGAGCTATAGAGATACGGAAGCGATGTGAGCCGAGGAGCTTGGGATCCTGCACCGCACGGTCGGCTTCGTACACGCCCCAGATGAGGACGGCGACGAGTACCGCGAGGTAGATATACAGCCCTTGGTTGTAGCTGAGGCCACAGGTATTGACGAAGAACATATCCCACTTCCCTGCGAGCTTAGGCACACCCTGCACGACCCCGTACATCATCAGCCCGACGAGGGCGAAGGAGCCGAGGAGCGCCAGAGCGCTACCCTTGAGCGTGGGTGTCGTGGCACGGCGGTAGTAGTAGACCAGCGCCATAGCGGGCAGACAGAGTAGGTTCAGCAGGTGCACCCCGATACTGAGACCCATCAGATAGGCGATCAGCACCAGCCAGCGGTCCGAGCGCTCGTACTCGCTGCGCTCCTCCCACTTAAAGATCAGCCAGAAGACCACCGCGGTGAAGAGCGAGCTGAAGGCATACACCTCCGCCTCGACAGCGCTGAACCAGAAGGAGTCGGAGAACGTGTACACCAAGCTACCCACCAGACCTGAGCCGAGGATAGCGATAGCCTGCCCCATCGTCATCACCTCACCAGTGGGCTCAAAGCCCTGCTTGCCGAGATGCGCGCGAGGCGTCAGCACACGGCGCACCATGTGGGTGATCGTCCAGAAGAGGAAGAGGATCGTGAGGCCACTCAGTACGGCACTCGTGGCATTGGTCATCAGTGCCGCACGCTCAGGGCTACCGCCCAGATGCGAGATCACATTATAGACCAGCATGTAGAAGGGCGCGCCAGGAGGGTGCCCGATCTCGAGCTTGTAGTCACAAGCGATGAACTCCGCACAGTCCCACAGGCTCGCTGAGGGACCGATCGTGAGCAGATAAGTGAGCGTAGCGACTGCGAAGACCGCCCAGCCCAGGAGGTTATTTGCTCGGTTAAATTGCTTCCAATTCATGTATATCTCTATTAGATGTGCGACCCGCCACGAAGGGTCAGGACACACTACAATGCCTACAAAGATAGCTATATAGGCTGATACCTGCCGTGCTGCGGCACGGCCCTATACAGCGAGAGCGGGTACTACTGAGATGTAGCACTCCATTCGGGATTCGCCCCATGGGAGCATTGGCATCAAAGATTTACAAGCGCTCCCATCGCTCAAGGCTCCAAGTCCGATCGATGAGTTTGTACTGAGCGGACAATGTGGTCTCTGCATCGATAGCCCAGCGTAAGTCCTGCACCTTGACACCGTCAGCCTCTGTGAACGTCTTGAGACTGGGTGGACCAAACTGCTGGATCGTCTGCTCATACGTGTAGTCCTCGATGACAGACAGCCTCAGATGACCATCCTCATCAGGCAGCCATAGATGCTCGATCAAGAACGCCTCCATATCTGCAATCACCTCCTCTAAGACGGGAGACAAGGCGGATAACTTACGCTTATATCCCCTGACCTTATCACAGAAGAAGGGGAAGAAGTATCGCCCCATGATCAACCGCTGCATCGTCTTATTCTGCTTGTAGGGAAGAAAGTCCTCCTCTGGCATCATCAAGTCAAGCTCCAGAATACGATCTTCCTTATCAAAGCGCACTCTGGAGCGGATGCCACTCAAGGTATCCAATACTCTAAAGCAGAAGCCAAAATCAAAATCCAGCTGAGGATACTTGGCATTCAACACCGAGGTGAAAGCCTCCTGTTCTTCAGCAATATCACTAACCATCAAGAATCCAGGGGAGTCTGATGTAATTCTCACTTCGCTCATCAGTCCAATCTTTAACGACCTTATTTCGCTGCAGACATTCCACAGTACCTACGCTTATACAGCGAGAGCGGGTACTACTGAGATGTAGTACCCGCTCTCTTGGTGACCCCGGTGAGGCTCGAACTCACGACCCAGTGATTAAGAGTCACTTGCTCTACCAACTGAGCTACAGAGTCATTTTCCCTTGTTCGACTCACCACCTTGGTGCGTGGGAGCTTTTTCAGAACGGGTGCAAAGGTAGTGCAAACATTTGAATTACACAAGATACCACCCGCAAACTCGCCAAAAAGTTCCCGACAGACCTCTCCAAAGTGACACGCAAGCCCTTCGCCTTATCGCAAGTATTCCTCTTATTCAGCGGAAGGAAAAGTTTCCTTCTCGTGAAGAAAAAAGCGTCTTCACGTAGTAGTTTTTCTCTGTCTACGCACGTAGTCTTAAAGACCAGGCACGTCAATCCAAATATCCACGTACGTAGATTTTAGAGCCACGTACGTAGTCCAAACTTATCGACCACTCGTCCGCAACTTTTCTCCCTACGCGGAGCAACAACCTAAGTATAGGTCACTTCACAAAGCTATATAGCTCTACCCACGTACTCATATAGGTTCACACGACCCTCCCCCACACATCGTCACCCCTCTCCCCCGATGAAGGAGAAAAAGTAAGCCCCACGGCAGGTCACTTAAGTGACGAGCCGTGGGGCGGGTACTTGTATATGGAGCGTAGGCTTACTCGCGCCAGTAGCGACGCTGGATACGCGTCGAGAGGGTCGTGAGGATCTCGTAGGGGATCGTGTCGCAGGCTTCGGCAAGCACCGTGATGGGGCGCTCTTCACCCCCGAAGATGAGGACTTCGTCCCCCACCCGCGCCTCGGGCACATCGGTGATATCGATCATACAGGCATCCATACAGACATTGCCGATGGTCGGGCACAGGCGGCCGTGCAGGAGCACCGAATAGGCACCACGGCTCAGACGGCGTGAGAAGCCGTCGGCATAACCGATAGGGATGACCGCGATGCGTGAGGGGCGGGAGGTGATGCCACGACAGCCGTAGCCGATAGCTTCGCCTGCAGGGAGCTCACGGATCTGCAGGAGGACGGTCGTCAGACGTGCGATAGGCTCTACCCCGGGGCGCCCCGTAGCACTCACCCCATAGAGGCCGATGCCGAGGCGTGCCATATCAAGAGCGTATTCGGGGAAGCGCTCGATACCTGCCGTATTCAGCAGATGACGCTTCGGCTGGTAGCCGAGGGCAGCCGTCAAGGCTTCGGTAGCGGCGATGAAGGTCTTAGCCTGACGCTCGGTGAAGTCACGCTTGTCGGGCTCATCGGCTGCGGCCAGGTGAGAGAAGACTGAGCTGACACGAAGCTCGGGATGCTCACGGAGATAAGCCCCTACGGCAGGGAGGTCAGCAGGCGCAAAGCCCAAGCGGTGCATACCGCTATCGACCTTGAGATGGATAGGGAAGGCGGTGATACCTGCGCTACGCGCGCGTTCGCACAGCCCCTCGAGGAGCTCCATACTATAGACCTCGGGCTCAAGGCGGTGCGAGAAGAGGGTATCTGCCACCGACAGCTCGGGGTTCATAATCATAATGTGCGTGCGGATGCCCTTGTCACGCAGCTCACGCCCTTCGTCCGCCACAGCTACAGCGAGGTAGTCGACGCGGTGCTCCTGGAGTGTGCGTGCCAGCTCGAAGGCGCCCGTCCCGTAGCCATCGGCCTTGATCATACAGATAAGCGGATGCTCGGGTGGCAGGAGCGAGCGGTAGTGATTGAGGTTGTGCACGACAGCGCTGAGGTCGATATCCAGCACCGTCTGGTGCTCGCGGGAGGAGAGACGGCGGTAGACTTGGTCGAGAGCGAAGCGGCGTGCGCCCTTGATGAGGATGCAGGAGTCGTGCAGACGCGACAGGAGGGGCGAAGCTAAAAGCTCGCTCGTCGTCGCGAAGAAGTGCGTATGCCCTGCGTCAAAGAGTGCAGCCGAGGCCGTGAGATGCTCACCGACAGCGAATACTTCGTCCACGCCATAGCTCTTGATGAGGCCTGCAACCTCGGCATAGAGGTCGGCATCACTACGTCCGCTCCCCTCGATATCGGAGAGCAGGAGCACGGGGCGAGCGCCCGTAGCCGAAGCCCGACGACGCAGGAAGTCCAGCGCGATGGAGAGTGACTGCAGGTCGCAGCTGTAGGCGTCATCGATAAGGGTATTGCCCTGCAGGCCGTCCTTGACCTCCAGACGCATCGAGATGCTGGTGAGGGCACGCCACGCTTCGGGCACTGTGAGAAGCTGAGGCGCGAGGGCCGCCACGAGGGTCAGACAGCAGGCGACATCCTCAAGATAAGCGGCATCGGTGAAGGGGACGGTCAGAGGATATTCTTCGCCAGCCACCTCGCAGACGAGCGCTGTCGTGGTGCTCGTTGTCTCGGTCGTGCGGACGTAGACCGTGGCGGCAGGATCCTTATGACTCCAGGTGTAGTGGGACTTCGTGGGGAAGCGCTCACGCATTGCCTCAGCGACCAAGGGCGTGTCGAGGCTGTAGAAGAGCGAGGTGGAGCGCTCGAAGAGGCGGAGCTTCTCATCGAGCTTTTCCTCCAGCGAGGCGAAGCCCTCCTGATGTGCGCTACCGAGCGAGGTGAAGACACCGAGCTGAGGCGCGATGACTTCTTCCAGCGCAGCCATCTCACCGGGGCGGGAGATCCCCGCTTCGATGAGGGCGACTTCGTCCGTAGCGGTGATACTCAGCACGGAGAGCGGTACGCCGATCTGCGAATTGTAGCTACGGGGGGAGCGCATCGTATGGAAGCAGGGCGAGAGGAGCTGATAGAGCAGTTCCTTGACGACGGTCTTCCCGTTGCTCCCCGTGATACCGATGGTATGGAGCAGGGGGAAGCGCTCGCGGTGCGTGCGTGCCAGCGCCTGCAGTGCCGTGATAGAGGAGGTGACGACATACCAGTTGCACCCGCTATACTTCGCCTCCGTATCGCTCGAGAGCTGCTCGACGACGAAGCTCCTTACCCCACGCTCATAGAGCGACTCGATATAGCGGTGCCCGTCACCCGACTCCGTGCGGATGGCGAAGAAAAGCGTCTCCTCGGGCGTGAGGAGCGAGCGGCTATCGGTGAGTATATGGCTCACAGCCCTATCGTGCGACAGATGCGGCGTGACCGCAAAGGCCGTAGCGAGGGTGGCGGGAGAGAAGGATGGGGAAACTAATCTATCCATGAGGGTAAGTCGTGAAGCTGAGCGGAGGGGTACTGCGAGCGGAAGGCGGCGACGCGCTCACGGAGAGCGGCCAGACGCACTGTATGCTCGGCACCCTCTGCATGTAAGGGGCGGTGACGAAGCTCTTGATGCAGGCGGTGCGCTAAGGGCAAAGCCTTCTGCACCGCTTCGTCGAGTGCCCACGTGGTGAAGCGCTCGGCGACGATACGCTGTGCCAAGGGGGAGGGATGCACCATATCCTCGGCGTAGAAGCGGTAGTCACGGAGCTCGTCGAGTACCAATTCGTAAGAGGGGAAATAAAAGCAAGTCGCAGGGAACTGCTCCGTGAGTGCCTCGGAGAGAAGCAGGAGCGTCGCCTTGCTGAGGGCATTGCCGTGGGCGCTGTCGCGCAGATGGCGCACGGGGCTCACCGTCTGAATGATCGTCAGCTCGGGGAAGCGCTCACGAAGACGCTCGATGAGTGGGCGCCAAGTCTGAAGAAGCGTCTCTAAGCTCACACGCTCACGGACGAACGTCCGCTCGGGGAGCTTGTGGCAGTTGCTCACTACCCTACCCGCTACTCCGCCATATTCGTCACCCGCCAGGCGGTAGACATAGGCCGTGCCGTAGGTGAGGAGCAGGGAGCGCAGCTGAGGGAGCGCCGTCTGCACCGCTTCATACGAAGCATTCATCAGGCGAAGGGCTTCCTCAGCCGTCGGAGCGGAGAAGCGCCCATGATGAAGGAAGGAGTGGTAGAGCCCACCATGCTCGAAGAGGTCCGCTTCGGTGAAGGGCTCACCAAAGAAGAGGCGCTCGATGCCGGCTGCTATCGAGAGGGGATTGTACTGGATGCCTAAGGGATTGACTTGGAGCTGCAGGCCTCCATCACGGAGGTAAGCACCGATATGCTCACTGAAGCACGAGCCGAAGCTGAGGGCTTGCTGCCCGTAGCCCAAGCGGGGAGGCGAGGGCGGTAGCGTGACGGGAGTATGGAGCTGAGGCATAGAGAGAGCGAATATCTTGGGGGCGAAGGACTACCGATGAGGGCGCCCCGACTTGCGCCCTGTGCGATGGCCCGCGAGCTGCGGGTAGAAGGCCGAGGGGATATGCTCTATCGTGTAGCTCCCATCAGCCGCTATATCGAGGGCGAGGATATCGTAGCGCACCTCCAGATCGAGGGCACGCTGACGGATGTAGGCATTGGCTGCGGAGATGAGGAAGGCTTGCTTCTCTCGGGTGACGGTCGTGCGAGCTTGGGCGAAGCTCCCGACTCCACGCGTCTTGACCTCGGCGATGACGAGCGTCTCACCCCACTGGGCGATGATGTCGATCTCACGGTGCTGGTGGCGCCAGTTCCGCTCGAGGATGGAGTAGCCGTGGCGCTCCAGATAGCGACAGGCTAACTCTTCACCAGTCGCACCCGTCTTGAGATGTTGGTCCATAGCAGATCGCTCTGTGCCTTGTCGGGGTCGAAGGTCTCGATATGGCGCACACGCTTGTCGGGGATGATCTCGTCGATAGCGATGAGGATACCCGTCTCCTCGACATGGCCGAAGTCCTCGTTGATCGCCGTGCCGAAGACACGCATCTCGGGCGAGAGTGCCATGTAGGCATTGACCAGCGGAGGGATGTTCAGCCCGATCTCACGTACCGCCTTGTTCAGCGCACGGTAGTTCTCCAGACGGTCATCCGTGGGGAAGAGCTCGCGGATCTCGGCTTCGTCGACGACGATGGGCAGCGGATCGGTGGGGCGAACTAAGTGATCGGGATCGGGAAAGTGCTTGTCGAGAAAGTAGAGGATGAGGTTGCGCGCATGGGGATCGTAGTTCTCATACATCGTGACCTTGCCGTAGAAATACTTCATCGCGGGGTTGAGTACCGTCAGCGCACCAAGGCCATCCCAGAGGTTGTCCAGCGCAAAAAGGCTCTTAGCACCCATACGCGTAGACTGATAGGGCAGAGAGACGAAGGAGCGTCCCAGCTCGATCGTCACGGGGAGGTAGTCTGCGAGGAAGCGGGGACTGAACTCAAAGAGCTCTGCCGTCGCCAGGCGCGGACGCCCCGTGACTTCGTCCATCTGTACCTCGTCGCCGAACATGAAGCGGTAGCCACCGAGGATAGCCCCTTCGGCGGGGTCCCACACGATGAGCTGACGATAGCCGTCGTCGGCGAGGTCAAACTCATCGACGTCACAGTCACGCCCCGTACCGCCGCCGTAGAAGCGGAAAGCCTCTTCTCGCAAGCGCCCGATCTCACGCATCGTCTCGGGAGCCGTGCTCGCGTGGAAGACGTAGATCTCGTTCCCACCCTTATTCGTCGCGCGAAGGAGCTTGTCGGGGGTGAGTTCTTGGCGGATGAGATCCGCAGAGACAGGGGCGATGATCGGTGTGGTAAACATCAGCGCTTGGTCAGTGTAGCATCATACTCATCGCGGAGCTGGTAGCTCAGCGCACGGATACGCTGGGCCTCCTGCTGGGGCGTAAGGCCGCTGTCACGGAGGCTTTGCCAAGAGATAGGTTCCCCGACGATGACCTTGAAGTGACTGCCACGGGCACGGAAGAGCTCATCGGGAAGGAGGGCTTGCCCTGGGTCGAACTTCATCTTCAGCGCCTCCTTGATATGCCAGATCCAGTAGAAGTGGCGGCTATTCTGCCCGACGTAGTGCAGCGGCACGATGTCGCGCTCGTTGGCGATGGCCTGCGAGACGAAGGTCTTATGCCAAGGGCGGTCCTGCAGCTTGCCGTCGAAGATACGCGAGCATGAGCCCGCGGGGAAGGTGCCGATAGGCACGTCGGAGCGCATCGCCTCCTGCAGCATCGTAATCGATTCACGGCCCTGCGAGCCCTGACGGTTATTCACCGGCAGGAAGACCGACTGGAGCGGGCGGAGGTAATACAAGAAGTCCGTGACCATGTAGCGCACGTCGCCATAGCGCTTTCCCAGCATGTAGCAGAGGGAGATGCCGTCCATACCACCCAGCGGATGGTTGCAAACAAAGATGCAGCGCCCCGACTCGGGCAGGCGCTCGGGGTGTACCCATTCGGTCGTGACAGCGAACTCCCCCATCAGGGCTTCGAGGAAGTCCATACCATCAAGGTGCCCATAGCGGTAGAGGACATCATTGATCTCCCGCTGATGGATGATGCGCTCGAGGAGGCGCAGGACGAATGGGGGGAGGCGCTTACCCGCCTTCTCCTCAAGCACCTTCCCGATATGGATAGCCAGGGGATGGTCCTGCGAGGAGTATTGGGGCTGCTCGGTCAGTGGTTGCATCGCGATAGGATTAGTTGCCAGAGAGCTGGCGGATGCTCTGCTCGATCGTGGCGATACGGCTCTCAGCGTCGGCCTTCTTCTTGCGCTCGAGGCTGATGACTGCCTCGGGAGCCTTGCTCACGAAGCTCTCATTGCTCAGCTTCTTCTCTACGCCAGCGAGGAACTTCTGCTGGTACTCGAGGTCGGCACGGAGCTTCTTCAGCTCTTCCTCCACATCGATGTAGGCAGCCATAGGCACGGCGAATTCGTCCGTCCCGATGACGAAGGTCACAGCACCCTCGCTACGCACGCCGCTGCGGTCGATAGCGGAAAGGCCTGCCATCTTGATGAGGACTTCATCAAGCTCGGTGGGGTAGCTGGGGCTTGCCTCGAGGCCAAGGGCTTCGCGGGGCGAGAGGTTCTTGCTGGTACGCAGGCTGCGTACGGTGGTGATGATCTCCTGAGCGGCAGCGAAGCGCGCGAGGAAGGCTTCATCGTAAGCCTCGGCAGGGCGCTGCTGAGCGTTCATGATGCTCTCACCATCGGCGCGCTCGGCGAGGTTCTGCCACAGCTCTTCGGTGATGAAGGGCATGAAGGGGTGGAGGATACGCAGGATCTCGTCGAAGAAGTCCAGCGCCTCACGGCAGGTCGTCTCGTCGATAGGCGAGCCGTAGGCAGGCTTGATGAGCTCGAGGTAAGAGGAGGAGAAGTCGTCACGGATGAGCTTGTAGACGAGGGTCAGCGCTTCGCTGATACGATACTTAGCGAAGAGATCGTCGAGCTCGGTAGCCGCCTTACTGAGCACCTGACGCATCCAGTAGGAGGCCAGACGCGAGGCCTCGGGCTGAGGCGTAGCAGCAGCTTCGGCCGTCCAGCCCTTCACGAGGCGGAAGGCGTTCCAGATCTTATTACAGAAGTTACGACCCTGCTCACAGAGTGATTCGTCGAAGAGGATATCGTTCCCAGCGGGGGCGCTCATGATGAGCCCCATACGCACGCCGTCAGCGCCATACTTGTCGATGAGCAGCAGGGGATCGGGCGAGTTACCAAGGGTCTTCGACATCTTACGCCCCTGGTTGTCGCGGACGATACCGGTGAGGTAGACGTTCTCGAAGGGCTTCTTCCCCTGGAATTCGTAGCCCGCCATGATCATACGCGCTACCCAGAAGAAGAGGATATCTGGCCCCGTGACGAGGTCAGAGGTGGGGTAATAGTATTCGAGCTCCTTGTTGCCTTTGCTCAGTGCGGGGGCAAAGACCGTGATAGGCCAGAGCCAAGAGGAGAACCAGGTGTCGAGGCAGTCGCTCTCACGGCGCAGATCTGCGGCGGTGAGATCAGCGTTCTTCTCCTGTGCCAGACGAAGCGCCTCTTCATCACTTGCAGCGACGACGAAGCTACCATCAGGCAGGTAGTAGGCTGGGATGCGATGCCCCCACCAGAGCTGACGGCTGATACACCAGTCCTTGATGTTCTCCATCCAGTGGCGGTAGGTATTCTTGAACTTCGCAGGGTGCAGACGGATCTCGTCATTCATCACCGCATCGAGGGCGGGCTTAGCGAGGCCATCCATCTTGAGGAACCACTGCATCGAGAGCTTAGGCTCGATGGGCACGAAGGTGCGCTCGGAGTGACCTACCTTATTCGTGTAGTCCTCGACCTTCTCCATCAGACCAGCGGCGATGAGATCAGCCTCGATCTTCTTACGCACGTCGAAGCGGTCCATGCCAGCGTAGGCACCACCATGCTCGTTGAGCGTGCCATCGTCGTGGAAGATATCGATCGTCTGGAGCTGGTGCTTCTCACCGAGCATATAGTCATTGACGTCGTGTGCAGGCGTGACCTTCAGACAGCCCGTACCGAACTCGATGTCGACGTACTCGTCCTCGATGACGGGGACTGCCCGGCCGACGATAGGCACGATGAGCTTCTTGCCACGGAGGAAGTGATAGCGCTCGTCATTGGGGTTGATACATACGGCGGTATCCCCCATGATGGTCTCGGGACGGGTCGTAGCGACGACGACATACTTGTCTGCCTCGCCCTCGACGAAGTAGCGCAGGTAATAGAGCTTACCCTGCTGCTCCTGATAGATGACCTCCTCGTCGCTGAGGGCAGTCTGTGCCTTGGGGTCCCAGTTCACGACACGCACGCCGCGGTAGATGAGCCCCTTGCGGTAGAGGTCGACGAAGACGTCGATGACGCTCTGGCTACGCTCTTCGTCCATGGTGAAGGCGGTACGATCCCAGTCGCAGGAAGCCCCGAGGCGCTTGAGCTGCTCGAGGATGATGCCCCCGTGCTCGCGCGTCCAGTCCCAAGCGTGCTCGAGGAAGGCTTCGCGCGTGAGGTCGTGCTTCTGGATGCCCTGAGCAGCCAGACGGCCGACGACCTTCGCTTCGGTAGCGATAGAGGCGTGGTCGGTACCAGGTACCCAGCAGGCGTTGAAGCCACGCTGACGGGCACGGCGCACGAGGATATCTTGGATACTATTGTTGAGCATGTGCCCCATGTGCAGCACACCCGTGACGTTAGGTGGTGGGATGACGATGGTATAAGCGGGACGCTTGTCTGGTGTAGAATGGAAGAGCTTGTGCTCCATCCAATACTGATACCATTTGTTCTCCACAGCCTCGGGGCTGTACTTGGTAGCTAACTCCATAATAGCTTGATTCGTGACGTATCTATGATTGTTATTTCTGTTGCTTGTTTTCGGGGGAGGGCTCTGTGGCTGAGCGAGCCCCACACGAGCTACAAATTTACACATTTCGCACGCATCTTGACGACAGACTGCGTGGGAATGTGCTCCGTACGCTTTGTCAAGGCATACGACAGCCTTCCCTCCTTGGGGTGAGGAGAGCGGGGGAAGGGGGTGATGAAGAGTAGAGAAGAAAAGGTATCTAGCCGACCTTAGCTCAGAGAGAAGAAGAACAGCATCCCCAGAAGGAGCATCCCTAGGGCTGACAGTGCGAACATGCCTACGGCGACGATCCCTCTCTCGAGGCCTCGGCGCTTGGCATAGTATGTCCCCAGTGTCAGATAGACGAAAGTGGGGACGGAGAAAGAGAAGGAGAAGAGGAAGCCTTCGCACGAAGGGAGGGCTTGGCTGAGTAGCTGGATGAGGACGAAGATCCCCAGGGAGACTAGGGTAAGCATCAGGATAAGCTCCCGATGGCGGTATCGCTTGAGCTGTGCTTCGTTCATAGGACGGAGGACTTGAGGATAGTCAGTGCGTGAGAAGTACAGAGCAAAGCTACAAATAATCTGGACGCTAAGGGAGCTTCGTGGAGGATGGCTCGTGCCGATCTCTTGACTTCCCTTGAGCTAGCTCAGCCTTTAGGCGGGAAGATCCCTGGCCGAACTTACCCCAGGGGCGAGAAGAGCAGGTCGATCATCCCGATGAGGAGCATCCCAAAGAGAGCAATCCCTGCCGTGCCAAGGGCGATGATCGCCTTATCGAGGCCGTGGCGCTGAGCCAGATAAGCTCCGAGGGTCAGACCTATGAAGGAGGGGGTGAAGAAGGAGAGCATGAAGAGCCAGCGTTGGTAGGGTATGGAGGCTCGGCAGACCAACTGGAGGATGACGAAGAGAACCAAGGAGATCAGGGCAAGTACGAGGGATAGATCTCGGTGGCGATACCTCCGCACGAGTGGGTGATTCATTGGTAGGGTGCAGTTGATGATATGTTATGATTCGCGTGTAATTCGGTAGTACAAATATATAAAGATTTCAATATATACAACAAGCCTCCCCTCACGACCCTACGCCACACCCTTTCTCCTGATATAAAATATCTTAACGCCCCGCCCTATCTACAGCAAGAGCATACCATGAGCCGACACCAAGCTGACACACGCAGTACCCCCCATCCCTCCCACAGTAGCACCTCATCCCACCACAGCGATTTGTCTCATCCTGCAGAAGAGAAAGCTGCATTCCCGTGGAGAAAAATGCAGCTCCCCGCAGTGCTTTTCTCTATCCACGCACGTAGTCTTAACGACCAAGCACGTAAATCCATAGGTCTACGTACGTAGATTTTAGAGCCACGCACGTAGACGGAATTTATCTATCACTCGTCCGCAACTATTATTCGCGCACTTCGGCAGGCATTCCACTACTGCTCCCCGCTTTTCTCTCCGAGAAAGGGAATGAGGCTGAGGAACAAATAAGTATCTTTGTGATGCGAAGTGCGAGACGCTCACCGCTGATGGTGCGCCTCCGCCCTCCACCCCAAGGAAGCTATAGCTACGGCAATGAAACAACTCTACACACTCACCTCTCTCTGTCTCCTCTTTGTATGCCTCATGGGCTCTACCCTCTCCAGCTGTACGGGCCGTAGTGGTAGCGCACTGAGCACTGACTCGACCCTCGCAGCAGGCGCACAGGATCCCAATGGCCCCTTAGGCTGGGACTCCATCGTGGTCTCCACGACCTACTTCGACAATCAGGTAGCACGCAAGGGATCGTCCGTAGAAGTAGAGCTCTTCTTCCGCTACCCGACGAATGACTCCGCGCTCCTCAAGGCTGTCAACAGTGTATTCTTCGGCGAAGCCTATGCAAACTGGAGTCCCAAGGAAGCCACAGAGCGCTATCTGCGTGAGGTGCGTAGCGAATACCTCTTCGGCGCTGACTCCCTCGGCTTCTCCCCTAAGGAGCTGGAGGATATGAAGAGTGAGATGACCATCTCCAACCACATCACCTATCACGACGACCACATCATCACGATGCAGAAGGACGTGTACACCTACTCTGCTGGGGCTGCCCATGGTCTGCCTGGTACGGGGAACTATACCTTCGACCGCAAGAGCAAGGACGTCATCAGCGAAGGAGACCTCTTCATCGACGGCTATGGTCCCGAGCTGAATAAGATCCTTCAGCGTGCCCTCATCAAGGAGTTCGGCCGCAAGAGCGCTCAGGAGATGGAGAGCAAGGATGGTATCTACGCTGCCGACCTGACGAGCAATGATAACTTCCGCCTCGATGACAAAGGCATGACCTATACGTACAATCCCTACGAGATCGCCCCCTTCGCCATCGGGATCATCGAGATCTTCATCCCCTACGAGGAGGTACGTCAGCTCCTCCGCCCACAGAGCATCATCTTCAACTATATCCAGCCCTAAGACCGCATGGCCGCTATCGACATCATCACCCGCTACTTCCCCCAGCTCACCCCCGAGCAGATCGAGCACTTCACCCAGCTCGATCCCCTCTACCGTGACTGGAATGCGAAGATCAACGTCATCTCTCGCAAGGATATCGATGCACTCTATGAGCACCATGTACTCCACTCGCTCGGTATCGCCCAGATGATCCGCTTCAAGCCTGGCACGCACATCCTCGACTTCGGTACGGGCGGTGGCTTCCCAGGCATCCCCTTGGCGATCCTCTTCCCCGAGTGCGAGTTCCTGCTGGTCGACAGCATCGGGAAGAAGGTCAAGGTCGCAGCAGCCGTCGCCGAAGCCCTCGGGCTGAAGAACGTGCGCACGCTACACGGGCGTGGCGAGGACGTGAAGGAGCAGTTTGACTTCGTCGTCAGCCGTGCCGTCATGCGCCTTGATGAGCTGGTTGGCTTCACCCGCAAGCTCGTCCACCACGAGCAGCGCAATGGTATGCCCAACGGACTCATCTGCCTCAAGGGCGGTGAGCTACAGGCGGAGATACGCCCCTACAAGCGCATCGTCGAGGTGCAGGACCTCTACCCCACCTTCTCGGAAGAGTTCTTCAAGACGAAGAAGGTCGTCTACCTTCCCCTCTAAGCGACTTCACCAGACCCAAATACAGCGCGCCCCTACTACCCAATAGGTAGCAGGGGCGCGCTGTATATATATAGGTAGCTCTGCTTAGCCCTCAGTCTCAGGCACAGAGGGCTCTTCCTCCGTCGGCTCCTCGGGGATCTCGGGGAGAGGCTCCCCCTTGATAGCCACGTAGATCGTGCAGGTACCTGGGAAGATACTATGGTAGAAGGCCTCGCTGAAGCCTGCTTCCTGCAGGATAGCGACCATCTTCTCACGCTGGGGCATCGCAGCGATGGACTTCGGCAGGTACGTGTAGGCATCCTTATCGTCCGAGAAGAAGCGCCCGATGAGCGGGATGATCTGCCCTGCATAGAGCTTGTAGCCCACACGAAGGAGGGGATTCGTCGGCTCGGAGAGCTCGGCGATAACCAGCACACCCGAGGGGCGGATGATGCGATGTAGCTCACGTGCCGCCGCAGGGATGTCTGGGAAGTTGCGGATACCGAAGGAGATCGTCGCCGCGTCGAAGGTATTCTCCTCGAAGCTCGTGGCGGTGCAGTCCTGGCGGTCAAACACAATGCGGTCGCTCAGGCCCAGCTGATGGACCTTCTCCGCACCGATGCGCATCATCTCCTCCGAGATATCGATGCCCGTGACCTTCTTGACGGAGGGCATCGTCTGCACGAGTGAGATAGCGACATCACCCGTACCCGTAGCGACATCCAGCACGTGCTTCGGAGCATAGGGTGCGAGGAAGCTCAGTGCCTTGCGGCGCCAAGAGCGGTCCAGCCCGAGCGAGATAATGAAGTTGAGGCGGTCGTACTGCGGAGCAATGCGGTTGAACATCCGGCGGACCTGGTCCACCTTCGGGTCAGCACTGTCCTTATAGGGGGTAATCATTGTGGTAGAGATATGGGAAGGATGTGATAATGATGGTGATCACTTATGAGAGAAGTAGATCGAGTGGGCATCGGAGATACGCCCTGACGTGGGGCGCACGGCAGCGATATAAAGCCCAGGGACAAGCCCCGTGACAGACACCGTGGCACGCCCACCCGTCTGCGTGAGCTTCTGATGCATATGGAGCTGACCGGTGAGGTCATAGATACGCACTTCGCAGGGCGTGCGGCGTAGCTCTTCGCCC
This sequence comes from Porphyromonas sp. KLE 1280, assembly GCF_000700805.1. Lineage (NCBI taxonomy): Bacteria > Pseudomonadati > Bacteroidota > Bacteroidia > Bacteroidales > Porphyromonadaceae > Porphyromonas > Porphyromonas sp. KLE 1280. The sequence goes on from NZ_KL362966.1 coordinate 190,580, forward strand.
TCTAGATGCAGAGCCCCACCGTGGTAGTAACCCGTGAGGCCTTGGGGTAGGTCGCTCTTCACCTCGGGATTGACCAGCGTAGTCGTCTCGATGAGGAGGTCGATCCAGTACGCCCCACCTGGGAGCTCGGTGCTGCGACGCCACCCATCAGTCCAGTGATGCGTCCACGCAGCCCACCCACGTAGGCGGTAAGCAGGCCCGTCATAGCCCAGGAGCGGCAGGCGCAGCTCACGGCTGTCATTCGTCGTGCAGGAGAGGAGGTAGCGCCCTTCGCTGAGGCTGAGCTTCAAGCCATCGGGCGCAGGGAAGAAGAGCTCGATACTATCGGAGCGGAGCGTACGTGAGCCACGCTGCGCTGCCCCGAAGGCATCATAGCGTGCATACGTGCCGAGGGTCGAGGAGGCGAAGTCCACGACCTTACCGCCGAGGGCATAGTCATCGGTGAAGGGCTGGAGTGCTACACGAAGCTGTGGAAGGTCTGCGGAGGTGAGCTGATCATTGCTCTTGAAGACGACGTACGCCCCGAGGATCGTAGCCCCCGATATCTGGGGAAGGCGCAGCTCATTGCCGATGGCGTCAACACCCGTACGGGGCGTGTGCGTCACGTTGGGCTTGACGACTTCTGCCGAGGCCGCTACGGGATCGGGGTAGATAGCGCTCAGGCGTTGCACGACCTTCGGCGCAATGGGGTCATAGCCATCGCAGGTCTTACTTCCCGAGTTCGTGGGGTCGAGCCACGGACGGAGCGAACGGATCGTGCCCGCCCCAGGGGTATTGGACACCCACGAGCGCTTGAGCGCCCAGTAGCGGTCGTCATAGGGGCTTTCACAAGTGGAGGCTCCCCCCGTCAAGGCGCCGACGATGAGCCCGTCCTTGTCGAAGAGTGCCGATCCCGAAGAGCCCGCAGCTGTCGCACCGACAGCCCAAGCATTCACCTCCCAGTGCACGTCACTCCACGAGATGAAGCGCACGGAGCCGTGCTTATCCTCATAGGAGAGGTCGTAGTCATTGGTACGCAGCTCGGTGTCACGGGTGAGGTTGTAGCGCTTCGTCGAGCCCCCAGGATGGTGGATACCGACGAAGGGTCCTTGGGGCGACTCATTGATATTCCACCCAGCGAAGTAGGGCTGATAGGCCGCTGGGATCGGGCCGAGTGTTCCGTTAGCTCTGCGGGGAAGCCCCTTGATACGCAGCAGGCACATATCGGTATTCTCATTGTAGCCGACGAGGTTGGCTCCACTCAGGCTCTGCTCCTCCGTGGGGCGCACGTTGCCCTCACGCAAGGGGCTTTGGAAGCCAAAGAAGAAGACCGTCGTCGAGGCATTGCGGTTCACAGCGCCGAGATCGCCGAGGAGCTTAAAGAGGTTATTGAGGCAGTGTGCCGAGGTCAAGACGTAAGGCGTGCCGTCGGAGCGGGTGTTGTTGATGAGCGAGCCCGTGCTGGCGCTGGTCCCACCGACGATAAGAAGGAGCGTGCTACGGCTCTGCTTCCACGCTTCGGGATAGGCGATAGCGTTGGGCGCACAGCTCAGCGACGCGAGCGAAGCACGGGGATGGTCATAGAAAGGCTCCCCAGGCTGGGCGAAATTCTCCGCACGGACGGCACTGCGGAAGTCACGGAAGCCGTAGAAGAGCGCATCGAGTCGGAAGGGGAGCTTCAGCTGGTCAGCGCGCGTCCCCTCGGGGTATTCGTATTCGAGCACCAGCGTCTCGGCATCGATGGGAGCGATCTGTAGGAGGCTATCCGTCTCGTTGTTCTGCTCAGTGAACGCCCCCTTAGCAGGACGCCCCTTAGCCGTCACGAAGAGCGCACCACCACGGGGCAGGGCGTAGCGCGAGAGGCGCAGGCCGATGTTCTTCGCCTGAGGCGCTTGGACCTCAGCGCGCCACACATAGTTCCCCGCTCCGTCTTGGTACATACGTCCCAGCGCCTCAGTAGCCTCAGCCACGGGGCGCTCGACAGCGAAGGTATAGGTGCGGAATCCCTTGTCCCCAGCCGTAGCCGAGCGGAGCTCCTCAGCGGTGGGTGCTGCCACACGTAGTGCGTTTGTCGCTGAGCGCATCATCTGCCCAGAGCCCAGCGTGCCCACGACGGGCGAGAGAGGCATCTGCTCAGAGCGCGGAGTGCGTGCCGTGCGATACTGTCCCCACAGCGCCTCGGGAAGGAGGGCAAGGAGCATCAAGAGGGGAAGGCGTAGAGAGCGGAGAAGAGACATAGCTACAGGGAGATGTAGGGTGTGTGATCTATGGCGGACTACTCGATATGGGTGAAGCCGAGCTGCTCTAAGAGGGGCTTCTCCTCGGGGTAAGCACCTACGACGGTGTAGGCAGAGGCTTCGCGGGGGAAGCGGTAGGCACGACGTACCTGCTCGAAGTCCTCGGGAGCGGACTTCAGCGTCTGGGTCGTGGCCTTGAGGTCACAAGTATGGAGCTGGGCACGCAGGATGCGCTCTTCCTCGGGGAAGGCGCTGAGGTCGATGCGTGGAGCATCGGGCGTGTAGAGGACGCCTTCGTCCCACAGCCCTTCGGGGAGAGGCAGGTCGAGGGCACGACATACGGCTTCGAGCGCCATCTGCGAGCCACGCCACTTGCCGTCGGCCGTCCAGCCAGCGATATGTGGTGTGGCGATGAAGCTGCGCTCAAGGAGGGTCTTATTGATGACGGGCTCACCCTCCCAGCAGTCGATGATGAGGTCGGAGATCTGGCGAAGCTCCAGCCCCTTCAGCAGGGCGGCACTCGGGGAGACAGGGCCACGACAGGCATTGATGAGGAGCGGACGACGCGCACAGCCCTGGAGGAAGGCCTCATCGACCATCCCCTCGGTAGCGTACTGCCCCGAGCGCGTCAGCGGTACGTGAAGTGTGATGATATCGCTCTCGCGCTGAATCGTCTCGAGCGAGACGAAGCCCTCTGCGCCCTCACGCTCAGCACGAGGTGGGTCACAGAGCAGCGGACGAAGGCCAAGAGCGCCGACACGCTTGGCCAGGCGCCCCCCGACATTCCCTACCCCGACGATACCGATAGTCTTCCCCTCCAGCGAGACGCCTCGCTCCAGCGACCAGCGCACGAGCGATGAGAGGACATACTGCACGACGCCTCCGGCATTGCACCCAGGCGCACTCTCCCAGCGGATACCCGCAGCAGCGCAGTAGTCAGCATCGATATGATCAAAGCCCGCGGTAGCTGTGGCGACGATCTCGACACCGCTTCCCTCGAGGAGCTCGCGGCCGGCGTGCACCACACTGCGAATGAGCAGGGCACGGGCGCCACGGATCGTCTCGGGCGTGAAGTCACGGTTGGGCAGGCGGCGCACGTCAGCGACTTGCTCCACCAGCCCCTCCAGATATGGTAGGGAGGAGTCCAGCACAAATAGTGGCTTATCCATCACGATCTTCTTATCAAAAAGCTATCCCGACCGCCGCCCATACGAGGCAGTGGGGTCAGGATAGCAAGGAGTGTTCTTAGCTTGGGACTCGCAGCGAGTCTCAAGCTGAGGCCACAGATTTAGTTTGCATTCACCTCGACGGCGCCGTCTTCGGGCAGCTCGATCTTGCCGTACTCCTGCTCGAAGCCAGCCAGGTGCTGCTCCAGAAGGCGGACCAGACGCTTAGCGTTGTCGGGAGTGAGGATCTGACGGCTGTGGACGCGAGCCGACTGCTGACCAGGGAGCAGACGGACGAAGTCCAGGATGAATTCGCTCTGCGAGTGCAGGACTACTGCGAGGTTAGCGTACTGACCCTGACCGACTTCTTCGGGGAGCTCGATGTTGAACTGAGGAGTTTCCTGTTCTGCCATTGTTTCTACTTGTCTATAATATAACGTACGAAGGGGAGTAGATCCGCTTCGTAGGCGGGCTACACCATGGTCAAAGATAGTGAAAACGCCCCGAATGCGTGCATAGCCACCGAGGCTCCACACCTTGCGCGTCAGCCGAGAGAAGTCCCCCCTCCTACCCTCCGATCCAGAGCGGGCTCTCGAGGATGGCAAAATGAAGTAGTACTGGTCGTGAGAGTGAGCAGTACTGGTCACGCGCGCGACCAGTACTGGTTACTATCATCGACCAGTACTGGTTCGATCAGTGACCAGTACTGGTTCGCAAACCACCCTGCGGAGCTTCCTCCCTTCCCCCTATAATAGAAGGTGCTGCGAGGCGCATCAGCAAAAGGGCCGAACCCACTAAAACAGAAAGCGTGTGACCTGAGAGCCGAAGCTTTCAAAGTCACACGCCTAAAGTAGGCCCTCGGTGATCACACCTTACCACACTACGAACACCAAACGCAATCTTCCCGTAACCCAGAAGGTATGATTCCTAAGAGACCTGATGGCCGTCTCACGACGCCCATGACAATATTTCTATGTGCAGGGAGAGTCCCCCTAAGGGTGTCCTCCCGTTTTTAGCGGGACAAAATTAAAAATTTTATTTGATTACCAACTATATCGTTCCATAGATACGCTGAATGGCAGTGCTCAGCTCATCATAGAGGGCGGCGAGTTCTGCCTCACCACTCCTTATAAGAAACGCTTGATGTCGGCGAATCGTCTCCTTATCACCGCGCTGTGCAGGTCCCGTCTGCGCCTCTACGGCAGGCAGATGATGCAGCTTCTCGTTCATCTCATCCAGCAGAGGAAGGATGGCTTTTGGCGGGAGCCCCTGCGATGTAAGTAGGCTCTCGGCCCTGCCGATGAGGTAGTTGGAGAAGTTGCACGCGACGACAGCGGCGATATGTAGCACCTGCCGCTGCTCGCTCGTAGCCCAGGCGAGGACGTCGCTCAGCTCACAGCCAAGCGCCTCCACAGCCGTCTTCGCTTCGGGGGTCGTCCCCTCGAGGTAAAGGGGCACCTTGCGGAAGTCCAGCTCGCGCCCTTCGGAGAAGGTCTGCAGAGGATAGAGTACCGCAGCGTCCCGATGACAGTGTGAGAGTGCCTCCAGCGGCGTAGCTCCCGAGACATGCACCCATAGGGCATCACGACCAATGCCATGTGCGGAGAGGCTCTCAGCGACCTCGGCGATAGCCGTGTCGGGGACGGCGAAGAGGTAGCAGTCTGCCGTGCGATCGAGTTCGTCCACACTACTCGCCACCTGCACATCGCCCCCGAGGCTCTCGGCAAGCCGTCGAGCCGAATGCCCTCCAGGGCTATAGATCTGTACGATCCTGCGCTCAGGGGCATAGGCCTTCAGCGCACGCGATAGGTGCGTCGCCAGGCGCCCTGCCCCCAGGAGGACAATACGCTCTGCCGTCATTAGGCTTCTTCGGTCGGCTCTTCGGCCATCTGATAGCGGCCGATATGGATCTTCTCCCACTTCAGCGTCTCCGTGGGGCGGGGCGCAGCTTCGCCCGCCTTATGCCCGATGGCGAGGATACAGAGCACCTCAAGCTGGTAGGGGATATCAAGGACATTGCGCACGTATTCGGCAGACTCCTGCCCAGCGCCCGTATAGCATCCGTAGGCGTCTGCCCAGCACGAACCGAGGCCAAGCGCCTCTGCCTGCAGCTGGATATAGCCCGCTGCCAGCGAAGCATCAGCGATCCAGCGCTCACACTCCATCGGCGAGCCCAGCACGACGATACCTAAGGGTACCTGCTGGAGGAAGAGCGCCCCGCTCTCGCGCATACGGCTGAGGCGGTCAAGCGTCTCACGATCTTCGACGAGGACGAACTGCGTCGTGTGCTTATTCTTGGACGAAGGCGCACGCAGCCCTGCCTCGAGGAGGACCTGCACTTCGTCACCCGTCAGCGGGGTGTCGACGAACTTACGGATGGAGCGGCGCGTATATATAGCGGGGAGGAGGGCGGGCTCATTGCTCTCGGCGAGGAGTTCCTCACCGAGGCTCTTGATTTCGCTCAAGAGGTGCTCGCCTTCACGGCGCAAGGATTGGTCTTTGGTCATATCTATAATGTATTTACAGCGTAAAGGTACGAAGACTTAGCTCAGCGAGCCGCTGGCCACCGTACCGAAGCTTCGTCGAGGAGCTCATCGAAGTGCGAACTCCTAAGATACCCTCGCTTCACCTTATTATAAGCGATCTCATCTAAGAAGCCTTGTCGAACAAGGCCCTTCAAGTCAGACTTAGCTGTTGGCTGTGAGACTCCAAAGCGCTGCTCGACCTCACGCCCTGTGAGTACCAGAGACTCACTCTCTTGGTAGAGCCTAAGGATCTGCATCTGACGCTCATTGAGTCCCCCGATGCGAAGGATCGGCGTAAGGCACTCCTGCTCCTTGAGCTTCTGCTCAGCATAGCTCTTGAAGCTTTCGATGGAGAGACGTAGTACCCTGAGATGATATTGTACAAAGTACCCCAGATCCAGGTCATCCGTCTCCACCTTGAGGTAAGCCTCTTCATACTGACTCTTCCCCTTATGAGACCATTGCGCAAAGGTAGAAAAACTCCAAAACCTATCTAAATTTTGGAGTTCTTGCTACAAGTAGCGAACCACAGTAAAGCAAGAGAGTGGTATATAACGAAGCGAGGCGGTGACCAGCTATCCGCTGGTCACCGCCTCGTGATCTATAAAGTAGGAAGCTACTTACTCCTAAAGCTTGTACTTCTTCTTTAGCTCCTTCGCATACTTATCCATTTCAGGGAAGAGATATGATTCTGTAATTCCTATACGAGCCAACTCATCAAGGATACCCTGTTTCTTATCCTTGGGGATAATGAATTTATGCCTAATCCAATCTGAAGGGATCTCATGATCTCCCCTCTTGGTCAAACGCTCACCACTCCCTCTAGATGAGGGGCTAAACCCTAGGCCAAAGATAAAGAATGCCCCTGCCTGGTTAATTATCCTCGGATTGCCATACTTTGCCTTAACTAGAAATATGCTACTTAAGTCATTAGGTCTAATTAGCGGATCAAAGTAAGGTTTCTCTTCTTTAATTTGGCGAAGTAAAATCTGAGTGCTAGCCCGTTTATTAAACTTTTTTAGCGCCTTATCCTTTACGACACCCTTGGTTTGCTCAGTATAAATATCGATCTCTCGATCGCTGCACTTAGCAAGATTAGCCAATACCGAAACCGTGTCACTATCATAGTGTTTTACCCTATCCTCGGGAATAGAAAACAAGTAAACAGCTCCATCCTTAGGCCTAGCCTTTGCACCCTCCTTCGCAGAAGATACAACGACGGAACTTACAATACACTGGGCTAGTTCCAAGGCTCGCGCATCTTTAAAAATCTCAAATGCCAACAGAGTATCGGCGACCTCTTTGACATCAATGGAGGGAGCATCAGAAGCACCAGCTAGTGCACCTACCATATAGGTACTTTTCATAAGACTATCTTGGTCACTCCCTTCCAACCATCTAAAAAGCCCTCTTGATCTGAGCCCCTCAAAAACCTGCCCCCCCGCCATGGCACCCGCTTTCATACCAGCAACAACATCTTCAGCAGACTGACAAGCAAAGTATAAGGCGACAAGTGGATTAGTTGATACGTCTAAAAGTCGTGTCGGGAGCTCATAGTGCTGCATCTGTACTAGATAATCCAAGGCAGACTTACATCCAGAGAAGCTCTGTGGTGTATGTGCCACCATATCCCGAAATAATTGATGCTCTATCTCTACACCATTAGGCTTCCTAAAAATCGAGGGCTTGAGCTCCCAGTTCTCATCAGCATGACCTCGGTAGAAGACTTCGGTTCCGGCTTCTTTATTGAGCATAACAACCTTCTCGATAAAGTCAGATACAGAGGTGACTTCGCTGGAGTCTCCCAGGAGGGTAAAATAAGCAGAAGAGGGAAGAGAAGTTGCCTCATGAGATTGAGTAGTTTGACTCATATGAATAAGGATTAAGTTGTGATGGTATTCCTTGGCTCTCAAGGCATATCTACGCAAAGATAAATGTTTTCATGGTGCCTAGTACGGGCACAAAACGAAGCGAGGCGGTGACCAGCTGGATAGCCAGTCACCGCCTCGCGATGGGTGAGAAGATCGATATGACAGCAGAAGCGAGTACGCACATTCAGAAAAATCACCTAACTCATCTCTTACGTACA
>NZ_KL362967.1:0-116683 GCF_000700805.1 Porphyromonas sp. KLE 1280
ACTAATTGCCCGAAAGTTTTTGCCTGAGGTTGTATACCGACTTAGCGATACGGTGGTGAGTATTGTGCGTTTTTATCAAGTCAATGATTGTCTAAATATAGAGATATTTAGGTGGTTATAACGTTGGGGTTCCACCTCTTCCCATTCCGAACAGAGAAGTTAAGCCCAATCGTGCCGATGGTACTGCGTCTTGTGGGAGAGTAGGTAGCCGCCATTTTAAGAGAGTGGGTGTGATTACGCAAGTGATCACACCCACTTCGTTTTATACAAGGTGATGATGATGCCGTGAGCTTGCTGCTTGCTACCATTCCATTTACTGCCATTCCGCTTGCTATGCCGTAGCAAGGCGCGATGCAGCGAGGGATGAGGCACCAAGCTATGCCGTCGCATACTACAGGAAGATCTATGGGGTAGGGTGATGGAGCCGATGCGGCTTCATCACCCTATCGTCGTTTATACGTCTGTCGGATAAAGGCCCCTGCCCTCGATGCTTCGTCTTAGCTTCTTGCCTTTATCTGTCTCCTCCCTTTCCCTTTGCTGAGGGCAACCACTATAATTCTCAGAAACGAACCAGCAGTGGTCAGCGTTCGGACCAGTAGTGGTTACTCTATGTTACCACTACTGCTTCGTGTCGTGACCAGTAGTGGTTGCTTCGGCGACCAGTACTGCTTCTTTTGGGGTGCTGATCTGGGCTCTGGTCTTGCGCTCTCATCTACGCTATCGCGTGAGGCTCTCGTCGGCAGGGAAGAGCCATCCTCTCGGTTGGATGTGATAGTCCGACCATTATATATAATGCAGCACGCGCCCGATGGAAGTCCCATAGGGCGCGCGCTGCGTGTGCTTTTATTGAAGGAGGACGGGATAGATGCCGAGGGGCAGCTTGCTCGCTATTCGCCTTGGGAGAGAGAGAGGAGGCGACGGATGGTATTGAGGTTGCGCGTAGTGCAGGTCACACCGAGGTAACGCTCCAGGGCATTGTTGGTGAGACGGGTATTCTTATAGCCCTTGGGGGAGTATATGTAGGCACAGCGCTCGGTGAGATGCAGGGCTGCCTCTTCATTCCAAGTCTTCTCCGCGAGCGCTTGTAGGCGGTCGGCTGTGGGACATGCCATGGTCATGGTGAAGAAGATGCGACTGGGATCCAGGTCATCTGCGAAGGGAAGACTGTCTACCCACGCCTGCAGCTCTTCGGGGAGGAAGACGAGTGCCGCGAGGTCTGCACCGATGCGCTCCTTGATGAGGTCATGGATGCGCTGGCTAAGTAGTTCTTTGGGAAGGTCGCTAAGTAGAAGGATATTTCCACTCTGGATGTAGGTGCGTACATGTTCGAAGCCAGCCTCTTCGAGGTGCTGGCATAGGACAGCCATCTTGGGGATGCTATTCTTTCCGCTGGGCATGACGCCACGGAGAAGTATGATTTGCTCTTGCTTCATTGAAAGGGTAAAGGGCGTTGGAATGAACCTTGCCGAGCGCAAAGATAGTGCTTTTGAGGAGCGTGGAGTGTGCTCGTAGAGGCCAGAGTGTAGCGTCCGTCTAGCCTTCCGCTGGTGGATATCTTGTGGAAAGTCAAGATAAAAGGGCTACCTTTGCAGCGGAAATGCTCGGGAGGTGCTAAGCCTGTAGGCCACCTTTGCCGGAGCTGACCAATACCGATAACTATTTTACATCACCTTTAAATTAGATTTTGACGATTCATTTATGAAGACTCTTACCGTCTCGCTCCTGAGCGCGCTGTGCCTTGCTGCACCTGCGTGGGCAGGACAGGGCACGCCTGCCGACTCCATTCGCCATCTTGAAGGTGTCGAAGTGACAGCACGCCTACGACAGGAGCAAGGGATCAACCCGCTGGGTGTCCCTGCCAAGAAGCTCCCTCTTACGATTAGTTCGCTCGCGGACTCCACCCTCTCCCTCCGCGCTATCACGCAGGTCAAGGACGCTCTGCGCTTCGTGCCTGCCGTGCAGATGAAGTCTACCTACGGTGCGTTCCGTGAGATCTCTGTCCGTGGCTTCTACAACACGGTCTACATGGTTGACGGAGTTCGTGACGAACGCTCTACGCTGAACTCCTATCCCTTAGGTGACCTCTACAATGTCGATCAGATCGAGGTGCTCAAGGGCCCTGCTTCGGTGCTCTATGGCTATGCTGCTACGGGTGGCGTCGTGAACGTCACGCGTCGCGTCCCTACGGAGAAGTTTATCCTCGGTGCTCACGTCCGTGGTGGCTCACTGGGTTACTTCGACCTCGGGGCGAATGTCGGAGGGAAGATCACCGATGGTCTGAACTTCTACGCTGGTGGCTTCCTCTCTGGTGGCAAGCAGTGGCGCTCTACGAATGATAAGAACCGCTCGCTCTTCGCAGCGCTTAGCTATACGAAGGGCATCCACAGCCTCATCCTGCGCCTCGAAGGTCGTAATGACTTCTACGGCACTGATACGGGTCTCGTCCCCGTCATGGAGGCCGATATGTATCGTGCGAGCGATGATAAGCTCTACCTCAAGAAGGGCGAATTGCTTCCAGGTCTCAAGCGCGAATGGCGCTACAACGATGCCTCGGACTTCATGTACAACCGCGCCTACAATGGTAGCCTCAAGTACACGCTCTCGCTCCCCTCGGGCTGGAAGCTCTCTGACTATGTCTCGTATGCTTACGATGATATCGATTACTTCAGCACGGAAGAGCTGAGCTACCCTACAAGCTCTACGCCTGAGGCTAAGTACGGCTACTATACGAAGGATGAAGACGGGAATAAGACGTACTACGATCTGAATCACGTCCGCTTCACCTTCCCCCTGCGCTTCGAGCACATCGCTAAGACGCTGCAGAATACCCTTGATCTGTCAGGGAGCTTCTTCCTTGGCTCGGTGAAGAATAACCTGCGCTTCGCTTATAGCACCACGTACCTGCAGCGTACTACCTATACGGGGTACAACGGACCGGATGTCCAGGGGGGCGGCCGTACCTTCGATAACGATGGGGAAACGCTCACTTTCTCGGAGAACACGACCTATAACCCCAGCTTCAATGGGCACATAAAGACGACACTCTCTAAGGTCTCGCCTCAGCACACGTGGGTCCATGGCTTCGCGCTCTCTAATGTCTTTGAGTTCTCGGAGAAGATCAAGGCCATGGCTGCGATCCGCTATGATCACTACAGCTATCGCGATGCCTCGAGGCTTGAGATCAAGGATGGTAAGCATAGCTATGATGATATCGCTCGTGATAAGTATAACAAGAGTTCGGACGACGCTATCAGCTATCGCCTCGGTCTCGTCTACCAGCCCACGGAGGCGCTCTCCTTCTATACGTCGCTGGGTAGCTTCTATATCCCCGACAAGACGACTACGCTCGATACGAATCATGAGCGCTTCTACGACAAGGAGGGTAAGCTGATCACGGGTCGCCGTGGTGGTGCTTACTTCGATCCTCAGTCGGGCTACCAGTTCGAGGTCGGCACTCGCTACACGCTCTCTGATGTGCTCCAGCTCAATCTCTCCGCTTATCATATTCGTCGCAATAACGAGCTTGAGCGTACCTCGGTGACAGAGCAGGAGAACGGCAAGCCCAAGCGCTATAGCATCGTGGCTCAGGTGGGTGCTACGGAGGGTAATGGCTTCGAAACGGATCTGACCTATCGCCCCGTGGCTGGTCTTGAGCTGGTCGCTGGCTATAGCTATACGGATATCCACGTAGCCGATGCCAAGGAAACAGCGGTGACTAAGCTATTGAACCTGCATGATGGTACGCCTATGAGCTGGGTACCCCGCAAGCAGTTCTTCACCTATGGGAACTATGTCTTCCAGCGTGGGGCGCTCCGCAACCTCTCGCTGAACTATAGCCTGAGCTACAGCGATGCGATGTACTACAACGTAGCGCAGTCGCTGACCTTCCCTGCTTATACGCAGCTTGACCTCGGCGCTTCCTATCGCCTGCCCGCAGGCTTCGGTATCGCTGTACAGGTGCGTAATGTCCTCAATGCAAAGAACTATACCTCGGTGCTGAACGGTACGCAGCTCTTCCCCAACGAGCCTACCAATGCGCTGGTGACGCTGAGCTACAAGCTGTAAGCATCACTGCTTAGCAAATACCCTACGGGATAGCCCCCGCTCACGGACGAAGTGACGTCTGTGGGCGGGGGCTTCTCTTTGTCTTTGGGGTAGGGGAAAGAGGGGCTTGTATGTAAGGCGGTACGGACAGCTCTGCGGGGGTGTGGTGCGAAGCAGTAGTGGTTTGAGGCTGTTGCGGCAGAGTTCTGTACTCTATTTAGAGTCCTAAGGTATCGCACGCCCAGCTCCCCGATACACCTCTCCGAAGCGATACACAAGCTCTTCGCTTTATCGCGCGTATTCCTCTTATCCAGCGAAGGGAAAAGCATCCTTCTCGTGAAGAAAAAAGCACTTTCACGTAGTGGTATTCTTCTATCTATGTACGTAGTCTTAAAGACCAGGCACGCAAATCTAAATATCCACGTACGTAGATATTAGATCCACGTACGTAGTCCAAACTTATCTTCCACTCGTCCACAACTTTTATCCCTATGCGGAGCAACAACTTAATATAGGTCGCTGCACAAAGCTATATAGCTTTCTTCGCCATCCTATATAGCTCTACCCTCGCACCATATACCTATTATGAGACCATTCTGTAAGCTGTGAAGAGGTGGCCTTGCGCAATGGTCTCTACGTGTTATAAACCAGCGCCCCCGCATAGCGTGTATCTATGGTACACACTACGTGGGGGCGCTCTCTTTTACGTTACTTCTATAGAGAGGTGGAAGGTGCGGGGAGATCGGATCGCACGCATAGAATCTGCGTCGATGGAAAGCTGTATCTTTGTATCAATTTTTGAACTACCTTGGGATGGGGTGTAGCCGCACTCGGCCCGTCGCTCCTCCCGACGACGATATAATATAGACGCTGTATGAGCCATAAGTTCCCTGAATACGATAACCTCCAGCTCTCGGGGGTCAATAAGAAGGTGCTGGATCAGTGGCAGGAGGAAGACCTCTTTGCCCGCACGCTTGCCCTGCGCGAAGGCGCGCCCTCGTTCGTCTTCTACGAAGGGCCTCCCTCGGCTAATGGGATGCCTGGTATTCACCACGTCATGGCGCGCTCGATCAAGGATATCTTCTGCCGCTACAAGACGATGAAGGGATTCCGCGTCGACCGTAAGGCCGGCTGGGATACCCATGGTCTGCCCGTAGAGCTCGGGGTCGAGAAGGCCCTCGGCATCACGAAGGAAGATATCGGCAAGAAGATCAGCGTCGACGAATACAATGCAGCTTGTCGCCGTGAGGTGATGAAGTACACGCAGGAGTGGGAGCAGCTCACCCGCCTCATGGGCTACTGGGTGGACATGGATCACCCCTACATCACCTACGACAACCGCTATATCGAGACCCTCTGGTATCTCCTCAGCGAGATCTATAAGAAGGGCCTCCTCTATAAGGGCTACACGATCCAGCCTTATTCGCCTGCTGCAGGTACGGGGCTGAGTACGCACGAGCTGAATCAGCCCGGGTGCTATCGTGATGTGAAGGACACGACGTGTGTCGCACAGTTCCGCATCATCGATCCACGTGCCGAGCTGACGGGCCATGGTGAAGCTGTCTTCCTCGCTTGGACGACGACCCCCTGGACGCTGCCCTCGAATACGGCTCTCTGCGTCGGTCCTGAGATCGACTACGTAGCCGTCCGCTCCTTCAACCCCTATTCGGGTGCGCCTATCACGGCTGTGGTAGCTCGTGCACTCCTGCACACGCTCTTCAGCAAGGAGCACGAAGGTGAAGAGGCACTCGCAGCCTATCAGCCTGGCGACAAGAAGCTTCCCTACGTCATCGTCGGCGAGTGGAAGGGTAAGGACCTCGTAGGTATGCGCTATGAGCAGCTCCTCCCCTGGATGCGTCCCGATGGGGATGCCTTCCGCGTCATCGCTGGCGACTTCGTCACCACGAGCGATGGTACGGGGATCGTACATATCGCACCTACCTTCGGTGCGGACGACAACAAGGTGGCTAAGGCCAGCGACATCGCTGGGCTGACCGTCCTCGACCGTGATGGCAATGTGCGCCCTATGGTCGATATGCAGGGGCGTCTCTTCCGTCTGGAGGATATGGATCCCGCCTTCGTCAAGGACTTTGTCAACGTAGATATATATAAGGAGTTCGCAGGACGCTACGTCAAGAACGCCTACGACGATACGCTCACCGATCAGGATGAGACGCTGGATGTGACGATCGCTCTTCTCTTGAAGGGCGAGGGTCGTGCCTTCAAGATCGAGAAGCACGTGCACTCCTATCCCCACTGCTGGCGTACGGACAAGCCTGTACTCTACTATCCTCTGGATAGCTGGTTCATCCGCACCACGGCTTGCCGTGAGGAGATGATGCGTCTCAACGATACCATCAACTGGAAGCCCGAGAGTACCGGTACGGGGCGCTTCGGTAAGTGGCTGGAGAACCTCCAGGACTGGAATCTCTCGCGTAGCCGCTACTGGGGTACGCCCCTGCCCATCTGGCGCACCGAGGATGGTCGTGAAGAGATCTGTATCTCCTCCGTCGAAGAGCTCTACCACGCCATCGAGCGCTCGGTAGAAGCTGGCTTCATGACGGCTAACCCCTGGAAGGACTTTACTCCTGGGGTATATACGCAGGAGAACTACGATAAGATCGACCTGCACCGTCCCTATGTCGATGATATCATCTTAGTCTCGCCCTCGGGTAAGCCTATGCGCCGTGAGACGGACCTCATCGACGTGTGGTTTGACTCGGGTGCTATGCCATTCGCACAGCTCCACTATCCCTTTGAGAATAAGGAACTGCTCGACAGCGGTCGTGCCTTCCCCGCGGACTTCATCGCCGAAGGGGTGGACCAGACGCGTGGGTGGTTCTTCACGCTCCACGCTATCGCTACGATGGTACGTGGGACGAATAGCTACAAGGCTGTCATCTCCAACGGGCTCGTGCTCGATAAGAATGGCAACAAGATGAGTAAGCGTCTGGGCAACGCTGTCGATCCCTTCGAGACGATCGAGAAGTACGGCTCTGACCCCCTGCGCTGGTATATGATCAGCAACTCGTCGCCTTGGGACAACCTGAAGTTCGACGTCGAGGGTATCGATGAGGTACGCCGTAAGTTCTTCGCGACGCTGTACAATACGTATCAGTTCTTCGCGCTGTATGCTAACCTCGATGGCTTTGATCCTACCTCTCGTGAGGAGCTCCCTTATGCTGAGCGCCCCGAGATCGACCGCTGGATCCTCTCTACACTCAATAGCCTCATCCTCGAGGTCGATAGCGATCTGGAGGACTACGAGCCTACGCGTGCCGCTCGTGCTATCGGTGACTTCGTCTCCGAGCAGCTGAGCAACTGGTACGTGCGCCTCTCTCGCCGCCGCTTCTGGGCTGGTGAGATGACCACGGACAAGCTCTCCGCCTACCAGACGCTCTACCGCTGTCTAGTCACCGTGGCTCGCCTCATGGCACCCATTGCCCCCTTCTACGCTGATCAGCTCTACCGCGACCTCACCAGCAAGGGCACCAGTGCCACCGAGTACTCAGTGCATCTGGCTGACTTCCCCACGGCTTGCCGTGGGGAGATCAACGAGAGCCTGGAGCGCAGCATGCACCTGGCGCAGAGCATCTGCTCGATGGTGCTCGCCCTGCGTCGTAAGGTCAATATCAAGGTGCGTCAGCCCCTGCAGCGTCTGATGATCCCCATCGTTAACGAGGCCGACCATCAGGCTATCCTGCCCGTCGTGCCCCTCATCCTCAGTGAGGTGAACCTCAAGGAGCTGCAGTTCGTCACCGACGGCGAAGGGGTGCTCGTCAAGCGTATCAAGCCCGACTTCAAGAAGCTCGGCCCACGCTATGGCAAGATCATGAAGGCTATCGCTGCTGTCGTGGCAGAGTTCACGCAAGACGAGATCGCTACGATCGAGCGCACGGGTCAGATCGACTTCACGGTCGAGGGTACTCCTGTGACGATCCTACGCGACGACGTCGACATCTATTCAGAGGATATCCCTGGCTGGCTCGTGGCTAACGAAGGCACGCTGACCATCGCTCTGGATATCACCGTGACCGATGAGCTGCGCCTCGAGGGTACGGCTCGTGAGCTGATCAACCGCATTCAGAACCTGCGTAAGCAGAGCGGCTTCGAGGTCAGTGACAAGGTACGCATCCTCCTGCCCGAGGACGAAGAGCTCCACCGTGTGCTCAGCGTCTACTCAGCTTATATCGCTAAGGAGGTGCAGGCCGTCTCCATCGAGGAGCAGACAGGCTTCACACCCACGCTGGAGCTTGACCTGGACGAACGTATGATCCCCATCTATATAGAGAAGGCAAACTAACACACGGGCAGGGCGGGTGTACTCTTCCGCCCTGCCTACAATTCAGATAACTATACAATGAGTGACCAGAAGACTTCCTACACAGACGAGGAGCTCCAGGAGTTCCGTGAGCTTATCATGCAGAAGCTCGAGCAAGCTATCCGCGATTACGATCTCCTGCGTGAGAGTGCCGTCGACTATCAGAGCAATGACGTAGCCGACACACAGCCCACCTTCAAGGCAGTCCATGACGGCGCTGCTTCCCTCTCCAAGGGAGAAGCTGGTCGCATGGCTGAGCGTCTGCTGAAGTTCATCCACAATCTCCAAGCAGCCCTGCGCCGCATCGAGAACAAGACCTACGGCATCTGCCGCCAGACCGGTAAGCTCATCCCCAAGGAGCGTCTGCGCGCTGTGCCTCATGCTACGCTCTCTATCGAGGCGAAGCTCCAAGAGAAGAAGTAAGCCCCCACGCGACTGATGACAAGAAGCTCCAAGACGACCCTCTGGACGACGGCGTTTATCGTCCTCCTACTCGTCATTGACCAGGCCTTGAAGATCTGGGTCAAGACCTCAATGGTCGAGGGGGAGATGCACGAGATCACCTCGTGGTTCAAGATCTACTTCGTCGAGAACGAAGGGATGGCCTACGGGATCACGCTCGGTAGTAAGCTCCTTCTGACGCTCTTCCGCATACTGGCGATGGGCGCAGGGGTGTACTATCTGGTGCGTCTGCTACGGCTACGTCGCTTCTCACTCGGCTTCTGCCTGACGCTTGGTCTCGTCATCGCTGGTGGACTTGGGAACGTCATCGACTGCCTCTTCTACGGGGAGATCTTCTCTACGAGCCGCGGGGCAGTAGCACAGCTCGTCCCCTGGGGCGAAGGCTACGGTACCTTCCTGCATGGCAAGGTGGTCGATATGCTGTACTTCCCCATCATCCAGACGACTTATCCCTCGTGGAGCCCTATCCATGCCGGTGAGCCGTTCGTCTTCTTCAGCCCGATATTCAACTTCGCTGATGCCTGCATCTCTGTAGGTGTGGCGCTCCTGCTCCTCTGCTATCGCCGCACGTTCTCCACAGCGCTGGATACCCTCTTCCCCTCAAAGGATAAGGATACGTCTACGGAGACGGATACGGAGGAATAGCTTAGTCGTCTTGCCCTATGTCGTCTCGCTTCACCCTGCCCCATCTCAGCCTACTGAAGGCTCTCTTGCTGGCGCTTCTCCTTGTCGGGGGGAGTGCCTGTGGTGGCTCTAAGGGGAAGTGGAAGCAGATCGACCTCAAGACGGTCAAGGAACTCCTGCCTGAGATGCTCACGGCAGAGGCTTCCTTCAACCAGCGAGGACTCGAGGACAGCCTGCGTATCGTGGGCTTCCAAGCCATCCTCAGCCGCTATGGCTATACGTTGGCCGACTGGGATAGCTCACTCGTCTGGTACGGACGCCATCAGATCGTCGAGTATCAGAAGCTCTATGAGCACGCTGCTCTGGTGCTGGAGTCCCGCCAAGCGACGCTGCAGGTACGTGTCGATAGCCTCGACCGCATCGAGCGACGTCGCAGCCTGTGGGCGGCGCACGATATTGACTCGGTGAACCTCCTGCGCGATAGTGCCAGCCGCTACCTCGCAGGGAGCTATGTAGAGCGCTCCTTCGCCCTCGAGCCCAGCGTCAGCTATACGGGCGGTACGGAGCTCCGCTTCATCGTCCGTGTAAGCGGGGCATCGCCCTCAGCGCTTCAGCTTCAGCTCCGCCTGCAGTATGCGGACTCTACGCAGCAAGCCGAGATCCTTCCCTCCCTACATCCTGGCCTCAACCAAGTCACCATCACCATACCCAGTGGTAAGACGATGCGTGCGGCTTATGGGCTGTTGCGTGGTCGCCTGCCGAAGAGCAAGAGCCCGCTCTTCGTCGTCGATAGCTTCAGCCTTGTCCGCTATACGGGTGCGGCCCCCGAGCCTACACCCACTCCAGCCGACGAGCCTCAGCCCGAGGAGCCCGCTACGGAGCTCTCTGGCGATGACTCCGCTACGGCACTCTAACCACTCCGTATGTCCCTCGCACCCCAGCCTCGCTATGCCAGCCATCACCTGCGCCTCGGGCGCTGGGTCGCTCACTCGGTCCTCATCGAAGAGCACTCGCCAGGGAGCTTCATCTTAGCTCCCTTCGTAGGCGAAGGAGAGCGCACGATATTCCTTTCGGGTACCATACATCTCATTTCCCCCACCTGCCCCTTGAGTGAAGGGACCCCTCTTGAGGCCGAGAGCCTCACCCTCCTACAGCAGGAGCTCGACAGCCACACGGGCTGGACGCTCCAGCTCCCATCTGACGATGGGCGGTAGTCACATCAGCATCCACACAACAAGCATATCACCATAGCACTATGTCACACGAATCAGTACGCGTTCGCTTTGCTCCCAGCCCTACGGGAGCGCTGCATATCGGCGGTGTCCGCACAGCTCTCTATAACTATCTCTTCGCGAAGGCTCACGGCGGTGAGCTCCTTCTGCGTATTGAGGATACAGATAGCCAGCGCTTCGTCCCTGGGGCGGAGGCTTATATCATTGAGGCCCTCGAGTGGCTGGGTATCCGCTTCGACGAAGGCGTGAGCTATGGTGGGGACTGCGGCCCCTATCGTCAGAGCGAGCGCCGCGATATCTACCGTAAGTACGTCCAGCAGCTCCTCGACGCGGGTAAGGCTTATATCGCCTTCGACACGCCCGAGGAACTGGAGGAGAAGCGTAAGACGGTAGCGAACTTCCAGTACGACGCTACGACCCGTACCACGATGCGCAATTCGCTCGTCTTGCCACGTGAGGAGGTCGATGCTCTCATCGCAGGCGGTGCGCAGTATGTCGTCCGCTTCCTCGTCACGCCCGACGTAGAGGTAGAGGTCGACGATATGATCCGTGGTCGCGTGACCTTCAATAGCTCCGTCCTCGATGACAAGGTGCTCTACAAGAGTGCTGACGACCTGCCTACCTACCATCTGGCGAACATCGTCGACGACCATCTGATGCGCATCACCCACGTCATCCGTGGCGAAGAGTGGCTGCCCAGCGCACCGCTGCACGTGCTTCTCTACGAAGCCTTCGGCTGGCGTGATACGATGCCCCGCTTCGCTCACCTGGCACTCCTCCTCAAGCCCGAGGGCAACGGTAAGCTCAGCAAGCGTGACGGCGACCGCCTTGGCTTCCCTGTCTTCCCCCTGCGCTGGGTCGATCCCAAGACGGGTGAGGTGTCCTCGGGCTACCGCGAGAGCGGTTACCTCCCCGAGGCTGTCGTGAACTTCGTCGCACTCCTCGGCTGGAACCCCGGTAATGATCACGAGGAAGTCATGAGCATGGAAGAGCTGATCCGCTACTTCCGTATCGAGAAGTGCAGCAAGGCTGGTGCTAAGTTCGACTACGAGAAGGGGAAGTGGTTCAACCATCATTATATCCAGACCTCCAGCAATGAGCGTCTGGCCGCCCTCCTGCGCCCCAGCCTCGAGGCTGCAGGTATCACCTTCGACGCAGACTATGTAGCTCGCGCCATCGGCCTGACTAAGGAGCGTGCTCAGACGCTCCTTGAGCTTGAGGAGCAGATCGCTTACTTCTTCACCGCCCCCACGGCTTACGATGAGAAGACCGTGAAGAAGCGCTGGAAGGAAGACAGCGCAGCCCAGCTCACCGAGCTCGCTGCACTCCTCGCCACACAGCCCGAAGATCTCCCCAGCGAGGCGACCGAAGAGGTCGTCAAGGCTTGGATCGAGGAGAAGGGCTACGGCCTCGGTGCGGTGATGAACTGCTTCCGTCTGGCACTCGTCGGTGCTGCTAAGGGCCCCCACCTCTTTGATATCACCGCACTGCTCGGCCGTAGAGAGACCCTCCAGCGTCTGCAGCGTGCTATCGAAGTCCTGGGCTAAGCGGGTCGTACCCACTGCATGAATCCACTCTATAGCATAGCTGGCATAGCGGCCTCGGCACTGCTCCATCTGGTGGCCCCCTTCCATCGGAAGGCTCGTCTCATCATCGAGGGGCGTCGGGAGACTCCTCAGCGCCTCAAGGGGCTCACGGCGGATCGTCCCGTGGTGTGGTTCCATGCCTCGTCTCTGGGAGAGTTCGAGCAAGGTCGTCCGCTTATGGAGGCGTGGCGCAAGGCACACCCCGAGTATCAGATCCTACTTTCCTTCTTCAGCCCCTCAGGCTATGAGGTGCGTCGGGACTATGCTGGGGCAGATGTCGTGGTCTACTTGCCTTCGGATCGCTCCTCATCGGTGCGCCGCTTCCTTGATCTGGCGCATCCTGCAGTAGCTATCTTCATCAAGTACGACTTCTGGCCTACGATGCTCAGCGAGCTGGCTGCACGCTCTATCCCTACCTACCTCGTCTCGGCGATCTTCCGCCCCGACCAGCTCTTCTTCCGTAGCTACGGAGGCTGGTACCTGCGTCTGCTGCACCTCTTCCGCCGTCTCTACGTGCAGGACGAGGCTTCGCGCACGCTTCTTCTGGAGCACGGTGTCGAGTCGGTCGAGGTCACAGGGGATACGCGCTTCGACCGTGTCGAGGAGATCGCCCGTGCAGCGAAGGATATCCCTGCGGTAGCGGAGCTCTCTCGTGGCCGTCGCCTCTTGGTGGTCGGTAGCTCGTGGCCCGAGGACGAAGCTATCCTCCTGCCTTACTTCAATGAGGAGGCTCCCGAGGACTTCGCCTTGGTCTTGGCACCGCATGAGATCCACGAGGAGCACCTGAGAGCTATCGAGTCGGGGCTCAAGCGTCCATCCATTCGCCTCTCCGAGTATGACGAAGCGAAGGGTCTACCTGAGGGCACTGCCTGCATCATCATCGACTGCTTCGGCCTGCTCTCCTCGGTCTACCGCTATGGTAGGTGGGCTTATGTAGGCGGTGGCTTCGGCAAGAGCGTGCACAATACGCTTGAGGCTGCGGTATATGGCATCCCCGTCTTCTTCGGCCCAGAGATCCGCAAGCACCGTGAAGTGCGAGAGCTGGTGCGCCGTGAGTCGGGCTTCATCTTGCACGATCGGGCGGAGCTCTCACAGCTCCTCCAGCGCTTCTCTTCGGAGGAAGAGTGCAAGGCCCTTGAGGCACGTACCCGTGCTTACTTCAGAGAGGAGTGCGGTGCTACGGCAGCTATCCTCGGTGATATCCTCCCCAGCGAATAAGCCCTATACATATATATAAGTAGCGCCCCCGAAGGTCATCCTTCGGGGGCGCTGCTTTTGGGTGGAGAGAAGAGGAACTAACTGCTGGGGAGATTTGTCGAGGCAGAAGGGTGGCCTTCTTGGTTTGCACCTCTTACGAAGACTATGATGCGAGAGAAGTCTGTACCTTCGTATTCCTCTTATTCAGCGGAGGGAAAAGTGTCCTTCTCGTGAAGAAAAAAGCGCCTTCACGTAGTGGTTTTCCTGCATCTATGTACGTAGTCTTAAAGACCAGGCACGTAAATCCCAATATCCACGTACGTAGATCTTAGAGCCACATACGTAGTCCAAACTTATCTTCCACTCGTCCATAACTTTTATCCCTACGCGGAGCACCAGTCTCCAGTAGTGGTCGCGGCTCTGACCACTATAGGTTACTTTCCCTCCTTCGTATTGCTCTGTGCTACAGTCCTTCGGAAGCGCCCCTTTGAGGAGGCAGAGAATGGCCCCGCAGGAGGGGTAAATGCGGCATGAAATGCAAGGATATTGGTGCTTTCCTTTACTTCTTCGTAGTGTACTTAGATGGGAGCCTGTACCACAGAATCGTGGGGAAATGTGGCAATCTGTAGGGGTTGGGGTAGGGTAGAGCGTCTAAATATGGTGTGAGTGCTATCCTTTTGTCACGGCTCTGAAAGGCAATTATTTTAGAAAATATCAGCGCGAGGGAATTTCGGTATTTTCGGTAGGTCGCCTGCCGTGAATTTAATTTAGTCTGAGTCTTGGTGTGTATAAAGGAAATCCATACATTTGACAACGATAGAGCACGCCAATCGAATGTGTAGCGCCGCGAGCCCAATGTACCATGGAGTGGTCTCGCAGTATGAGCTACCCTTGACCTCTACTCTGTCACCGGACACCATCACGACTAAACGATACTGTATGAAGAAATAGCTACACGATACCATGGGACGAGTGCATCCCTCAGCTGATCCGAGCACCCAGCTCTGTGCCCTGCCTTCGCCCACATCGCCATGCATACACGCTAATCACTTACACAAACAAACTACACACTGCTTATGAACAATCAAAGAGTACTTCGATTGGGCATGGGCTGGATCCGATTAGGACTATTGATGATAGGCCTGGTCATTGGCTTAGGGGGCGACCTCTTAGCCCAGGGTACAGCTCAGACCATCCGAGGCAAGGTCCTCGACGAAAGCGGAGATCCCCTACCTATGGCCTCCGTCTTAGTCGTTGGGACGAAGGTGGGTGTCACGACCAACACCAAGGGTGACTTCACCATCAAGCTCCCTGCTGGCAAGAACCAGCTCCTCATCCGCTTCGTGAGCTACAAGAGCCAGACCGTCACGGCTAAGGACGGCATGGTCATCAAGCTCCAGCCCGAAGCCACCACCCTCGACAATATCGTCGTCACGGGTATGGTCGCCACCGACAAGCGCCTCTTCACGGGGGCGAGCGACAAGCTCAAGGCCGACAAGGTGAAGATGGCTGGTATGGCTGACATCAGCCGCGGTCTCGAAGGGAAGTCCGCAGGGGTCTCCGTACAGAACCTCTCAGGGACCTTCGGTACAGCACCTAAGATCCGCGTGCGTGGGGCGACCTCGATCATGGGTTCGTCCAAGCCCCTCTGGGTCGTCGACGGGGTTATCCAGGAGGATGTCGTAGACGTCGGCGCTGATGACCTCAGCTCAGGGGACGCTACGACGCTCCTCAGCTCGGCTATCGCAGGCCTCAATGCCGACGATATCGAGAGCTTCCAGATCCTCAAGGACGGCTCGGCAACGTCCATCTACGGGGCAAAGGCTATGGCAGGGGTCATCGTCATCACGACGAAGAAGGGTCGCTCGGGTAGTAGCTCCTTCTCCTACACAGGGGAGTTCACCTCGCGCTTCGTCCCCAGCTACCGCGACTACAATATCATGAACTCGCAGGACCAGATGGAGGTCTACAACGAGATGGAGCGTAAGGGCTGGCTGAACTTCGCCCGCGTCTACAACTACAGCTCCTCGGGTATCTACGGGAAGATGTATCACCTGACCCACGACTACAACCCCACGACGGGGGTCTTCGGGCTGGAGAACACGCCCGAGGCTCGTGCTAAGTACCTCCGCGATGCAGAGATGCGCAATACCAACTGGTTCAGCGAACTCTTCTCTCCCTCGCTCATTCAGAATCACTCACTGAGCTTCTCAGGGGGTACGAAGAATCTCCAGACCTATGTATCCGTCTCGGCTATGCTCGACCCAGGATGGATGCGTGCCAGCAACGTACGCCGCTACACGGGGAACCTCAACGCTACCTATACCTTCTCACCCAAGCTCTCGGTATCTGCCCTGATCAACCTCTCCTCACGCGTGCAGCGTGCTCCAGGTACGGTCACTCAGGATGCTAACGCTGCTACTGGTGAGGTGTCACGTGGCTTCGACATCAACCCCTTCTCCTACGCACTCAATACGAGCCGCACGCTCGACCCCAATGAGTTCTATACCCGTGACTACGCTCCCTTCAATATCAAGCACGAGCTCGACAACAACTACATCGACCTCGGTGTGAAGGATATCAAGCTCCAGCTCGAGCTGAAGTGGAAGCCTATCAAGGGGCTGACTCTCGCCCTGCTCGGTGCCTACAAGGACTCGGGTACGACGATGGAGAGCATCGTCACGGAGTATGCTAACCGCGCACTCGCTTTCCGCGCTATGCAGGACGCTACCGTACGCAATGGCAACCAGTACCTCTGGAAGGATCAGGACAAGCCCAACTCACTGCCTGAGACCATCCTCCCTGCAGGGGGCTTCTACAATACGCAGACGCGCACCATGGAGAGCTATGACTTCCGTGCCTCTGCTACGTATAATACGACGCTCAACAACGACCACATCATCAATACCTACCTCGGCTCCGAAGTCAACTCACAGGACCGCGTCTCGCGCTGGATGGACGGCTGGGGTATGCAGTACGACAGTGGCCTGACGCCCTTCTGGGACTACCGCGCCTTCAAGCGCCTCACGGAGAAGAACTGGGATTACTACGGCCTGTCGAAGAGCTTCGGCCGCTCGGTCGCCTTCTTCGCCAACGCCACCTACTCCTACAAGGGCCGCTATACGATCACGGGTACGACCCGCTATGAAGGGACGAATAGACTCGGTCGCACACGCAAGGCTCGCTGGCTCCCCACCTGGAATATCTCGGGTGCATGGAATGCTCACAGCGAAGACTTCTTCGAGAAGCAGCACCTCCTCTCGCACCTGACGCTCAAGGGCTCATACTCTCTCGTAGGGGTTGCCCCCAGCTGGGTCACCAACTCCCGCGCCATCATCTATAGCCGCGCGGCCTGGAGACCCTCGGCTGGGCAGTCGGAGAACCGTAACTACATCGGTAGCTTCGAGAACGAAGACCTCACCTATGAGAAGAAGCATGAGCTGAACTTCGGTATCGATATGGGTATGCTGAAGAACCGCCTGAACATCGCTGCTGACATCTACTGGCGTAACAACTTCGACCTCATCGGTGCAGCCTATACCATCGGGGGGACTCGCTGGGGCAACGTCGCTTCGATGAAGAGCCACGGCTTCGAGCTCTCCGTTTCGACGAAGAATATCCAGTCGAAGGACTTTAGCTGGACGACGGACTTCATCTTCGGCTCGACCTTCAATAAGGTCACTGAGCTTGATACGAAGCGCAACATGTTCAACTTCCTCACCGGTAACGGCTTCGCTCGTCAGGGCTATCCCGTACGTTCGCTCTTCTCGATCCCCTTCACAGGGCTCGATGATGAGGGCTTCCCCACATTCATGGTCAATGGGAAGCAGGTCACGCGTCGCAACTATCGTGATATCAACTTCCAGCAGGTCGATGATCTGGACTTCCTCAAGTATGAGGGTTCGTCAGAGCCTACCTACAATGGTAGCTTCGGGAATATCTTCACGTTCAAGAACTTCAAGCTGAACGTTTTCATCACCTACTCGGGTGGTAACAAGCTCCGCCTGGATCCCTCCTTCTATGCTTCCTATTCCGACCTCTGGGCTACGCCTAAGGAATACCGCAATCGCTGGACGACCCTCGGAGATGAGCGTAAGACGGATATCCCTGTCATCGCCTCGGTGCGCGACCACTACAGCTACTCCAACCTCGGTACGGGCTATGCAGCCTACAACTACTCTACGGCTCGTGTCGCTGATGGTAGCTTCGTCCGCCTCAAGGAGGTCTCACTGACCTATACGCTGCCTACGCCTCTCGTCAAGCGCCTGGGCTTCCTCAAGAGTGCTTCCTTCAAGGTGCAGGCCACGAACCTCGCTCTGCTGTACGCCGACAAGAAGCTCTATGGCCAAGACCCTGAGTTCTTCCGCTCGGGTGGGGTAGCTACCCCGCTGCCTAAGCAGGTCACGGCTACGGTGCACATTGGCTTCTAATCACGCAATAGGATCATGTACACTATGAAACGACTATATAGAATGGCTGGCCTCTGCCTTCTGGCAGGCGCCCTCGGTAGCTGCAATCGCTACCTGGATACCATGCCCGATACCCGTACAGAGCTCAACCGCGCTGACAAGATCGAGCGCCTCCTCGTCTCGGCTTATCCGACGCTCCTGCCTATGGGCTTCACGGAGAACCGTACCGACAACGTCGAGGACAACGGCCGCCTCTTCGAGGATAATCACATTGGCAATCACGAAGCATTCTTCTGGGAGCCCTCCAGCGGGACGGCTTGGGATGATGAGACGAACTTCTGGAGTACCTGCTACAGCATGGTCGGTACTGCCAACCAAGCTCTGAAGTCCATCGAAGAGCTCGGCAACCCCAAGGAGCTGGAGTCCGCCCGCGGTGAAGCGCTCCTCTGCCGTGCCTATACCAACTTCATTTGGGTCAATGTCTTCGGTCAGGCCTACAACGGTCGCACCAGCGACAAGGATCTCGGTATCCCTTACTTCACGAAGCCCGAGACGAAGCTCGAGCGTGCCGTACCCCGCCTCTCTGTGGCGAAGGTCTACGAGCTCATCGCTAAGGACATCGAGGAGGGTATTCCCTTGATCAATGACGACCGCTACAGCAAGCCTATCTTCCACTTCACGACGCGCGCTGCGAAGGCCTTCGCCACGCAGTTCTACCTCTACTACGAGAAGTGGGACAAGGCCAAGCAGTATGCTGACGAAGTGCTCGGTACAGGTGCCGTCTCCAATCTGCGTGACATGTCGAAGTACGACAAGCTGACCAACGCCGATGAGATCTGCCATGCCTATATCCGTGATGACGAGCCTGCTAACCTCATGCTCATCGTCACCCGCTCACTCTGGGTCCGTGCGCTGACGTCCTACCGCTACGCTCACAACGGGCACGTAGCTTCGACGCAGACCTATCGTAGCCCAGGCCCATGGGGACGCTACTTCCCCGTCTACGACCGCCTCTTTGGCTCGAACAACGGCGCACTCTACTATCCCAAGTATCGTGAGCTCTTCGAGATCACCGACGTCGTAGCCCGCACGGGGCAGCCCCACGTCGTGGCATTCCCCTTCACGGTGGACCGCGTCCTCTTGTGGAGAGCTGAGGCCCGCGTGATGCTCTCCGACTTTGACGGTGCTGCTAGCGACCTCTCCGCTTGGTACGTCTCTAAGAAGGGACAGGCTGCTACAGCTCAGCAGATCTCCGACTACTACAACGTCGTCATCAATCCCACCGATCCCGACGATGTACGCGAGGCGATGATCCGCAAGCAGGAGACGGTCTCCAAGCCCCTGCATCCGAAGTTCGACATCGCTGCAGGTATGCAGACGAATATGATGCACGCCGTGCTCCACGCTCGCCGTATCCTCAGCATGCACGATGGTACGCGCTGGGATGATATCAAGCGCTACGGCATCGAGATCACCCACAAGCTCTACACGGGCGAGACGATGACGCTCAAGACGGACGACCATCGCCGTGCCCTCCAGATCCCTGCCAGCATCCGCTCGGTAGGCGTAGAGCCCAACCCTGGGTATTAGACACGAACCCCCTTATCAGATCAGACACTATGTATCTACATAAGATCAAGCTCTCCCTCTGTGCAGCCCTCCTCGTGGCTACACTCGGTGGGTGTAAGGATAGCGACCAGCCCGATCCCTCTCGTCACGTCTCTAAGGCAGAGTCCAAGGAGATGACGAGCTTCGACCGCTGGCTCAAAGAGAACTATACTGACGCATACAACGTCAGCTATATCTATACCCTGGATGATATCGAGGCCGACCGCTCACGCAACCTCGCGCCTGCCAAGCTCGAGAATAGCATGAAGCTCGCTAAGATCATCCAGCACGCATGGTATGGCGCCTATGACGAAGCTACGGGCCGTCTTGACTTCATGCGCAAGGCTTCGCCCCGTCAGCTCTTCATCGTCGGTTCCGCTTCGTGGAACGGCGACGGTACCATCACTCTCGGTACGGCCGAAGGTGGGCTGAAGGTCACGCTCTATCAGGCGAACTGGCTCAACGTCAATGACCCTCAGTGGCTCAATACGACCTTCTTCCAGGTCATGCACCATGAGTTCAGCCACATCCTGCACCAGAATAAGATCTGGCCTACGACGGAGTACGACGCCATCTCTGAGGGCTATGCTCCCACCTCGTGGTTCAACCGCCGTAGCCTCAGCGACTACGCGCCTCTGGGCTTTATCACGGCTTACGCCAGCAGTCAGCCCCGCGAGGATATCGCTGAGATGACGGCTTGCTACATCACTTACCCCAAGAGTCAGTGGGATGCGGTGATGAATGCCGCTGGTGACGAAGGCCGTGCGAAGCTCAATAAGAAGATGGACATCATCAAGAAGTACATGAAGGGTACGTGGGGTATCGACATGGATCAGCTCCGTGCTATCGCCCAGCGCCGTCTTGAGGAGGTGGTCCGTCTGCCTCTCATTGAGAGCTCTTGGCAGGAGCTCCTCGGCTCTTCACTCCGTGGGATGCCACAGACTGCCCGCATGCTCGCTGGCTACGAAGCTGCTCGTGACGCTGTCGTCGAGGAGCTGATGCGCCATCCGAAGTTCCTCGAGCTACAGGAGGGTGAGCATGCAGACCACGCTAAGTGCCAGGTCATCACCCAGTACTTCCACTAATGTCAGACCCCCTAATTCATAGACTACGATGAATAAGAATATAGCGATAGGGCGGGCTGTCCTTCATGGTGCCCGTCTTGGTCTCCTCGCAGCAGCAGGCCTTGTCCTCGGGGTACTTCCCTCATGCCGTCAGGAGCCTGATGCGATCTTCGACAAGTCTTCTTCGGAGCGTGTCAATGCCCTCACTACGGAGCTGCAGCAGATCCTCACCGCCTCCTCCACGGGCTGGGTGCTGGAGTACTATCCTCACACCCAGCTCCTCTACGGGGGCTATCCCGTGACGATGACCTTCGGCGCTAAGAACGAAGTGCTCATGGCTTCGGATGCTCCCGTGAAGGGCCACTCTACGGCAGAGGTCAAGAGCAACTACCATCTGAAGTCCGACAAGATGGTCTCGCTGAGCTTCGATACGTATAGCTCACCTCTGCACCTCTTCTCTGACCCAGATAAGTCCTATGGGGCTGGCGAAGGGAAGAGCTTCGAGGGCGACTATGAGTTCACCTTCGTTCGCTCGGTCTCGCCCGATACGCTCTATCTGAAGGGCCGTAAGACGGGTGTCGTCATGCGCATGTTCCGCCCGCAGGTAGCTGCTAAGGAATATCTCGCGAAGGTTCTCGACCTAAAGTCTCGTGCCTATACCTCGGAGAGCATGTACCAGCAGCACCTCTATGGGCTGACGGGTAAGCTCGGAGGCAAGGCCGTCGTCGCCTACCTCAATAATGAGGGGTACAACATCCTTACCATCGAGGATGCTGAGACGGGCAAGAAGACGGAGGTCCCCTACGTCTACACGCCCGATGGCCTGCAGTTCCACAAGGAGTACAACGGCGTCTCCACGCTGCTGTGGAAGGATGCAGATAAGAGCTACAACACTCCTACGGGTGAGAAGCTCACGGCACGTACCGACCCCGACTACGCTGGCTTCGCTCACTATCTCGGTGAGTATGACCTGATGTGCACGGGCTGGACGACGCCTCGCACCGTCACCTTCTCGCAGGCTGCACGCAACCTCTATCGTATCACGGGTATGGCGCCCAACCTCACGATCTACGCTACCTACGACGCTGCTAAGGATCGCTTTGAGATCAAGACGCAGAAGCTCGAGAATACGGGTGGTGCCTTCCTCGCTGTTTGGGCTGCTCCTAATGGTACCAACCTCTCGTGGGGCACAGGCTTCGGTATGTATAGCAAGCTCGATGATACCTATACTACGGGCAAGCGCTATAAGCTGGTCGATAATGGTGTCTGGGGTACATTCACAGCAGGCTCCTATATCCTTTGGAAGCCCGGTGGTGGCGAATACAAGTCCTTCGGTGACTCTCGCTTCACTTCGCCCGTATTCACTAAGAAATAAGTAAGAGATATGAAGATCATACATCGCTCGCTCGGGGCGCTCCTCCTGGCTTCGCTTACGCTCCTCGTAGGTGTCAGCTCCTGCCGCAAGGACGACCCTGCTACGAAGACCGAGCACACGCTACGTGTCCTCTCCTCAGATCACAACTTCACGGCTGCTGGTGGGACGGGGACGATCACGCTCGCCGAAGGGGGCTTCACCGCGAAGTCGGAGGCCAGCTGGATCACCCTTGGCGCTACTGAGGGTACGAAGGTTACCTTCACTGTAGCACCCTTCACTGAGCCCGCGACTCGCACGGGCCTCATCATCCTCACACGAGGCGACGAGACTCAGCAGGTAGCCATCTCCCAGCTCGGTGCCTACAGCTACGTCTCCGATCTGGAGTCGGCCTACACCATCGAGCGTAAAGGGGGCACCATCGAGCTCACTCTCGTCGGGGACATCCGTCCCAGTGAGGTCAAGATCGAGGGACTGCCTGAATGGGCGTCCTTCAAGGTCGAGGGTAAGAAGCTCCTCCTCACAGTCGAGAGTACAAACGTCTTCCAGCGCGAGGCTAACCTCACGCTGAAGCTGAGTGACCTCTACAGTAAGAGTTTCCGCCTGATACAGTCTTATGGTCCGCTCGGCTACGATGCAGTGCTCGGCGACTATACGCTGACCTATATCTCCACCTATAAGGGTGAGACGAAGACGGCGGATGTCAAGCTCATCGCTGACCAAGCTAAGAAGGCCTTCATCCTGCAGGGGCTGGCTGCTGATATCCCAGTAGCCTTCGAAGAGAAGACGAATACGCTGACCATCAAGCCACAGGAGCTCGCGAAGCCCCAGGGTGTGACGGCATCGCTCATCCTCGCTTCGTATGCTGGCTGGTTCCCTGGTGCTGATGGCAAGGCTACGGGCGATCTGACGTGGGGAGCTGACTACACCTACTCCGCTACGTGGGATGCCGTCTCTATTGAGCACCCCGTCTTCCCCTTCGTTCCTTCGGAGGCTGCGAAGAAAAGAGGACATCACGGCCTGCACTTCTTCCTCTTCGAGGGTGGTAACTACAAGAGTGCCTACTCGGGGACTACGGGGATCCACACGATCCTTGAGTTCTCGCTGACTAAGAAATAGCAGGCACTCATTCTTGCTCTTTCCCCTGGCGGGCCAATCCACAGCATGTGGATTGGCCCGCCTTTCTTTTTATACTGTGGGTGAGGGTGGTACATCGGGTAAGGAGTGCTGGGTGTGGCTTATTGATCGCCTAAGCACTATGGGTGCGTGGGTAGAGCTATATAGGATGGCGCAGAAAGCTATATAGCTTTGGACTGATTCCTATATAGCTTCGTGAAGTGACCTATATTGGGTTGTTGGTCCGCGTAGGGATAAAAGTTGTGGACGAGTGGCAGATAAGTTTGGACTACGTACGTGGCTCTAATATCTACGTACGTGGATATTTGGATTGACGTGCCTGGTCTTTAAGACTACGTACATAGACAGAAGAATACCACTACGGGAAGGCGCTTTTTTCTTCACGAGAACGATGCTTTTCTCTCCGCTGGATAAGAGGAATACTCGCGATTAGGCGAAGGGCGTGCGTATCACCTCGGAGGGGCATATCGGGGGACTGGGCGTGCGATGCCTTAGCACTCTAAATAGGGGGTAGGACTCTGCCGCAACAGCCTCAAGAGGGCGGATGCAAGGCGCTCTGAAGAGGGGAGCGAAGGCCTTCCCTCTACTTTTTGTACCTTTGTGTAGATCTGTACCTTAAGTGGTATAGACGGAAATCGTATTATTTATCCTTTAGCCTAAGAAGACTAAGAATAGCGTATGGGAAGAGTCCTCATTATCGGTGCCGGCGGTGTCGGTACGGTAGTGGCCAAGAAGGTGGCACAGAATAGCGACGTATTCACTGAGATTATGCTCGCCAGTCGCACGAAGAGTAAGTGCGATAAGATTGCCTCCGAGATTACCAATGTCAAGATCCAGACGGCAGCCGTCGACGCTGATAACGTCCCCGAGCTCGTCGCTCTGATGAAGTCCTTCAAGCCAGAGCTGGTCATCAATGTCGCTCTGCCCTATCAGGACCTCCATATCATGGATGCTTGCCTCGAGGCAGGCGTCAACTACCTCGACACGGCGAACTATGAGCCGCTCGACGAGGCTAAGTTCGAGTACAGCTGGCAGTGGGCCTACAAGAAGCGCTTCGAAGAAGCTGGGCTGACGGCTATCCTGGGCTGTGGCTTCGACCCAGGGGTGACCGGGGTCTTCACCGCCTATGCAGCCAAGCACCACTTCGATGAGATCCACTACCTTGATATCGTAGACTGTAACGGCGGCGACCACCACAAGGCCTTCGCCACGAACTTTAATCCCGAGATCAACATCCGCGAGATCACCCAGAAGGGTAAGTACTACGAGGATGGACAGTGGCGCGAGACCGAGCCGCAGGAGATCCACAAGCCCCTGACCTATCCCAATATCGGGGTGCGTGAGTCTTACCTCCTCTACCACGAGGAGCTTGAGTCGCTCGTGAAGAACTATCCTACGATCCGCCGTGCACGCTTCTGGATGACCTTCGGGCAGGAGTATCTGACCCACCTGCGTGTCATGCAGAATATCGGTATCACACGTATCGACCCCGTCCTCTACAACGGCGTGGAGATCGTCCCCATCCAGTTCCTCAAGGCGATCCTGCCTAACCCCGGTGAGCTCGGTGAGAACTACACGGGTGAGACGTCCATCGGCTGCCGTATCCGCGGTATCAAGGACGGTCAGGAGAAGACCTACTACGTGTGGAACAACTGTAGCCATCAGGCTGCCTATCAGGAGACCGGTGCTCAGGGCGTGAGCTACACCACGGGTGTACCCGCCACGATCGGTGCGATGATGTTCTTCAAGGGCCTCTGGCGTCGCCCAGGCGTGTACAACGTCGAGGAGTTCGATCCAGATCCCTTCATGGAGCAGCTCATGAAGCAGGGCCTGCCTTGGCATGAGCAGTTCGACCTCGATCTCGAGCTCTGATAAGACTCGAGATGCGGCGTAGCGGAGCCGCCTGAGTGCCCTCTCTTAGAGGCCCAGCCTTGGGGCACTCAGGCGCCTTCCCTGCGCGCCACCCCTTATCCCCTCACTCTTTACCCCCAAAAACCACACCACTACCTCTAATCATGAACATCCTGCTGATCGTAGATCCCCAGAACGACTTCATCACCGGCTCCCTCGCCATCGAAGGCGCGATCCCAGCGATGGATTACCTCACCGCTTACGTCAAGGAGCACTATGCCGAGTACGACGCTATCGTCGTCACTATGGACCAGCATCCTGCCGACCACTGTAGTTTCGATGTCTCTGGTGGCCCATGGCCTATCCACTGCGTCCGCTATACTACGGGGGCTGCTCTCTATCCTCCTCTGGCTGATGCGATCATGGAGCGCAAGCGTCAGGGGCAAAATGTCCTCTTCATCCCCAAGGCAATGACTCGCCACAAGGATTCTTACAGTGCCTTCCACGACGCAGTGCCCGACCTCCTCATGAATGCCCGTCGCATTGATGTCGCAGGCCTCGCAGGGGACTACTGCGTCAAGACTACTATCGAAGATCTCAGACGCCTCCTCTACGCCCCTCAGATCCACACAATCGATGAGGCCATCGCCTGGATTGGCGAGCCCCAGCCTCTGGTGTAGCTCCTCCAGCGACCTCCCCTTCTAATTCCCCACACTCCTATGAAACGACTCATTGCCACTCTGAGCCTCCTCGCTATGCTCACTGCTTGCCAGACCAGCTCGACCAAGGAGAATCCCCTCCTCACCGAGAGCACGCTTGACTACCAAGCTCCCGACTTCAGTAAGATCCGCCCTGAGCACTTCGTCCCCGCTATCGAGGAAGGGATCCGTATCCAGCTCGCCGAGATCGACAGCATCACGAGCAATACGGCTGCTCCGACCTTTGAGAACACCGTGCTTGCGTATGAGAAGTCCGGTCGCCTCTTGGCACGCGCTACCTCTATCCTCTCTGCCCTCGTAGGTGCTGACGGCACCGAGGAGCTGCAGAAGATCGACGAAGAGACGACGCCCATGCTCTCCGCCCACCACGATGCGCTGCTCCTGAATGAGAAGCTCTTCGCTCGTATCAAGGCCGTCTACGACCAGCGCTCCAGCCTCCAGGGTGAAGACCTACGCCTCACGGAGGTCCTCTATGATCAGTTCGTCCATGAGGGCGCACTCCTCTCAGCTGCCGACAAGGAAGCTCTGAAGAAGATCAATAGCGAGATCGCTGTGCTGCAGACGAAGTTCACGAATCAGGTGAACGCTGGCACGAAGGAAGCTGCTGTCCTCGTCGACAAGGTCGAGGAGCTCGATGGCCTCTCCGAAGAAGCGATCACCCGTGCTGCCGAGGCGGCTACCGCTGCAGGCCACAAAGGTAAGTACCTGCTGGAGCAGACGAATACGTCACGCCCAGGCTACCTTGCCGACCTGAACAACCGTGATGTCCGTCGTCGCGTCCTTGAGGCTTCGCTCTCGCGCTGCTCGGGTGGTGATAGCACGAATACGCACCCCACGATCACCCGCATCGCTGCCCTGCGCGCCGAGAAGGCAAAGCTCCTCGGACTGCCCAACTTCGCCTCTTGGGCACTGAGCGACCAGATGGCTGGTCGTCCTGAGGCCGTAGAGCGCCTCATCAGCCAGCTGGCTCCCGCCTGCCGCGCTAAGGTCGCTGACGATGTCGCCGAACTCGAAGCCTTCGCTCAGCAGACTGAGGGTAAGGACTTCAAGCTCGCTGCTTGGGACCTCGACTACTATGCCGAGCGCCTGAAGAAGGCCAAGTACGACCTCAACGAAGCCGACCTCAAGCCCTATCTCGTGCTGGATAGCGTGCTGAAGAATGGGGTCTTCTTCGCTGCCAACCAGCTCTACGGTCTGACCTTCAAGCCCCGCCCTGATATCCCTGTCTATGCTGATGGCGTACAGGTCTACGAGGTCTTCGACCAGGATAATACCCCCATGGCCCTCTTCTATACGGACTACTTCCGTCGCCCAACGAAGACGGGTGGGGCATGGATGTCGAACTTCGTCCAGCAGAGTACGCTCTTCGGTACGAAGCCTGTCATCTACAACGTCTGCAACTTCGAGGCCCCTGCTAAGGGCGCTCCCGCCTTCCTCACCTCGTCGGATGTAGAGACGCTCTTCCATGAGTTCGGCCACGCTCTGCACGGCCTCTTCGCTTCGCAGAAGTACGAGACGCTCTCGGGTACGAATACGCCCCGTGACTTCGTGGAAATGCCCTCGCAGTTCAACGAGCACTGGATGACGGACTCTGTCGTCCTGCGCCACTACGCCCGCCACTACAAGACGGGTGAGCCCATGCCTCAGGCGCTCATCGACAAGATGAAGGCTGCTGCTACCTACGGACAGTCCTACGCGCTGGCTGAGAACCTCGCTGCCGTGACGATCGATATGGCTTGGGGTATGCTCCCTGCTGGTCAGACGGTGAGCGATGTAGATGCCTTTGAGCGTGAAGTGCTCGCTCGTGCTGGTCTTGACTTCGCTCTCGTACCTCCCCGCTACCGCTCGGCTTACTACCTGCACGTCTTCGCTGGTGGCTATGCTTCGGGCTACTACTCTTACCTCTGGACGGAGGTCCTCGACCACAATATCTACGAGTGGTTCGCCGCACACGGCGGGCTGACGCGTGAGAATGGTCAGCGCTTCCGTGAGATGGTCCTCTCACGCGGGAATACCGCCCCTGTCGGCACGTTCTTCACGAACTTCACCGGCCTCACGGAGCCCGATATGTCGAGCCTTCTGCGCTTCCGTGGCCTCACGAAGTAAGCTAAGGGTGCTTCGCCACCTCCCCACATAATAGGCGCCCCCCATCCCTCGGACTGAGATCCGTCGGGTGGGGGGCGCTACTTTATTATAGATAGCACTCTATAGGCTGGAGCGGAATACGTATCTTTGTCCTACCAGTAATAGATCCAGCACAGACCTCGAAGAATGACAGAGCACTACGTCGTCTCCGCACGCAAATACCGCCCCGATACCTTCCGTAGTATCGTCGGGCAGGAGGCTATGGCCTCCACACTACGCACCGCTGTTCGCTCGGGCAAACTTTCCCATGCGTATCTCTTCTGTGGCCCCCGTGGGGTAGGGAAGACGACGGCGGCACGCGTCTTAGCGCGGACGATCAACTGCGAGAATCTCTCCGCTGAAGGTGAGGCTTGCGGGCAGTGCGAGAGCTGTAAGGCCTTTGAGGAGCAGCGCTCCTTCAACATCTTCGAGCTGGACGCTGCCTCGAACAACTCCGTAGAGGACATCCGCCAGCTCACCGAGCAGGTGCAGATGCCTCCCGCGCTTGGTCGCTACAAGGTCTATATCATCGACGAGGTGCATATGCTCTCGGCGGCGGCTTTCAATGCCTTCCTCAAGACCCTCGAAGAGCCCCCCTCGTACGCTATCTTCATCTTAGCGACGACGGAGAAGCACAAGATCCTCCCCACCATCCTCTCGCGCTGTCAGATCTATGACTTCAAGCGAATCACCGTGCAGGATATCACCCGCCATCTGCGCTATGTCGCCGATAGCGAGGGTATCGATGCCGAGGAGACGGCGCTCGGGCTCATCGCTGAGAAGGCCGATGGGGGGATGCGCGATGCGCTCTCGATGTTTGACCGTATCGCCAGCTTCGCCGGCGGGCATATCACCTACCAGCATGCGCTGGAGAGTTTGAATGTCCTCGACTATACCTACTTTATCCGCATCTTCGAGCTCTTTCTGAGCGGGGACCATCGTAGTGTCCTGCTCCTCCTCGATGAGCTGATGGGTAAGGGCTTTGAGGGGCAGACGATCCTCACGGGGCTATCGGCCTTCGTGCGTGACCTCCTTGTAGCCCAGCATCCCGAGACGCTCCAGCTCTTGGAGAAGCCCGATGCTGTAGCCGCCTCCTATGCGACTATTGCCCAGCAGTGCACACCTGCCAGCCTCTTCGCTGCGCTCAAGACTTTGGTGCAGGCCGATCAGCAGTATCGCGGGGCAACGAATAAGCGCCTCTTAGTCGAGCTGAGCTTCCTCAGTATGGTCCCTCTCTTCAAGCGGGACTCCGACCTCAATCTCCCTGCTGCGCCAGCACCCGCTGCACCTCAGACGGCTACACCACAGGCAGCTCCTCAGACGCCCCCTGCGACTACACCCCCAGCTTCTCCTGCGCCCAAAGCGCAGACAGCTCCCGTAGCTCCTCCTGTATCGCAGGCCGCACCTAAGCCAGCCCCTTCGGCGGTGACACCTCCTCCGGCACCAGCTGAACCGACACCCGCGCCTGCACCAGCACCATCTGCTACACCACCACCTCCAGCTCCCCCCTCCTCCGCTCCTAAGCGTCTCTTCGGAGCACGCCGTCGTGCAGACGCTCCCAGCGAAGCCACTTCTACGGCTCCAGCTGAGGCCCCTGCCCCCGTCGAGGATAAGGACTTCACGGAGGATGACCTCCAGCGAGCTTGGGTACGCTTTGTCGAGCAAGAGCTGACGCCCTCACAGATCCTCTACCGCAATATCTTGCGCCCCGAGCTACCGAAGCTCTTAGACGGTGTGCAGGCAGAGATCTCCCTCCCACCAGGTGAGGCTATCCATACCACGGTGATGGAGGTCTATCCCCAGCTCGTGGAGTTCCTCCGAACGACGCTGCAGAATCGTAAGTTCAACCTCGTCCTGCGCGAGAAGACTGTAGAGGAGCAGGCGAAGATCGTCCTCACCCAAGAGGATCGCTTCAACCAGCTCGCGGAGATCAACCCCGAGGTGCGCAAGCTCAAGGAAGCCCTTGGCCTGCGCTTCTCCTAATCCCCGACCACATACATATACAATACGCATATCGCTATGAAGATCAAGAAGCACATCACCGCTCTTGCTACTGCAGCAGCCCTCTCAGCTACCCTGCCTGCTGTGGCTCAGCAGTCGCAGCACATGGCTCCCGAGACGATGCTTTCGCTCGCTCGTGTCGGTGCCTCCGCCCTCTCTCCCGACGGCAAGACGGTCGTCTACAGCGTGGGCTTCCCCAGCATCAAGGACAATAAGATCCGCACCGAGCTCTTCACCATCTCCTCCGATGGCAGTGCACGCCGCCAGATCACCCAGGGTATCGCTGGCGTGCATGGTGCTCGCTGGATCCAGCAGGGCCGTCGCATCAGCTACATCTCCTCGGAGAGTGGCGCTCCTCAGGTCTGGACGATGGCTCCCGATGGTACGGACCGCCGTCAGGTGACCAATATCGAGGGCGGGCTCTCGGACTACCTCTTCTCACCCGATGAGAAGCAGCTGGCCTATATCAAGGAGATCCCCTTCGGGAAGAGCACTAAGGAGATTTACCCCGACCTGCCTAAGGCTACGGGTCGTATCGTCACCGATCTGATGTACAAGCATTGGGACGAATGGGTAGAGACGATCCCTCATATCTTCATCGCCCCCGTCGGAGGCGAAGCGATCACGGGCGGTAAGGACATCCTCGAAGGTGAGCCTTACGAAGCTCCTACGAAGCCCTTCGGCGGAGCTGAAGAGCTCTCCTGGAGCCCCGACGGTAAGACCTTAGCCTACTCCTCCCGTAAGAAGACGGGTATGGAGTACTCCCTCTCCACCAACACCGATATCTATCTCTACGACCTTGCCTCTGGTCAGACGCGCAATATCACCGAGGGGATGGGTGGCTATGACACGCACCCTCGCTTCTCGCCCGATGGCAAGCGCATCAGCTGGATCAGCATGGAGCGTGACGGCTATGAAGCCGACCTCAAGCGTCTCTTCGTCCAGGATCTGAAGACAGGGCAGAAGACCTTCCTCACCGACGGCTTCGAGTACGATGTCGATGAGCTTCAGTGGGCAGCTAATAGCCAGAGCCTCTTCTTCCTCTCGACGAAGCATGCCGAAGCCCAGCTCTGGGAGATTGCGCTCAAGGGTCGTAAGATCCGCCAGATCACCACGGGTATGCACGACTACACCTCGCTGGATGTACAGGGTGGTAAGATCCTCGCTGGCCGTCAGAGCTACATC
Source organism: Porphyromonas sp. KLE 1280 (assembly GCF_000700805.1). Taxonomy (NCBI): domain Bacteria; kingdom Pseudomonadati; phylum Bacteroidota; class Bacteroidia; order Bacteroidales; family Porphyromonadaceae; genus Porphyromonas; species Porphyromonas sp. KLE 1280. The sequence goes on from NZ_KL362967.1 coordinate 30,937, forward strand.
GAGCCCACGGACCTCTACCTCGTAGACGTTAAGACGGGCGCAGCGAAGCAGCTCACAGCAGAGAATAAGTCTACTCTTGACGGCCTCGCTCCTATCTCGGTAGAGAAGCGCTGGGTCAAGACGACCGATGGGGGCAATATGCTTGTCTGGGTCGTCCTCCCACCGAACTTCGACAAGACGAAGAAGTACCCTGCGCTGCTCTTCTGCCAGGGCGGTCCACAGAGCCCCGTCAGTCAGTTCTTCTCCTACCGCTGGAATATGCGTCTCATGGCTGAGCAAGGCTATATCGTCATCGCTCCAAATCGCCACGGCGTCCCCAGCTTCGGTAAGGCATGGAACGAGCAGATCAGCGGCGACTACTCGGGGCAGAATATCCAAGACTACCTCACCGCAGTCGATGAGCTGAAGAAGGAGCCTTGGGTCGATAGCGAGCGTCTCGGTTGCGTCGGTGCCAGCTACGGTGGCTACTCCGTCTTCTATCTGGCAGGCGTGCACCAGAAGCGCTTCAAGGCCTTCATCGCCCACGCTGGTATCTTCAACCTCGAGATGCAGTACATGACGACCGAGGAGATGTGGTTCGCCAACTGGGATATGGGCGGTGCTCCCTGGGAGAAGGACAATGCAGTCGCTCAGCGCACCTTCGCCAACTCCCCCCACAAGCTCGTAGGCAACTGGGATACGCCGATACTGGTCATCCACGGCGAGCGCGACTACCGCATCCTCGCAGGCCAAGGTATGGCGGCCTTCAACGCGGCTAAGCTCCGTGGCATCCCCGCCGAGCTCCTCATCTACCCCGATGAGAATCACTGGATCCTCCGCCCGCAGAACGCCCTGCTCTGGCAGCGTACCTTCTTCGGCTGGCTTGATAAGTACCTCAAGTAACCTCTATATGTCCGTGCGAAAGAACTGTTAGTCTCCTCTACAGTCCTTTCGCACGGCTTGCTTTCACCCCATCTCCCTCCCGAATAGGAAGCTCTTTTATCCACATCATTGACCCACTAACTCTCTTTCTGGTAATGAAGACCGACATCGAAATCGCCCGCTCGATAGCCCTCGAGCCGATCGAAAAGATAGCTGCCAAGGTGGCTATCCCCACCGACCACCTGGAGCACTACGGCAAGTACCTCGCCAAGGTAGACCTCTCCGAGCTCCAAGCTGGTCATAAGCCTGGCAAGCTCATCCTCGTCACGGCCATCACTGCTACGAAGGCTGGTATCGGCAAGACGACGGTCTCTATCGGCCTCGCTCTCGGTATAAACCGCCTTGGGTATAAGGCAGTCGTCGCACTGCGTGAGCCCTCTCTCGGCCCTTGCTTCGGTATGAAGGGCGGTGCTGCTGGTGGTGGCTACGCTCAGGTGCTTCCTATGGAGAAGATCAACCTACACTTCACTGGTGACTTCCACGCCATCACCTCGGCGCACAATATGATCACCGCACTCTTGGACAACTACATCTACCAGAACCGCAATACGGACAAGGGCCTCAGCGAAGTCCTCTGGAAGCGTGTCCTCGACGTCAACGACCGTGCTCTGCGCTCCATCGTCACGGGCCTCGGTGGTCAGGTCAATGGTATCCCAGCCGAATCAGGCTTCGACATCACGCCTGCCTCGGAGATCATGGCGATCCTCTGCCTGTCGACTTCACTCGAAGACCTGCGTCGCCGTATCGAGAATATCCTCCTCGGCTACACGAAGCAGGGTGAGCCCTTTACCGTACGTGACCTCGGTGTAGCGGGCGCGATCACCGTCCTCCTCCTCGACGCTATCAAGCCCAATCTGGCGCAGACGACCGAGCATACCCCTGCCTTCATCCACGGCGGCCCCTTTGCTAACATCGCTCACGGCTGCAATTCGATCCTCGCCACCTGCATGGCGCTGGCGCACTCCGACTACACGATCACGGAGGCTGGCTTCGGTGCGGATCTCGGTGCAGAGAAGTTCTACAACATCAAGTGCCGCACGGCAGGTCTCCAGCCTGCACTCACCGTTCTTGTGGCTACCCTTGGCGGGCTGAAGATGCACGGTGGTGTCGATGAGAAGGATCTCAAGACGCAGAATATCGAGGGCGTCCGCCACGGGCTGGCTAACCTTGACCGCCATATTGAGAATCTCAAGAGCTTCGGGCAGACGGTCGTCGTTGCCTTCAACCGCTTCGCTACCGATACGGAGGAGGAGATCGCACTGGTGCGTGAGCATTGCCACGCCGCTGGTGTGGGCTTCGCTGTCAATACCGCCTTCGGCGAAGGTGGTGCTGGTGCGGAAGAGCTCGCTCGCCTCGTCGTCGAGACCATCGAGCAGAAGCCCTCGCAGCCCCTGCAGTTCACCTATCCTCTTACCGCCTCTATCGAGGAGAAGGCTACGGCTATCGCTCAGCGCATCTACGGTGCACGCTCCATCCACTTCTCGGCGAAGGCACAGCGCCAGCTCGAGCGTATCGAGCGCCACGGCTGGTCGAAGTTCCCCGTCTGTATCGCCAAGACGCAGTACTCCTTCAGCGACGATCCTACGGCCTATGGTAGCGTGCGTGACTTCGACCTCGAGGTGCGCGACGTCGTCATCAATACGGGTGCTGAGATGATCGTCCTCGTCCTCGGCGCTCTGGTGCGTATGCCCGGTCTGCCCCGCGTCCCCCAAGCAGAAAAGATAGACTTCATCGATGGACACATCGAGGGTCTTAGCTAATAATACCTATATAACTCACTCACTACACTCAAATTCATGAACTACGATGTAGCTATCATCGGTGCTGGCCCCGGCGGTACCGACGCTGCAGAGCATGCAGCAGCCCACGGCCTCCGCGTCGTCATCTTCGAGAAGAATAAGCTCGGTGGTGTCTGTCTCAACGAAGGTTGCGTACCTACGAAGGCACTCCTGCACTCTGCCCATCTCCTCTCCGAAGCCCTCGATGGCAAGAAATATGGTCTTACGATCCCCGAAGCAGCCTTTGACCTTGGTAAGGTGATGGCGCGCAAGACGAAGATCCTCAAGAAGCTCGGTGCGGGTATCCGTATCGGTCTGCAGGGCCATGAGGTGGAGATCGTCACCGAAGAGGCTCGTCTCACGGGTCGCGGTGATGAGGGCTTCACCATCGCTGCAGGTGAGGCGACCTATACGGCACGCCACGTCATCATCGCTACGGGCTCACGTGCCTTCATCCCTCCCATCGATGGGCTGAGCGACGTGCCCTTCTGGACAGCTAAGGAGGCACTTGAGGTCGAGGAGCTCCCACAGAGCCTCGTCGTCCTCGGTGGCGGGGTCATCGGTATGGAGTTCGTGTCCTTCTTCTCTACGCTCGGCGTGGAGGTCACGGTCGTCGAGATGCTGCCTAAGATCCTTGGGCCTATGGACGAAGAGCTCTCTGGGGAGCTGCAGAAGGCCTTTGAGAAGCGCAAGGTGAAGTTCCACCTCTCCACGAAGGTCACTGCCGTGCGTGAGGGCAAGGTCATCGCTGAGCATGAGGGCGAGACGCTGGAGATCCCCTTCGACAAGCTGCTGGTCAGCGTCGGTCGTCGTGCTGTGACCGATGGTCTGGGACTGGAGACGGTCGGTGTCGAGCTTCAGCGTGGGGCTGTCGTCGTCGATGAGCACCTCCAGACCTCGGTGCCTGGTATCTATGCCGTCGGTGATGTCAACGGTACGTCTATGCTCGCTCACACGGCTGCTCGCGAAGGGCAGGTCGCTGTACACCACATCACCGGCACGGAGGATGTGATGAGCTACCGCGCTATCCCTGGTATCGTCTATACCGATCCCGAGATCGCTGCTGTCGGTCAGACGGAGCAGGAGCTGCGTGCTGCTGGCATCGACTATGAGGTGCATCGTGTGCCGATGACGCTATCTGGTCGCTTCATCATCGAGAACGAGCAGGGCAATGGCTTCTGCAAGCTCCTCACGGACAAGGAGGGTGTCATCCTCGGTGCGCACCTCTTCGGTAATGGCTCTTCGGAGATCCTGGTGCCTGCGATCATGGCTGTCGAGCAGCGCATGAAGCTCTCTGAGCTGTCTCGCATCGTCTTCCCGCACCCCACGGTCTGCGAGATCGTCCGCTCAGCTACCCTGCACTAAGGGAAGCTACTCCCCATAATAAGCCCGCCGGCTACCCTCCACGAAGGAGGGTAGCCGGCGGGCCTTTTTATACTGATATGTGCGGGGGGGCTTTGCTTTACACCGCTGTGAGGCGGAGGATCTGCAGGCCCTGGGGAGCGAGGCTCAGGCGAAGGGGAGCCAGCGTGGTGAGGCAGAGGAAGTCCACCGCGTCCGTGAGCTGGTCTGCGGCACGGAAGGCCGTGCCCTCGGTGATGCCCGTAGCGGCGAAGAACTCAGCGGGTAGGGGGAGGGCAATGTCTGCCTGCTCGCTGGAGAAGTTCGCCAGCACGAGGTAGAGCCCTTCCTCCGAAGCGCGGGCGAAGGCGAGGACACGCTCTCTGCCAGCTCCCTCGGCACGCAGGCCGTAGTAGCTCCCTCGGCTGATGATGGGGTCGGTGTAGCAGGAGGCGAGGCGCTGGTAGTCGCTGAGTAGGCGGGCCTCTTCGTCCGTCAGCTGGGCGGGGGTGTAATTACCTGCTTGCAGGCGCTGGAGCTTGTCGAGGCCCCAGTAGTCGAAGATCGTCGTGCGCCCATCACGCCCGCTGAAGCCCTCGCTGTCCATGCCCTGCTCTCCCAGCTCCTGACCGAAGTAGAGGAGTAGGGGATTGCCACCACTTAGGGCTGCGACAGCCGTAGCGAGGAAGCCCTGACGGGGCGAGGCGAAGACGAAGTCCGAGGCGAGGCGCTGCTCGTCGTGGTTCTCTGTGAAGTAGCACATCGCTGGTTGCTCGCCACCGACGGCATCACGCACACCAGTGAAGTCCGCTGCGTCACGTGTGCCCTTGCCGAGAGCGATGAGGAAGTCATAGACGCCGACCTTGTCATACAGATAGTCGAAGCCTGCATGCAGGTACTCGCCGTAGCGGTGGGGCTGGTAGATCTCTGCGAGGAAGAGCGTCTCGGGGTACTGCTCACGCACCGAGGGGATCGCCCAGGCCCAGAAGGCGGGTGGGACAAGCTCAGTCATATCGCAGCGGAAGCCATCGACACCACGTGCAGCCCAGTAGCAGAGGATGTCACGCATCTTCACCCACGTATCGGGTATGGGGTCGGCATGCAGGCCACTTCCCCCGCAGTAGTCCACCCCGTAGTTGAGCTTCACCGTCTCGTACCAGTCCGTGATGCTGGGGTAGGGGCTGAAGCAGTCGTTGCCCGTAGCACGTGCTGGACACTCGGTGTATGGGGATGACTCTGTGGATAAGGGTAGGATAAGTGAGGTGTCGGGGAGGTAGTAGAAGTTGTTGCGCGGGGAGAATGCCAGCTGTACATCGTCCGTAGCGCCGAGGTCTGCGACGCCCTCAGGGCACGCATCGGAGTGATAGGTGCGGGCGACGTGGTTGGGGATAAAGTCCATCAAGACCTGTAGCCCAGCCTGATGGGTACGCTTGATGAGGGCATCCAGCTCTGCCTGTCGCGTGTAGGGATCTTCGGCGAGGTCGGGGTCGACGTCGTAGTAGTCCTTGACGGCATAGGGCGAGCCTGCCTGCCCCTTCACCGTGTCGGGGTGGTCGGGACGGATGCCTTGGGCGCTGTAGTCGGTCTTCGTGGCATGCTCCAGCAGGCCGATATACCAGACGTGGGTAGCCCCGAGACTGCGGATATAGGCGAGGGCTTCGGGAGTGAAGTCACGGAGCTTCCCCGAGCCATTCTCGGAGAGTGTGCCATGGGGCTGGCGGGTCGTATTCTTATTCCCCCAGAGTCGAGTGAGGGCGGAGTAGATGACGATCTTCTGCTGCATAGGTATGGGTAGGTGGTGGGGCTAAGGCTTCTTTGCCTCCTTCTTCTTTTTGACCAGTGGTGCGAGCTCAGCTTTCGCCAGCTCGTAGCCTATCTTCATCAGCTGCTCGGAAGCGCTGACCTCAAACATCCCGAACTTCATTACCTCGCTCGTCTCAAGGAGATAATCACAGGCAGCACAGTCAGGGGTGGTATTCTGGCGGAAGATTAGTTCCCATGCACGGTTAGCGATGTCCTTTATATTCATGGGGATTTCTGCGCTCTGCACGGGGCCGAGGTTCATACCGATGACCTCCTCGCAGTCCTCGCGGATGGCCGTGACGGGGAAGTTGCGGAAGAGCCCGCCGTCGACGTAGGTGTGACCGTCGATTTCTACAGGGCAGAAGAGGATGGGGATGCTTGATGAAGCCAGGATAATCTTAGCCAAGGGACCCTCTGTAAAGACGTGTGGTTCTCCTTGGTTTAGGTCGGTGGCTACGATACGCATGGGGGTCGGTAGATCCTCCAGTTTGCGGTGGCGGAGGTTCTTCTTAAGCAAATGGAGGAATTTCGTCGTGCTGAAGATCCCGCCCCCCTTGGTGGTGAAGCTGGTCATCTGCATGAAGCCCGTCTGCGAGAGGAGCTCGTGGATCTCCTCAGGCGCATAGCCCGATGCATAGAAGGCGCCCATGATGGAGCCGGCACTGGTGCCAGCGATGATCTCGGGGCGTAGGCCTACCTCATCGAGGTACTTCAAGATGCCGAGGTGAGCAAAGCCCTTGATGCTGCCGCCACTGAGGGCGAGCCCGAGCTGGTAGGGGCGGGTGGTGCGGTTGTCTGCCATTGGCTGAGTTATTTATTGTCGCAAAGATACGCCATGCCCCGCATACCTGCCCCGCACCTGTCTCTTAGCTGAGGGGATAGTCCTTGCGTTGATCCTCAGGGATGAGGTCGAGGATGCTCTTATCCATGACCGTATCATCCTGTTTCTTGAGGGCTAAGATCAGTGTCTCATCCTCTGTCTGATAGATCTTGCCAAGGAGTCGCTTGAAGTGCTTCTCTACAAAGTCTTTCTTTTTCTCCGCAGATGCTTCGGGCCATAGTTCATAGAAGTGATACAGCTCCTCAAAGGCCTTGATGACGTCTTCTCTGAATCGCTCCCGCAGGAAGCTATCGGTGCTGGAGCCAAAGCCATGGCTTAGCACATAGGCTGAGAGGACATAGAGGAAGTTGATCTCATAGGTGAGGACAAGGAGCGTGTCGCGGTCGAAGAGACGATTTTCGAAGTGCTTGTTACTGCACTTCTTCTCGTCTTCTTGGTAACGTGTCAGCTTGTGCTCACTGTAGGATAAGTCCTTCTCATCAATAGTCCCTCGGATGAAGAAGTTGGGAGTCGGGTTGTAGCCCTCGGTGAGCTCATCTCGATAGCGTAAGGTCTGCGCCTTCTCGTGGAAGAGGTCAATGTGATATTGGATCACATTCTTGGCGTAGGTGAACTGCTTGTATCTGGAGAGCTGTCCTACAGCGTTGTCCTCCTTGTAATACTTACTATCCCCAATGAAGTAGATATTACCATCTCCTATCAGAGACCTGTCTTGATAGATATGGTCGATGATCTTGCCGTCCTTCTGCTTCTTCAGCCCTGAGGGAGGCGTCTTTTCTCCGATTAGGCTGTCGATCATGTCCTCAAAGACGCTGTTGAAGTTGCGTACTAAGAGGCGCTCATCGTGGGCTTTCCCTTGGGCGGCCGCTTCGGCTCGCTCATAGAAGGCATAGAGTAGATGCCAGAGCTGCACCAGCTCGTCAGTAAAGTACTTCCCTCTTATTTGGCGGAGATGGCGAGTGCCCTTGCCGCTTTCAATGAGGTTCTTTATGCGGTGGGGACACTCGGTCTCATAGTTGAGGTTGCGCTTCGCTACGAAGTGGTAGTTCTGCTTCAGATAATCAAGGGTAGAGTAGAAGAGGCAGATCAGCTCCTCGTCATAGTTGATAGCCTTCTCCTTGGTCTTGCACTTGAGATAGTAGGGCTTGCCGTCTTGTAGGACTGGGGATGTCGTGCGTATCGTCTTCGTCCAATGGATCTTGTGGCGCCCGCTGTGTGCGATCGTAGCGATATAGGTGAAGAGCGACTGATGCTCTTTGCCGAAGCGGATTAGGGCAAGAATGAGATCAAGCAAAGTCGTCTCACCATCTCTCCGCTGCCCAATGACACCAGCCAGCTCGCGGTGGGAGGTAATCTCATTCTCGGGGTGGCGCTCGCAGAAGAGTGCTATGGCCTGATAGATCCAAGCGGATAGTTCGAAGAGAAAGGCATGGTCTGCGTCTGTAAGTTGTTCGTTCTCCTTATCTATATGCAGTAGAAGTTCAGGCTCATATCGCCCGAATACCTTCCCTCCGACGATGAAGACCTTAGGCAAGATGAAGATCGTCTCATCCATCCCTCCGTCATGGAAGTAGCCTACATAGGGGAGCTTGATCTGCCCTCCCGAGAGCTCCGTTGGGTCAATGCCCTTCAGCTCAGGGAGGTCAGTGGGGCTGTAACGATAGTCTTCGATGAGGACTTTCATCTCGGCTATGCTGTATCAATTACTCGTTCTCTTCTCCAGCACTCTCTTCTCCAATAGCTGAAACTCCGAGGTAGGCCATGAAGCCTTGTAGAAGCTTTGTGCTATCGATATCCTCATCGTACAGCTGATTGAAGCTGAACTCCTCTCCATTGCCAGCCCTTTCTCCAGAGCGGAAGAAGTTTCTTTGTGTGCGGTATTCATCTTTACATACCTCGTGCCAGAGGTAGGCCATTACCTTACTCTTGAATACCTCCTCCGTGATGTTACCCTTAATGAAAAAGTTCCCCATCTGCTTATCTTCCGAATGTGTTAAATCTTGGATGCGCAAATTGACAGCCTCAAGGAAGGTTACCCATTTGTAGTTCTTGCCATTGATGGTAATCATAAACTGCCCCGACTTTACCTTGTCGCTGTAGTTAATGGGGATATACTCCCAGTCCCATCTGCGCTTGAAGGCACTATCCATGGGGAATAGAGATTGATCGGAGGTGTTCATCGTAGCGATGATGTGGAGGTTAGAGGGTAGGCATAAGTTACCCTCTTCAATTCCACGCTTGGCATCTCCACTCAGTGCATGCTGCAGGTAATCGGCAAGATCCTTATCCGCACGGATGTAATAGTAGGACGTGCCATCATCTTTACGATCAAGGAGCTGGAAGAGGTCGCCAAAGATCTGTGCACAGTTCCCTCGGTTGATCTCTTCGATCACGAGGTATACCTTCTCATTGGGGTGCGTCCATGCACGCACATAAGCATTTGTGAAGACCTGTGGGGTAAAGGCATATTTGATTTCGCCCTCTTCCATCTCAGGCTTATAGCAGCCGACAAAGCTTGCGTAGTCGTAGTCAGGATGGAAGGTGGTGCGGAATATGTTCTCTTCATCTCCCCCTGCGAGGACTTCGGCTACCTTGTGTGACTTCCCACAGCCTGGTGCTCCAAAGTAGATGGTTTGTAAGGAGCCGGATATGTTTGGGGCTATCGGGGTGCTTAGTGCTATAGGGTCCGAGTCAAATGTAGGATCGCTCGAAAAGCCGAGAAGCCAAAAGGCTGCAAACTCTCCTTCGTCGTTCTTGTAAAGGCTTATCTTATATGCGGATTGTGGTAGTAGGAGCTGCCGAATGACATTGGGAAATAAACCCTCAGGTTGAAAGTTTTTAAAGTATGGTCTCGCTTTACCCGCTGCCATCGATAGCTTAAACTGGGACGAAGTTTTGACAAGGCCATCAACCACCCCTTCTTGGGTCAGGTGAGTAAAAAGAGTATTAATTCTCTCCTGATTAATGCCCCCTGTGTCTAGGTGTCTATAGTCATACTCACAGCAAGGGCCTATGAGGTTGATAATATTACTCCTAGAGAAATAATGTGTGATGGGTATTGCCCCAGTAGATGGTTCTTCATTGAGTCCTTCAACTGCAGTGTAATACTCGGGAAACGCATTTCTTAATGCAGCATCTCCAGCCCCAAGAAACACATGAATAGTTCCGTTTCCGGAACCCTGTTTCCTGAGAGGGATAAGTATTTCATCTTTAACTTGCTCCCAGTCGCGGAAGATGTCAGCATAGTGAGTATAGCCTAGTTTTCCTAGTTTGTCACTATAAATCTGTTCCATACTTGGTGATATCCATTTGTTTAAGTAATGCTATTATAACATCTACGACGATACTATTGCCAGCTTGCTGATATGTAGCAGTGTCAGAGACGACGATGTTGAAGGAATCCTTAAAGCCCATGAGTCTTAAGCATTCTCGTGGAGTTAATTTTCTGATTCTCCCCTTATGTGTGACATAATTATCCACTCCAGCCCTATGCATTTTATGCATGGAGTGTAAAAGAGGACGAGCGATCTCTAAATCAGTTTTAGTTGATGTCTTGAAGTTTTTTGTGCCTCCAGCAAGTACATATCGTGCCACTTTCTCGGAGAGATAATACTTCTCTTCTACGTCCTTTACTTCGAAGATAAATTCATCAAAGGCCTCATCTGTCGGGGTGAGCTCTGAGTCGGGATGAAAAATAAAGTCTCCGTGCCAGTTGAATTGTTGGTTTCGTTTTTGACAGAGTTGAATCTCTCCATTAATTTGTGTGTATCGCTTCTCCTTGTTTCTGTGACTCGTTACAAACTTGATTCCTTTCTCTTTTAAGAAGTATTTAGAATCAATGTAGTCTTCAAGGAAATCGTACATTTTATACTCTAGAGAGATTGGGCTTGGGTATGCAAAGTCAGTCTTCTCTCTAAACCCGATACAGAAGACACGTTCTCTATGTTGTGGTATGCCGTACTCACAGCTATTCAGAATCCTGAACTTTATATCATATCCAAGCTCTTCAAATATATCATGTATTACACGCCATGTTCGGCCTTTGTCATGATTCAGAAGGCCCTTGACGTTTTCAAAGATGAAGATTTTTGGTTGAGTCTCTTTAATAACTCTTGCAAACTCATAGAAGAGCGTGCCTCTCGCATCTTCAAATCCTAAGCGATGTCCAACTGAGGAAAAAGGCTGGCACGGCGCACCTCCTACAAGGATGTCAACTTTGTCAGCATACTTGGTTGCATCAAACTCCCTAATATCAGTGAACCAATCTTCTTCATTTATTGAGTAGTTGGCAAAATAGCTCTGCTTGCATCGAGGGTCTATATCTCCTGCAAATATGATCTGATGTTTTATCCCTAATCTTTGGAATGCATGTTCGACAGCTCCAATTCCACTAAAAACGGAGCCGATTCTCACAGTTCTATCGGGGTGGGATATTGGTTGTTCGTTCCATTTATCCTTCACCGATATTGGGGTCTGTGTTAGTAGAAGCTCCTTTTGTTTATCTTGTTTCTGACGAACAATTGATCTGATCTGAGTGATTTTCTCAGATGTTTCATTGATGTCCTTATCTACAGCAGTCATTTTTGTTCGATGAGGTTCAAGCTGATTAACTGGAGATGATGTAGACTCATTCGTAATATGGTGTGCACATAACGTGTCCGCTGCCACATCATCTATTGTTTCACTCTCTTGTTCCCAAAGGTTTTGCTCTACTACAATCATTCTTTATAGTTGTTTAGCTTATCTCCTGCTATTATGATTCTATGTCTAAATAACCCATGCAAAGATACGATGTTGGGATGGCATAAGCGAAGCCAGGTGCAGTTGGCCTCTGCTAGAAAGGTTGTGCGTCTAGTATAGAGGGGGGGTGTTCAGCCCTTTATTATGAGGATGCAAATCTATCGTTGCTGAGTAGAATAACACATAGCTATATACCGCTGTGTGCGGAGCAGTGGGGGAGGGTGGTGTGAAGCTATATTGGTCGGTGGGTGGACCTATATAGGTCGTCGAGTGAAGCTATATAGGTCGCTGAATGAACCTATATAGGTCCACCCGCGGACCAATATAGGTCGCGAAAGCAACCAGTACTGGTCAGAGCGGCGAGCAGTACTGGTCACTCCTAGTAAGTAGTACTGGTCACGAAAGCAACCAGTACTGGTCAGAACGGCGACCAGTACTGGTCAAATTTCGTTGGCTGTGAAGTCTGTGCTGTGACGACCTTGGGAGATGCTGTGATAGAGGTGCTTGGGAGGGGGGAAGAAGACGAGGAGAGCGAGGTGAAAAATGGAGGTGGGTGGCCTGTAAATCGCCTTCGCAGGCGGGCGCGCGAGCATCTAAAAGGCCTTTATCTATGGGCAAAAAGGAAAAGTGGAGGATATTATGAAGAAATTTTAAGATCTTTGTACCGCAAATCCATAGGTTCTATTATACCCAAACAAGCAATAATGATTAAGAGTGCACTCCAGCAGGCTCGTAGTAAGTACAGCCCCAAGCTCCCTAAGGCACTGGAAGGTGGCGTGAAGACCGTCTTCGGTGCAGCTACGCAGAGCGTCAGCGATCAGGAAGCTATCGCCAAGCTTTTCCCTAACACATACGGTCTCCCCAAGCTCACTTTCGAAGCTTCGAGCGAGGCTACCTCTGGCACGCCCATCAATGGCGGTGTCATCCTCTCTGGCGGTCAGGCTCCTGGTGGGCACAACGTCATCGCAGGCCTCTTCGACGGTCTGAAGAAGATCCATCCCGATAGCCGTCTCTATGGCTTCCTCATGGGTCCTGACGGTCTCGTACAGCACAACTACATCGAGCTGACGGCCGACGTCATCGACGAGTACCGCAACACCGGCGGCTTCGACATCATCGGCTCTGGCCGTACGAAGCTCGAGGAGAAGGCGCAGTTCGACAAGGGTCTCGAGATCCTTAAGAAGCTCGACATCCGTGCGCTGGTCATCATCGGTGGTGACGACTCCAACACCAACGCTGCAGTCCTCGCAGAATACTACAAGAGCATCGGCGCTCCCGTCCAGGTCATTGGCTGCCCCAAGACCATTGACGGTGACCTGAAGAACGAGCAGATCGAGACCTCCTTCGGCTTCGACACCGCTACGAAGGTCTACGCCGAAGTCATCGGTAACATCCAGCGTGACTGTAACTCTGCCCGCAAGTACTGGCACTTCATCAAGCTCATGGGCCGCTCTGCTTCGCACATCGCCCTCGAGTGCGCCCTGCAGGTACAGCCCAACGTCGCTATCATCAGCGAAGAAGTAGAGGCTAAGAACCAGACCCTCGACGACGTAGTCACCTACATCGCTGAGGTCGTAGCCGCTCGCGCTGCTAAGGGTGAGAACTTCGGTACGGTACTGATCCCCGAAGGTCTTATCGAATTCATCCCTGCCTTCAAGGCACTCATCGCTGAGCTCAACGACTACCTCGCACACCACGAGGCAGAGTTCCGCGCTGTCCCCGCTGACGAGCAGCGTGCCTATGTCGCTGAGCACCTCAGCGCTGCTAACTCAGCTCTCTACGCCAGCCTGCCCGCTACGGTAGCTCGCCAGCTGACGCTCGACCGTGACCCCCACGGCAACGTCCAGGTGTCGCTCATCGAGACGGAAAAGCTCCTTGCTGAGATGGTCGCTACCAAGCTCGCTGCTTGGAAGGAAGAGGGCCGCTTCACGGGTAAGTTCTCTCCCCTGACGCACTTCTTCGGCTACGAAGGCCGCTGCGCTATGCCCTCGAACTTCGATGCAGACTACTGCTACGCCCTCGGTCGTACGGCAGCTTGCCTCATCGCCTCTGGCGTCACGGGCTACATGAGCTCTGTACAGAACCTCACGGCTCCCGCTGCTGAGTGGATCGCTGGTGGTATCCCCACGACGATGATGATGAACATGGAGCGTCGTCACGGCGAAATGAAGCCTGTGATCCAGAAGGCTCTCGTAGACCTTCAGGGCAAGCCCTTCGCTTACTTCGTAGCTAACCGCGCTGAGTGGGCTAAGGATACGTGCTTCATCTACCCTGGGCCCATCCAGTTCTACGGTGATCCCGAGCTCTGCGACCAGCCCTCACGTACGCTCTCTCTCGAGCAGGCTAAGTAAGCCCTGAGGCTCGCACCTCTATACAAGGCGTGCCCGCACCTGACCCCATGAGGTCGGTGCGGGCACGCTCGCTTTATAGAGTGCTGTGGAGTAGTCTTTTTGTTGCCGTAGATAATATTCATACCTTTATGTACGTTCTAATTACGATATATCAACCTACAAACTAAGTAGGACACAGACCTCTCCACGAACATACACACAAAACGACAGCGAGGCCGCGATCATCTGATGATCGCGGCCTCGCCTATTTATAGAGTTCCCTTTTGTGGTCGGGACTATCGAAGCATCTGACGGTAGTGCTTATCGATCTCCTTGCGGGCTTCGTCCGTAGGCTCGAAGGCAGGTGCGGACATCGTCTCAAGGACGGAGGCATCGGTCTTCTCGTTGAGCTTCGGGATAAAGACGTTGACGTTCACCAGCAGGTCACCCTTGCCGTAGCCATTGACGGAGGGGAGTCCCTTGCCACGCAGACGGAGGACCTTGCCTGGCTGAGTGCCTGCAGCGATGTTCACGCGTGCCTTCCCGCCGATCGTAGGTACCTCGACGGAGCCACCTTGGGCGGCTGTAGGTACGGAGATGAGGAGGTTGTAGATGAGGTCATTGCCGTTGCGGATGAGGTTGGGATCCTCTTCTTCCTGGATGACGACCTGTAGGTCACCGGGGATACCACCACGGGGAGCGGCGTTCCCCTTGCCTTGGACGGAGAACTGCATGCCTTCGGCCACCCCTGCAGGGATGCGGAAGGATACGACCTCTTCGCCGATCTGCGTGCCCTTCCCCTTACAGAAGCTACAGGGCTTGGTGATGACCTCGCCCGTACCCTCACAGGTGGGGCAGACGGACTGCGTCTGCATCATGCCGAAGATACTGCGCTGAGCGGAGATGACGACGCCCGAGCCGTGACACGTGTCGCACTGCTTCTTGCCGTCCTTCTCCGTGGTACCGTCGCCGTGACAGTGGGAGCAGGCGACTTGCTTCTTCACCTTGAGCTTCTTCTCTACGCCCTTGTCGATCTCCTCGAGGGTGAGGCGGACGCGAGCGCGAAGGTCGGAGCCGCGCAGGACTTGACGGCCACCGCCGCCACCTCCACCGAAGCCTCCGAAGTCAAAGCCACCGAAGCCACCACCTCCGAAGAGGTCGCCGAAGCGGCTGAAGATATCTTCCATCGACATGCCTCCGCCGAAGCCACCGCCACCGCTGGCAGCGCTGCTACCGACGCCGGCATGACCGAACTGGTCGTAGCGCTGGCGCTTCTCTGGATCGCTCAGTACGTCATAGGCCTCAGCAAGCTCCTTGAACTTCTCTTCGGCCTCCTTGTCCCCGGGATTCTTGTCGGGGTGATATTTGATGGCGAGCTTGCGGTAGGCCTTCTTCAGCTCTTCGGCCGAAGCGCCCTTAGCTACGCCAAGGACTTCATAGTAATCTCTCTTTTCTGCCATAGATAGTTTCTCCTTTCCTTACTGACCTACGACCACAGAGGAGTGGCGTAGTACCTTGTCGTGGAGCTTGTAGCCCTTCTTGACGCAGTCGATGATCTTGCCCTTGAGGCTCTCCTCGGGGGCGGGGAAGGTAGCGATGGCTTCGTGGAGCTCATCGTCGAAGCTCTCGCCCTCGGTGGGGATAGCTGTGACGCCCTGACGGCTGAGGTAGTCCACGAACTTTGAGTAGATCAGGTGCACGCCTTCCTTGAGGGCATCGAGGTCGGTGGCCTTGTCGAGGTTCTGCAGGGCGATTTCGAGGTCATCGACGACGGGCAAGAGGTCAGTGAGGGCCTTCTCGCCACCGCTACGGATGAGCTCGCTCTTCTCCTTGAGGGTGCGCTTGCGGTAGTTGTCGTACTCGGCGACCAGACGCAGGTACGTGTCCTTGAGCTTGTCGAGCTCGGCCTGAAGCTTGGCTTCGGGCGAAAGTTCCTCGGCAGGGCTCTCGGTCAATTCTTCCTCTTGAGGCTGAGCCTGCTCGTTTGTCTGACAATCTGTCTGCTCTTCTGCGGCTGTCTGCTCGTCGCGCTCCAGCTCTTGATCTTTGATTTCTTCGCTCATATTATTTATTGTTATTTGCTATATATTAGTGGCTTACACCACATGGAGGGGCGGTGTAGGCGCTATCATTATCCTCCCGATCGTGCTGTGCCGTGCGGGAGCTATTTACCTTCGTGCAAATATGATACCAATCTCTTGGCAGGTGGGGAGCCCATTCTATGCGGGCTAAGGAAGCCCCTCTCCTTCGCCCGCTCAGCCTCCTCCCTTACCCAGGCACTAACCAAAGGAAAATAAAGAGCTCGCCCGTGGACTTCACTCAAGGAGTCCACGGGCGAGCTTCTGCTTATCCCTTAGTCAGAGGGATAATCGTTATCCTACGATTACTCCCATTCATCAATTACTGAATCAAGGACATCTTTAATAGTTTCAGCTTGTCTCTCATTGATCAACTCCTGATATGAAGTAGAAGAACTTTTACTGATCCAAATAATCTCCGCACCGATCTTCTTTTCAAACTTTTCTAATTCTACTACTGAGCCTCCACTGGTTCTAGTTGCCGTAACATAAATATCGCAACTCTCCTCATTGAAGAAATCGACATTTCTCTGAAGCTGCCACTTATCATCACCATAGGTTGTTATGGCTATTTTCTTCTCCCTATAAGTAAGACGAACGCGCTGATCCCCCTTCCTTCTTGTCCCACCAAGGAGCTCTATCAAAAGGTTGAGTGTTGTCGACTTACCTTTCCCTCCAGGCCCCCAAAGGCCAATGATCACTTTCTTCTCTTTCTTTTCCATATTGAATTGTATTATTAGTGAGTAGTGAATTAGTCGGGGAGGATGAGGCGCTCAAAGCCGGGGGACATCACCGTGCGGAAGCCCGTCTTCTCATCGCCGAGGATGAGCATGTATTCGACCCCAGGGAAGTTCTGTATCAGTGCGGGGACGTCGGCTGCCGTGCGGGTCATGCAGGCGGTCGCCAGCCCATCAGCGAGCATACACGTGGGGGCGATGATCGTGGCACTCAGCACATCCGTCTGGATGGGATAGCCCGTGTGTGGGTCGATGGTGTGGGCGATCTTCTTGCCATTCACGACCTTGAAGTTGCGGTAGTTGCCCGAGGTCGCTAGCCCGCCAGCAGTACGGGGGAGTTGTACGCGCACCTGGAAGTCATTGATGACGCCCGCAGGGTCTGCGATGGGCTTGTCGACGCCGATGACCCAGTTCTCACCTCGTGAGTTGGTGCCCTCGAAGGCAATCTCCCCGCCGAGCTCGACGAGGTAGCTCGTCACGCCACGGCGCTTGAGCATGCGTGCCACGAGGTCGGAGCAGTAGCCCTTGGAGATGGAGGAGAAGTCCATCTTCATGCGGGGATCCTCCTTGATCATACGCATGCCGTCGAGGTGGACCTTGTCGAAGCCCACGAAGGTGCGGACGCTGTCGATAGCTTCGGGGGTGACGCTGTCGGTCTTCTTCTTCTCGAAGCCGAAGCCCCAGAGGTTGATGAGTGGGGCGCAGGTCACATCATAGCTCCCACCCGTGTGGCGCGAGATGACGACGGACTGCAGGAAGACCTCGCGCAGCATCGAGTCCATGAGCTGCGACTCATTGCGGTTGATCGCTGAGATGAGGCTCGTGGAGTCGAAGGGATTGAGCGAGTGGCTGAAGGCATGGAAGGTCGAGTCGACGGCCTCCGAATAGTCCTTCTGGGCATTGTACTGGATGGAGAAGGTCGTCGTGAAGACCTCCCCCGTGAGCTTGGTGTAGTCGCCTTCGCTACCGCCCCCAGACTGCTGGCACGAGCCGAAGCCGAGGAGAAGGGCAGCAGCCAGCGCTACGTGGCGTAGGTGGTGCATAGCGTGTGTGTATGTGGAGTTAGATTTCTTCGTCGATCTTGTAGTCGTTGCGGTCCTGCGACTGACGTGCCAGCAGCTCTGCGACAAAGCCCGAGAGGAAGAGCTGCGTCCCGATGACCATCGCCGTGAGTGCGATGAAGAAGTAGGGGCGGTCCGTGACGAGCGGTGCAGGCGTGCCCGTCCAGATGTGGAAGAGCTTACTGCACAGGACGACGGCTAGCGCGAGGAAGCCGATGATGAACATCAGGCTCCCGCCGAGCCCGAAGAAGTGCATGGGCTTGCGGCCGAAGGTCGAGGTGAACCACAGCGTGATGAGGTCGAGGTAGCCGTTGACAAAGCGGTTGAGGCCGAACTTACTCGTGCCATACTTACGTGCCTGATGCTGTACGACCTTCTCGCCGATGCGTGAGAAGCCCGCCACCTTCGCCATATAGGGGATGTAGCGGTGCATATCGTTGTAGATCTCGATGCTCTTGACGACCTCGGAGCGATAGGCCTTGAGCCCACAGTTGAAGTCGTGCAGGTTGTCGATGCCCGAGAGCTTGCGCGCCGTAGCGTTGAAGAGCTTGGAGGGTAGGTTCTTGCTGAGGACGGGGTCGTAGCGCTTCTGCTTCCAGCCGCTGACCAGATCGTAGCCCTCCTCCTTCACCATGTGGTAGAGGCCAGGGATCTCGTCGGGGCTGTCCTGCAGGTCAGCGTCCATCGTGATGACCACGTCGCCTTGGGTACGGGCGAAGCCGCATTGCAGACCGGGGGACTTCCCATAGTTGCGGCGGAACTTCACGCCCCGCACATGGGGGTTCTTCTCGCGAAGCTCTTGGATGATGCGCCAGGAGTCGTCCGTGCTACCATCGTTGATGAAGATGATCTCGTAGGAGAAGCCATGCTCCTCCATCACGCGTCGGATCCATGCCTCGAGCTCGGGCAGGGATTCGGCTTCGTTATATAGGGGTATTACGACAGAGATGTCCATGTATCTATCTTATTTGCGACGTAGGATGAGCCCCGTGATGAGGCCCCAGATCCCGCCCAGGATGATCGTCAGGCAATAGTCCGTCCAGAGCCACTGCCAGAGGGTGATACCCTGCATCTGCAGGATCATCTCATGCATCTGAGCGGTCGCCCCTGGCGTTGTGCGCAGGGCTTCTTCCCAAGCCGCCAGGAGCGCAGGCATCGCATAGCGGAAGTAGAAGTACTGAGGGATGAAGGCCAAGATACCGCCGAAGACGTGTAGGAGGACGACGTAGCTGAAGCCTTGGCCAGCCTTGAAGGGCCCCGTGGGGTAGAAGTAATCTCGATAAGCTCGGGCACCACGATAGGCCACGATGGGCACGATGATGACCCCGAAGAAGTAGAGAATCTGCAGGAGGGGTACCTGTAAGCTCAGTATGCGGGCGGTGTACATCACGACGAGGATGAGCCCGAAGGTCAGGCCGGCACGTGCCGCCGATGGGATGAGGGGGGAGGGATGAGGTGTTGTCGACATCAGTTATCTATTCTTGGGCGCAAAGGTACGACTATTCTCGTGGTTATCCAGACTTTAGCCCATCCCGCGCGCTTCTGTGGGGTGGGGTGAGGAGGGGCGGGAGGTACGACTTCCTCGCTCGGAGAGTTACGCCTGCTCGTACCTCGCTGGTGGCGTGAGGCAGGGCAGGGTAAAGGCACTCCGATTAGCTCGCTATATTTCAGTGACTTACTTGGGGTGTAGGGCAAACTTATATAGCTCTTCTATTTCGACCTATATAGGTCAGCGGGTGAACCACTATTGGTTCGTGTGCGAACCTATATTGGTCGTGACGTGGACCTATATAGGTCGACTCAGCGACCAATATAGGTCGTCACAGCTCCCTGCATAGCTTACCTCCACTCTCGCATCGGAGGAGCGAGGCGCAGGGCTGTCTTGGTGAATGGCGTATATTTGTATAGATACACACTGAATACATGAATCCATCAGCATGAAGCGACTATTCACCCTCGCTCTTAGCCTTGTTGCCGTCCTCGGCGTGCAGGCCCAAGAGCTTCTCGTCGGCACGTACAACGTCCGCTACCAGAATGAATCCGATGCCAAGCAGGGCAATGGCTGGAGCCAGCGCTGCCCCGTCATCTGCGAAATCCTCTCCTACGAAAGCCCCGATATCTTCGGCACACAGGAGGCGAAGGTCGGGCAGATCCACGACCTTCTGAAAGGGCTCCCCAAATATGACTACATCGGTGTCGCCCGTGATGATGGGCGTGAGGAAGGCGAGTACTCCGCCATCTTCTACCACAAGGGCCGCTTGAAGAAGATCCGCTCGGGTAACTTCTGGCTCAGCGAGACGCCCGACCGCCCCGCCCTCGGCTGGGATGCTGCCTGCATCCGTATCTGTACGTGGGGCGAATTTGAAGACCTGCGCAGCCATCAGCGTCTGTACTTCTTCAACCTCCACCTCGACCACGTCGGGCGTCGGGCGCGTATGGAGTCCGCACGCCTCGTCATGAGCCGTATCTGCAGTCTCGTGCCGGTGGGTGCCTCTCACATCCTCACGGGTGACTTCAATGTCGACCAGACCGATGAGGTCTATGGCCTACTGACCTCGACAGCCCTCCTTCGGGATTCGTATGCTATCGCCGAGCGTAAGCTGGCACCCAACGGGACGTTCAATGCCTTCGACACCGAGCTGAAGACGCCGAGCCGTATCGACCATATCTTCGTCTCACCTGACTACCGTGTCTTGCGCTATGCCGTGCGTACCGATAGCTACTGGACGGAGCGTGAGGACGCCACCGAAGAGGGGAGCAGCCAAGCCCCCGCCGAGGTGCGCCTGAAGAAGCACGTGCGTCGCGCTCCCTCCGACCACTATCCCGTCTTTGCTCGCCTGAGCTATGACAAGGTTGCTGAGTGTGGCACTGCCCATATCTCCCGCAAGCGCACTGCGCCTCAGAAGCGATAGGCCTAAGCGCCCAGCGATATAAAGAAGACGCCCCGCCTTCCACAGTGGAAGACGGGGCGTCCGTTGTTTTGCACCTACCTCATGGGTAGGCTATGCGAAGCGTCTCTTAGGAGAGCTTTTCCTTGAGGGCAGCCAGTGCATCGAGGTCACCGAGGGTAGCCTTCTCCGTAGCAGCGTTGGTAGCAGCGACGGCAGCGGCAGCATCCTGGTGGCGAGCCTGACGCTCAGCGCGCTCTGCACGCTCGCTTGCACGAGCTTCAGCCTTAGCTTCGTCTTCGAAGGTGCGGCTGTGAGAGACGATGATGCGGCGAGAATCCTTGTTGAATTCGATGACCTTGAAGGGGAGCGTTTCGCCCTTGACAGCCTGCGTTCCATCGGCCTTGACCAGGTGCTTAGGCGTAGCGAATGCTTCGATACCTTCGGGGAGAGAGATGACAGCGCCCTTCTCTACGAATTCGCGGATCGTACCTTCGTGGATCGTACCTACGCGGTAGTCAGCTTCGAAGGCGTTCCAGGGGTTCTCTTCAAGCTGCTTGTGGCCGAGAGAGAGACGACGGTTTTCCTTGTCGATTTCGAGGACGACGATCTCCAGAGGAGCACCGACTTCCGTGAACTCGTTGGGGTGCTTGATCTTCTTCGTCCAAGAGAGGTCGGAGATGTGTACAAGACCATCGATACCTTCTTCGATCTCTACGAAGACACCGAAGTTGGTGAAGTTGCGGACCTTAGCCGTGTGGCGAGAGCCGATGGGGAAGCGCTTGTCGATGTTTTCCCATGGATCTTCCTTGAGCTGCTTGAGACCGAGGCTCATCTTACGCTCTTCGCGGTCGAGCGAGAGGATGACAGCTTCGACTTCGTCGCCGACCTTCAGGAGTTCCTGAGCCGAGCGGACGTGCTGCGTCCAAGACATTTCAGAGATGTGGACGAGACCTTCTACGCCAGGAGCAACTTCGATGAATGCACCGTAGTCAGCGAGGACAACGACCTTACCCTTGATCTTGTCGCCCACCTTGAGGTTAGCGTCGAGGCTATCCCAGGGATGTGGCTGGAGCTGCTTGATACCAAGAGCGATGCGCTTCTTAGCTTCGTCGAACTCGAGGATAACGACGTTGAGCTTCTGGTCGAGGCTAACAACTTCGCTGGGGTGAGATACACGGCCCCAAGAGAGGTCGGTGATGTGGACGAGACCATCGATACCACCGAGGTCGATGAAGGCACCGTAAGAGGTGATGTTCTTGACGACCCCTTCGAGGACCTGACCCTTCTCAAGCTTGCTGATGATCTCAGCCTTCTGAGCTTCGAGTTCAGCTTCGATGAGGACCTTATGCGATACGACGACGTTCTTGAAGTCCTGGTTGATCTTGACGATCTTGAACTCCATGGTCTTGTCGACATAAGCATCGTAGTCGCGGATAGGACGGACGTCGATCTGTGAGCCGGGGAGGAAGGCCTCAATACCGAAGATATCGACGATCATACCACCCTTCGTGCGGCACTTGACGTAGCCGCGTACCACTTCGTCCTTCTCGAGGGCTTCGTTGATACGATCCCATGAGCGAGCGACGCGTGCCTGACGGTGTGAGAGGACGAGCTGTCCCTTCTTGTCTTCCTGTGATTCGATGAAGACCTCGACCTTGTCGCCTACCTGGAGCTCAGGGTTGTAGCGGAACTCAGCTGAGTTGATCGCACCTTCGCTCTTGAAGCCGATGTTGACGAGTACTTCGCGCTTACCAATCTTGGTAACCGTACCGATGACGATCTCCTGATCCTTAACGTTGTTCAGGGTGCCATCATAAGCGGCTTCCTGCTCCTGACGAGAAGCAGAGCACGCTACCTCTCCCTTCTCAAACTCATCCCAGTTGAAGTCCGCGATGGGCTTGATCTCTTTCAAATTTTCCATTTGTTAAACTTACTATGAATTACACACGAGTGCTTCTGCTGGTGCATAGCACATGACTTGTGACCCAGCAAAGTGGACATCAAGCGATGCACTACCCCCGCAAAAGTCAGCGCAAATGTACGAAAAAGTCACGTACTTATCCCCCACTGTCACTGTCTTTTTTCATGCACTCTGCGACTGCCCCTCCGAAAGCCGGCTGTATAGATGCACGCAGCCCCGCTCCCGAAGGCTCGGGAGCGGGGCTGCGCATGCCCTATTTAATAGGGAATAAGGAGGTTAGTTGGCTTCCTCGAGACGTACAGGTGCGAGGAAGTCACGCGATACGATGATCGCGGTGAAGGGGCGTATCTCAGCGGTCTTCATGTCTTCGCCACGCTGCACCTTGTAGGTGAGGACGAGGTTGCCCTCAGCGTCCTTCTTGAGGCGTACGGGGAGGATCTCCGTGGAGATCGTCGTAGCGGGGAGGACGACGGGGATGACGAACTCACGCTGCCAGTCGATCTCGGTGGGCTTGTCCGCCATAGTCGTAGCCATGCCGAGGTGACGATTTAGCTCCTCTTCGCTTGTGAGCGTCGCAGGGAGCGAGTCTTCGGCAGCGAAGTAGTTCTTCGCGATATGGTAGGGGAGGCTGTCGGGGTTGGCGACGACGCTGGTGGAGGGCTGGGCGGTGCTATCCTGCGCGGACTGCTCGCTCTGTCCACTACTGCAAGCAGTCAGGGCGGAGAGGCTTAGTGCTAAGCCAAGGAGGATCTTATTTGCTTTCATAATGATCGTGCTACTCTATATAAGCCAAACGATCAAAGGTAGCGCTTTCATATCAAGCCCTCCCTCAGCCGCCTACAGCTTGATGCCGATGCCGATGTCTCCGTAGGGCGCAAAGTACTCGCTGCCTTGGCTCCCGAGGAAGGGGCTGCTATAGCGTCCGCCGATCTCGATCTTGGTGTAGATGACATCGCCGAGGACGGACACAAGGCCGAGGCCTGCCTTTGCTCCGTAGCGATAGTGCCACGGTCCGCGGTAGAGGCGGTTGAAGACGACGCCTGCGGTACGCGTCTGCACGTCACCACCTGCCACGACATAGAGCCCGCTATTGATTTCCTCTTGGCTCTTCTCACGCCCTGTGTACCAGCGAAGCTCAATGCCCGCCGTGGGGAGAAGCATCGGGAAGGTGTACTCGAGGGGAGCACTATTCTCCTTGTCGAGGAAGCCGACGGGGTTGGTGTGGAGCTCGTAGCCGACGTGTGCGCTCGCCACCAGTCCCAGTGGTAGGGCTTGGTGGTAGGCTAAGCGGCTATGTAGGCCGAGCTCGACGACGGTGGCGGAGTGTACGCGGTCTTCATTCTGCGCAGTGGCGCGCTGGCTGACCCCGAGGCAAGCGAGGAGGATAAGAGAGCGTAATATCTTTTTCATGGCTGCAAATATAGGCGAAATAGCCTTAGTACAGAGGGACGGGTAGGCCTTCTCGCTGGGGTCCCCTACATAGGTATATGGGTACGTGGGTAAAGCTATATAGCTTTGGACTGATCCCTATACAGCTTTGTGAAGTGACCTATACTTAGGTTGTTGCTCTACGTAGGGATAAAAGTTGCGGACGAGTGGCAGATAAGTTTGGACTACGTACGTGGCTCTAATATCTACGTACGTGGTCTTTAGGATTTGCGTACGTAGTCTTTAAGACCACGTGCGTAGATAGAGAAAAACCACTACGTGAAGGCACTTTTTCTTCACGAGAAGAACACTTTTTCCTCCTCTGGATAAGAGTAATACGTGTGATAACGCGAAGGGCTTGCGTAGCCACTTCGGAGAGGCATATCGGGGAGCTTTTTGCCCCTCTGAGCGGTCGCTGTATAAAGCAGACGAGCCGCCAAGTACCCAGTGGGAGACTTGGCGGCTCGTCGTTGGGGGGGACGAAGGGATTACTGGCGTGCAGCGAGCTCCTTGTCGAGGAAGAGGATAGCGGCATCCTTAGCCATGCGAACGCGGTCGATGAGGTTCGTAGCGTTAGCTTCTTCTTCGACCTGCTCGCGGATGTACTTCCAGAAGAAGTCCTGCGAAGGCATATCCTTCTCTTCAGAAGCGATGCGCACGAGGTTTTCAATCTTCTCGGAGACGAGGCATTCGTGGTGGTAAGCCTTTTCTGCGATCTCCAGGGGAGAGTTGAACTCCGTCTCTACTGCAGCGACAGCCTTGATCTCGACCTTGCCACCGCGCGTGATGACGTAGTGCATCATATCTTCGGCGTGAGCCAGCTCCTCCTTGTACTGCATATAGTACCAGTGAGCGAAGCCGTCGAGGCCCTGCTGAGCGAAGTAAGCGGACATAGAGAGGTAGGTGTTCGCAGAGAACATCTCGAAGTTGATCTGCTCATTGATAGCAGACTGCATTCTTTCAGAGAATTTCATTGTCTTGTTTATGTAGAAGTGATAATCGTAAATAGCGGGTCTTGCGTCTTGTCTTCAGTGGGGAAGCCCCGTCGGGTATACGTGCCCACGGGATCCCTGCTTATATAACTACAAGATACAGGGCATAATTGTTCGCTCCGCGTCCTTCGTGATGTCGATTAGTCCTCGAGATGGGTGAAGTCGAGGCGTGTGACGGAGCCAAAGCCGGGGAGGGTAGTGAAGGCATCGACGAGGCGTACCTCACCGGTGATCGCACGGGCGCAGTTGATGACGCCCCCGTGGCAGAAGACGAGGATCTGTTTATAGCCCTCACGACGCTTCTCGAGGAAGAAGTCCCGCACGCGAGCATACTGCATCATCAGCGACTCACCGCCAGGGGGGACGCCCTCGATGTAGCGGGCGAAGAACTGATCCACAGGCTCGTCCTTGATGATCTCGGCCCAAGGCTGACCCTCCCAATCACCGAAGTTCATCTCCTTCAGGCGGTCGTCAAGGGTGGCGAAGCCGTAGCCACAGAAGTCGGCGAGCTTGCGGGCGCGCTGTAGGGGAGAGGAGAAGACGCCGTCGAAGCTAAGGCCTTCGAGTGCGGCGCGTGTGAGGCTGGCCTCCTCCTCGAAGGTGGGGCGTACGTCGATGTCCATATCGCCGTAGCACGTCTCATTGCCGTCAAGGACGACAGACGTGTGGCGTACAATATATACGTGCATAAAGATGTGTGGGGATAAGAGCGTGAAGAGGTGAAGCCCGCACGCCGTGCGGACTACTCTTCGTCGAAAGAGCGGCGCTTGCCACCACGGCCACGCTGCTCAGAGCGAGTGGGGCGGGCATTGCGTGCACTGCCACGGCGGCCACTATTGTGGTGGCGGAGGAGGCGTTCGTCGAAGACTTCTTCTTCGTCGCCCCAGCCTTCAGTGCGAGCCTTGTGGGCGCGCTTGTTCTCGGGGTTGTTCTTGCTCGTCTTGCGCAGAGCAGCGCTCTTCGGAGCGGAGAGGATACGCTGGCTCTCGGCGCGCTCGCTGCGGCGGTCGCGGGTACGAGGGCGCTCGCTATCCTTCTTGAGCTTGGTCTGGAGCTTCTCCTCGGCGGCATGCTCTTGGATAAGCTCCTTGACAGGGAGGTCTACTTCGTCGAAGAAGACAACATCGGTCTCCGAGACAAGGTCGGAGAGCTGGGCGCGACGCCCATTGATCTTGACGCGACCGAGGCGGATATACTCCTCGACATCACGTCGAGAGCCCAGGCCAGCGTCGCTGATCAGCTTATTGATACGTAGTTTCATTCGTGGAGAAAGGGCGGGAAAAGGGTGGCGCTATGAAGCTGCGCCTTCGCTGAGAGTGAGGACTGCCTCGAGGATACGCTCGGGGCGAAGTGCCCTTGAGCAAGCAAAGTCGGGCCCCGTGTGGCAGTGCTTATTGTCCCCAAAGATACTACATGGACGGCGAGGAGCATCCTCGGGCTGTAGACAATCCTCCAGGCGCTGGCCGATACCGAGGAATCCAGCTGCGGGATGCGTGCAGCACCAGACGGAGAAGACACGCGTGCCGACCATAGACGCCAGGTGCATATTTGCGCTGTCCATCGAGATCATAGCGTCCATCGAAGCGATGAGGATGAGCTCGTCCGAGAGGTCAAGCTTCCCAGCGACGGAGTGGATGTGCGTGCGGTCGGCTGCCCACTGCTCTATCTGAGCTTGCTCCTTGCCACGGCTTCCGAAGAGGAAGATCTCGAAGCGCTCGCTCTCCTCGATGAGGCGGAGCGCCTCCTGCATCAGAGCGGGGTCGTAGGTCTTCGCCCGTGTCGAGGCGAAGGGAGCTATGCCGAGACGCAGGCGTCCTGGCACAGACTGAGTCAGCTCGGGGTGGAGCCGCTCGAAGGTCGCACGGAGGGTGGGGTGTATGGCCACTGGAGGGATGGCCTCGGGGACACTCAGCCCCGCCGAGCGGAAGACCTGCTGATAGAGGCTCCACATCGGCGGCAGCGGCGTGAGATCCTTCGTCGCGCTGTCGGCGACGAGGCGGCGTCGCCCCTCACGGGGCTTGATGAGGTGCTGCGTGGGTACGCCCGTCAGTCGGAGGATCGAGCGGAGTACCTTGCTGCGCAGTACGTCGTGCAGGTCCAGTACCGCATCGAAGTGCTCATGCCTGAGGCGCCGAGCATAGCGCAGCAGTCCGAGGAAGCTGCGCTCCTCGCCACGACGGATGTCGATAGCCATCCCCTCGACATTGTCGGGGGCATCGAGGAGGAGCTCCGTGAAGAACGGCTGGGTGAGCAGGATGAACTCATGCTGCTCGTTGGCACGTGCTACGGCGTAGAGCAGGGGGATGAGCATCGCCACGTCGCCCATGGCGGAGAGGCGGATGATGAGGTAGCGGGCCACAGATAGCGAGTAGGAGTGGTGAGACTACAAGGTCTGACCCTTGAGCATGGGGTTGAGCTCGGGGTCGTTGTACATCTTCATCTGCTTGTAGACCTTCATGTACTTACGGCCAGCGGCGATGTCCTCGAGGAGCTCGTTGATAGCCGTCGTGAGGTCGACCTCTTGCTCGCGCAGGGTGCGGAGCTTGGAAGCGCACTTCTCACGGAGTGCTTCGTCGGAGCCAGCCTGCTGGACGGCCTTGTTCATATTGTAGATCTTCAGCGCGAGGATGGAGAGACGGTCGATAGCCCAAGCGGGGCTCTCGGTGTTGATCTTGGCATCGGGGAGGGGCTTCACATCTGCAAAGTGGGTATAGAAGAAGCTGTCGATGAGCTCCACGAGGTCGGTGCGCTCTTGGTTGCTGCGGTCGATACGGCGCTTGATCTTCAGCGCTTCGACGGGGTCGATCTCGGGGTCACGGATGATGTCCTCGAGGCACCACTGGGCGTTGTCGATCCAGTTCTTGCGGAAGAGGTCATGCTCGATCGTGTGCTCGGGGTAGGGATTGCCTGTGCAGGGTGTGTCCACGCTGCCTCGTAGCTCGTAGGCTTGGATAGCTTCCTGGAAGATGCGGATGGCTAATTGGCTGAACTGCTTCATATCTTATCTGAGCGCCTTATTAGTGTCAGGTGTAGCGCCTATCAAAGATAATGAAAAAGGTGTATTGTCCTAATGGACTCCGACTTACCTCTATCGGCGGGGCCGATACAGTCGGAAGGCGGTGAGGTAGAGGCGCAGTTCGTAGTAGTCGAGACGTCCCTTGAGGGCTTCGTGGATGTACTTCAGCCCCGCCTCATCACCCATCTTGGCGAAGAGCGGTGCGAGCTCATCGAGCTGACGGCTGTCGATCCCTGCTTCTTGCTCCGTGAGGAGTCCCTTCTCGAGAAGCTGCGTGATATGCCCGTAGATCGTGCCGACGCTGAGCTTACGGATGCTTGCTACCTCGAGTACGGTCTTCCCTTCGCGGATGAGGTGGCACGTCTGCTCCTGCGTACTCACACGGGGCTCTCGCTCGGCGGTCTTCTTCTTGCTCTTGGTCTTGGGGGAAGGCGTGCCGCTGTCGGGTACGATGTAGGGCGTCTTGACCTCGGCCTTTGCTGCCTGGAGCCACTTGCCGAGGCGCTCGTCTATCTGGAGATCGTCGCGATGGAGCGGCTCGCCCGTAGCGAGCGCCTGTGTACAGCTCTCGATGCGTATGAGGCCGCGCATCAGGCGTACGGTCTCAGCGTAGAGGAGGTCAAGCTCGGCGATGAACTCCTTCACCTTCTTCATACCACGGGCATCACGCTGGGTCTCGAGCAGGCTCACGAAGACCTCTGTCCAGCGGGGGAGGAAGTAGGCGAAGGCCTTACGGGTGCGCTCAGCGATGGCGGGTAGGGCAGATTCCCCTTCGGCGAAGAGGCTGTGGAGCTGCTGGACGAAGCGGTCGGCTACTTGACGGAGCTCGTCGACCTTGAAAGCCTGCTCATGCGCCCAGTCCCCGAAGCGGCTCTTCTGGCTACGCTCGCTCTCCATGCGGTAGCTGTAGGCGTGCTGGCGGTAGAGGTCGGTGACGTCGCTCCAGCTGAAGGCTTGGACAGCCTGCTGGAGCCAATAGTTGAGCTTATCGGCGGTGAGGCACTGACGTAGCTCCTCGTCGCTGGCTCGGGTGGCTTCATAGCCTGTGATCTCGGGCGGTACGGAGAGCGTGTCGGAGCCTAAGGGCGAGAGGAGGACAAGGCCTTCGGGGCTTCTCAGACGGGAGAGTGCTACATAGGCTTGCCCCGAAGCAAAGACGGCCTCAAGGTCGATGGCAGCACGGTCGAAGGTCAGTCCCTGACTCTTATGTATCGTGATCGCCCACGCCAGGCGGATAGGGAAGTGCTTGAAGACGCCCTGGATGTCGGGCTCGGTGTCGCCCGTGTCCTCGTTGAGACGGTAGCGAGCATTCTCCCAGCTGTAGGCGGGTACGTCGAGGAGTTCGCCATTCTCCAGCCGCACGATGAGCTTCTTCTCGGTCATCTCCTCGACGGTAGCGAGCATACCATTGTAGAAGCGGCGGGGCTGCTGGAGGTCGTTCTTGATGAGCATGACACGCGCGCCGACCTTCAGTCGGAGCATAGGCTCGATGGGGTAGAGGTGGTCGGGGAAGTCCCCTGCGATGCTGGCGTGATAGTCTTGATATGCGCCAGGGAGGGCCTCGAGAGCCTTGCGGTTGATCTCGTCAGCACGGGCGTTGTGCGTCGTCAGCGTCACGTAGCCCTCGCTCTTGATGGGGTCGAAGGCGGGGTTGATACGTCCACGGAGCCACTGCATATCCTCGGGGGTGAGGGCGCTGTAGCGCAGGTGGTTCAGGAGGTCGATGAAGCCGGCATCCTGCTGGCGGTAGACGTGCGTGAGCTCGATATAGAGCGGGGGATACTTCTGCAGGACGTGTGCGTGGAAGAAGAAGAGGCTGGGGTAGTACTGGCGCAGTACGTCCCACTCCTGCGGCTTGACCACGGGCGGGAGCTGCATCAGGTCACCGATGAAGAGCACCTGCACACCGCCGAAGGGTAGCGGGCTTCTACGGACGCTACGCAGGAGGAGGTCGATGAGGTCGAGCGTGTCGGCACGGAGCATACTCACCTCGTCGATGACCAGCAGCTCGAGGGCTCGGAGGAGGCGGATCTTACGCTCCTGCAGATGGATGTGTCGGCGGAAGTCCCGTGGCGTGACCAGTAGCTGGTTGGGCGTCGATGGAAGCTGAGCCATGGAGTCGGGGATGAAGGCGCCGATAGGGAGCTGTAGGAGGGAGTGGAGGGTCGTACCGCCTGCATTGAGGGCGGCGATACCCGTGGGAGCGGCGATGACGCAGCTCTTGTAGGTGTGCTCCTTGATATAATGTAGTAGGGTTGTCTTCCCTGTGCCGGCCTTCCCCGTGAGGAAGATGTTGCGGTTGGTATGGGCGATGAAGGCCTGAAGGTACTCTTTGCGCTGCATGCTTAGGCGGCCAAGATACGTGACACGAGCTCAGAGTAGAGCTGGCTCGTAGGGATGTTGGCATCTACCCCCTTCGAGTAAGCGTCGATGAGGCGTATCTGGTGGATGATGGCGAAGGTCTGTGCGGCCGAGTAGCCTCGACGTGCCAGGTCGTAGTCGCGGGCGACGAAGGGCTGCACCCCGAGGAGGGAGGCGATGCTCCGCTCGTTGGGCTGGGCGATGTAGTAGACCGCCATAAGGTTCGAGAAGAAGCCGAAGAGCGTGGAGAGCGTCATCTGGATGGGATGGTTGCGCTCGTCGGAGGCGAAGTATAAGGCGATGCGGTAGGCGCGCGCTGCGTCACGGCGGATGAGCGCTGTGAGTAGCTCGAAGTTGTTGTACTCCTTGCTCACGCCGATGTAGTATTCGATGACCTCGGGGGTGACGGTGCGGGTGCCCTTCTCGGAGAGAGCAAGGGCGATCTTCTCGACTTCGTTGAGGATCTTCTCCAGATCATTCCCCGTACTGTCGGCCATCAGATGGGCCGTGCGTGGGTCGATATCGAGCTGGCGTGCGGCGAAGCTCTTGATGATGAAGTCGGGGATCTTCGAGTCGTACATCTTCGTGGACTCGAAGACGCCACCTCGCTCGCTGATGGCCTTGTAGAGCGCCTTGCGCTTGTCGGCCTTCTTCTTGTAGCAGAGGATGAGGCACGTACTCTCGGGGAGCTCATCGAGGTGGGCGGCGAGGGTGTCGAGGTCGCGCACCTGCTGGGCTTCGCGCACCAAGACGAGGACCTGCGAGCCCATCATCGGGAAGCGCAGGGCTTCGAGGAGTATCGTGCGGGCATTGACCTCGGCACCGTAGAGGATGCTCTGATTGAAGTCCTGCTCCTCGGCGGGGATCAGTTCCTTGGCCGCAAAGGAGGCTATCTGGTCGATGAAGAGGGGTTCGTCGCCAGCGAGCAGGTAGACTCGCTGGGGTTTGCGTTGCTTGAGCGAACGGATGATCTCGTCGTACGTGGGCATCTATACTATATTTATGTACTTTCGTGGGTATGAGCCCAATGAAGTACTCTCTACAAAGATAAGCATGATCGAGCTAAACCTGCCGAAGTGTCGCCTGCGTCTGGAGCAGCGTGAGGGCAAGCCCTACGTGTATGATGAGCTGCGGCGTAAGTTCGTCCGCCTCACGCCCGAGGAGTGGGTGCGCCAGCACTTCGTCCACTATCTTATCGATGTCTTAGGCTATCCCCAGCCCTTGATGCAGAATGAAGTGGCCCTGCGCCTCGGTGAGACCTCGAAGCGATGCGACACCCTCCTCTACGACAAGGCGCTCCGCCCGCAGATGATCCTCGAGTATAAGGCCCCCCACGTCGCACTGACAGAGACCGTGCTGCAGCAGATCGTCCGCTACAACTATGTCCTGCGCGTGCCGTACCTCGCCCTGAGCAACGGCCTCGACCATCTCGTCTGCCGTATCGACTACGACACGATGAGCTATATCTTCCTCTCCGAATTCCCCTCCTATGATAGCTTAGAGTGACGGAGCTTCCCCTACCGCCTAATACCGACACACCATGGAAGCCTTCCTACATTATATATGGGCACACCGCCGCTATACGGAGCTGATCCCGCAGGGTGCTCTGGCAGGTGCCCGCATTGAGGTTCTTGACCCTGGGGT
The DNA here is from genome assembly GCF_000700805.1 of Porphyromonas sp. KLE 1280. Lineage (NCBI taxonomy): Bacteria > Pseudomonadati > Bacteroidota > Bacteroidia > Bacteroidales > Porphyromonadaceae > Porphyromonas > Porphyromonas sp. KLE 1280. The sequence goes on from NZ_KL362967.1 coordinate 62,820, forward strand.
ACTCAATGTGCATGCTGGCCCCGACTTCTTCGCCGCCAAGGTGCGGATCGATGACCTCCTTTGGGTGGGGGCGGTGGAGATCCACCACGCCTCGAGCGAGTGGCACCAGCATCATCACGATACCGATCCCTCCTACCGATCCGTCATCCTCCACGTCGTCGAGCAGGACAATCGCCCTGTCATCTTCCCCTCGGGAGAGGTGCTACCTACCTGCCTTCTGATGGTGCCCGAAGAGCTTCGTCCCGAGGCAGCTGCCCTCCTCTCCGCAGAGGTAAAGCTTCCCTGCGCAGACCACCTCGCCTCCGTCCCCGAAGAAGAGCGTCGTATGTGGCTCTCCTGTCTCTCGCGTAGCCGCCTCTTCCGCAAGGTCACGGCCGTGCGTCAGCTCCTTGAGCGGAGCGAAGGCGACTGGGCGCAGACCCTCTATGCGCTCTTCCTCCGTGCGCTGGGCTTCGGGCTCAATGGCGATGCGATGGAGCGCTTGGCCTTCGCCCTGCCCCTGCATCTCCTCCTCAAGCACCGCGACCAGCTCCCTCAGGTCGAGGCACTCCTCCTCGGCTCAGCAGGCCTCCTCGACTACCTTCCCGACGAAGCGCTCCGTGAGGAGCGGCAGCGAGAATATGCCTTCCTCGCCCATAAGTATGGCTTGACACCTCTTCCGCAAGGTACTTTTCGTCGGGCGCGAACTCGCCCCACGGGCCTCCCCGAGTATCGCCTCCTCCAGCTCGCCACACTCATCGTGCATGCTCCGCTCTGGGGGAGTGTCTTCCCCGAGATGCCGAGCATGGGGGCGCTGATGACCCTCTTGCGCCACCCCCTCCCTGCACACTACTGCGGTGGAAAGTGGCGAGGGAACGGGATGCTCTCCGAGGAAGCCGTAGCACATATCGCTATCAACGTCCTTGTACCCTATCGTGAGGCCTGGCGTGCCCACTACCAGCGGGTAGGAGAGCAGGTGGGCGAAGAGCTGTGCCTCGACAAGCTCCCTGCGGAGGCGAACCACGTGACCCGCCTCTTCACCGAAGCCGGTCTCACCGCACGCTCCGCTCTGGAGTCGCAGGCCCTCCTCCAGCTCCACGCCGACTACTGCACCCCACGAAGGTGCCATCGCTGCCCGTTCTCCATCTCCCTGTCTTCTTGCTCGAGTGCCATCCGCTAAGGCGCTGGGATTCAGCCTTTCCTATTGATCTTACTTCCCTTCCTGACGAGCGTGACGCTCCGCTCTTCCGTGAGGGGGTGATGCGAACCTATATTGGTCGCTGGGTGAACTCTATAGAGGAGGCTATTGCCGCGAGTCCAGTCCTCTATTTCGAGTGTAAGGTATCGCGCGCCCAGCTCCCCGATACACCTCTCCGAAGTGATACGCAAGCCCTTCGCTTTATCGCGCGTATTCCCTCTTATCCAGCGGAGGAAAAAGTGGCATTCTCGCGAAGAAAAAAGCGCCTTCCCGTAGTGATTTTCCTCTGTCTACGCACGTGGTCTTAAAGACTACGTATGCAAACCCTAAAGACTACGTACGTAGATATTAGAGCCACGTACGTAGTCCACACTTTTCTGCCATTCGTCCACAACTTTTATCCCTACGCGGAGCAATTACCTAAGTATAGGTCACTTCACAAAGCTGTATTGGGATCAGTCCAAAGCTATATAGCTCTGCCCACGTACTCATATCGGTTCATACTCCTGCCCTTCCGGTGGTGCTACTTCGTCGCGGGGTACCCGCTACGTCTGTGCTATGTGGGGGCAGCGAAATGCTGTCATATTGCCCAGAAAAAGTCTGCGATTTTGGCAGAATGTGAAGTTTTGTAGGGGTGAATTAAACATTGGCACCCTCTTTGACTCTTATAGGGTAAAGGGGCTTCCCCGCCACCCACCTATATCTGAGGTCGAGTGCGTAGCCGTTCCTTACGAAGCACGGCACGTCTTGAGCCCGCGGTGAGGAGCTCCGGAGTGTTTTTCAATCAGATAAAGAACAGAATATACTTAACGACTATGAACAAGGTATTGAAGAAATCAGCCGCTGTCTTAGGCTTGGTAGCGGTAAGTATTGCAGCTTCGGCTGCTACGGTCCACGTAATGACCCGCAATGGTGGTAGCTCAAGTAGCTATACCGCTCAGTCGGGCGTCGAGGGTGTGACCTCAGCGAATGAATATGGATTCCAGAATACAGCCTATGCCATAGGCTCGCGCCAGATAGGTAATGCTCCAGACCTCACACCTGCCGCCGAGAGCTCGGTGAAGGCGGTCGTCCACATCAAGGTGAAGAAGACCCAGCAGGTGCAGTCCCAGCAGATGATCGACCCCTTCGAATTCTTCTTCGGTGGCGATCCTCGTGGGGGCTCACGTCGTAGCGAGCCCGTCGTGGGCTATGGCTCGGGTGTGATCATCAGCAATGATGGCTACATCATGACGAACAACCATGTCGTCGAGGGTGGTGACGAGCTCTCTGTGACGCTCAATGACAACCGTACCTTCAAGGCTAAGCTCATCGGCTCCGACCCCTCCAGCGATATCGCACTGATTAAGGTCGAGGCTAAGGACCTGCCTACGATCCCCTTCGGTAACTCAGAGAACCTCCGTCTCGGCGAGTGGGTCCTGGCTGTAGGGAACCCCTTCAACCTCACCAGCACCGTCACCGCAGGTATCGTCAGCGCTAAGTCGCGTGCCGCTGCTACGGGCGACCAGCTCGGTGTAGGTGCTTTCATCCAGACCGATGCTGCCGTCAATCCTGGTAACAGTGGTGGGGCCCTGGTCAATGCTGCAGGCGAACTCGTCGGGATCAACACGATGATCTACTCTCAGACGGGGAACTATGCCGGCTACTCCTTCGCAGTGCCCATCAACATCGCCGCTAAGGTCGTCTCCGATATCAAGAAGTACGGTACCGTACAGCGTGGTATGCTCGGGGTCGCAGGGGCTGATGTCACCAGCGAACTCGTACAGAAGGAAGGGCTGAAGGTCAACGAAGGCTTCTATGTCGCTGACTTCGCAGAGATCAGCGCCGCACTGGCCGCTGGTATCGAGAAGGGTGACGTCATCACCGCTATCGACGGCCACCGCATCACCTCCTTCGCTCAGCTCCAGGAGCAGCTCTCCCGCTTCCGTCCTGGTGACGCTGTTCAGGTCACGGTGAACCGCAAGGGCGCAGAGAAGACCTACAAGGTCACGCTGCGCAATCAGGAAGGTGGCTCTAAGCTCCTCAAGCAGTCTGCCAATGGGGCGAACAACCGCCTCGGTGCTACCCTCAAGGAGCTGGGCGCTAATGAGCTCCGTGCCTACGGTCTCTCCTATGGCCTCGTCGTCCAGTCCCTCCAGTCGAATAGCGCCCTGCGTAAGGCTGGGGTCCGCGAAGGCTTCGTCCTCTTGACGGCCAACAACGTGCCTCTGCGCTCGCAGAGCGATCTCAATCAGGTCGTCTCCACTCTCGATAAGGCTGGTAGCCAGAGCCGCTCTCGTCGCTCCGCCCTCCAGCTGCGTGGCTTCTATCCCGAGACGGGCGAAGTCGTGTCCTTCGTGGTCGATCTGTAAGTCCATCCCTCCTATATAAATGTAGCGTCCCCACGGGCGAGGCTGGGTAGCTTAGCTATCCTCCTCCCCCGTGGGGACGCTGTCTGTATGGGCTTCCTCTCCGTCGTTGTACTGCAGAAAAGGCTATCTTTGTCTAAGGTAAACAAATACGCATTCTCCAATGGCATCGTCGAATAGAAGAAAGAACTACGCGCTTATCGCTTCGGTCATCGTAGCTGGTGGCCTTCTCCTCTCGTCCACAAAGGCAGCTGCCCAGACAGGTATCGCCCTGCGTCTGGGGCAACCTGATGAGGTGACCCTCGGTGTCGATGGTCGCTTGACCCTCGATGCGGCAGCCTTCGCGCCCGTCGATAAGTCCAACTTCACCTACCTGCCTGCAGGGGCGACCCAAAAAGAGCCCTTCCGTATGGCGGCTGGGACCTCCATCACACAGGCTCGCCTCGGCTTCTTCGGCGGCTACGGTAACTGGACGGGTCGCATCGACGTCAACTACACGGGGCAGCGCATCACCTTCTGTGATGTCTACGCAGCCTATGCCTTCAGTCCTCAGACGCATCTTGTCCTCGGACACCAGCTCGAGCCGCTGAGCATCGGGATGAATACCTCCACGCGCCACGGCTCGGTCACGACCCCACTGCCTCTCGACTTCCTCATCCCCTATACCCGTCACTGGGGGCTTGCTGGTTCGCACTGGGGGGATAAGTATTGGCTCGGTGCAGGCCTCTTCGCTGGTAGCAGCGAGCGCGTCAATGCTCGTGAGAACCACATGGGCGAGGGCTATGGTGTCTCAGCACGTGCCGTCTGGCGCCCCATCAATACGGATCAGACGACTGTGCACTTCGGCTTCTCGGCTGTAGCTCGTACCCCCGAGCGTGTGACGTCGGATGACGGCATCGTCGTCCTGGGCGGTCGCTCGGGCTCTGTCGTAGAGAACCGCAAGTTCATCGCTGGTGGCTTCTCAGGGATCGACCACTACACCATCTGTGATCTGGAGGCTGCTTACCGTGATGATCGCTTCTTTGTCCAGGGTGAGGCCCTGTGCTCGACCTTTGCCACAAAGGAAGGACCAGGGGTTATTACGAATGGAGAGAAGACGTATAATATTGATGGTAGTGAGAGTGTCTCCTTCTGGGGCGGATATCTCGTAGGCTCCTATATGCTCCGTGGGAAGCAGCGTAGCTACTCCAATAGCGGTGCTGTCTTCTCCAATGTCAATAATGAGGTGGAGCCTGGGGGCAATGTCGAGCTTATGGTCGGTGCCAGCGCTCTCGATACCCAGGATTATATGGGGAAGGCCTATGAAGCCCTTGGGGCGGTGAACTGGTATCCCAATACTGCGATGATGCTCGGCCTCAGCTATACCTTCACTTCCTTCAGCAAGGATGCTGTTGCACTCGGCCGTCTGCGCTCCAATAGCGGCGATGGTCTGAGCTACCATACCCTGCAGCTGCGCGCACAGTTCGTATTCTAATCATTCGATATGTCTTTACGATCGATCCTACTTCTCTCTGCCCTCGTCTTTGCCCCCCTATGGTGTGAGGCGAAGGTCGTGAAGCCCAAGGCTCCCACGCAGAGCCCTGAGCAGCTCCTCCGTGAGGCGGAGCGTGCCTATCACGCCTATCAGTTCGGCCCTGCCTCGACAGCACTCTCCAAGTACATCTCCAGCCTCCAGCGCCGCCGTCAGGCTGTGCCCGACAGCATCACGATGCTACAGGGGCAGATAGCACGTGCCGAGCGTATGTATGGCGCAGCCGACGAGCTGCGCGTCGTCGATAGCACACTCGTCGGGATCGATCGCATAGCCGAGCTCCTCCCTCAGGGCAGTGGGCGCTTCCTCGTCGCTGAGCAGCTCCCCGCAGATATCCGCTCGCTCCTCCCCGTGGAGACGCCCGTAGTAGGCGACAGCCTGCACCCGGCACCTCCCGTCTTCCCCATCTTCGGCTTCGTCGATGCGCTGGGGCGCAATAGTATCATCCCCGATGCGCGTGCCCTCGCTTGGTACGCTAAGGCAGGCCGTAGCTGGGAGCGTCAGGGGGTAGCGACCAAGACGCTGGAGGCCGATGCGCCTATCCGCTCGCCCTTCCTCCTCGAGGATGGTATGACGCTCTTCTTCGCTCGCCGCTCTCCCGCAGGCCTCGGTGGCTATGACCTCTATATGACGCGCCTCACCGAGCAGGGCAATAGCTTCTTCGAGCCCACCCTCCTCGGCATGCCGTACAACTCCCCCTACAACGACTATCTGCTCGCCTACCACGAGAGCGAAGGCTGGGGGATCCTCATCAGTGACCGCTTCGCTCCCGAGGGGCAGGTCCACGTCTATCGCTTCACTGGTCGTCCTGCCTTCCTCGCTGGTCGTCAGGGTGGTGAGACGACGGAGCTTGCGCCTGAAGAGGCCTACCGCCGTGCGACCCTCTCGGGTGTCCTCTACGAAGGCGAGGCCGTAGCCGTACAGCCTACGACGCAGCGTGAGGAGAAGGCGGAGCTGACCTTCCACCTGCAGGGCTCAGTCGTCTACCACCGCTGGGCAGACTTCAAGAGTGACGCTGGCCGTCGCATCTTCGCTGAGGCCGAAGCCCTGCGCGAGTCCCTCGCCCGCGAAGAAGCCCGCCTCAGTGAGCTCCGTGCTCGCTGGAGAGAGGGTGATGCCTCTGTGCGCAGTGAGCTACGTAGCGAGCTCCAGCTCCTCGAAGCCTCTGTCCAGCAGAAGGCAAAGCAGCTCCGCGACCTCCTCAATGCCGTACGCCGCCACGAAGGCGTACGCTAATCCTCCCCCCAATCCTCTACGCATTTGGAATCATTCAGTCAGGTAATCAATGAGGTGATCCCCGTCTCGGCGTGGATCGCACTCTCTATATCGGGCCTTCTGCTCGTCGTCTCGGGCTTTATGTCCTCCTCCGAAGTCGCTTTCTTCTCGCTCTCTCCCTCCGACATCGACACGATCAAGGAGGAGGAGCATCCTGCGGATCAAGGCCTCGTAGAGCTGCTCAAGGATTCGGAGCGCCTACTGGCGACGATCCTCATCGGCAATAATCTGGTCAACGTGGCTATCGTCATCTTGACCGGCTATGCCTTTGCGCAGATCTTCGACTTCACGCATGCTCCCGCCCTGGGCTTCATCTTCCAGACGGTCATCCTGACGCTCCTCTTGCTGCTCTTCGGTGAGATCATCCCGAAGGTCTACGCCCAAGCACACCCCCTCGCTTTCAGCCGCTTCTCCTCGGGGAAGATGGCGCTGATCTCGCGCATCCTCTATCCGTTCTCCTCCTTCCTCATGCGCTCGACGAGCATGCTGACGAGTCGCATGCAGCCCAAGCGCTATGATCTCTCCGTGGATGACCTCTCGCAGGCCGTCGACCTTCTCGAGGGACACGAGCCCGAGGAGAAGGAGCTCTTCGAGGATATCATCAACTTCCACAACAAGACCGCCTCGGAGATCATGGTGCCCCGTGTGGACATGGTCGATATCGATGTGGCGTGGGACTTCCATCGTATGCTCCACTTCGCTCTCGACTCGGGCTACTCACGTATCCCCGTCTACGAGGGGTCGGAGGACAATATCCGTGGTATCCTCTATCTCAAGGACCTCATTCCCTACAAGGAGCAGGAGGCAGACTTCGACTGGACGAAGCTCATCCGTGACGCGCTCTTCATCCCCGAGAACAAGCCTCTGGATGACCTCCTTGAGGAGTTTCGCAGTACGAAGAAGCACATCGCCGTCGTCGTCGACGAGTACGGTGGTACGAGCGGTATCGTCACTATGGAGGACCTCCTCGAGGAGATCGTCGGGGAGATCTCTGACGAATATGACGAGGAGGAGCTACCCTACAAGCGCCTACCCGACGGGAGCTATCTCTTCGAGGGAGGGACGCCGCTGACGGACGTCCTGCGTGCGCTCGACCTCGAGCAAGGCACCTTCGGCAAGGCCGAGGAGCAAGTCGACACCCTCGGTGGGCTCGTCCTCGAGCTCAAGCAAGACCTACCCCGCAAGGGTGATCTGGTCACGGCTGGCGAGTGGAGCTTCCGAGTCACGAGCTTGGAGAAGTTCCGCATCACCGAGGTCCAAGTCATTCCCCCTCCAGCGGACGACACGACATCGGGTACAGTATGACGCTGGAGTACATAGAAGGGTTACCCTCTGGGGTAGCCCTTTGTCTTGGTCACTTCCCCGTAGTGGGGCGACGGGAGCGCCGTAGTAGCGAAGAGGCTACCGTGGGTGCTATCCTCTGTGACCTCTTCGATTGTGCTACACCTCCCCAGCGGGAGCATGACGCTAAGGGGCGGCCCTTCCTCCCCAGTGCGCCCGAGCAGAGCGTGAGCATCTCGCATGCCGAGGGTCACGCTGCTGTGCTTCTCACGCCCTCCACGCTCCGCCCAGGGGTAGATATAGAGACCTATCGTCCGCAGATCCGTGCCGTAGCCTCGCGCTACCTGACGGGAGTCGAATGGGATCTGCTTGAGCATAGCGCTCCCTCGCTCTCGGAGCTTCAGCTCCGTAGCCTCCTGTGGTCAGCGAAGGAGACAGCCTTTAAGATCTTCGGCCCGCCCGATGGGTCGCTCCATAGCTTCACGCTGGAGCGTATAGACCCCACCTCGCAGGAGCTACGCCTCGGCTACGCTCGTGAGGCTACCTCGCTCACGGTGCACTACACACTGCGCCCCGACTACCTCTTCACCTTCGGCTGGCATGAGGCGTAGCCTACTGCCCGCCCATCACACTGATATTACTTAACCACTCAATATCGTATCAATGACTATGCGTAAAACCCTACTTGCGCTCCTCATCGCCCTCGGCGTCGGCTCCGTCGCACGTGCTGACGAGGGTATGTGGCTCCTGGAGCAGCTCTCCAAGAAGTACCCTGAGCTCGTCAAGCGCGGGCTCTCGATGAAGGAGTACGATCTCTACAACCCCAACGGCACCTCGCTCAAGGACGCTGTCGTCAGCTTTGACGGTGGCTGTACGGGTGAGATCATCTCGTCGCAGGGTCTCGTCCTGACGAACCACCACTGCGGCTATGACGCTATCCAGAAGCTCAGCAGTGTCGAGCATAACTACCTCGAGAACGGCTTCTGGGCGCAGAGCTTCGCCGAAGAGCTCCCCGCTAAGGGCGTCGTCGTGACCTTCATCGACAAGATCGAGGACGTCACGGCCTTCGTGCAGGCAGAGCTCAAGAAGGTGCGTAAGGGCACGGGCATGGAGTACCTCTCGCCCGCCTTCCTTCGCTCAGTAGCTCGCAAGCGTGTCGGTGACAACTTCCTCAAGGATCACCCAGGCACGGAGGTCGAGATCCGTCCCTTCTACAATGGGAACAAGTACCTCATGTTCACCAAGAAGGTCTACTCCGACATCCGCTTCGTCGGTGCACCTCCCAGCGCTATCGGGAAGTTCGGTGCTGACACGGACAACTGGAAGTACCCCCGTCACGCTGGTGATATCTCGATCTTCCGCATCTACGCTGATGCCAACGGCAACCCTGCTCCCTACTCAGAGAGCAACGTGCCTCTGAAGCCCAAGCGCTGGTTCAACATCTCTACCGATGGCGTACAGCGTGATGACTTCGCTATGATCATGGGCTTCCCTGGCCGTACCAACCACTTCTTCCTCCCCTCCGAAGTAGAGGAATGGAAGACCATCGACAATGATATCCGCATCCGCATGCGCAACATCCGTCAGGAGGTCATGCTCAAGGATATGCTTGCCGACCCCAAGGTGAACATTATGTACGCTGCTAAGTACGCCCGCTCGCAGAACGCCTACAAGCGTGCTATCGGTGCGAACTTCGGTATCGAGAAGAATAACTTCAAGGCCACCAAGCAGCAGGAGATGGAGTCCCTCCTCTCGTGGGCTAAGGAGAAGGCACCTAAGTCCTACAAGTCCTATGCTGATGCTGTCTCCACGATCGACCGCGCTATCGAGGGTCGTCGTGACCTGCGTCGCCAGTTCTGGTACCTTGACGAAGGGCTGTGGCAGGCTATCGAAGCTACGCGCGCCCCTGGTGCTGATGATCCGCTGACCGCTACGGACAAGGCCTTCACCGCCTACAACAACAAGGACTACCTCCCCTCGCTCGACGCTAAGATCGCTAAGGCTGAGCTCGCTGAATACACGCGTCAGATCGACCGCAAGGACTGGCCCACGGCTATCGCTGAGGGTATCGATAAGTTCGGCTCGGTAGATGCTTACGTCGATGCGATGTTCGCTCAGTCGACCTTCACCACGCCCGAGGGCTTCGAGGCCTTCAAGAAGCTGGGTGCCAAGGAGCAGCAGGCTGTCCTCTCCTCCGACCTCATGTCGCGCTTCGCTGCCTCTGTCCGCACCAAGCGCGAGCAGCTGACGAAGGATCTCCGTGCCTTCGACAACCCCATTGATCTGGCTCGTCGTACCTACGTCGGCGGTATCATGGCTCAGCGTGGCACGGACAACCTCTGGCCCGATGCCAATAGCACGCTGCGCTTCACCTACGGTCAGGTCCGTGGCTACTCGCCCGTCGACGGTGTCGAGTATCAGGTGCCTACGACCCTGCGTGGTGTGATGGAGAAGGAAGACCCCACCTCATGGGAGTTCGCTGTCCCCGCTCGTCTCAAGGAGATCTACCAGAAGCAGCTCTACGGCGAAGGCAAGCGTTGGGCAGCTAAGAAGGCTGACGGCACGTATGAGATGCCTGTCAACTTCGCTGCTACGACCCACACCACGGGTGGTAACTCCGGTAGCCCCGTCTTCAATAAGTACGGCGACCTGATCGGTATCAACTTCGACCGCAACTGGGAAGGTGTCGGTGGTGACATCCAGTACCTGCCCTCCTACCAGCGTAGCATCATCTGTGATATCCGCTACGTCCTCCTGCTCATCGACCAGCTCGGTGAGTGTCCTCGCCTCATCCAGGAGCTGTCGCTCGTCTCACGCCGATGAATACCCAGAGCCCCCAGCGTCCGCACCTCGTCGTCCTCTCAGGGGCGGGGATGAGTGCCGAGAGCGGTCTGTCGACCTTCCGCGATAGCGATGGTCTGTGGGCGGGGCATGACGTCCAAGAGGTCGCCAGCATCGAAGGCTGGTACCGCGATCCCCAGTGCGTGCTGGACTTCTACAACCAGCGCCGTCGGGAGTTCGTCGGAGCAGAGCCCAACGAAGGGCACCGTCTGCTCTCCCGCCTTGAGGACTACTATCGTGTGACGATCGTCACGCAGAACGTCGACGACCTGCACGAGCGTGCGGGTAGCAGCCGTGTCATCCACCTCCATGGGGAGCTGATGAAGAACCGCTCCGTGCGAGATCCCTTCACCACCTACCCAGCCGAGGGAGCGACACGTGAGCTCCATGTCGGGGACTTAGCGCCCGATGGTACGCAGCTCCGCCCCTTCATCGTCTGGTTTGGCGAAGAAGTGCCGGAGATGATCCCTGCTATTGAAGCCACCGAAGAGGCCGATCTCTTCCTCGTCATCGGCACGTCGCTGGAGGTCTATCCTGCAGCGGGACTGCTGGGCTACGTCCCAGGGAAGGCGCCCGTCTACTGCATCGACCCGAAGCCCGTGCGTAGTGGCTACCGCCCCGACCTCATCCATATCCAGGCGGGAGCTGTGGCAGGTATGCGTGACCTCTATGCGCGCTTGACCGAAGGCCGCTAACCGCCCTCTGCTGAGCTTCCTCACCGAAGCTCACACCTCGATCCTATGAAGGCTGTCCGCACCCTTCCCTCGTGGAAGCATGCGGACAGCCTCTTTTTGAGCGTGCTCCTCACAGCCTCGGTGCTCTGTAGCACTACTCCTTTACCTTCTCCCTCCCCCGAGAAAACTTCCGCTCCACCTCAGCCAAAACCACGAAGGTCTATACCTATTCTTCTATCTTGGTGCGTGGTCCTAAGATCCACGCACGTAGCCCAAAGGATTTCCCTACGTAGTCTTAAAATCCACGTACGTAGATTTAGAAATACTCCTACACCTCGCACGAAATACCGCATGACAAACGAGTGAGTGCCTCTATTCCTTCGTGCCTTTCTCTCCGCTCTTTCCCCTTACGTATCTATACAGCAGCGCCCCATGATCCGATGAGGATCATGGGGCGCTGACACTTGTGGGGGAGGTAAGGCGGAGCTTACTTGAGGGCGGCGAGGACGTTGCGCTCGATGCGTGCCGTGAGGTCGTCGGTGGGCTCGGCGACGAAGGCACGACCCGTGACCGTCTCATACAGCTCGATGTAGCGGTCGGAGACGCTCTTGCAGTACTCCTCGGTCATCTCGGGGACGACTTCGCCGTCACGGCCTTGGAAGCCGTTCTTGATGAGCCACTGGCGGACGAATTCCTTGGAGAGCTGCTTCTGCTCTTCACCACGCTCGAAGCGCTCTTCGTAGCCTTCGGCATAGAAGTAGCGGGAGGAGTCGGGCGTGTGGATCTCGTCGATGAGGTAGATCTTACCGTCCTTCTTCCCGAATTCGTACTTCGTGTCGACGAGGATCAGGCCACGCTCACGTGCCATCTCCTGACCACGCTTGAAGAGAGCGTAGGTGTAGGCCTCGAGCTGCTTGTAGTCTTCTTCGCTGACCAGACCCGTGCGGATGATCTCCTCGCGGGAGATATTTTCGTCATGGCCGACATCTTCCTTCGTGGTGGGGGTGATGATGGGCGAGGGGAAGGCTTCGTTCTCACGCATACCGTCGGGGAGCTGGATACCGCAGAGGGTGCGTTCGCCCGCCTTATAGGCACGCCAAGCCGAGCCGGTGAGGTAGCCACGGATGACCATCTCTACACGGAAGGGCTCACAGCGCAGGCCGAGCGATACCATGGGGTCGGGAGCGGAGATGAGCCAGTTGGGGACGATGTCACGCGTAGCTTCGAGGAAGTAGGTCGCGATCTGGTTGAGGACTTGTCCCTTGTAGGGGATGCCCTTGGGGAGTACGACGTCGAAGGCGGAGATGCGGTCGGTGGCGATCATCGCTACCTGATCGCTACCGAGGAAGTACACGTCGCGGACCTTGCCATGATAGACGTGATCCTGATGAGGGAATTGGAAGTCCGTGCGGACGAGTGTCTGTGCCATAGTTCTATCTTGTGTGATTAGTTTGTGATGTGTCGGAGGGGGCGGACGTCTTTTCGTCCTTGGCATCGTAGACGGCCACGATCTCGGAGACGAGCGGGTGGCGCACGATGTCGGTCTTATCGAAGTGGATGAAGCTGATACTCTTCAGCCCGTGGAGCTTGTCAAGCGCATCCTTCAGACCCGAGGTCACGCCACGAGGAAGGTCGATCTGCGTGAAGTCCCCCGTGATGATCATCTTCGAGCCCATGCCGAGGCGAGTGAGGAACATCTTCATCTGCTGCGGCGTGGTGTTCTGTGCTTCGTCGAGGATGACGACGGCATCACTCAGCGTGCGACCACGCATGAAGGCCAGTGGGGCGATCTGGATGACGCCCGTGTCCATGAGGTCCTTGAGCTTGGGGGCAGGGATGAGTTCGCCGAGAGCATCGTAGAGCGGCTGGAGGTAGGGGTCGAGCTTGTCCTTCATCTCGCCTGGGAGGAAGCCGAGCTTCTCGCCTGCTTCGACGGCAGGGCGGGAGAGGATGATACGGCGCACCTGCTTTGCCTTGAGGGCTTTGACGGCAAGACAGATGGCGATGAAGGTCTTCCCCGAGCCGGCAGCACCCGTAGCAAAGCACAGGTCACGCTCGGCGAACTCACGAGCCATACGGCGCTGACGCTCCCCGCGAGGGAGGATCGCCTTGCCGTGGACGCCGTAGATGAGTACGTCGCTCTCGGCGGTGGGCAGGGTGTCGGCGACCTTACTGCGGTGCCGACGCACTACCTCGATGATCTGTGCTTCGGTCAGCTGGTTGTGGCGACTGCACAGGGCTTCCAGAGAGGAGAGGATGTGCAGAAGCTCTTCGGCGGCTTGGTCTTCGCCAAGTACCTTGATGACGTTCTGGTGAATGCGTAGCTTCGTCTTAGGGAAGAGGTTCTGTAGCGTGACGAGGTTCGCGCGGTTGACACCGACGAACTCCTGCGTGTCGGCTTCCTCTAAGACGTAGAGTCGCTCCATCATAGGCTTATAGTCGTTGGGATAGGGTGATGAGATGCTTGATGTGGGTGCGCCATTCGGGGGCTGCTGCCTGCAGGTCGCTTAGGCTGCGGGGGAAGCGATAGCCCCAGTAGTGATGTGGATCCTCGGGGCGGTTGATCTGCTCCTCGGCAGGAGTGGTGAGCCAGAGACGGCTGTCGAGGCTCATCCAGTCGGCAAGGGGGAGGAGGACAGCCGCAGATGGGGAGGCGAGATGTGCCTCGATGATGCGGCGATAGAGGGCTTCTTCGTCGGGAACTTCCTCGGTGAGAAGGAGCTCCTGGCGATAGTAGCGCTCTTGCTCGCTCGCCGAGAGGCTGTGCCACCAGCCACGTAGCGAAGGCATATCGTGGGTGGAGGTCGTGGCTACCGAGCGGGCGGGGAAGCCATCGGGGCGTACCCAGCCCGTGGGGGTAAAGGCCTTCGGCATACGCTCCAGCTCAAGGGAGAGGACCTGTAGCTCGTCGAGGACGGCGGGTACAGAGGCGGGGATCATCCCGAGGTCCTCGGCACAGAGCAGAAGGCGCGTGTGGCTCGTCAGCGCACCGAGACGCAGCAGGGCGGTGGTGCGGAAGAGCTCGTTGTGTCGTACGTAATAGTAGTCATCGCTGACCGATCGCCAGCGCTCCTGTAGCTCCTCGGGGAAGCGGGCGAAGAGACGACTGCGCTCCAGCGCGATACGTGGGTGGTAGTGCCCTGCCTTGTACGGGTCGGCGATGAGGGCAGTCTCCGTGCATAGCTCCGCGAGTACGGCGGCGACATCGGCTCCGAGAGCGCGCTGGGCGGCCTCCGTCTCGTAGTCGGCTTGCTCGCCGTGCGTGAGCTGATAGAGCCCTGCAAGAGCGGTGCTATGGAGATAGCCGCTGTCGAGGAGGTCATCGAAGCTGTCGCCAAGGCGTGCCGTCAGCTCGTCTTCGTGGACGAGTGGTGCGGTGAGTAGCTCGATGGGGAAGGGGAGGGCGAGCTTCTCCTGCCACTCCTCAAGACTGTAGGGGAGGGCAGGGTGGAAGTGCCCCAAGAGGCCAGAGCGCTGCGTGCGTGGCACCTCCCAGATGCGGAAGAAGCCGAGGATATGGTCGATGCGGAAGGCGTGGAAGTAGCGGGCCTGACGCTCGAAGCGCTGGCGCCACCAGCGGAAGTCGCCTTCCTCCTGCATACGCTCCCAGTTGTACGTGGGGAAGCCCCAGTTCTGCCCGTCGGCAGCGAAGTCATCGGGTGGGGCGCCTGCGGACTGCTCGGTGTGGAAGAGATGCGGTGCCATCCAGACGTCGACGCTGTGGGGTGCTACGCCGATGGGGAGGTCACCCTTGAGGAAGACACCTCGCTCCTCAGCGTAGCTGCGCACCGCCTGGAGCTGGCGGTCGAGGACGAACTGTAGCCAGTAGTAATAGCCTACCTCCTCGGCGTGTGCTGCGGCATCGAGATAGGCGGCTGCCTTCGCCTCGTCATACACTTCCCATCCCGCCCAGTCGCTGGGTGTGCCCGAGCCAAACTGGTCACGCAAGACGCAGTAGAGGGCGTAGGGACGGAGCCAAGTGGCGGCTTCGTCGTAGAAGAGGCGGAAGTCTTTGCTCGTGAGGTCGGCCTTACCCTGCAACTCGAATGCACGGCGGAGGAAGCGCTCCTTCAGCTCGAGTACGCGTGGGTAGTCCACGGCGGGGAGCTGGCGTAGCGCCTTTGCCTCGCGGAGGAATGCCTTACGCTCCTCGGCGGGGAGGGCGGGCAGTGCCTCGGGATCGATGTATATGGGGTGGAGGGCGTCGACGGATATCGCATTGTAGGGATAGGAATCGGCGGTGCCTCGTGTGCTGGTGGTATCGTTGATGGGGAGGAGCTGGACGGCGTGCATACCTGCTTCGGCTGCGAAGTCAATGGCTTCTCTGAGCGCACCGAAGTCGCCTATACCCCAGTCGGTGTCGCTGCGCAGCGAGAAGAGCGGCGCGACAAGACCCGCCGTACGCACGGGGCGGCTGGGGAGATGGAGGTAGCTATCCTGCACATAGCAGTAGGGATAGACGGAGCTGTCGGGAAGATTTGCCCAGCGGTCTTCGCCCTCTTCCCAGAGGTAGGTATAGCCTGCGTCTGTGCTGAGGAGGTATTTGTAGCGAAGCGAAGTGGGGACGGAGCCTATGGCAGAGGCAGGGAGCGTAGCGCTCCAGCGTCCTTGTCCGCGGTAGGTGAGGGGAAGAGCCTTTTTAGGATCCCAGCTCCCGAGTGCCTCGCAGCTCCCCGTCACGAGAAGTCGCTCGCCTCGGCGTAGGGCGGGGGTGTGGACGGAGAAGGTGAGGCCCGGCTGTGGTGCTTCCTCCGGAGCTGTGGCCTGCTGACCGAGGATATCGCAGAAGGCCGCCGAGAAGGCGGGGGCATCCTCAGGGCAGTCGATCCAGCGGTCTTGCATGAAGACGGCCATGTCGCCAGCGGGGAGATGAAGTGCGTGGGAGATCCGCCATTCCTCGCGCAGTACGGCACCCGTCTCATCGGTGAGGCGGTAGCTATATATATAATGTATAGGGGAGGTGGCGGAGGGGAGGTGTAGAGTCGCTTGCCAATGCCCTTCCCCGAGGTGCTCGAGGGGGAGGGTCTGCGCTCCAGAGTGGGCGGGGCTGTCGGCAGCTCGGCCTACGAGCGTAAGCCGCTCGTGGGGCTGCGCCCAGTACTCGATGGAGAAGGTGACTGTCATCTATAGATAGGGTCCTACCATTCGTTCGTGTAGAGTAAGGTGCATCTGTGTGTACCTTCCGTTGCAAAGGTACGCAATATCTTCGGCCCTGGGGTAGGGTGGCCTCGTTCTTCGGTAAGGAGGGGGATGAACCTATATTGGTCCGCGGGTCGACCTATATTGAGACTGTTACCGCGAGTCCTACCCTCTATTTATTCTGCTAAGGCACCGCACGCTCAGCTCCCCGATATGTCTCTCCGAAGTGATACGTAAGCCCCTTCGCCTTATCGCGTGTATTCCTCTTATCCAGCGGAGGGAAAAGTACCATTCTTATGAAGAAAAAAGCACCTTCACGCAGTGGTATTCTTCTATCTATGCACGTAGTCTTAAAGATCAGGCACGTAAATCCAAATATCCACGTACGTAGATATTAGGGCCACGTACGTAGTCCAAACTTATCTGCCACTCGTCCACAGCTTTTTATCCCTACGCGGAGCAACAAGCTAATAGAGGTCACTTCACAAAGCTATATAGCTCTACCCACGCACCTATATTGGTCGCTGAGCGAAGCTATATTGGTCGGTGACGTGACCTATATAGGTTCGCCCGCGGACCATATAGGTTCACTCATCCCCCTTCGTCGGGATATCAGAGTAGCTCCCTGAGAAGCGGAAATTTGACTGCGCGGAAAGGTGCGTCATCAGCGGGCTTTCGGGAGGTGCAAAGTGTAAAATAAGTAGTGCTTCGCGGGCGTGAAAGCTCCATGTTTTGGCTTTTTCTTACCTTTGCGTGTCACCTGAGGGAGCACAAGCGGTGCCTCAGACGGTGGCCTACAGACCCGAAAGCCGGGAACCTTCTTCGTCTTTATCCTGATCTCGGGGCCTGTCTCGAGCTATGGAGCGAGTCGCTGAAGGTATGTTGTACCTAAACCAAATTTTATGACGTTGAAAGGAATTCTTTTCGGCGCACTGGCGGGCGTGGTGCTCTTAGGAGCGACCTCAGCAAGCCTTCCCTCCCAGCCCTCTGCAAGTGGTCTCAGTGTGGGTGACGTGCTACCGGAAATGAAGTCTCTGGACGCGGAAGGTCGTGCTTCCACCACGGAGTCAGCACAGCGCTATCGTCTCATCCACTTCTGGGCAGCCTATGATGCTACCAGTCGCGCCGCGAATGTGGTATGGGATCATTACTTCGCTGGTAAGGCACAGACAGCTATCGACTACCAAGCCATCTCGCTTGATACCGACGACGCTGTCTGGTCACAGACGATCTCCCTCGACCAAGTGGATCAAGAGGACCAGCGCTACATCGCCCCCACGGAGCGTAGCCGCTATATGGCAAGTGCAGGACTCCTCGACGGACTACACACCTACCTTGTGGATGATCACGGGGTCGTCGTAGCCGTAGATCCGACGCCAAGCGAATTAGCGAACTATCATTAAACTCAAATTATTGGCAAGAGCCACGACCAGGGATCCCCTGGCCGTGGCTCTTGCTTTTTGTCTACGTGGCGGCCGAATACCCTTCCTTGTGCTGGGCTACTCGGTGAGGTCGCTCCCCTCGATGTCGACATTTCGACAGCCCTCGAGGAGGAAGCGCTTTTGATTGGGGTGGAACTTCGGGTAGCTCGTCGTCGGCTCGATCTTATTGCCACGCCACAGGATGCCGTCGGTGCTGATGGCTTGCAGGAGCGGCGTGTCGAAGGTGCGGAAGACGTTGTCCTCGATGCGGATGCTCTTCGGCCCCTGCCCGTAGAAGGGGGGGCGCTGTGAGGCAAGCTCGGGGATGATGGGGTGGATGCTGATGACTGCGCTGGTGAACTGGTAGAGGCTCGTCAGTACGTCTTGGAAGAGGTTGCGGCGGATCGTGACCTCACGCGTCTGCCCCGACTCGTACCACATATTATTGTCCGTGCTGAAGAGGATCGCCGAGCCGCTGACGTGGTCGAAGGTGTTGTCCTCGATGAGGACGGGGCGAGGTGTATTGATGAGGATGCCTCGGGCGCGGTTGTGACGCACGAGGTTGTGGGAGAAGTCGACGCTCGGCGTGCGGGTGAGGTTCTCCATACTGATCTGTCGCTCGGGCGTGTAGTCTGCGGGTAGCTCCTCGTCGAAGGTGATGCGCAGCTCGCGTGCCCCCTTGAGTTGCTCTCCGTCAGCTGGGCTGATGGAACGCACGTGGAAGCTGCCTTCCAGCCCCTGGATATCGCGTGAGGTGACCAGACGCACCGAGTCACCAGGCATAGCCCACGTGTAGCCAAAGGCCTGCTCGTGCATGAAGCGCCCGACGAGTGTGTGCTTACCCTCGCGTGCTGTGACCTTGAGGTAGACGCCGTGGACGTTCAGCGCGTCGTCCATCATATTCTCAAAGCGGCAGTGCTGTACGGAGATCTTCCCCTCACAGGCGACGAAGTGCGTGGCATCGGCTTGGGTGGTGAAGTAGCGTCCACCACGGGGGCGTAGCTGGACGAGGAAGCGCTCCAGCGTGATGTCACGGGAGTTCTGGGTGAGGACGCCCATACCCTCGGCGAAGTGGATGTTCATATCCTCAAGGCGGATATCGCGGCTCTCGGTGATGAAGATAGCGGGCTGGGGGCGGTAGCCCGT
The DNA here is from genome assembly GCF_000700805.1 of Porphyromonas sp. KLE 1280. Lineage (NCBI taxonomy): Bacteria > Pseudomonadati > Bacteroidota > Bacteroidia > Bacteroidales > Porphyromonadaceae > Porphyromonas > Porphyromonas sp. KLE 1280. The sequence goes on from NZ_KL362967.1 coordinate 81,653, forward strand.
GCGGGCGGCGAAGACCGTCCCTGCGTGGAGGTGGGAGTCCTTCCAGTGGGGAGCATAGAGAAGCGGCTTCGTGTGGTTGCCTGCTATACCCATAGCGGTAGCCTCGCGTGGAGCGAGCTGACGGATGTCCTTATTCGGGAGGAGTATGTCGGAGGTGCGGTAGAGGAGCTCGCGCGTCTTCGGGTCGAAGGCAAGGCCATGGTCGGGTGTAGAGCGCCAGCTCGTGCCGTAGGCTTCCAGCTGTCCCTTGTCCGTGATGCTCCATTTGACCCAAGGGGCGGGGGTGAAGACGATACCGCGCGCGGTGTCGGAGTGTAGGATATGCAGCTGCGAGATCTGCGGATTGGTGAAGTCGATCGTAAGCCCTCGGAGCTCGACGCCCTGACAGCTGTCGAGGACGATGGGGAGCATGCGGTCTTCGAAGAGCAGTTCGCTTCCCTCACCTCTTACGATGACGTGGCGCCAGCCTCGTAGGAGAAGGCCTATCGGACGCTTACCAGTGTGGTCGTGATTGGAGATGAAGTACTCGCGCTCTACGGCTCCCTCACGGGTGAAGTGGTAGCACCCAGGGCGAAAGCGTAGCTCCAGCGTGTCACCTCCCTTCTCGAGGTCGGGGTGTAAGCCCTCGAGGAGCTTGCGGAAGACAGGCGTAGCATTGATCTGCTTCCCCTTGTGAGGGCCGAAGGCGGGGAGCTGAATGACGCGGCGATGGGCCTTCATAGGGAGCACTGCGATGAGGAGCAGGGCGAGCGAGAGTTGGGCGTGTCGGGGGGGAGCGAGCTGGCGCATAAGCGGGATGTCGGTGCTGTGAGCGGGGAGGGAAGTAGGGGAGGGAGGCGGTAGCTTCCCCTGGTTTCGTAGAGATAAACGAAGTAGCCCCAACTCCTTGCCCACATCGGGTAAGAGAGTTGGGGCTACTGTGCTTAGTGCTGAGCGTGCTCAGTCGTGTCGGTCAGGCGCGGATTACTTCTTAGCCTTGATGCCGAGACGAACGGGCTTGATCATGTTCTCAGGAGCGAGTACCGTGTCGAGGTCTTCCTTAGAGAGGATGCCGTGCTCGATGATGAGATCATAGACACCGCGACCCGTCTCGAGAGCTTCCTTAGCGATCTTCGTAGAGTTCTTGTAGCCGATGATGGGGTTGAGGGCGGTGACGATACCGATGCTATTGCGGACGTTGTCGCGGCACTTGTCTTCGTTGGCAGTGATGCCGTCGATGCAGAGCGTGCGGAGCGTGTCGAAGCCGTTGATCAGCAGGTCAATGGATTCGAAGCAGCACTGTGCCATGACGGGCTCCATAGCGTTGAGCTCCATCTGCGAAGCGTCGCCAGCCATGGTGACGCAGAGGTCGTTACCCATGACCTTGTAGCATACCTGGCTCATGACTTCGGGGATGACGGGGTTCACCTTACCGGGCATGATCGAGGAGCCTGGCTGCATAGCAGGGAGGTTGATTTCGCCGAGGCCGCAGCGAGGACCGCTGGAGAGGAGGCGCAGGTCATTACAGATCTTGTTGACCTTGATAGCGATGCGGCGCAGAGCAGAGCTGTAGCCGACCATTTCGCTCGTGTCGCTGGTAGCGCCGACGAGGTCTTCGGTGAGGGTGATATCCCAGCCCGTGATCTTCGCCATAGCTTCGGTGCAGTAGCCAGCGTATTCGGGCTCAGAAGAGATACCCGTACCGATAGCCGTAGCACCCATGTTGATAGCGAGGAACTGGTGAGCCGCGTAGTCGAGGTTAGCGATCTCGTGGCGGAGGATCGATGCGAAGCCACCGAAGGTCTGGCCGAGCGTCATGGGCACAGCGTCCTGGAGCTGCGTACGACCCATCTTGACGACGTGTGCGAACTCCTTAGACTTCTTCTCGAGAGCTTCGATGAGCTGGATAAAGTGGGGACGGAGCTTGAGGTGCGAAGCGTAGAGACCGAGGTGGATAGCCGTGGGGTACGCGTCGTTGGTCGACTGCGAGCCGTTCACGTGGTCGTTAGGAGAGAGGTACTTGAACTCACCCTTCTCGTGACCCATGATCTCGAGCGCACGGTTGCAGATGACCTCGTTGGCGTTCATGTTCGTCGTCGTACCCGCGCCCCCCTGGATCATATCGACGGGGAAGTGCTGGTGATGCTTGCCTTCGAGGAGCTCGTGGCAAGCCTGGACGATAGCATCCTTCTGCTGGTCGGTGAGCAGGCCAAGGCGGTGGTTAGCGATAGCGGCAGCTTCCTTGGTCCATGCGAGCCCGTGGATGAAGAGGGGGTAGTCGCAGAGGTGGAAGTTGCTGATGTTGAAGTTTTCTATCCCGCGGAGGGTCTGCACACCGTAGAGGTGCTCGTTGCTGATCTGGCGTTCGCCGATCAGGTCACTTTCAAGGCGAAAGTCCTTGCCTGAAGTAGCCATAGTATGATGTCGTTACTAATAAGGTGTATTAAACTTTAGGGCAAAGTTACAGCTTTTTCGTTCTCAGCAAGGGGGTAGCGAGGCCCTTGAATAGCAGGCTGTCAGCGGGTTGTGTGGCGCTTTGCTCGCACTTATTATAATAATGTAGAGAAAGGGCGTGTGGTGAGGGGTAAACGTGTGAAGCTGTCTGCCTTTTCGTGGGAAGGATGGCTTTTTGCTTTGCTTGTATGTGTGCTCTTATGCGAAGGGTGCGATGCACGCCCGTAGAAGGTAGGGGTATGAACCTATATAGGTCGATGGGTTGACCTATATAGCTTTGTGAAGTGACCTCTATTAGGTTGTTGCTCTGCGTAGGAATAAAAGTTGCGAACGAGTGGCAGATAAGTTTGGACTACGTACGTGGATCTAATATCTACGTACGTGGATATTTGGACTGACGTGCCTGGTCTTTAAGACTACGTGCATAGATAGAAGAATACCACTATGGGAAGGTGCTTTTTTCTTCACGAGAAGGACACTTTTCCCTCTGCGGAATCAGAGGAATACTCGCGATAAGGCGAAGGGCTTGTGTATCACTTCGGAGAGGTATATCGGAGTGTGATGCGGAGGCCTCGTTATGCGCCTGCCTTGGGAGTCCTGATAGTCCTCGAACTTATGTATCTTTGTGCGACAAAATGACAGACGGAAGATGAACGTAGATATTCAGCAGATCAAGCACCGCTTCGGTATCATCGGCACAAGCCCTCTACTCGACCACGCTATCCGCACGGCAGTGCAGGTGGCACCCACCGATATGTCGGTGCTGGTCATCGGGGAGAGCGGTGTCGGGAAGGAGAGCTTCCCGAAGATCATCCATCAGAATAGTATCCGCAAGCACGGCCCTTATATCGCTGTGAACTGTGGGGCTATCCCTGAGGGGACCATCGACTCCGAGCTCTTCGGCCACCTGAAGGGCTCGTTCACGGGCGCTATCACCGACCGCAAGGGGTACTTCCAGGAAGCCTCGGGCGGTACGATCTTCCTCGACGAAGTAGGGGAGCTTCCCCTCTCGACGCAGGCCCGTCTCCTGCGTGTCCTCGAGACGGGGGAATTCATCCCCGTCGGGGCAAGCCAAGCCCAGAAGACCGATGTGCGCATCGTCGCTGCGACGAATGTGAACCTGCAGGAGGCTGTCGAGCGTGGTCGCTTCCGCGAAGACCTCCTCTTCCGTCTCAATACCGTACCCATTGAGGTACCTCCCTTGCGTAGCCGAGTGCAGGATATCCCTCTGCTCTTCCGCCTCTTTGCTTCGATGAGCGCCGAGCGCTACCACATGCCTCCTCTGCGTCTGACGCCCGAGGCCGCTAAGCTCCTCGAGGGCTATCGCTGGCCAGGGAATATCCGTGAGCTGCGCAACTTCACCGACCGTATCAGCGTCCTTGAGGAGGAGCGCACCGTGACGGCAGAGACCGTCTCGCGCTACCTGCCACGGGATCTGGGCGTAGACTATCATCCTGCTCTTCGCCAGCAGGCCGTGCTCGGTGAGGACGCTACGTCCTTCGCCAACGAGCGTGAGATCCTCTATCAGGTACTCTTCGATATGAAGAAGGATATGGCGGAGATGAAGAATCTCATCGCCGGGATCATGCGTGGTGAGGTGCCAGTCGCTCAGCCCAAGGCTCACGGCGACTACACACCTACCGAGGTGCATACGTCCAATGCGCACCCCACGACGCTCGCTGGTCGTGATGACTACCGCAATGTCCTCTCGAGTCCCTCGGGCTATGCTCCCGTGGAGGATGTCGTCGAGATCCCTGCTACCCCGCACGCTACGGGTCATCATGCCGAGGTCTCGGACTTCGAGGAGCAGCCCCTCTCGCTCGAGGAGGCAGAGCGTAGCCTGATACAGGCCGCACTCATTCGCCACGATGGCCGTCGCCGTCGTGCTGCCCAGGATCTCAAGATCTCCGAGCGTACCCTCTACCGCAAAATCAAGGAATATGGACTGGAAGAATAAGCTCCACCGCCGTGCCTTCGCCCTCATCGGGGCGCTCGTCCTCGTCATCGCAGGCTGCAGCATCCGCTACAGCCCCAATGGTGGTGCGCTCGACTACACCCAGCTCAAGACCATCACCATCGGTGAGGTCATCAATAAGGCGCCCATCGTCAACCCCATCCTCGCCTCCAGCTTCACCGAGAAGATCAAGGACTACTACGAGAGCCGTACGCGCCTCTCCCTCGTCCCGCAGGCGGGTGACCTCGAGCTTTACTGCACGATCACGGGCTACGACCTGACGCCTATGGCCGTCAGTCAGGATAACTTCGCCGAGCGCACGGTCTTCACCGTGACGGTGCAGGTGAAGTACGTCAACCATGTGAATGAGAAGGAGAGCTTCGAGCGTAGCTTCAAGGCTTACCGCGACTTCCCGCGTAGCCAGCCCTTCGTCGCTGTACAGGACGATCTGCTGCGTGAGATCATGGACGACCTCTTGAAGCAGATCTATAATGCTACGGTAGAGAACTGGTAGATGACACGCGACGAACTCTATAGCTACTTGGCTGATCCCAAGCGACTCACCGCCGAGACGCTTGAGCCGATCCGTGCGCTCTATGAGTCCTATCCCTACTGCGCACCCTTCGCCTTCCTCTACCTATATAATCTCTCGCTGACGGGAGACGTGCGCTATGCCTCGGAGCTGCGTCGCCTCTCGGTGCTCCTGCCCGATCGAGAGCAACTCTTCCGCCTCGTCGAGGGGAATCGCCCTGCCTTCGTCGCAGCGACGCCCGATGTGCCTGCCGAAGCTGATGCCTTCGACCTCATCGATCACTTCCTTGATGGTGCACGCTCCTCAGGCGAAGATCTCCCCGAGGTGCTCCACTACGAAGGGGTGGGGGAGAGTCAAGACTACTTCGCTGGCGAGACGGCAGAGCCACTTCCCGCGGAGGGACTCTCCGAGCTTCTTGAGCCACGCTCCGCTACTGTAGCTTCCTCCGTAGCCCCTTCGGCAGAGGAGCCTGCTGCTGAAGAACTCCTCTCGGAGACCCTCTCTAAGATCTATATTCAGCAGCAGCATTACGATAAGGCACTGAGGATTATCCGCTCTCTCAGTTTGAATTATCCAGAGAAAAATCGTTTCTTTGCAGACCAGATACGCTTCCTGGAGCGCCTGATAGAGAATAATAAAACCACAAATTAGTATAAGACATGTTCTACCTACTCACGGTACTGATCCTGATAGCATCCATCGCTCTGGTGCTGCTGGTGATCGTACAGAAGTCTAAGGGCGGTGGCCTGGCTTCACCCTTTGCTTCGACGAATAACATCATGGGGGTCCGTAAGACTACCGACGTGCTGGAGAAGGCTACTTGGTGGCTCTTCGGTATCGTAGCCGTGCTCTGCATCTCCTCGTCGCACTTCCTCGGCACCGGGTCGGATGCGGATTCTAAGACGCAGCAGGTCCTCGAGCAGAATGCCGCTAAGGGTGCTGCTCCTACGGCTCTGCCCGCCCTCGGTGGTGGTGCTGCTCCTCAGCAGGGTGCTCCTGCGGCAGCTCCCGCTCCTGCCACGGAAGCTCCTGCTCCCGCAGCTGCGCCTGCCAACTAAGGCTCCGTACACCTATATAATAGGCACGCCCCTCACCAGCTGAGGGGCGTGCCTATTTCTTTATTAGAGCGGGAGATAGGTGGTATGGTTTTATTGCGTATCTTTGCACCCGATCTAATGCAACGAAGCAGAAGGTTCTAACAATTTTACCGATTTAAATGGCAACGAAAATCCGTTTACAGCGCCACGGTCGCAAGGCTTATGCCTTCTATAAGATCGTCGTCGCTGACAGTAGAGCGCCACGAGATGGCAAGTTTATTGAGAAGATTGGTACGTACAACCCCAACACCAATCCTGCCACAGTAGATTTGGACTTCGAGCGCGCTCTGTATTGGCTCACGACTGGTGCACAGCCTACCGACACGGCTCGTAGCATCCTCTCTCACGAAGGCGTTCTCCTGAAGAAGCACCTCCTCGGTGGTGTCGCTAAGGGCGCATTCGACCAGCAGGCCGCTGACGCTAAGTTCGAAGCATGGAAGTCTAAGAAGGATGGTGCCCTTGGCTCTATCCGTGAGACCCTGGCTAAGGACAAGGCTAACGCCGCTAAGGCTGCTCTGGAAGCCGAACAGGCTGCCAACAAGGCCAAGGCTGCTGCTGTAGCTGCTAAGAAGCTCGCCGAAGCTGAAGCTAAGGCTGCTGCTGAAGCTCCCGCTGAAGCCGAAGAGGCTCCTGCTCAGGAAGAAGCTGCTGCAGAATAGTCGACCGCTGCATCCTCGTAAGAGATGTCTCCGATAAAGAAATAGCGGACGCTCACCCTTCACCTCACTTACGTGGGGTGAAGCGGTGGGCGTCCGCTTCTTTGTCGTCTTATCCACCTTTATCCATCACTCACACTTAGTCCTCTGGCTGTGACGGCCGTCACAGCCACCTGTACAAACAAAGCGTATGAAGAAGTATTTACTTCGTCTCTTGGTACTGGCTCTCTTTGCCTTCGCCACCCCAGCCGTATGGGCCCAGGTGACGACCTCGGCGATCAACGGTACGATCACCGACCCTACTACCAAGGAGACTCTTATCGGCGCCAGCGTTGTCGCCAAGCACCTGCCTACCGGTACGACCTACGGCGCTATCACTAACGCCAAGGGGAACTTCAGCATCGTAGGTATGCGCCCAGGTGGTCCCTACACCCTCACTATCTCCTATATCGGCTATCAGTCTGCGAAGATCGAGAACGTCAACCTCGCTCTCGGTGAGACGGAGACCTTCAACATCGAGATGAAGGACGATACCAAGCAGCTCACCACGGTCGTCGTCACGGGGGCTAAGGGTAATAAGTTCAACTCTCAGAAGACTGGCGCTGGCTCAGCCTTCTCTCGCAAGAACATCGAGCGTGTCCCTACCGTATCGCGTAGCATCATGGACATCGCTAAGCTCACGCCTCAGGCTAACGGTAGTGGCTCCTTCGCTGGGGCTAACAGCCGCTTCAATAGCTTCCAGATCGACGGTGCTGTCAATAACGACGTCTTCGGTCTCGGTACCTCGGGTAAGAATGCTATCTCCCTCGAAGCTATCGACGCTCTGCAGGTCGTCATCGCTCCCTTCGACGTCCGTCAGTCGGGCTTCACCGGTGGCGGTATGAACGCTATCACGAAGTCGGGTACCAACACCTTCCACGGCTCGGTCTACGACTACTACTACAACCAGGACTTCTTCGGCACGACTGCTGGTAAGGACGTCAAGACCCGCAAGGCCCTCGACAAGCAGTATGAGAACACCGTCGGCTTCACGCTCGGTGGTCCTATCCTCCGCGACAAGCTCTTCTTCTTCGCTAACGGCGAATACGTCAAGGGTGTCCGTCCCTCGACCTTCACCCCAGGCAACGGCTCTGTCGTCCCTGAGGAAGATGCTAAGAAGATCGCTGACAAGCTCACGAGCCTCGGCTACAATGGTGGCAGCTACGCTACGCAGGATATCCCCAGCGAAACCTTCAAGGGGCTGGTCCGCCTTGACTGGAACATCAACTCCGCTCATCGCCTCACGCTGCGCTACAGCCACATCAACGATAAGCCCTACAACTTCTCGAACTCTCCCACGCGCCTGCGCTTCTACAACAACGGTTACCACAAGCACAGCGTCACCAATACTATCGTCGCTGAGCTGAACTCTAAGCTCACCGACAAGCTCTCCAACGAAGCTCGCGTCAGCTACAGCGGTATCCGCGACAAGCGCACCTACCTCGGTGGTGCCTTCCCCTTCGTCCTCATCAATGGTATGGCTGGCAAGGCTCGCTATCAGGTCTTCGCTGGGGTCGACAAGGATACGCCTGCTAACGAACTCGATCAGGACATCTTCTCTCTGACGGATAACCTGACGCTCGCACTCGGCAATCACACGCTGACCTTCGGTACGCACAACGAGCTCTTCCGCATGCGTAACCTCTACCTCACGAACTACTACGGGAACTATGAGTACTCCACGCTCGATGACTTCCTCGCTATCGGTACGGCTAATGAGGTAGCTCCTAAGTCTTACGGCTACTCTGCTGCTGACGTCTCTCGCACGGGCGACGCTCGATGGGCTCCCCGCTTCCGCGCTGGTCAGCTGGGCTTCTACGCTCAGGATGAGTGGAAGGCTACCGATCACCTCCGCCTGACTTACGGTCTGCGTGTCGATATGCCCTTCTTCCTCGATCGTCCTACGGCTAACCCCGACTTCAATAGCTCTGCTGTCGCTAAGGAATACGGTGTCACGAACAACTACCTGCCTCCTATCCGTCCGCTCTTCTCGCCACGTGTAGGCTTCCGCTATGACGTCGACGCTGATAGTCGCTACGTCATCCGTGGGGGTACGGGTATCTTCACCGGTCGTGTGCCCTTCGTATGGATCTCCAATAGCTTCTCCAATAGCGGTATGGAATACCTCCGTACGGCTGTCCTCGGTACGAACGTCCCCACCATGCGCTTCAACGCTGATGTCAACCATCAGTTCACGCAGCCTGGTAAGACGACTGAGATCGATATGGTCGGTACGAACTTCCGCTATCCTCAGGTATGGCGCTCGAACCTCGCTTTCGATGCTAAGCTCCCCGGTGGTTTCCGTGCTTCGCTCGAAGGGATGTACACGCGCAACCTCAATAGCGTACGCTACCGCAACCTCCTCCTCCGTGAGAACGGTACGCTCGACCATGGCCATGGTCAGGTCCGTCCTGTCTACAAGATCGATGCTGAGCTCGCTAAGCAGTACACGAATCTGCTCCTTCTCTCGAGCAACAACCTCGGCTATAGCTACAACCTCACCGCTACGCTGGCGAAGGACTTCGGCCACGGCCTCGATGCTTCGATCGCCTATACCTTCGGTGAGGCTAAGGCTGGCAACGACGGTACGAGCTCGCAGGCTGCTTCGAACTGGGGCTACAACTACTCGAGCGATATCAACGGCGAGGAGCTGTCTTACTCCAACTTCGATATGCGCCACCGCATCATCGGTCAGCTCAACTACCGAGTAGAGTATGCTAAGCACTTCGCTACGACCATCGGTATCATCTACAACGGGCAGTCGGGTGGTCGCTACTCGATCCTCTACTATGGTGACGCCAACGGTGACGCTCGTACGATCCCCGGTCTGCGCAATGACCTCGCTTACATCCCCACGAAGGAAGAAGTCGCTAACGGCTACTTCACCGCTACGATCGCTAACAAGCCCGGCGAATCTGCCTCAGACCGTGCTATCCGCCAGGCTCAGGCCAACAAGGAGATGGCAGACAGCTTCGAGCAGTTCATCGCCAGCAGCGGTGACCTCGCTCAGCAGCGTGGCCGCATCGCTCCTCGCAATGCTTTCATGTCTGAGTTCGTCCACAAGTTCGACCTCCACTTCGCTCAGGACTTCTTCCTCAACATCGGTGGTCGTCGTCACACGCTCCAGCTCAATGCCGACATCATCAACCTCGGCAACCTGCTGAACCGTGGCTGGGGTATGAGCCCATACATCCAGTACGACAACATTACCCCCATCGCGATCTCTACCGACCGCGCTACGGGCAATCCGGTCTACAGCTTCACGCACCACCGCAGCACGCCTTGGGATTACTCCGACATCAACTCTCGCTGGAGAGCTCAGGTCGGTGTGAAGTACACCTTCTAATCGTGGCGTAGTCCTGGCGACTACTCTACGCGAAAAAGCCTCGGGGCACCTCCCTCCACTTCTGTGGAGAGGGGTGCCCCGAGGCCTTTTTGTTTTGTGGGGATTAGTCGAGCTTCTCCCACCAGTCGTCGGTGGTGAAGGTGCTGTCGGTGTAGTGGACGATGTCGCCAAGGCGGGGCATCAGGATAGGGAAGCCCTTCTCATCGCGCAGGCGCTTTGCGTTCTGCAGCGGCTCCTTCCAGGGGTGCATCGCCAGAGCGAACTTCGCATGGTGCACCGTGAGGAAGCGCTTAGCGCCGAGGGCTTGCATCGTCTCGCCGAGGTGTTCGGGGAGCATGTGGATGCCGCTCCAGTTCTCTTTGTTGTACTGCCCGTTCTCGAGGATGGCCAGATCCAGCTGGGGGAACTGCTTCCCGATCTCGGCATAGTGCGGGCCGAAGCCACCATCACCACCGACGTAGACCGAGTGCTTCGGACCCTGCAGGACGAAGGAAGCCCATAGCGATTGGCTGGATGTGAGACCTCGGCCGGATAAGTGCTGTGTGGGAAGGCAGTGTACGCGCCCACCCTCTGCTGTCGGGGTGCTTTCGCCCCAGTCCAGCTCTACGATCTGGTCGGGACGGTAGCCCCAGCGCTCGAGGTGCGCCCCGACGCCGAGCCCCGTGTAAACCTTGCGCACACGGCTCTGTAGCTCTTTAGCTACGTGGTAGTCGAGATGATCCCAGTGGTCGTGGCTGATGACGAGGTAGTCGATCTCGGGGAGGTCAGCGACGTCGAAGACCTGCGTGCCCTTGAAGAAGGCGTTGGAGATGCCGAAGGGGGCGCCCTCGACGAAGACGGGGTCGATGAGGTAGCGCACGCCGTCCATCTGCAGGAGGTAGCCCGAGTGGCCGAACCATACGATGAGGTCCTCCGAGCGGTCGAGCTTCTTCAGGTCGTGACGCACCACGGGGATGCTATCGACAGGGCGGATATTATCGGGTCGGTCGAAGAGGAACTTCCAGAGGATCTTGATGCGGTCACCCATGGAGCTGGGCTGCATGCCTTGGGACATGGGGTAGCGATTTTGGAAGCGCCCGTCACGATAGTTCGGTGAGTGCAGGATACGCTCCAGTCGCGCGCCCGAGGGGAGCGCCCCGAAGGAGGGGCTGTGGAGGATGAGGTAGCCGACGCCGAAGAGGACGGCGACGATGATGCCGAGGGTAATGAAGAGAACCATAATACGTCGCTTGAGCTTACTCATAAAAAGGTGTAAGGTGCTATGAAGAGCTGGATATAAGTGTTGTGAGAGATATCCCTATAACGATGGATAGGATGTAATAGTTCTCTCGGGGGGGGGGGCGTACCTGCTTGATGCAGCCTGCTCCTGGCGATGCCGGACGGAGCTATATAGGTGGCGGCTCTGACCTATATTGCTTCGTGAGGTAAGCTATATAGGTCGACGCGGTGACCTATATAGCTTGGCGGGCTGACCTATATAGGTTCGTTCGTGGATGTCAGGAGAGGAGAGCGCCGACTCATAAAATAAGAGTAGAAAAGGATCGCCGCACGTCTCGATGACTACCTATATATAGCTATTTTTCATCAATAGGACTCATTTGCCTCAGCCGTGATGTACCTTTGTATCGCCCTCTTGATGAGGCAAGAAGTGTCTCCTCTGCTCGTGGATTGGGTAGGGGATTTTCCTACTTATCATGTACATAGAATGATTCATCGTAAGTTACTCCTTACGCTTGGCCTCGGCTGTCACAGCTTCTTGGCTATGGCACAGAGTCCCAGTGTGCACGGGACACAGCATCCCGATCACGAGCTCCAGGACGTCGTCGTCGTAGGCTCACGTATGCCGGAGATCAAGCAGCGCGCCGCTGCAAGTATCACGATTATTCCCGAGCGAGATATTCGGGAGATGAGCCAGATCCTGCCTGATATGCAGGCTATCGTTGGCTACTTCATCCCTGGAGTGCCTCCTACGGGCAACAATGTGAACGAGCGCTACAACACCCTGCGTGGGCGTAGCATCCTCGTCCTTATTGACGGTATCCCCCAGTCTACGCCCCTGCGAGCCACGAGTCGTGACCTCCGCTCCATCGACCCTGCTGCGGTAGAGCGTATCGAGGTTATCAAGGGAGCTACCGCCATCTTCGGTAATGGTGCCAACGGGGGGATTATCAACATTGTCACCAAGCAGAGTAAAGAGAAACGTCCCTTCGGCGGGCAGTCTCAGCTGAGCTATACGGATCACAATTTCTTCAAGAGCTCAGAGAAGACGGCGGGCTATCGTCTCTCGCAGCAAGTCTACGGGCAGGCTGGCTCCTTGAGTTACCTCGTCGATGGTGTCTACCAGCATACGGGATCGGCTATTGCCGCCAATGGCGTCTATCTCTCGCCTCGCTATGGGCTCGGAGATACGCGTACGATCAACACTTTGGCGAAGTTAGGCTACCGCTTCAGCGACCGTACGCAGCTGGAGCTGATGTACAACTTCTTCCGCACAGAGCAGGATGGCCCTTTAGTGGCTTCGGGCGGGAAGTACTTGGTCTCGCCTCGCATCGGCGTCCCAGGGACCCAGCCTGCTGAAGCGATGCCCGAGGGTCTGCCCTACAACCATAATGCTTATCTCAAGCTAAGCTCTCGCGAAGTCTTCGCTCAGACTGACCTCGAAGTCTCGCTCTTCGGGCGCAGCATCAAGTCGGTCGCTGACTATCGCAAGCACAATCCGAAGAGTCCGCGCTGGGAAGAGACCAGCGGTCAGGCGCTTACCAAGGCGTCGCAGGGGGGGGCACGTGCTCAGCTCCTTTCACGTCTCACCCCTTCGTCACAGCTGAATCTTCAGCTGCTCTATGGGGCGGACTTCCTCTTAGATCAGACAAGTCAGCCTCTGGTCGATGGTCGCTACTGGGTGCCTAAGATGACTTCGGTGAACTATGCTCCCTTCGTGCAGGGTAAGGCGGTGCTATCTGACCTGCTGACTGTCAAGGCTGGAGCGCGCTACGACTGGATCGATGTCCACGTCCCTGACTATACCGTCCTGCGTACCAAGAAAAGTGATCCCCTCGTGCAGGTCGCGGGTGGTACGCTCGGCTACCGCAACCTCTCGCTCAATGTGGGGGCGACGTACAACGGGCTCAAGGTCTTCCAGCCCTTTGTCTCCTACTCTGAGGGCTTCTCTATCTATGACCTTGGGCGTACTCTGCGCTCTGCTAAGGCTGATGTCCTCTCGAAGATCGAGACCGATCCAGTGCGTACGCACAATTATGAGGCAGGCTTCTATTCGCATCTTTCCGATCTCTTCGGGGAAGGTACGCGCTTAGATCTGCAGGGGGCCTTCTACTATACTTATGCAGCTCTGGGGAGTGATCTTATCAGTCAGAATGGCTTCTGGGTAGTTGACCGCTCTCCACAGCGTATCTATGGTATGGAGCTGAGTGCAGAAGCTACGCTGAGTCCGAAGCTCTCACTGGGTGCGACCTTCTCCGCTCTGGAGGGGCGTAAGCGTCTCGCTGATGGCTCGTGGAATGGCTATATGTCGGGGCAGTCTATTCCTCCGCTCAAGCTCACGGCTCACGTCAGCTATCGTCCCATCAAGGATCTATCGCTACGTCTCTTTGCTCTGCATACGGGTAGCCGTGATCGCTTTGCTCCCAAGACGAATCCTACTACAAAGGAGAGCCAATACGCCGAGGGTGAAGGGGTGGTCAAGCCCATCTCGCTGCTCTCCCTCCAGGGGGCTTATCGTCTCGGTGCCTTCACGGTGGGGCTCGGTGTCGAGAACCTGCTGAATACTACCTATTACCCCATCCAGTCTCAGCTCGTAGCACGCGATGCGGAGTATACGCAGGGCAATGGGCGTATGGTCACACTCTCGCTGAGCTACCGCTATTAGTTGGCGATAATGCCTCCCGCTTATGAGCGGGGAATCGGGCAATCGTAGGTCGGTCTCTTCCGTCCTGCGGTTGCCCGACTTGTTTCGTGGTGCTGCCAGTGTAGTAGGGTGGTGCAATCGACTACTTATTGGGGTGGTGAACCACTACTGCTTTGAATACGAATATCTATTTGAACGGTGGAGGGGACGTATATTGCTTCGCGTGACTCCTGCCTCGCACGCTGTGCTGGTGCTTGGGTGGATGGAAGCGTTTGTGTTGCGTAAAAGAGCTGTATATATTGTATAGATATAGGTCGCAATTGGGGTGATGAAAATGCGAAGCCCCGAAGAAGATGAGAGATTCCTACATAGGGGCTGAGACATTTCTCAAGGAATAACCATTGTCTATATAGGAATAGACTGCTTATATCTCAGGTTGTTAAGAATTTTATATCTTTGTAATGTTTTAACAGGTGAGGTGGCTTCCCTTTAGAGGGAGGATCCATTGAGTCTACGACCCACTGAATCTAATGCCATCTTGCTTATGGAGGGCTATTTACGAAGCCTTAGCATACTGCTTCAGCCCTCGTCAGGACAAGTAACATGACAACTCCTAATTCGAATGTATATATGAAGAAACTTTCTTTGGTTCTTTGCGCTACGATGCTTGCTGGCATTGGTAGCAAGGCTATGGCTCAGGTACAGGATGTTAGCTTCACGGTCGCACCCGTAGTAGGCTACACCCACTGGGACAGCAAGCTCAACCTCGGTGACTCACCCTTCTGGGGTGTGCGCGCTGGCTTCGGCTTCGGCCCCCTCGTTGAGATCCGCGGGATCTATGAGCGTAGCTTTGACCTCAAGGGCAAGCTCAAGAACAATTCCTCGACTCCCTCATGGCTCCTCAACTGGGCTGACAAGCTCGAAGACTCCAACGTAGACATTAAGCGCTACGGTGGTGAACTCAAGTTCAACCTCTGGTCTAACTCCTTCATCACGCCTTACCTCACCGCTGGTGGTGGTATCATGGAGCTCGGCTACACGGCTACGCCCGTCGGTGGTGCAGCTACGAGCTATAAGGAAAAGCAGATCTACGGCGCCGGTGGTGTCGGTCTGAAGTTCAACATGGGCCGTCGCGTATCACTCTCGCTCGAAGGTAAGGACCTTATCTTCAACGTCAATCCAAGCAACCGCTACCTCGCTTCTGCTGCTAACGGTGGTGACCAGCTCCACAACTGGACGGGTCAGGCTTCGCTTGACATCTACTTCGGTGGCACGAACTACGACTCTGGCGATGCGATCTCTCGTGCGTACCGTAACATGTACTCCGATGGCTTCCGTGGCGTTAAGTTCGTCCTCGAGCCCGGTATCGCTTATGTAGACTACCCCGCTGCTTCGGGCCTTGAGCCTCAGTGGTTCCTCGGTGGTTCTGCAGGGTTTGACTTCTCGTCGATCTTCGGTATCCGCGGGTTCTACTACTCAGCTACGAAGACTCCTGGTACGCTCGACTTCGACCTGAACAACGAGCTCCGCATGTACGGGGGTAACTTCATTGCTCGTCTGAACATGCCTCGCGGTCTGACGCCTTACCTCAACCTCGGTGCTGGTTATCGCGAAGTCACGGGTAAGTTCACGCCTACCATCACGGGTGCTACGCCTAAGAGCGGGCTCTTCCTCTTTGGTGGTGGTGGTCTTGAGATCCCCCTCTTCAAGTATGTCGCTCTCTACGGTAGCATCAACGCTATGCTGAGCGAACAGGAAAATCCTGCTATCACGAGTGTCACCGACCCTGCTGACGTGAAGGTCAACGCCTTCTACCAGGCTGGTGTCCGCTTCAACTTCGGTCGCTCTAACCGCGATGGTCGTGAGCTCTACCAGAGCTACAGCGATGCTCAGATGCGCTCTGAAGTCGCTCGCCTGCAGGAATCCAACCTCGAGGAAATGAACGCTCTGCGTGCAGACTACGATGCTCGTATCAAGAAGCTCAACGCTCAGCGTGCTGACTACGACGCTCGTATCAAGAAGCTCAACGAAGAGCTGGCTGATGCTGTCTCTCGCCGCGATACCGTCACGGTGACCCGCGTACTGCGTGAGAAGAGCGAAGTAGCTGACCGCATCACGGACGTCGACAACCAGACGGCTCAGGTCGCTACGCAGAAGCCTCAGGTCGCTCAGCAGGGCCGTACGGTCACGCTGACCAAGGCTCAGTTCGACGCTCTCGTCAATCAGGTTGTCAGCGACCTTAAGCGTGAGAAGGGTTCACAGGTATCTGTATCTGATGTCACGGGTAGCAACCTCTCTGACCTCGATAAGATCCTCCTGCTGAACGCTCTCTACCGTAGCCCCTACGCTGCTCCTAACTTCCTCGGCCAGCCCGTACAGGCTCAGCCTCAGGTACAGCCCCAGCAGCTGCAGAGCCAGGACTCCTCTAAGGCAGACCCCAACATCGCTCTCGTCAAGCGCCTCGACCAGGTCATCGACCGCCTCGACGCTATCAACACGACTCAGGCTCAGCAGACCGCTGGTGCTCAGCAGTCGGGTAAGTCCAGCGATGACATCCGCCTCATCGAGCAGTATCTGCAGAATGAGCAGAACCGTCGTGACCGCATCATCGTCGCTGGTCAGAACGAGAAGGATGAAGTCTACGCTAAGGAAGTCAAGGTAGAGCCTGCTAAGGAAACGCTGAAGTTCAACCGCGCTGCCCTCTTCGTAGGTCCTAACTTCGGTGACCAGTTCGCTCTCAACGTAGGCGCTCGCGGCTACATGCAGATCCTCGACTCTCAGTTCGACTTCGCTCCCGATGTCTATGTATCTCTCGGTAAGAAGACGGGCTTTGGTCTGAACGCTAACGTCCTCTACAACCTGCCTACCTTCCTCGACGGGGCTATCACACCTTACCTCGGTGTCGGTCTGGGTGTCAATAGCATCGGTGGTCTATCACGCTTCCTCCCCAACTTTGTCGTCGGTACGTCCCTCGGCAACGTCCTCGGTGGTCGTGTCTTCGTTGACTACACCGCTCGTGGTGCCTTCCGCAACAACCAGCTGGCTGTAGGCTATCGCTTCAACTTCTAAGAGACATGCGTCCTATGAAGTCCCTCCTCCTTGCTCTCTCCCTCTTCTCTGTTAGCTCTGTCGCCTTGGCACAGAGCGCAGGGCAGAGCGTGAGTCAGCCTCTCGCTGCGGCCGACACGCTCATCACCCTCTCTGAGGAAGATCTGATGCGTGCCGTGCGTGCTGTCGCCGAAGCCCGTATCGCATCGGAGAGCCAGCAGCAGACCAAGCAGACGACCTACGGCCTCACGGCCGAAGACCTCCGTCTGGTGAAGCTGCAGATGCTCCTCAGTGCCCTCGGTCTCGGTGGCGTAGCACCTGTCCAGCAGCCCATGCCCTACGCACCTGCTGGTAGCGTGAACTATACCTACGCACCTCATACTGCTACCCAGGCACAGCCTCAGGTGAGCAACAGCCGTCTCGATCGCCTCGAGCAGCTGATGCTCCTCCTCCTGCAGCGCCGTGACTCGGACCGCGATGCTATCGTCCTGCCCGCTCGCTCTAAGGGCCAGAAGCAGACGATCGTCCAGCAGCCTGTCGTAGATAATAGCTCGAGCGACTCGCTCCTGCGCGAGCTCCAGCAGGAGCTCGCTGCCCTGCGTGCCGCTCAGCAGGCTCAGCCCGCACAGCAGCCCCAGGTGATCATCCAGCAGCCTGCTCCTACGATCATTCAGCAGCCCCTGCAGCCCGAGGTGCAGACGAAGACAGAGGTCCGCACGGACACGGTCGTCGTCTCTTACTTCAAGCGTCAGGTCTTCTTCCCCGTAGGTAAGAGCGATCTGCTTCCCGAAGCACGCCTCACTCTCAACGAAGTCTATCGCGTCCTCGCAGGCGATCCCGATATGAAGCTCTACCTCACGGGCTACGCTTCCCCCGAAGGGAATGCCCTCGTGAACGAGCGTCTTTCGCAGCGCCGTAGTCAGGCTGTCCTTGACTACCTCACTGCTTGTGGGATCTCTTCCGACCGCCTCATCAGCATCGCTGGTGGCGTCGACCGCAATACCGACCTCAAGAGCAGCGCTCGCCGTGTCGACATTGAGCTGAAGAAGTAAGCCCATCGGCACGCTATCCACATAGCAAGAAGCCCCATCTATCCCGCTGATAGATGGGGCTTTTTCGTTATCTTTGAGGAGAATATGCCCTGCAGGTGAGTGCTAAGGCATCTCGTCTATAGGGGGCTATCGTCCCAAGTTTCATTTATCGCCCATGCTTCATCAGACACGCTCGCTCCTGGCGGGCCTCCTGCTCAGCCTCGTACTGGTAGGCTGCTCCTCGACGGGTCTCGGTCGCTCAAAGAGCCTTGACCCGATCGACTATGTAGACCCCTACATAGGGAATATTAGCCATCTCCTTGTGCCCACCTACCCCACAGTGCATCTGCCTAATGGGATGATGCGTGTGCACCCGCAGCGTACGGACTATGCTTCTGAGCAGATCGCTGGCCTACCGGTAATCCTGACGTCGCACCGTGGTGTATCGGCCTTCGCTATCAGCCCGCTGAGTGCCCTCAGCGATAGCCTCCCCGAGGTATCACGCTATAGCTACGATAGCGAGAGCGTCCGTCCCTACCTCTATGAGGTGACCTTGCTGGAGCCTGAGGTGCGTGTGCGCTATGCTCCCTCGTACCGCAGTGCGATCTATCAGTTCAACTTCGAGCGGGCTAAGGCAGGCCATCACCTTGTCTTCTCCACGCCCGATGGGGAGCTCGTCGCTTCGGGGAAGAACCTCTTCGGCTACCAGCAGCTCGAGGACTCTACGCGTGTCTACCTCTACGCCGAGATGGATGCTGAGCCCACGGAGCGCCTCGTGCGTGATACACTCACGGGTCGCCTCGTGACGGTCGATGGCGTGGCACGTGGCAATACCCTCTGCCTCTCCTTCGCTAAGCAGGGCGTGACCCTCCGCTACGGTGTGTCGTACATCAGCGTCGAGCAGGCCAAGCGCAACGTCGAGCAGGAGATCCAGTCCTTCGAGGTCGATCTCGTGGCTAAGTACGGGCGCAACGAGTGGTCTAAGGCTCTCGATAAGGTCGAGATCGAGGGCGGTACTCCCGAGGAGCGCCGTGTCTTCTATACCTCACTCTACCGCACCTATGAGCGTATGATCTGCCTCTCGGAGGACGGTCGCTACTGGAGTGGCTTCGACAAGAAGGTCCACGATGACGAAGGCGTACCCTTCTACACCGACGACTGGCTGTGGGATACCTACCGCGCTACGCACCCCTTACGCATCCTCCTCGACCCCGTGAAGGAGCAGCAGATGCTCACGAGCTACCTCCGTATGGCCGAGCAGAGCCCCGAGGGATGGCTGCCTACCTTCCCCGAAGTCACGGGCGATACGCACCGTATGAACGGCTCGCACACCATCGCTACCTTCGCTGATGCCTATGCTAAGGGGCTCTCGGGCTTCAACCTGAGTGCTGCTTACCAAGCAGCGAAGAAGACGATGGCCGAGAAGTCTTACCTGCCCTGGACACGTCGCCCCAAGGGGGTACTCTCGGAGTTTATGGATAAGGAAGGCTACTTCCCTGGTCTGGATATCGGGGAGAAGGAGACCGTCCCCGAGGTGACGCTGTGGGAGAAGCGTCAGAGTATCGCTGTCAGCCTTGCTGCTGCCTACGACTACTGGTGTCTGTCGCAGCTGGCGAAGTTCTCCGGGCACGACGTGGAGAGTGCCGACTACCTGCGTCGCTCCTACGACTACCGCAAGCTCTTCAACTACGATACGGGCTTCTTCCACCCCAAGAATAAGAAGGGGCGCTTCATCGAGCCCTTCAACTATGAGCTCTCTGGTGGCCTCGGTGCACGTGACTACTACGATGAGAACAATGCCTACACCTACCGCTGGGACGTACAGCACAACCCCGCTGACCTCATCTATCTGATGGGCGGTCGTGAGCGCTTCATCGAGCGTCTGGACGAGACCCTGCGCACACCACTCAGTATGTCGAAGTGGGAGTTCTACAGCAAGCTCCCCGACCAGACGGGGAACGTCGGTCAGTTCGCTATGTCGAACGAGCCCAGCCTCCACATCCCCTATCTCTACAACTATGCTGGCGCTCCCTGGCGTACGCAGCGTCTGGTGCGTAAGCTCATCGACACGTGGTTCCGTGGTGACCTGATGGGTATGCCCGGTGACGAAGACGGTGGCGGTATGACAGCCTTCGTGGTCTTCTCTATGATGGGTATCTATCCCGTGACCCCTGGGATACCCGTGTACAACATCGGTACGCCCTTCTTCTCGAAGGTGACGCTGCGTCTGGCTTCGGGTCGCACCTTCGTCATCGAGGCGGAAGGCGCTTCCTCGGAGAACAAGTACATCCAGAAGGCTACGCTCAACGGCAAGCCACTCGATCGCCCCTGGATCCGCCACAGCGACCTGGCTGCCGGTGGCAAGCTCGTCTTCACCATGGGCTCTCGCCCCAATAAGAGCTGGGGTGCGACTACGCCTCCTCCCTCTGCGGAGCGCGTCGAGCTGACGGAATAGTCCGCACCGCTCTTAAAAAGCCCTACCGCTCCCCCGCCTCGTGCCACAGCCGCACGGGGTGGGGGAGCGGTCGTTTATTTGCCTCACTCACACGCTAATCCGTGTGCGAGAAGGCGTAACTCAGAATGTCCCCTTCGGGAGGTCATTGGGTGAACCAGTACTGGTCGACGAAGTGACCAGTACTGGTAACTAATATCAACCAGTACTGCTTCGCATCGTGACCACTACTGGTCCGCTCGCTGACCAGTAGTGGTTCGCCCATCGACCAATATAGGTTCGTGCCACCCTTCACTATAAGGATGGAGAATGCGGCTCCCAAGCATGACGAATAGAGATACGAAAGCGGGCTCAGATGATAGTCATCTGAGCCCGCTTTATCGTGTCGTGTAAATGCTATGCCTTAGCAGCGGCCTTCGCCTGATGCTCCTCGAGGAGGTGCGTCAGTGTGACGAAGTCCTCGACACTGAGCTGCTCGGGGCGCTTGGAGAAGATCTCCGCCGTGTAGCCCGTGTAGTCGGCTCCGAAGAGCGCCTTGAGTGAGTTGCGCAGGGTCTTACGACGCTGGTTGAAGCCCGTCTTGATGACCTGCTTGAAGAGGGCTTCGGAGCAACCGAGGTCGGTGCGCTCATTGCGGATTAGGCGGATGACACCGCTCTTGACCTTGGGGGGCGGGTTGAAGACGTGCTCGTCGACGGTGAAGAGGTACTCCACATCATACCACGCCTGCAGGAGGACGCTCAGGATGCCGTAGTCCTTGTTGCCTGGAGGGGATGCCAGACGCTGGGCGACCTCACGCTGGAGCATACCGGCGCAGCAGGGGATGCGCTCGCGGTAGTCGAGCATACGGAAGAAGATCTGTGAGGAGATGTTGTAGGGGTAGTTGCCGATGAGGGCGAAGGGAGCGTCACCAGGGAAGTAGTCTTCGATGGGGATCTTGAGGAAGTCACCCTCGATGATACGCCCCTCGAGCGCGGGGAAATGCGCCTTGAGGTAGGCTACTGACTCGGTGTCGATCTCGATGACGTGCGTGTCGTAGCCCTTCTCCAGGAGGAATTGGGTTAGCACTCCCATGCCAGGACCGATCTCAAGTACAGGCAGATCGCGGTGGCTGGAGATGCTGTCGGCGATGCGCTCGGCGATAGAGAGATCGGTGAGAAAATGTTGGCCTAATGCCTTCTTGGCTTTAACTTGCTGCATGGGAGATAACTAAAAACTTATTACATTTGCTATACTAAAGTAGTACAATTTATCAAGAGCTATTAGAGTACACTCCCTTGCGTGGTGCCGAGCCTCGAGCTTTGCCCGCCTCTCGAGTGGGTGTGTGTCGAATGAAGATCCATCCTACCCTTAAGTCCATTCTCTGGATTGTAGTCCCACTGCTCCTCGGTGGGTTGGGCTTCTATGGCCTCTATCGTGATACCGACTGGCACGAGCTGCAGGAGACCCTCCGCACGGGGGTCAACTATCCCATCCTCCTTTTCAGCCTCCTCTTTGGACTTATGAGCAACCTCTGCCGAGGCTTGCGCTGGGAGCTCCTTGTGCGCCCGCTCACCGCTGGCGAAGCACCTCCACGGCGCATCAATGCCGTCTGTACGGTGCTCGGCTCCTATACGGTGAACATGGGGATACCTCGCTCGGGCGAGGTGTGGCGCTGCGTCGAGATGGAGCGCCGTGAGGACATCCCCTTCGCTGGGCTCTTCGGTACGCTCATCGTCGATCGCCTGACGGACGTGACGATGCTGGCGCTGATCCTCCTCGGGATTATCCTCAGCTCGACAGACTTCTTCATCGGTTACTTCGCCTCCCACCCCGAGCTGGAGGCCTCGCTGTGCGCCTTCATCTACTCCCCGTGGTCGGTGGTGCTGGTAGCGGTCGGGCTGCTCGCTCTCGGAGGCTTCATCTGGCTCCTGCGCTACCGCCGCGGGAGCCGTATCGCACAGTTCTTCCTGCATATCTGGGACGGGATGATGAGCATCCGCTATATGCCACACCGCGGGCGCTTTCTCCTCTTGACGCTCCTCATCTGGATCGGGTACTTCTGCTACTTCTACTTCGCGCTCTTTGCCTTCGAGGCCACGCGCGACCTTCCCCTCTCCGTGGCAAGCATCGCCTTCGCCATGAGTAGTATGTCGGTTATCGTGCCCGTCCAGGCGGGTATGGGGGCGTGGCATGCTGCGGTCATCATCACCTTCACTACCTTTGGTATGGCTACCCAGCCAGCCAAGGACTTCGCCCTCATCGTGCACACGGCGCAGACGCTGTGGATCACGCTCGTGGGCCTCATCGCGATCATCACTCTTCCCATCATCAATAGACACTACACGCGCAGACGCACCGCACCCGCTACGAGCGTGCGCTGAGCATAACTATCCATTATTCATATTAAGAACGAATCGACTATGGCTGCTGAAATCAAGACCCTGTCTCCCGCTTGCGTGTGGAGCTACTTCTATGATCTCACACAGATCCCCCGCCCGACGTTCCACACTGAGGCGGTCCAAGAGTACCTCCTTGCTCTGGCAAAGCGTCTGAACCTCGAGGCTCAGCGTGACGCTACGGGCAATATACTCATCCGCAAGCCTGCTACTCCTGGCCTCGAAGGACGCCCCGTGGTGACCCTGCAGGCCCACATCGATATGGTGCCCCAGAAGAATAGCCACATCGAGCATGATTTCATCAAGGATCCTATCGATGCCTACATCGATGGCGAGTGGGTGACGGCACGTGATACGACGCTCGGCGCAGACAATGGTATCGGCGCAGCCTATATGATGGCCGTCCTCTCGGATGACACCCTCAAGCACGGCCCTCTCGAAGCGCTCTTCACCGTAGACGAAGAGGTCGGTATGGTCGGTGCCAACGGCCTACAGCCTGGCTTCTCTAAGGGAGATATCCTCATCAACCTCGACAGCGAGGATGAAGGTCTTCTCTTCGCTGGCTGTGCAGGTGGCCTCGACGTCAACGTCAAACTCGAGTACAAGGATCAGGAGCCTACGCCCGAAGGGGATATCGCTGTGCGCATCAGCCTGACGGGTCTGCGCGGTGGTCACTCGGGTATGGATATCATCCTCGGCCGTGCCAACGCTAATAAGCAGCTCGTGCGCTTCCTCAAGGAGGCTATCGCCAGCTACGGTGCTCGCCTCGTGCACCTCGAAGGGGGCTCAGCTCGCAATGCGATCCCTCGCGAAGCCTTCGCGCTCGTGACCATCCCCGAAGCAGAGGCTGACGGCCTGTGGGAGTTCGCTTCGGACTTCCTCGACACCCTGCAGACGGAGTATAAGAATATCGAGGACGGCATCAGCCTCAGCCTCGAGCGCACGGATCTGCCCAAGACGGTCATCCCCGAAGAGATCCAGGACGGCGTCATCGGTGCCCTGGATGCGTGCATCAATGGCGTGCAGAGCATGCTCACCGACTTCCCTGGCATCGTAGAGTCCTCTACGAATATGGCGAAGATCTTCGTCGGCGACGGTACCTTCACCGCTACCTTCATGCTGCGTAGCTCCTCGGAGAGCCGCAAGGAGTACGTCGCTTCTCAGATCGAGAGCGCGATGAATCTGGCGGGTGCAGAGGTCGAGTTCGCAGGTGCTTACAACGGCTGGGCGCCTAACGCTGACTCCGCCGTCCTCAAGACGATGCGCCGCGCTTACGAAGAGGTCACGGGTAAGTCCCCCGAGATCACCGTCGTCCACGCAGGGCTGGAGTGTGGTATCATCCAGGGCGTCATGCCTGATATGGATATGATCTCCATCGGTCCTGACCTTCGCTCGCCCCACTCTCCCGACGAGAAGGTGCACATCGCCTCTGTTGAGCGCACTTGGAAGGTCCTCGTCAAGGCGCTGGAGCTGATTTAATTCGCATACCAAGACCCTAAGTATATCATCACAAGAAGAATTTAGTAAATGAGTAAGACAGCTTATGTATTCCCTGGCCAAGGCGCCCAGTTCGTGGGTATGGGGAAGGAGCTTTATGAGAATCATCCCTTAGCCAAGGAGCTCTTCGAGAAGGCCAACGATATCCTCGGATTCCGCATCACGGACATCATGTTCGCTGGTACGGACGAAGAGCTCAAGCAGACGAAGGTCACGCAGCCCGCGGTCTTCCTGCACTCCGTCATCCGAGCACTCTGCCTCGGGGACGAATTCCAGCCCGATATGGTCGCTGGTCACTCTCTCGGTGAGTTCTCCGCACTCGTCGCTGCTGGTGCACTGAGCTTCGAAGACGGTCTTCGTCTCGTCTCCAAGCGTGCTCTGGCTATGCAGGAGGCTTGCGAAGCTAACCCTGGTACGATGGCTGCTATCCTCGGTCTGCCCGATGAGAAGGTCGTCGAGATCCTCAAGACCATCGAGGGTGGGGTAGTCATCGCTGCCAACTTCAACTGCCCTGGTCAGCTCGTCATCTCTGGTGACGTCGATGCTATCGACCGCGCTTGCGAAGCCCTCAAGGAAGCTGGTGCTAAGCGTGCTCTGCGCCTCAACGTCGGTGGTGCCTTCCACTCACCTCTGATGGAGCCAGCACGTGTCGCACTCGCCGAAGCTATCGAGGCTACGGAGTTCCATACCCCCCGCTGCCCCATCTATCAGAATGTACCTGCCCACGCTGTCAACTGCACGCACGGCATCAAGAAGAACCTCATCGCTCAGCTGACGGCTCCCGTACGCTGGACGGAGAGCGTACAGGCTATGGTCGCTGACGGTGCTACGCGCTTCGTCGAGGTAGGCCCTGGTGCTGTCCTTCAGGGGCTGGTCAAGAAGATCGCTCCCGCAGTAGAGACCGAAGGCAAGCAGTAAGCTCCGCCTCCGCTCTATCCCCCAATAGTCCGCCGCCCGACCCTCTCCCTTACGGAGACGGTCGGGCGGCGGCGCTTTGATAGCCCCCAGCCGAGGGGAGATCATGCCTGAGAAGCCTCTGGAAAATACATACTATTAGGTATTGTGCTCACCTCGTGTGCGCTATACCTTTGCACGGCATTTACATTCGTTCCCTAATTTCACCAATTGTATATCCGTCAATGAAGAAATGTATACTCCTGGGGCTGCTCGTATGGAGCACTGCGGCCCGAGGCGAGACGCTATTGCCCGTAGCTACCCCAGATACCCTCTCTGCTAAGGCTGTGACGCCTACTGCAGCACAGCTCCGTGGTCGTGTCACCGACTCTCATGGTGCTCCTATCGAGGGGGCAGTCCTCGCCGTCGGCGATCCTCAGCTTCGCCTCACTGCGCATACGGACCGTGAGGGGCGCTTTACTCTCGACGGCCTTCCCGCAGGACGCCAGCCCGTCATCATCCAGGCGATGGGCTATATCACGCAGCGCCGTCTCCTCTTCCTCGGAGAGGGAGCAGGCACAGACCTGCACTTCATCCTCGATGAGCGCGAGCAAGCACTGCCTACCGTCGACGTCATCGGGCGCCGTGAGCAGTCGTATCGTAATGCTCTGTCCTTCGCTGGGACCAAGACGGCGACACTCCTGCGTGACGTCCCTCAGTCCATCGGCTACGTCACGAAAGAGCTGGTCTTAGACCAAGGTGCCATCACCGTCAATGATGTGGTGAAGAACATCAGCGGTATCAACCAGTACTCCTTCTACAACGACTTCTCGATCCGTGGCTTCCGTGCTACGGGGAACCGCAACTCAGGTAATCTCCTCAACGGCATGCGTGCTCAGACGAGCCTCTGGCGTCAGTCATCGCTGGCGAATATTGAGCGCGTCGAGGTCATCAAGGGCCCTGCTTCCGCACTCTTCGGGAATGCTGCCCCAGGTGGTGTCATCAATCGTGTGACGAAGAAGCCCCTCAATATAGCCCGTCGCTCGGTATCGCTGACGGCTGGGAGCTTCAATACGAGTCGTGCCTATGCCGACTTTACGGGACCTCTGAATGAGCGCAAGACGCTCCTCTACCGCCTGAACCTCGGCTATGAGAATTCGGATACCTTCCGTGATCTGCAGAAGCTCACGACGCAGATCGTAGCCCCCTCGATCACCTACCTGCCCTCAGATCGTACTCGCCTCAATGTAGACCTGGTGTACACCAGCAGTGCGGGGAAGCTCGACCGTGGCGTCGCGATCTTCGGCGATGGGGATCTCTTCTCCCGTCCGCTCTCTTCTACGCAGTCGGCAGCCAATGACTATCTGCGTGAGCAGACGCTGAACCTGACCTTCGCTCTCTCGCATCAGATCGCCGAGGGGCTCCTCTTCAATAGTACCTACCTCTACTCCTCCTACAGCGAGGATATGATGGAGCACTCGCAGGACAATGCCTTCGTCAAGAAGGCGGACGGCACGGATGACCCCGCCCTCGTCCTGATGCGTGTGACCAAGCGCTTCCGCAACTTCCGCAATCACGCCTTCAATAACTACTTGACGTGGAATGTCGCTACGGGAGCCGTCCAGCACAAGCTCCTCTTCGGCTATGACCACTTCAATACGCAGCTGGCTCCAGGCTCGTCCTACATCGAGGCAGGCGGCTACCTCTTAGCTAACGGTGGCACGGCCAAGACCTTCAAGAAGGCTGATATCGCTAAGTACCTCCTGGATAAGGACGGCAACCCACGTACGAACGTCCCTGCCTTCGACCTCAACTCTACCGTCGGCAATCAGTATCAAGACGTCACGAAGTACATCTACGAGTCGAAGGCCGTACGCCCCTCAGATCAGTATACCAATGGGATTTACTTGCAAGAGCAGCTCTCATGGCAGCGCCTGCAGCTCCTCCTCGGTGCTCGCATAGAGTGGTTCACCGACGTCGTGCAGGATGCTAAGGGAGTGAAGACCCGCACGCACCAGCATGCCTTCACTCCACGTGTAGGCTTGGTCTATGGTATCACACCCTCTACCAATGTCTACGCTACATGGATACGAGGCTTCGAGCCGCAGGCCGTCTCTGTACAGAGTGATCCCACTTCGGGTGGTCCCTTTGATCCCGTCCAGAGTGAGCTGTGGGAGATCGGAGCGAAGGGTGACTACCTCAATAGCCGCCTCACGGCGACGCTCAGCCTCTTCAGCCTCCGCCAGCGCAATACGCTCTACAATGCGGGGATCACGGGTGAACCCAACCGTATGGTGCCCATCGGCGAAGAACTCTCGCGAGGCGTAGAGCTTGATGTCACTGGGAAGATCCTGCCCTACTGGAGCGTGATGGCCAGCTATAGCTACAATGTCGCTGAGATCACTAAGGCTGCCGAGGGGACGAAGGACCTCAACCTGCAGCGCCCTGGTACGCCCCGTCATTCGGCAAACGTCTGGACGAAGTTCGTCATCCCTCAAGGCCCTATCGAAGGGCTCGGTATCGGCTTCGGTGTCCATGGCGTGAGTGAGCGTCTTGGGCAGGTCGGCCGCCGTGCCAATGTAGTCACCTACCCTGGCTATGTCCTCCTCGATGCGGCTCTCTACTATAAGGTGCGCGATGTACAGCTCCAGCTGAATGCGAATAACCTGCTGGATAAGCGCTACTACGTCTCGGGCTACGACCGTCTGCGCTCCTTCCCTGGCTCGCCACGTCACTTGAGCCTCTCTGCGACCTACCGCTTCTAAGGGATAGAAGCGCACCACTTCACTTCTTTCTCCTCCCCCGCTATACCCCGTGTGTCGGGTGTATAGCGGGGGAAGTTGTATCCGGTCTATCCCTATTCGCTCGTCATCGGAGCCTGTTCCCGAGAGTCCTGCCCTCCTTTTAGAGTGGTATAGCACGCCCAGCTCGCCGATATGCCTCTCCGAAGTGTCCAAGTAAGCCCTTCGCCTCATCGCGCGTATTCCTCTTATTTAGCGGAGGGGAAAAGTGTCCTTCTCGTGAATAAAAAAGCGCCTTCACATAGTGGTTTTCCTCTGTCTATGCACGTAGATTTAAAGACCAGGCACGTCAATCCAAATATCCACGTACGTAGATATTAGAGCCACGTACGTAGATCAAGCTTATCAGCCACTCGTCCACAACTTTTATCCCTACACGGAGCAACAACCTAATAGAGGTCACTTCACAAAGCCATATAGCTTTCTTCGCCATCCTATATTCCGCTCCCCTACGAGCCCTAAGAAGAGCCCCGCTAAGAAGCCGGATGGCGGTATATTATTGTTATCTTTGTCTGTAGAGAATAAACATGGGGGCGATGGGGGGCTACAAAGGCCTTGCTTCGCCCTGCTAATGTGCTTACAACTACACTACAACATGGTTGCACCACGCGCATCTATCCTCTTGGTCTACACCGGAGGGACGATCGGGATGCTTGAGAACCCTGAGACGGGTGCTCTCGAACCCCTTGACTTTAATTACCTGCAGGACAACGTCCCAGAGCTGCGTCTCTTGGGCTGCGATATCTCCAGCGTGGAGTTTCAGCCTCCGCTGGACTCCTCGGCGATCACTACCGAGCACTGGGTACAGCTGGCTCGTGTCATCGAGGAGAACTACGATAAGTACGACGGCTTCGTCATCCTCCACGGCACCGATACGATGGCTTATACCGCCTCGGCGCTGAGCTTCGTCTTCGAGGGGCTCGCTAAGCCTATCGTCTTCACCGGCTCGCAGCTCCCCGTGGGGAAGCTCCGTACGGACGGGAAGGAGAACCTCATCACGGCTATTGAGATCGCTGCAGCTCGTGATGAAGCAGGCCGCCCACGTGTGCCTGAGGTATCGCTCTTCTTCGAGAACTATCTGATGCGTGGCAACCGCACGAGCAAGATCAGCGCCGATCAGTTCAGCGCCTTCGAGTCGTATAACTATCCCCATCTGGCTTATGCCGGTATCGAGATCCGCTACCACGACGCCGTCATCGCAAACGCTCATGTAGGGCGTACGCTTTCGGTGCGCCCGCACTTCGATCCTCATGTGGCGGTCTTGAAGCTCTTCCCTGGTATCACACGTGAGGTCGTCGAAGCCGTCCTCTCCGTGCCTTCGCTGCGCGGGGTGGTGATGGAGACCTTCGGCAGTGGCAATGCGCCGATGATGCCTTGGTTCCTCGATGCGCTCCGTGCCGCTGTGGCGCGCGGTGTCGTCATCGTGAATGTCACACAGTGCGTCACGGGCTACGTCGATATGACGCGCTACGAGACGGGCGTCCTCCTCGAGAAGATCGGGCTGGTCAGCGGGCGTGATGCCACGACTGAGGCCGCACTGACGAAGCTGATGTATCTCCTCGGTCAGGGCTTCAGCAGCGAGGAGGTCAGCCGCTTGATGGCCATCCCTCTGCGCGGAGAGATGAGCCTCGATCAGGAGATGGAGGGCTTCTCCCGCGAGATCTCCATCTATCGCCGATAGAGGCGACACGTATCTACACCCAGATCCACGAATGATAAGATTTATGTGCCTCTCCAGTGGGAGCAGTGGGAATTGCTACTACATAGGAGACGAGGCGGGGGGCTTCCTCATCGATGCGGGGATCCCTATCCGTACTATCACTAAGACCCTCAAGGCTGAAGGCATACCGCTCGACGGCGGTGCCATCCACGGGGTCATCGTCACGCATGACCACGCCGACCATATCCGTACCGTCGGGGTCATCGGGGGCGTCTATCACCTGCCCGTCTACGCCACGCGGC
Organism: Porphyromonas sp. KLE 1280; assembly: GCF_000700805.1. Lineage (NCBI taxonomy): Bacteria > Pseudomonadati > Bacteroidota > Bacteroidia > Bacteroidales > Porphyromonadaceae > Porphyromonas > Porphyromonas sp. KLE 1280. The sequence continues at coordinate 111,635 of NZ_KL362967.1, forward strand.
TGGTGCACGACAGCATAGCCAATAGCCGCTTCGTGCAGGACCCTATCGGCCCCTCGCGCCGTGAGATCAAGATCTACGAGCCCTTCACCGTAGCAGGCTTCACTATCGAGCCCTTCCCCGTGCCGCATGACAGCGCGGAGAACGTGGGCTACCACATCACGAAGGGTGACTTCCGCTTCACGCTCGCTACCGACGTCGGCCACGTCACTGACGATATCGCCGACTATATCGGCCGTGCAGACCACGTGGTACTCGAGGCAAACTACGACCCCGAGATGCTACGCAGTGGGAGCTATCCTGAGTTCCTCAAGGGGCGTGTCGCCTCGCCGCAGGGGCACCTCTCCAATGATGAGGCGGCTGAACTCCTCGCCCGAGTCTATCACACGGGTATGAAGAACGTCTGGCTGTGTCACCTGAGTAAGGACAACAACCACCCCGATCTCTGCTGGAAGACCGTCGAGCAGCGCCTCTTCGCCGAGGGCATTCGCGTGGGTAAGGACCTCTCGCTCACGGCACTGAAGCGCACGACTGCTTCGCCGATGTATCTTTTAGAGCCTTAGCGCTGTTATCTCTACAGAGCGGGTACATCACCCCCGCCTTACCCCTATCACTATGGATACCGAGAAGTATAAGCTATATACAAAGGGCGGCGACAAAGGCCGCACCTCCCTGGTCGGTGGGCAGCGTGTGCCCAAGTACGACATCCGTCTGGAGAGCTACGGCACGATCGATGAGCTGAATTCGTTCGTCGGCGTGCTGCTGGCACACGAGCTCGAGGAGGAGGATAAGAAGTTCCTCTTCTGGCTACAGCACAAGCTCTTCTCCGTCGGTGGCTACCTCGCTACCGACACCACGCAGGACGATGTGCACACCGTGACCTCCGTCACTGAGAGCGCCGTGGCACGTGTCGAGCGTGAGATCGATCGCCTTGACGATATGGTACCACCTATCAAGGCCTTCATCCTCCCCTCTGGTGGAGCGATCACGGCTGCTGCGCACGTCTGCCGTACCGTCTGCCGTCGTGCCGAGCGCATCATCTACCGCCTCAATAGCGAGACGCCGTTGGATGTGAATGTCCTGCGCTTCGTCAATCGCCTGAGTGACTACTTCTTCGCTCTGGCACGTAAGGAGGTCTTCCGCATCAACGGTGAGGAGATCGTCTGGACTTACGACCACGAAGATCTGTAGCCCGTATCTCTACCTGCCTTTTCCCTCATCCTCTTCGCTCCCTACCTCCGATGAATAAGCTCACTCAGCAGCAGAAGCTCGACCAATCGCTTTCGCTCACGCCCGCACAGATCCAAGCCATCAAGATGCTGGAGCTCACGGGACTGGAGCTGGAGGCGCGTATCGAGCGTGAGCTGGAGGAGAACCCTGCACTCGAGGAGAACGACGAGGCGCCCCAGCAAGAAGGCTCCGACGACGAGGCGACTTCCTCCGATAGCGACGACCAAGACTGGGAGCTCGGCGAATACGCTACCGAGGATGATATCCCCGACTATAAGCTCCGTGAGCTGCAGGAGCGCCAGTCGGTCCGCGAAGAGATCCCCTTCGCGGCTGGTGCCCCTTCGCTTGATGAGTATCTGATGGAGCAGCTCTCGCTCGTCACTCCGCTGGAGGGGACACGCCGCGAGATCGCACGCTACATCATCGGGAACATTGACGACGACGGCTATCTGACACGCTCTGTCGAGGAGATCGAGGATGATCTGCTCTTCAAGGCAGGCCTCTCCGTCACGCCCGAAGAGATCGCCGAACTCATCCGTCTGGTGAAGACGCTGGATCCCGCTGGTATCGGTGCACGCGACCTCAGAGAGTCACTCCTCTTGCAGATCGAGCGCCTGCCAGCTACCCCCCTACATCGTGAGGCGCAGCGTATGATCGAGCATCACTACGAGGACTTTGTCAATAAGCGTTTTGACCGCCTATGTGCAGCACTCGGTGTGAGCGAGGAGCGTCTCTCCGAGCTCTACGCCTTCATCTCGCATCTCAGCCCCAAGCCAGCTGGTGGCTACGGCGATGACAGCGAAGGGCGCTTCATGCACATCACCCCCGACTTCATCGTCACCGAGCGTGATGGCGAGCTCTTGATTTCGCTCGTCGGTGAGCGAGATCTGCCACCCTTGCGCCTAAGTCCCACCTACCTTGCCCTGCTGGAGCAGCACAAGGATCAGCGCGATGGCTCGCGTCAGAGCCGTGAGGCGATGACCTTCCTGCGCCACAAGGTCGAGCAGGCCCGCTGGTTCATCGATGCCATTCATCAGCGCGAGGAGACCCTACGTAAGACGATGACCGCCATCGTCGAGCACCAGCGTGCCTTCTTCCTCACGGGAGAGGTGTCGGCTCTACGTCCGATGATCCTCAAGGATATCGCCGAGGCTACAGGCCTCGATATCAGCACGATCTCTCGTGTGAGCAATAGCAAGTCCGTACAGACCGACTACGGAGTCTATATGCTGAAGTTCTTCTTCGGCGAAGGCATCCTCAATGATGAGGGCGAGAGCGTCTCTACCCGTGAGGTCCGCGAAGCCCTTGCTGAGCTGATCGCAGGCGAGGACAAGCGTCAGCCGCTCTCCGATGAGCAGCTCACCCAGCTCCTTGCTGCCCGTGGCTATCCCATAGCCCGGCGCACCGTGGCGAAGTATCGTGAGCAGCTCCGTCTCCCTGTAGCACGTCTGCGTCGCGAGCTGTAAGTCCCGCACTCTCCCATTACGCATAAAGCACGAGCGGTCGCAAAGCATCTATTGCTTTGCGACCGCTCGTGCTTTTGTTTCTCTCGCTGCTTTGGCGAAGTGTGTGAGGGTAGGGGAGTCCTTTCCTTAGATCGAGAGGATGCGCAGGGACTCGACGAGGTCCATGTCGATGGGCTTGTTCTTCTTGATTGCTTTTGAGAAGGGCACGTACACGAGGGCATCATTGACGATCCCGATCATCACGTTGCGCTGCCCCTCGAGGAGGGCTTCGATGGCGGCGACACCCATACGGCTGGCGATGATGCGGTCCTGCGCGCTGGGAGAGCCCCCGCGCTGGATGTGGCCGAGGATCACGACACGCACATCGAACTGTGGGTATTCCTTCTCCACGCGCTCGGCGACCTTCATCGCTCCGCCCGTGCTCTCGCTCTCGGAGACGAGCACGATGCTGCTATTCTTCGTCTTGCGGAAGCCGTTCTCAATCGTCTCGGCGAGCTGGTCTTTCTCGAAGGCAAACTCGGGGATGATCGCAGCTTCTGCTCCCGAAGCGATAGCGCCGTTGAGGGCAAGGAAGCCAGCTTCGCGCCCCATCACTTCTACGAAGAAGAGGCGCTCATGTGAGGAGGCGGTGTCGCGGATCTTGTCCACGGCGGAGACGATGGTGTTCAGCGCCGTGTCGTAGCCGATCGTGAGGTCGGTGCCGTAGAGGTCGTTGTCGATCGTGCCAGGGAGCCCAACGATGGGAATGTCGAATTCTTCGGCGAACTCACGTGCGCCAGAGAGCGACCCGTCACCACCGATGACGACGAGGGCATCGATCCCGTGGGCACGCATCGTCTCATAGGCCTGAGCGCGACCTTCGGGCGTGCGGAACTCGGGGCAGCGTGCCGTCTTGAGGATCGTACCCCCACGCTGGATGATGTTGCTCACGTGCTGTGTCTCGAAGTCTTCGATCTCACCGGTGATCAGTCCCTTGTAGCCGCGGTAGATCCCCTTGACGCGGATGCCGTGGTAGATAGCTGTGCGGGTGACCGAGCGGATGGCGGCGTTCATGCCGGGTGCATCGCCGCCAGAGGTCAGTACCCCTATACATTTGATTGTAGCCATAGTTGCTGTTCTTATTTCAACGCAATCTTATACCAATTCTTCTACCAGCAAAGGTACTGCAATTCCCACTCCGATATGCTGCCCTTATGGTGTCCTATGATGAGCGTGAGTATATCGTACTGAAGTTTAGCTTGATATATAAGCGACCTCATCTAAGCTCTATGGTGGGGTGGTACGAACCTATATAGGTCGCTGCGATGACCAATATGAAACTGTTGCTCCGCGTATGGATAAAAGTTATGGACGAGCGGCAGATAAGTTTGGACTACGTACGTGGCTCTAATATCTACGTACGTGGATATTTGGATTTACGTACCTGGTCTTTAAGACTACGTACATAGATGCAGGAAAACCACTACGTGAAGGCGCTTTTTCTTCACGAGCATGGCACTTTTTCCTCCGCTGGATAAGAGGAATACTCGCGATAAGGCGAAGGGCTTGCGTATTACTTCGTAGAGGCATATCGGGGAGCTGGGTGCACGATACCTTAGCACAATAAGTAGGGGCAGGACTCTCGGCTGCAGTCTCTATATAGGTCAGCCCAGTGACCTATATAGGTTTATATTACCTCTCACGTGAGAAGTCTACTCCCCTCATCTGCAAAGCTTATGCTAATTGTATCGGTTTTTCCTTCCTATTACTATATATAATGTACGCGCGCGAAGAGGGCTCTCGTCCAGAGAAAGTGCGCAGAATCTTGCGCTTAGATTTGGAAATTCGGCGGAAATTGCTGTATCTTTGCAGTCGCAAGTCAGGCGGACGAGCAGTGAATGACAGGGTTTAGATTGAGAGTGATAACGAAAAAGTTTCACTCAAGATTTGGTGGAGTGAAAACTTTGCTTTACCTTTGCACTCGCAAAAGAAACGAACGGCCTTGCGGTGACGTGGGTGGTTTGACTTTAAGAGATCTTTGAGATAATTGATATTGACAAACAGAAGTGTAGTAACAAACGTTTAGGGAAATGAAGACCTAACCGTCAATTACGACCTTTACTTAGGTAGAGATACACTAATAAATCTGAAGCAAGAATCATTTTTAGAGCAAGACAAACAGAACAAAGTACAATAAAATATTGACAATGAAGAGTTTGATCCTGGCTCAGGATGAACGCTAGCGATAGGCTTAACACATGCAAGTCGAGGGGCAGCATGGTCTTAGCTTGCTAAGACTGATGGCGACCGGCGCACGGGTGCGTAACGCGTATGCAACTTGCCTCACAGAGGGGGATAACCCGTCGAAAGACGGACT
>NZ_KL362968.1:0-768 GCF_000700805.1 Porphyromonas sp. KLE 1280
AATCATTTTTAGAGCAAGACAAACAGAACAAAGTACAATAAAATATTGACAATGAAGAGTTTGATCCTGGCTCAGGATGAACGCTAGCGATAGGCTTAACACATGCAAGTCGAGGGGCAGCATGGTCTTAGCTTGCTAAGACTGATGGCGACCGGCGCACGGGTGCGTAACGCGTATGCAACTTGCCTCACAGAGGGGGATAACCCGTCGAAAGACGGACTAATACCGCGTACACTCTATGTTGGGCATCCAAGGTAGAGGAAATGAAATTCGCTGTGAGATAGGCATGCGTCCCATTAGCTAGTTGGTGAGGTAACGGCTCACCAAGGCAACGATGGGTAGGGGAACTGAGAGGTTGAACCCCCACACTGGTACTGAGACACGGACCAGACTCCTACGGGAGGCAGCAGTGAGGAATATTGGTCAATGGGCGAGAGCCTGAACCAGCCAAGTCGCGTGAAGGATGACTGTCTTATGGATTGTAAACTTCTTTTATACGGGAATAACAAGAGTCACGTGTGACTCCCTGCATGTACCGTATGAATAAGCATCGGCTAACTCCGTGCCAGCAGCCGCGGTAATACGGAGGATGCGAGCGTTATCCGGATTTATTGGGTTTAAAGGGTGCGTAGGCGGCCTGTTAAGTCAGCGGTGAAATCTAGGAGCTTAACTCCTAAATTGCCATTGATACTGGCGGGCTTGAGTGTAGATGAGGTAGGCGGAATGCGTGGGGTAGCGGTGGAATGCATAGATATCACGCAGAACTCC